>JBCCQN010000027.1:0-54564 GCA_039024315.1 Bacteroidota bacterium
ATTCCGATATGTCAAATAACTAGACAATAAATAGCTATCAATCAGATCGTTTTGCGATAATGCAAAAGTCGAGTATCTAGTACGAAGAATAATCGCTTCTCTACCCCATTGAGGTCGCTTTTTCAAAGTCTTAATACTGAATACTATTGTCTAAGTACTTAACGTACTCGAACTGAGCGTTCTGCGCAGTAGGGAATAAAAAAAGAGCTGAATCATTGAATCTAATGTTCAAAAATTCAGCTCTTTTACAAATAAGATATCTTTACCAATCTTTTACATTGATCTCTTCAACGCTACCTCCCTCATTAGATTGATCTCCTCCGATATTGTCAATTTTGTCTTCTAGCGATTCGCCTTCACCACCGTGGTATTGATAATCGCCAAAGGCCAAGATAGGATAAAATACCACCGGTAGGAGGATCAAGCCGACGACAAAGCCGTCCCCAGCCTTGAAGTTTCTGGAAAGGCCAATCATGGCTAAAATATGTAATACGAAGATCGCGGGGATGGCGAGTAAGCCCAAGAAAGGGATAAGTGCAGCGAATCCGATTAAGGACCACCAACCTGGTTTACCTGAGATTTCGTATAGAGTCCAAGTATTGTAGATCGGAATAATAGATTTCCAACCTTCTTCTCCGGCCTTTTCAAAAACGCGCCAGAGCGAGTAGATCATCAATCCTGCTATTGCG
Source organism: Bacteroidota bacterium (assembly GCA_039024315.1). GTDB lineage: Bacteria > Bacteroidota > Bacteroidia > J057 > J057 > JBCAWW01. The sequence continues at coordinate 690 of JBCCQN010000027.1, forward strand.
AGAATAAATCCTACGTAGAGTACAAGAAAAATTCCGAGTGCGGCTTCATTTTCCATAGTTGATTTCGATTTATGTGATTACGTTTTGTACTTAGTGCATCTTTCCCTTTTAAAGGTAACTTGAGCAAAAATTTTTGCCTATCATTTAAAGGGAATTCAGTTTAGGAAATGTTTTGCAAATCGGCAAATTTTAGGCCTTTTGGCCCCTAAACAATCTCACCTTGTAAGGAGAATTTGAGCGTTTGCCCAGACGATCAGCCAGTACGTAGATTTTCCGCTAACAAAGTTTCCATTCTGACGTTTGACTTAATGTCAAATACACTACTCGCATTGGGATTCTATCTCTATTTTTGCTCTAACAACATATGCCCCATGCATTTAAATCGTTTACTATTCTTTATTCTCCTTACTCTTTTTAGTTCAAGTCTCTGGGCCCAATCTTATACGATCAGTGGCTACGTAAGAGTGGGAGAATCGGGTGAAACCCTTATTGCAGCTACGGTTGCGGCACCAGCCCTCAAAAAAGGGACCTATACCAATGAGTATGGGTTTTACTCCCTCACTTTGCCAGCGAGTACCGATAGCATCACGATCACCTATGCCTATGCAGGATATGATCGCGTGAATAAGCGGATCCTCTTGACAGAAGATCTCAAAATTGATGTCGATCTTTTTACGGCCAGTCTTGAAGAGGTAGAAATTGTCGCCAACTCTTACTCTGAGCAGATAAAATCTACGGAGATGAGTATTGAGCGAATTAGTGTATTAGAAGCAAAGAAAATTCCCGCCTTGTTTGGTGAGGTTGACATCATTAAGACGCTACAGTTAAAGCCGGGCATTAGCTCAGGTAGCGAAGGTACCTCAGGGATATTTGTCCGAGGAGGAGGAACCGATCAGAATCTCGTGTTACTGGACGGTACTACTCTGTACAATCCCTCTCACCTTTTTGGTTTCTTTAGCACCTTTAATCCTGATGCCGTCAAAGATGTAAAGCTCTACAAAGGTGGTTTTCCGGGCCAATATGGAGGTCGCCTTTCGTCCGTGATCGATGTCCGGATGAATGAGGGTAACCGGAAGAAATTTTCGGGTAGTGGCGGAGTAGGTCTGATTTCTTCTCGCTTGACCTTAGAAGGTCCATTAGTCAAAGATAAGGGCTCTTTTATGGTGGCTGGGCGTCGTACTTATGTCGATGTGTTTACGAGACTCCTAAACGATGTACAAGAAGATAATCCTAACTGGAACCAGATTCCAGACTATTTCTTTTATGACTTTAACGCCAAGGCTAATTATAATTTGGGGGAGAAGGACCAGCTTTTCTTGAGTGGCTATATTGGACGTGATGTCTTTGGCTTTGCAGACGAAAACTTCAATTTTGATTTCCGTTGGGGTAACTCAAATGCCACCCTACGCTGGAATCACCTCTTCAATCCTAAATTGTTTCTCAATACCTCAGTCAGCTTTTCAGATTATGAATATGTCATCAGCAATAGGTTTGACATTTTTTCTTTTGAGTTAGGTTCGAAAATTACTGACGGCAGTGTCAGCACTGAGTTTACTTGGCTTCCAAACAACAAGCATACAGTCAGATTTGGGGCGAGCAGTATCTTCCACAACTTTACCGTTGGCCGTCTAAACGCGGGAGCCTCAGATAGCACTTTCAATTTTGACGCTGGTGAAAAGTATCGGGCTCAAGAGTTTGGTGTTTACATAGGAGACGATTGGGAGGTTTCTACGCTCTTAAAGGTCAATCTAGGCTTGAGAGCTTCAGGCTTCTTGAATGAAGACGGCACATTTTACGCCAATTTAGAGCCGAGGGCATCGGCTCGTTTACTCCTAGGAGAGAATGTATCTCTCAAAGCGAGCTATGCGCGTATGGCTCAATACCTCCATCTAGTCGCCAATAGCGGTAATACCTTGCCTACAGACGTTTGGTATCCTTCCAATGAAAGGGTAAGTCCACAACTTTCGGATCAAGTAGCTTTAGGGGTTACTTTCTCGCTGGGGGATATGTTTCTTATCTCCAACGAGATCTATTATAAATGGCTGCAAAATGCTATCGACTTTAAAAACGGGGCCAACCTCTTCGTTAACTCGGATCTTGACTCTGAGTTTGTCTTTGGTCGTGGCTGGGCCTATGGCAATGAGTTTTATATAGAAAAGAAAAAAGGAAAACTCACCGGCTGGATTGGCTACACCTACGCTTGGTCTTGGCGACAATTTGACGGGATCAATCCTCAGGGAGAGGTCGTTGTAGAAAACGTACTCAACAGCGGCACCAGATTTCATCCTAGAAACGATAGGAGACACGATATCAGTGTAGTGGCGATGTATGAAATCAATAAGCGCTTTACCGTGAGTGCTTCTTGGGAATATCGATCTGGTGACGCTATCACCTTAGCTTACGGTAGATTTTATCTCTTTGGGCCAGATGTGATCACCATTCCGCAAACGGTGCCAGACTATACTGACCGCAATGGATTTAGAATGCCTGCCTATCATCGTATGGATGTAGGACTGGTAATCAACTTTTTTCCCAAATGGGGTGATTCTGATTTGACGATTAGTGCCTACAATGCTTACAACCGTCGTAATCCTTATTTCATCTACCCAGAGGAAATCACCAATGACAATGGCGTTACTACCGGCTTTCAAGCTCAGCAGGTAGCTTTATTTCCCATCATCCCCTCTATCACCTACAACTTTAAGTTTTAATGAAAGCTTTTCGTATATATTTACTGCCAATCTGGGCGATACTCATCACTTTGACGGCTTGCGACTTACAGCAAGAGGTAGAGTTGGACCTGCCTGAGTATGAACCTCTCTTAGTAGTTGAAAGCTACTTGCAGCCGGGCAACCCCTACATCGTCACCCTGATTGAGAGCGCTGATTTCTATGGAGACATTCAAATCAACTTTGTGAGAGATGCTGAGGTAGTGATCAGTCATAATGGTATCAACGATACTTTGGTCCCATTTGAGATCCCTCTCGACTTTGCTTTCCCACCGGGATTTGTCGATACCACCCTCTTGCAGCAGCTCGGGCCAATCTTAGGCGAAGGGGCCTATATTTACACCAGCCTCAATACGGTGCCGGAGGACTACAACAGTGAGTTTAAGCTCAGCGCCACGGCACCTGATGGGCGCAGTTTGAGTGCTCGCACTTTCATTCCTGCTCCGGTTGAAGCAGATAGTATCATTGTTCGCTTTAACGAGGACTCTTTGGCCTTGATGCTAACCCAATTTCAGGATGACCCCAACCAAGCGAATTTCTACCGCCGGATTTTGGAACGTCGAGTCGTCGATACAATCGTCTCTGAAACGGGAGATACGAGCTTTAATTATCGCTCAAGGACAGAGCAAGACTTCTTTACTGACGATGAAATCAACAATGGGGAGATCATTACTTTTGGTACCCTCTTCGAATACCAAAAGGGAGATAGTCTCATCAATACCATCTATCATGTTACTGAAGATTACTCCCGCTTTGTCGAGACCAGAGACGCGGCTATTATCGCGAGTTTTAGCCCTTTTGCCCCTCCAACTGTCGTATTTAGTAATATTGAAGGTGGCTTAGGTATTTTTACTGGATTTACCTTTACCGAACGCTTAACCGTCATAGAATAGAATAGGAATTAGCGCCTAGCGCCTAATTATCACTTTTTTGGCCCGCCGACACGATTTTCAGCTCGTGTCGGCGGGCCATTTTTCTGAATGGTAAAATTTGCATCATCAGCCGAAATAATCACCGAACGTTTGGCAAGAAACTTTCAATATTCCGTCCTATCTTTGATATATCTTACATGGACTAGGTAGCTGTACTTTTCTGCAGGGCAATTCACTATCAGTCATGTAAGCCGCTGAAAGGGATTTTTTATTTTCGATTTTTGAATTATTGTTACACTTTTTGGACAATTCACACACCATCCTTTCAGGGGCGAGTTTGGGCGAATCAATTTTACGCAAGATGACAAAGTTTTACGCGAGGCTACTAACGGTATTTACATTTGCGGTCCTTTTATCTGTGGGCGATTTGTCGGCCCAAGTAAGCTTCAATATTAGAGGAGTACCGGGCACACAAAGTTTCGTAGTTTCCATGAAATCCGCTTCGGTTTGGGGCATACCTTTCAATCAGCTGAGTAGCGTTCAGATCATTGTCAGGGTACCTCACGGTACCGGAGCTGATGAGTTTAACGTTGGGCTCATCACCCCAGATGTGATCGATCCCTTGTCGGGTTTTCCGGTCAACTGGTCTGTTAGCTCAAGTCCAGTTCGTGCTCCCACAGAAGCTCCAGATTTTGATTACTTTACTTTTTTTGCTCTTGGGATCCAAGCCTTACCTTTTACCAATACAGAAGAAACCCTTTTTAGCTTTACCTATACGGGCAACTGTATTACCAATGAAGTAGCAGGGATCAGTGTTTCTATTATTGACAATGCTACAGATCCATTTTCGCCCCTTAATCCGAATCTCCCTGGCTTCAACAGCAGAAACCTCAATACTACTAACTACCTAGATCCCTTGGGTGCCACTTTATTCTTGGGAGTCGCCAACGCCTTTGTTGGTACCTATCTAGATGGTAGCCGAGATTGCTCGGTCAACTTCCCCGTCGAATGGTTAGACTTCACCGCTACTCCAGCGGGTTCAGTCGTAGATATCGAGTGGGCCACTGCTACCGAAGCTGGCAACAAATTTTTTAGCGTAGAACGCTCCGTAGATGGTCGTTTATTTCAAGAAATTATGCGCGTTCCTGGTCAGGGCAATAGCAGCGAAGTTACTTCCTACAAAGAAGTGGATCCTGACCCAGTACCTGGATATTCGTATTATCGTCTCCGACAGGTAGATTTTGATGCAGCCTTCTCATATTCAGAGGTGGTTGAAGTATTTTTTGACCCCGATGCGGTAGAATTAGGGATCCAAGTTTATCCCAACCCAACTCGCCAAGTTGATGGCTTCAATGTAGTGTTTGACTCTCCAGAGGAGCAATATCTTTCCCTGGAACTATATACCAGCAATGGTCAAGTAGTATATAAAAAGCTAGTTGAGGCAGAAAGAGGTCGTAATGAACACAAAGTGCCCACAGATGGACTTTCGACGGGTATCTACCACCTCCGCCTTTTCAACGATCTGCAAACTGAGAGTACCCAGATCATCATCAAATAAGCAAGAGATTTTTACGATTATAAAACTGGTTCCGTCTCCTGACGGAGCCTTTTTTGTTTTATGATCAAGTCTCAAAAAGAAGGGCTCTCCTCGCAAGTCTGGCTGTCATTAACTTTTGCTCGCTATTTCATACACTCATCTTGAGTAAAAAGTACTCAGTACTGAGCAAAAGGTCTTGCTAAACCATAAAGCTCAGATTCCCTAGTTCTTAATACTGAGTACTATTGTCTAAGTACTTAATACCAAAAGAGAGCTAGGAGTAATCCTCAAAAAAACGGAAATTGTATCATGCGTTTGGCAATTATTTATGGTCTCCTTGCGATCTTGATTTTACCTTCTCAAAAACTCTCGGCCCATGGTCCTGTACATGAGTTGATCAATGAGGTGAGTAGAAAAATAAAGGCTGATCCTCAGAACGCTCAGCTCTACTTGGAACGCGGAGAGTATTTTCGCTTGGATCATAATTTCGATGCTTCTTATGCAGACCTGCTATTCGCAGAACGCTTAGATTCGAGTTTACAGCTCGACGTGGCCTTTCAACTTGCCAAACTGTTTTCGGAACATAGTTACCCCCAAAGTGGCTTGATGTATATCGATAAGTTTTTGGCCGCTCGTCCTCAGCACGTAAAGGCACTAATTACGAGGGCGGGTATTTTCAAACAATTAGGGCAGGACTCGCTTTCGGTACGTGATTTTTCAGATGCGTTGCACTATGCTCAAGAGCCACGCCCGCATCATTTTCTCGAAATTGCCCAAGCCACTTTACGGACTGATTCTACAGACTTTGCAGGCGCAAAATATTGGCTGGAAAAAGGAGAGTCAGTACTTGGGTTCAATATTGTATTACGATCTTATGCCATAGAAATCGATCGATTAGCAGAGGAATGGCCAGCGGCCTTGGCCAAAGTAGAGGATATCATCGCTCGCTTGCCTAGGCATGAAAAGTGGCTCCTCTACAAGGCCGAATTACTCGAAGAGGCCGGCCAAATCCCCGAGGCCATTAAAACTTATGAGGCCACCCTCAATGCCATAGATCAGCTACCTCGGCGCATGCAAGCTACTCGAGCCGTAAGCGAATGGCAAGCAACCGCTATCCTTCGGCTTCAAGCATTGCAAAACGGCTAATGGAAACTCCTTACCGCAAAATCATTCACGTTGATATGGACGCCTTTTACGCCTCTGTAGAGCAGCGGGATAACCCAGAGTTACGTGGTAAACCCATTGCGGTAGGGGGTTCAAAACAAAGGGGAGTTGTCGCAGCGGCTAGCTATGAAGCCAGGAGATATGGCGTTCGCTCTGCTATGCCATCAATTACCGCCGCCCGGCAATGTCCTGACCTGATTTTTGTGCGTCCTAGATTTGACCAGTATCGGACGGTTTCTCATCAGATTCGCGCGATCTTTTATCGTTATACCGACCTAGTCGAACCCTTATCTCTTGACGAGGCCTATCTCGACGTTACCGAAAACAAGATGGGTATGCTCTCAGCGACCAAGATTGCCCAAGAGATCAGAGCAGCTATCTGGGAAGAAGTCAATCTTACGGCTTCAGCCGGTATCTCCATCAATAAGTTTCTCGCTAAAGTCGCCTCTGATATCAATAAACCAAACGGTTGTACGCTGATCCCCCCAGATCGAGCTGAATCATTTTTAGAGAAATTGCCGATTGAGAAGTTTCATGGTATTGGCAAAGTCACAGCCAAAAAGATGAAACGCATGAGCATCCACACGGGTAAGGATTTGAAGCGTTATACGGAGTATGAACTAGCCCGCAGATTTGGCAAAGTAGGTAGGCATTACTATCGTATCGTGAGGGCCTTGGATCAAAGTAGTGTAAAACCCAATCGCCCGCGCAAATCTGTGGGCGCAGAACGTACTTTTGATCATGACCTCGCACAAGAAGCGCCCATGCTTGAGAAGCTCCAATACATAACTGAGACTTTAGTGGGGAGAATAGAAAAGGGAAATATCGCGGGGCGTACCGTCACCCTCAAAATTAAGTTTCATGACTTTACGCAAACCACCCGCAGCCGCACCCTCAATCATTATGTCGGTAGCTATGAGGAGATTTATAGTGTCATCAAAGCATTATTGCATAGTCCAGAGTTTCCCCCTCTGCCTGTGAGACTGTTGGGCGTTTATATCTCCAATCTCAACAATGAATCAGACGATACACCGAGACAGCTTACCTTGGAGTTTTAAGCCCTAGCTTCATCGACGGGGTTCTTGCCTATTTCTATGGAGAGGCTGGGAGGCTTGACATTTTTCAAGTACAGAGTAGAAAGTATTCAGTACAGAAAAAAAGGTCTTTGTGGACCGCAGAGCCCTATTTTCCTAGGTCTTAGTACTGAATACTATTGTCTAAGTACTTAAATGCAAACAAAGGTATACACCAAGCAAGAAAATCGTTCCGCGCAGCGGCTAATCAAATAAACCACTTATACTGAGTAACCAAAGGTGCTCTGAGCCAGAGCAGTAAATCTCTAGACGCAATCAACAAATTTGAGCAGCGGATTTCTTGCCCCCCCTCCAAATGGATGCAGACCTCATCGACTCTGTAGGGAAACAATAAACTTCGCTTCCAAACACAAAGGACTACCTGCTCTTTTTTGAAGAGGAATTGCTGCTCGGGACTTTGGTAATAGAGCATTTGGGTCTCGTTGTCAAGCTCTAGTTGTCTATTTTTCTCTCTCTTCTGGTAACGGTATAACATCCCATACCCAAAGACATAAAAAGTACCAAATACACTCAGCGCACTCGTCAAGCTGACTAGCACCCATATATCCGCTTGCAATACAGCAGCTCCTAACCCCACGATTAAGCAGGCAATCGCCGCATTTCCCACCCAACTGATGGGTTTGGCGCAATAAGCCAGCTGCTTTTGATTGAGTACAAAAGTACCGTCCAAAGGAAGGTAAGCATTTTTGACACTGACAGAGCTGGGGGGATCAATATGAGTAAAGCGATCGGGCATAATGATATACCAAATTGTATATTTCAAATATAGGTAATATCCATACATCAATCTAAACAGATTCCAGAGGGTACTTACATCTTGTTTTTTGAATATTTTTCGTAAATTGTCAAACCCAGCTATGCTTTTGGCGTAGAAAAACGAAGCACAAAAACGAACCTTAGCATGCACAAACCCGCAAACCTACTCTACGTCAGTTTCACATTTCTGACTTTTATCATGTGGACACCCTTAGTGGTTTTGGCCCACATAGTCCTCAAATTAGTGGCAGATCCGCAAAAGCGCTTACGTCTAATCTACAAAGTCCATCGCGTCTGGATTGCCACCTGGGAAGCCTTGAGTCGTATCCATATCGAAGTACAGCAGCATGAAAAGGTGAATCCTGAGCAAACCTATATGTTTGTAGCCAACCACAACAATATGTTGGACATTCCTGTAGTCGGTTCCTGTATCCAACACCCTTGGAAAAGTCTGGTCAAGAAAGAAATTTTAGATATACCCATCATCGGTTGGATTATAGGCAATATTTCGATTCCGGTGGATCGATCTAGTAAGGCCAGCCGTGGCAAAAGCTTGGTAGGTATGGTCAAGAATCTCCGTGATGGAATCTCTATTTTGGTATTCCCTGAGGGAACGCGTAATCGGAGCAACGAAGCATTGAAAAAGTTTCATGGGGGAGCGTTTCGGGTAGCGATCAAAGCCCAAGTGCCGATCATGCCGATCATACTGATAGGCAGTAGAGAGCTACAACCTGTCGATACTATCGAATTTTACCCTGGTAATATTCAAATGCGATTTTTGGACCCCATCCCTACCCAAGGGCTTAAGAGCAGCGATGAGGCCCTGTTGAGAGATAAGGTTCACAAGATCATGGAGGCTGCATTGTTGGAGAATGATCCGTATTTTCAACCAAAATTTGGAAATACCGTACATTACCCTATCTGATAATAGGAGCTTTTCCCCTACATGCGTCTACTCCAACAAGCAATTAGGGATCGTTACGTTCATCTTGATGAAAAAAACGATACCATTACCTACCTCCCGCAAGGGAAATCCCGCAAATACAGCAATCCTGAAGAGCAGGTCCAGTTAGAAACATATCTGGATCTCATCTACCACTTTGGCTATCCACCAGAGTATCTGAGGGTAAGTGAGCGAATGAAGATTGGCTCAGAAACCCGAGAAGCGGATATAGTGGTATTTCGGGATAAGGCCTGCAAAGACCCATTAGTCATTGTAGAGTGCAAAAAATCGAAGATTTCAGATCGAGTATTTTCGGAGGCGATTGACCAAGGATTTTCTTATGCCGCAGCTACTAATGCTGAATTTGTCTGGGCTACCTCTGGGGATCGTGATGCTTATTTTCAAGTACTCAATGAGGCCATCATGGAGCGAGAGAGCAATCGCATCCGTCGCATCCCATCCTTTAAAGAAAAAGGTAAAAGTAAGCGGCCTCGTAAGAGTTTACGGCAAAGACTTTATTGGTGGCAGCAACGTCCTGTAGCCAGCGATACCATGGTCTTTAGCATCGTCTTACTGATCACGACTATTGTGTTGTCCAAAGTTACAGTAGAGTTTTTGCCGGAGATCTATGAGGTAATTGAGCCCTATTGGGAACGCTTCAATTGGAACTTTAATGCACTCTTTAATGTAATGGCGGTTTTAGCCATGCTGGTGACCTTAGGTTTTGGGCGAGTATTCATGCGTTCGCATCAATTTTATCAAGCGACAGCGACGCGGCGGCGAGTGATCTTATTACTGATTGCGATCGTTTTGTTTGTGCCGGTTTGGTTTATTGGTACTTCCAATAGTGATCCACAATGGTGGACGTGGCAGCATTATCATAATATGGATTACCCCATCATTATTTACCTCTGGCCTTACTTCAAGGCGATGCCTTTTCAGTTTTTCACCATGTATGGTCTAATCTGGCTATTGAGTCGGAAATAAGCGTTTTATAGCTAAGAAAATCATTGGGGCATATGCATTAGCTATCCGTAGCGGCGTATTGCATACGCCGCCAGAATAAAGCGTTCTGCGAAGCAGTAAAAAAGGAGTAAGGCCCAAGAAAATGTAGATTTCTTGGACACAGGAAGCTAAGTCTATGAAATAGACTAGCGCGTTACTTTGACTTTAGAACGTGGTGGACGACGATGCTCCGGACGTTTGGCTGGATTGGGCACTCTTAGCTTGGACAACTTAGGAGGCTTAGGCTTACTTACTTCCTCTACCGTTTCGATTTGAGGATTTTCGGCTCGCATTTCCGCTTGAGCGATGACATCTAGGACATTGTCCATACCCACGCTGATGTCTCTACTACGGAAAAAGTCAGCTACGCCTACAGCAAGCTCTTTGAGTCGCATCTCTTGCTGAAACTTGCGGCGGAGAAGCAGCAATGCCTCATAGGAGCGAGTAGGCTTACCATTGACTTTGCAATCAAAGTAAACTGAGTGCTCACGAGGGATCAAGAAACTCGCGAATCGACCCCATTTGTTATACTTAGGATAGTTTTCAATTAGGCCAATCAAGCCACGCAATAGGACAGCAGGATCGGTATTGCCAAACACGCTGGTGTCGATGTCTTGATGACTAAGTGAATTTTGTTCGATAACAATTTCATCTCGCAATTCTGCGAAATGAGAAAGGAGCGTTTTCAATTCGAGGGCATCGTTGGATAATTGTGAATTCTGACGCATCGTCTTGTTAGGAAGTAATTAATGTGGTTAAAGTAATGACGTAGGTCTAAGGAGCTCAATTTCTTGGGTGATCTAATGGCCTTAATTAGATCGATCATAAAAAGGCTCAAAGGTTTAAGTGATGCTGTAACAAATTTGGGTTTGTGCTTAAGTGAAATTATGGATTATATATGAATATTTTACATTAATACGCAAAAAAATATCAAAATGATGCTTCTATTTACCAAAAATTTAAAATTAGATAATGTTAGCATCGTTTCAATGACGATTAAGAGACATATAATACATCGGAATCCCCTATAAAAGATCAAAAAAAGCTCGTAATCATACTATTTGACTACGAGCTTTGGTAATAAATTGTTGTTAGCGACTAGGCTTTTTCTTCAATGGCGTTCATCACCGCGGTTTGATGACGGATAGATTCCTTGTGAATCATCTGCATGATTTCCTTCATGATATCAGCACTCAATCCCACCGAATTGGCTAACTCTAATCGATCGGCAATAATCTCGTCCCAGCGGGCGCGCTGTAGAATCGTCACATTGTTAGACTTTTTGAACTCACCGATTTTGCGGGAGATTTTCATGCGTTCACCAAGCGTACGAATCAGGTCCTTATCAAACTGGTCGATTTCTTCACGGAAGATTTCTAGCTGCGAACGCATTGACGGATCAGCAGAACTGGAGCTGCGATGGACGAGATGTTGTAGGATTTCGCCTAAGCGAACGGGAGTAACTTGTTGCTTCGCATCACTCAGAGCCTTATCGGGTGTGATGTGAGACTCTAGCATCAGGCCATCAAAGCTGAGGTCTAGCGCCTTCTGAGATACATCAAATAGCAAATCACGGCGACCCGAAATATGACTAGGATCACAAACGATCGCTAATTCAGGATGGCGACGACGCAATTCAATCGGAATCTCCCACATCGGTTGGTTGCGGTATTTTGACTTACCGTGAATGGAGAAACCACGATGAATGGCTGCGATTTTGTTTAAGCCTGCTTTTTGGAGGCGCTCCATGGCCCCAATCCATAGTTCGAGGTCTGGATTGATCGGATTTTTGACCATGACAGGTACATCAACTCCATCGAGTGCGTCTGCAATCTCCTGTACCGCAAATGGATTTACCGTGGTACGCGCTCCGATCCACATGATGTCAACGCCAGCTCTCAGGGCTTCGTAAACGTGTTTTACGTTTGCCACCTCAGCACAAACGGGTAGGCCAGTGGCTTTACCAGCATCTTTGAGCCATTTGAGGCCGACGCCCCCAACGCCTTCGAAAGAATTGGGACGAGTACGAGGCTTCCAGATTCCCGCACGAAGGATATGTACATCATGCTCAGCCACTCCAAGAGCAGTTTGCATCATTTGCTCGGGGCTCTCAGCACTACAGGGGCCAGAGATTACGACAAAATCTCCGAGGCCAAGGCCCCATTCTTTCATTGGTATGAGTTTACTACTGTCCATTATTTTCGGGCTATTGAGGATTCTAATTGATGGTTTATTTCTTAAGTATAGGTTTGTTGAGTCGATCGACGATGGCACCAATGGCATTGGCTTCTTCCATCCAAGCGTAGGTCTGATCAAAATCTCCAGTGGCGATGCGGTCTCTAAAGGCCTGCATTTTTTCCAGATAACTATCCAGCACATCTACTAGGTTACCTGCATTTTGTTCATAAACATCGCGCCACATCTGCGGTGAACTCTTGGCCAAACGTACAGTAGAGGCAAAACCACCACTGGCGAGATTGAAGATATTGACATCGCTTTTTTCTTTTTCGAGTACGGTCAAAGCCAGTACAAAGGAACTGATATGCGAAACGTGTGAGACGTAGGCTGCATGCCGGTCATGATCACCAGATTCCATATAGCTGAGTCTCATAAAGAGACTTTTAAATAAGCGTTCAGCTAGCTGGACCGCATCCTCATCACTGAGATGCGTATCGCACAAAATCGCTGCTTTGTGTTGAAAAAGATTGGAGACCGCAGCCAGTGGACCAGAGTATTCGGTACCAGCCATTGGGTGTGCCAGCACTACCCTAGCGCGCAGCGGATGCTCATAAATTGCGCTGGCAATCTCACCTTTAGTAGAGCCCATATCGATCACAACCGTCTGCTCATCCACTAAATTCAGCACTTGAGGCAGCAGCTTCATGATCGCATTGACCGGAATAGCCAATACCACGATATCGGCGCGTTTACAAGCAAACTCAAGTTCCAAGATCTCATCTACCAATCCTTCTTCCAAGGCGATCCGGCAGTGATCTTCGTTATTGTCAACGCCTATCAGATGGTGGGCAAAGCCATTGGCGCGGAGATCTAACGCAAGGGAGCCTCCAATCAGTCCGAGTCCTATGATCGTAATCTTCATGGTTTAGGCTTTTGCAAGTACCATTTCTAGGACGCGGGTCAAAGCTTCCTGTAAGCGAGTGGTTTCGGTACAAAGGGAAATACGGATATAGCCTTCGCCATTGGAGCCAAACACAAAACCAGGGGTCATAAAGACTTTGGCCTCATCTAGGATCATATCAGAAAAGGCCTCACTAGACTGAGCGTTCTCGGGAATCCGAGCCCAAACAAACATACCGACCTGATCTTCTTGAAAAGCACAGCCTAGGGCTCGCAAGATCCCTTCGGCAATAGAACGGCGAAAGCGGTAAACTTCATTGCGCTCACCGTGCCACTCAAAGCTATTGGCTAAGGCTGTAGCGGCGGCTTCTTGGACAGGGCGAAACATACCTGAGTCCATATTACTTTTGACGGTAAGGATGGTGTTGATATAATCTGCTTCTCCGCAAACCGCACCTACACGCCAGCCTGCCATATTATGGGACTTACTCAAGGAGTTAAGCTCAATGGCCACTTCTCTGGCTCCCTCGATTTCTAAAATGCTCAAGGGTTCTGGATTGAGCACGAGACTATAAGGATTGTCGTGGCAGATCAAAATCTGGTGTTTACGTCCAAATGCGATCAAGCGCTCGAATAGGGCTCGGCTAGCGCTGGCGCCTGTAGGCATATGCGGATAGCTGACCCACATAATTTTGACCTTGCTAAGGTCTGATTGCTCTAGGGCTTCAAAATCTGGATGCCAATTATTGGATTCCAAAAGATCGTACTGACGCATAGTCGCCCCGACCAATTTGGATACCGAAGCGTAAGTGGGATAGCCAGGATTAGGCGCTAATACCTCATCCCCTTCGTTGAGAAAAGCCATAGAGATATGCATAATCCCTTCTTTCGAACCCATGAGGGGCAGAATCTCGCGTTCCTCGGAGAGGCTTACCCCATAAGTGCGCATATACCAATCCGCAAAAGCCTGCCGAAGGGCGGGAATACCTTTATAGGGCTGGTAGCCATGCTTATCTGGCTCAACGGCAGCTTTTACCAAGGTTTTGAGGGTTGAGTCCGACGGGCTCATGTCCGGATTGCCGATACCCAGATTGATGATATCTTCTCCGGCGGCCATGCGAGCACGCAATTCTCGGAGCTTACCGGCGAAGTAGTACTCTTTGACGTGGTCGAGACGATTTGCTGCTGATATAATCATGATGAAGTGGTTTGAGCAGGTTTATAGTTTAGGTGCACGTTCGTATTCACCTAATACTCTTAATTCATTAACGAGCGGACGGATCGCAGAGAGGGCTCTCTTGTACTGAGCTTGATGGTCAAAAACTAAGTCGAGATGAAAAAAGTAGGTCCATTCTTTCCCCACAATCGGGAGCGATTGGATTTTACTCAAGTTCATACCATGGCTACTCAGGACCAGCAGTACCTGCGATAATTGTCCGACCTCATGCTTCAGATTGAAGCAAAGGGAGGCTTTGTTGGGTTTGTGTCCTTTGGTAAAACTTTTGGCGGAGACCTTGTCCAAGAGGATCAAAAAGCGCGTAAAATTACGCTTGTTGTCTTCGATGCTACTGGCCAAGATATCCAGATCATAATGCGCTGCGGCGAGTTTACTGGCAATAGCGGCCGTGCCGAACGCTTCTCTCTCTTGGATCATAGCGGCGCTGGCGGCGGTATCTACGCTTTCAATCAGTTTGATGTGCGGATAGGCCTTGAAAAACTCATGACACTGCAGGATCGCCATAGGATGCGAATGCACCTCTTTGATATTTTCGATGCGCTGTCCGGGTAAAGCCATCAATTGGTGTTCGATCCTTAGATAAACCTCCCCCACAATGGTGTAAGCAGAGTTTCTCAGCAATGCATAATTGGGGAGAATCGTCCCCGCCACTGAGTTTTCGATGGCCATTACCCCGCAATCAGCTTCCTGTTCGTCGAGAGAGCGGAATAGCTCAGGAAAAGAGTCGCACATAGCCAATTCGATATCCGGGCCAAAAAATTGGCGGGCGGCAATCTCATGATAAGCCCCTTTGACTCCTTGGATGGCCACTGTACGCCTGGCCGTAGCTACTGATAATTCCGCTGACATAGCTTTGAGCATTAACAAAAAAGCGTCCCGAACAAAAGGGGACGCTTGGAAAAATTCTTTATTAATAGACAATAACAAGGCCCCTTATACTATTCCAAAGAAATAATAGAAGTAAAAATAAAAGCCTTTGTTAGCTGTCGTTTTGATCATAATGACACAAAGCTATATGAAAGATTGTTAATAATCAACCAATATTTTTAATATTCTTTCAAGCGAACGCTCGTAAGCACCAAATAGTTTCAATGACAACTAGTTTCCACACTGTTTGCCGTTAACTCAGGACTAAGGTAAGGGATGCCCAAATCGAGTCCTCTAACAATCAGATAAGCAGCAAATACAAGCGAGACAATCCTTAAGACGGGACGCCAGCTGCGTTTGAGATATGGCCCTAGCAGTCCGCCAGCTAAACTCATACCCAACATTAGGGGCAAAGTCCCAAGCCCAAAGAGCGCCATGTAGGTAATGCTTTGACTATAAGTCTCCATATTCAAGGCTCCGGCCAAAGCTAAATAGACAAAGCCGCAGGGCAAAAATCCGTTTAAGATCCCTAGTTGGAACATTTGCGGAGTACTGGCATTTTGCAGGAGTCGCCGCATCTGTTGATAGAGTTTATGGAAGACCTTGTCTAGGCCCGGTAAACGAATCAATCGGGACTCCCAATTGGAGGCCAACAAAATCCCTAAAAGTAATATGAACCCAAGGGTGATAGAAATGCCTTGTTGTAAACCCGCGAGACTGGCCCCTAAGCCCAACAAACCAGCGATAGCGCCTAAAAGGCTATAGCCCATCATACGCCCAGCTTGGTAGAGCAAACGCCCCGGTAATATCTTCCAGAGAGAGCCCTTAGCCGGTAGGCTCAAGGCAATGGGCCCGCACATACCTACGCAGTGCAAGCTGCCAAAAAGTCCCAAGGTGAAGGCGATCCAAAGCATTATTTTACTACTATACTCTGTTCCTGATAGTATTTGGTACCATCTTGTTGATAGCTTAGTTGTACTATCCAATGGCCTTGCCGAACGCTTGCCTTGTCCAGTACCTGCTGACCATCCGCAAGTTGAAGAGCTAACTTTTGGTCCAGATTATGATCTGAGGGGCGATATAAATTAATCTCGCCGCTTGCATTTTGTAGTGCTGTAGGGAAGGTAAAGACGATAGCATGATCGCTTTGTGTGATCAAGGGTTTTTCTTCGAGTAAGGCTTGGTTATGCATCTCATCAATCCGGCTTTGATAGTTGACCTCTGCTTCGTAATAATCGGTACGAACCAGTTGATATTTATGTCCGGTAGAGGCAATGACACCGCTTAGGATTACGGCAACAAAGCCGATGTATAAGGCGGCGATCTTATATTTCCAGCTCATGGTACTTTGCTTTTTAGGATTAAAAAAAATCACATCATTGGGCCCAAAAAATTAACGGCTACTTCGTCTATCATCCGGTCTCCCGACCAGATTTCGATGCGAATGCGTTGCTTATAGCTATGGAGTTCCGCTGGCGGGATATCTACCATCATTACCCCCTTATTCATCGCTTGAGGCTTCATCACAATATCTTTACCGACACGGGTGATTTTACCGCCTGCGGGATCTATCAGTTTGAAGGAAAGCGGAAATTCTTTTTGGGTTTTGTTGACGATCTGGTAATTGTAAACATTGCGAAACCAGCCTGCTTCAGTCTTCTCGAGTAACATACCCGGAGTCCGCAAGATGGTGGCTTCTACGTCTGCTCTTCCCGCCAAAGAGAAGCCCAATACACTCAAAAGTGCAACTAAGACGATTGAGTAGCCAGCAACGCGAGCCGTAAAGCGGAAGGGAGTCCCCGTTTCGATTCCTTGGTGAGAGTCGTAGCGGATGAGGCCTCTAGGCTTTTTCAATTTGTCCATGACCGAGTCGCAAGCGTCAATACAAGCGGTACAATTGACACATTCCATTTGCGTACCATTGCGGATATCGATCCCAGTAGGACAAACCGCTACACATAGCTTGCAGTCCACACAATCGCCTTTAGGCTGTTCGATTGTTTGTTTTTTGCGACGCTTAGCGCGCGGTTCTCCCCTAAGCCAATCGTAGGCTACCACTATACTATCCTTGGTCAGTAGCACCCCTTGCAAGCGACCATAAGGGCAGACCGCAATACAGGCTTGCTCACGGAAATAGGCAAAGACAAAGAAGAAAATCCCCGAGAAGATCATCACAAAGCTGAACTTACCCCAATTGGCCTGAGGAGACTCAGTCACAATCGTAGCCAACTCTTCGACCCCAATGATATAGGCCATGACCAAATTGGCAATCAAGAAGGCTATAGCATAAAAAATGGCCCATTTGCTTCCTTTCTTAAGTATTTTATCACGGTTCCAAGCTTGCTTGTCTAATTTACGTTGCTGGATATTTGTTCCCTCGATCCAGTATTCGATCTTTCTGAAAACCATTTCCATAAAAATGGTTTGGGGGCAGGCCCAACCGCACCAAATACGACCAAATATCACGGTAAATAAGACAATGAAAACAAACAGGGCAATCATCGCCAAGGCGAAGAGGTGAAAGTCCTGTGGCCAGAACGGAATACCGAAAAGGATGAACTTACGTTCAAGGATGTTGAACAGCAAAAAGGGCTGTCCGTTCATTTTCAAAAAAGGCCCAATAAAGAGTAATCCGAGGAAGAAAGCACTTAGCCAAGTGCGAAGATTGTAGAATTTACCCTTGGGTTTCTTAGGGAAAATCCAGCGTCTTTTACCACTCTCATCAACAGTAGCGATCGAGTCGCGGTACTCCTCAGTATCTTGTGCTTCTACTTCGACAAAGCTAATCATGATCAGTCAGTTCTGTAGGTTGGCAATACTCATAGAGGCAGGGCAGTACCCTGCCTCTAATACTTAATTCATCGAAATATTGGCTGTTGCTTGCGTAGTATCTACCCCAGCCGTATCAGGTCGAAAAAGCTCCCCTTGCGGCGCCTTGGCGCCGGGTGGGTTCGTTCCCTGCAAGGTTAAAATAAAACTCGCTACCGCTTGCATTTCCTGCGGCTTGAGCATCTCCTGCCAAGGAGTCATCCCCTTGTCAATGACCCCGTACTTGATAGTTTTGAAGACATCTTTGATGTCGCCACCGTGGATCCAATATTCGTCCGTCATATTGGGTCCAATCCCTCCTTGGCCTTCCGCCCCGTGGCAGGCAACACAGTAGGTAATGAAGATTTGTTCACCCTCAGCAATCTTTATTGCATCAGTGAGGGCTACCACATTGTTTTCGTTTACCCCTGCAGCTACTTTGGCGAGATAGGCCTCTTTGATCACTTCGGCTTCCTGCATTTCTGCTATATACTCCTTCTCAGAGGACCAATCGGTACCAATGTGATAGTAAGCTAGATATACAATGGCACAGCCGATAGTAATGTAAAAACCATAGAGCCACCAAGGCGGCAGACTATTGTCCAGTTCTCGGATACCATCATAATCGTGGCCCATATCAATACTTGCTTCCTGCGCTACTGGGACTGCGGCTACCAGTTTTTTGTTCCACCACTTCCAGCTAAAGGTTTTCTTCTCTAGTGGGATGGCTTCGACACTTGCGGCAGCTTCAGCGGTAGTTTCGGCTTGGGGGGCTTTTTCACGAATAAGGTAGAATACCGTCAACGCCAAAATCACGATCACTAAACCTAGCGCGATCATCGTGAAGATCAGCGTCAGCATCAAGGATGAGGAGGAAACCCCATTTATATCTTGGGCTATTAGGGACCCGCCCCCAAAAAGGGCGAGTCCGGTTGTTAACAGCGTTTTGAAATTCTTTCTGCTCATTAGTTTTGCGTTTTGCCGTGAGTAGTTACAGTGGACGTAGGATCATCTTCTAGAGGGATGAAGGATAATTCACCAATCTTGCGCTTGTCCATCTTGAAGGTGTAAAAGGTGATAAGGCTAAAGATGATCATGAAGAGTACGATCGCGATCACGGGAAAGAGACTTACACCGTCGATATTGGCTAATACTTCTTTATGCATTTTCTTAGATTTTCTAGGTGTTACTTAGTACTCAAACTTGGATCAGCAGTCTTAGTGATATCTACCCCCAAACGTTGGAGATAAGCGATCACTGCCATAATCTCTTTATCTGATTTCTCACTGATACCAGGACTATCTGGCAATTCTTCTTGAATGCGATCGGCAATCTCTTGGGCTTGCTGCTGCAAGTCCGCTACTGCCTGTGCTTCATAGCCCTCAGGATATGGCACCCCAAGGGTACGCATAGTCGAGATCTTACTTTCTGTAGTAGAAATATCCAGTGTGTTTTCGTGTAGCCAAGAGTAGCGAGGCATGATAGAGCCATCAGAGGTAGAGCGCGGATCATACATGTGGCGATAGTGCCAGCTGTCAGACTTACGCAGCTTGGGATTACCTCCTTCTCTGGCCAAATCTGGACCGGTGCGTTTTGACCCCCATTGGAATGGGTGATCATAGACAAACTCACCCGCTTTGGAATACTCTCCGTAACGTTCTGTCTCAGAACGGAAAGGTCTAATCATCTGAGAGTGGCAAGTGTAACAGCCTTCTCGGATATAGATATCTCGGCCTTCGAGCTCTAGCGGAGTATAAGGTTGTACCGCGGTGATCTGAGGCACATTATCCTGTACCAAGAAAGTAGGAATCATCTCCACTAACCCTCCAATGAGGATGAGGACAAGACTACCAAATAGCATCTGCATGGGGCGACGCTCGATCCAGCGGTGCCAGTACTCACCTTGGTGAGATTTATATTCCTTCGCTAAAGCAGGCGCACTCGCTTTTTCGTTGGCGACAAGCGAACCTTTACGAGCAGTAGCTACCAAATTATAAACCATCACAAATACCCCAACCAAATAAAGCGTACCTCCAAGACCACGGGTCCAGTACATGGGGATGATTTGAGTTACCGTTTCGAGGAAATTACCATAAACGAGGAAGCCATCAGCATCAAATTGCTTCCACATAGTACCTTGGGTAAATCCAGCCCAGTACATCGGTAGAGCATAAAAGATGATTCCCAGCGTTCCTGTCCAGAAATGGAAATTGGCCAACTTCTGAGAGTGGAGTTTGGTCTTCCACATTTTGGGGATCAACCAATACAACACCCCAAAGGTCAAGAAGCCGTTCCATCCTAAAGTACCAATGTGCACGTGGCCAATAGTCCAGTCAGTATAGTGAGTCAAGGCATTAAAGCTCTTGATCGAAAGCATGGGACCTTCGAAGGTCGCCATACCATAGGCCGTAACGGCCACTACCATAAACTTAAGAATAGGATCAGTCCGTACTCGATCCCAGGCCCCTCTAAGGGTCATCAGGCCATTGAGCATCCCCCCCCATGAGGGGAAGATCAACATGATCGAGAATACTACTCCGAGAGACTGCGCCCAATCAGGCAGGGCAGTGTACAGCAAGTGGTGAGGTCCGGCCCAGATGTAGATAAAAATCAAGGCCCAGAAGTGAATGATTGACAAGCGATACGAATAAACCGGACGATTAGAAGCCTTAGGGATGAAGTAGTACATCAAACCTAGGTAAGGTGTCGTCAGGAAAAATGCTACCGCATTGTGACCGTACCACCACTGTACAAGGGCATCTTGGACCCCAGCAAAAACAGAGTAACTCTGCCACATACTCGCAGGAAGCTCCAAGCTGTTGACTACGTGTAGTACCGTAACCGTAACCCAAGTCGCGATATAAAACCAAATCGCAACGTAAATGTGACGTTCACGGCGTTTGTTGATAGTCAGAAACATGTTCAAACCGAAGATGATCCAGACCACCGCGATCGCTAAGTCAATTGGCCATTCAAGTTCGGCATACTCTTTTCCAGTCGTAATCCCTAGCGGAAGGGTGATCAAGGCCGCGAGAATGATTGCCTGCCAACCCCAGAAATGGAGCTTGCTGAGTACATCACTGTACATACGTGCCTTAGTCAAACGCTGTAATGAGTAGTACACACCCATGAAAATCCCGTTACCCACAAAGGCAAAAATCACCGCATTGGTGTGCAGTGGGCGGAGACGACCAAAGGACATGAAGCTGATTTCGTCCCAAAGAAAGAAATTCGGTAATACGAATTGAAACGAAACGATGAGCCCCACCAGCATGCCGGCTAGGCCCCAGATGACAGATGCTATCGCAAAATTTCGGACGATCGCATTGTCGTAGTAGAAGGTTTCTACCTGGGTTTGACGAACTGTGCCAGTTGAGGTAGAGCTTGATGACGGATTCTGTAACATGGCAGAATTCGATTAAGATTTAGTGTGATTAGCAGCATTTTCATTATTGGCTTCCTCAAAAAGGATGCGCACCGATGGGGTGTAGTCGTCAGCATATTGGCCCGAACGAACCGCCCACAAAAAGGCTCCTAAGAAACCCAGTGCCACCAAAAGGCTGATACCGATAAGAATGAAAATCACTGTCATAGGAATGGATATTTGATTGCTTCAAACTTAGTCGCTCTGTACACGACTAAAGATGACAGAAGCAAAAGCCTATAGTGACTTTTGTATGTAATGATGTTGACATAGGTCATCACTTTAGACTTAGCTTGTATATACAACTTTAATTGTTTAGCTTGCCAACATGCCTGCAAATAAGCCTACAGCCGGTCCTAATTTTGCTCGGATCAATCCTTCTACTTGTGCCAATGCTCGCCTTAGACGCCTGCATCGCATGCTCAATCAAGCTTATATGCAAGCCTACAAGCCTTTTGGCCTCCGTGGCAGTATGGTTTCGATTTTATTTATCATCGGCAAAAAGGCCCCCGTCAACCAAAAGCATTTGGCTGACATTCTCATTTTAGACCCTTCCACTATGAGCCGTGATTTAAAAAAACTAGAAAAAGAAGGTTACGTTCTCATCCAAAAAGGAGCTGACCCAAGGCAGTCTGAATTGTTCCTTACCCAAAAGGGCTTTGAGCTGCTTGAAGAAGTTTCCCCCCTCTGGGAAAGCCTCCACAAACAAGTAGAGGCCATTTTAGGCCAGTTTCAACTGCAGCAAATAGATATGATCACCGAAGCAATCCGCGCCAATTTGCCTTTAAAACCTTAGGTGATTTTTTTATTTATTGACTTGCATATACAACTATAATCACATAATCACACATATCATGATTGCCAATCTCCCCTCTTACATCACCATTGTCTTTATATTGACGACGCTTTTGACGCTGTTTTTATTTTATCGGGCTTTTAGAGCTGCTGCGCAGAACGCTTCTAGCGCGAATTGGATACTCGGTGGCATCATCCTATGGTTGGCCCTACAAGCAGGCTTGAGTTTGGCCGACTTTTATAATACTGATCCCCAGCCAGTGCCTCCGCGCTTTCCGATCGCAGTAGTGCCGACCTTTATCCTGATAGGGATAGTATTTTTTACCAAGCGTGGTAGGGCCTTTATCGACCGCTTGCCGTTGGATCGACTGCATTGGATACACATAGTACGGATACCCGTAGAGCTAGTCCTCTATTGGTTGTTTCTCAATCAGGCGGTGCCGGAGATCATGACCTTTGCCGGTCGTAACTTTGACATTATCGCGGGTATCAGCGCTCCGATCTTAATTTATTTCGCCTTCATCAAAAAGCAAGGTGGTAAATGGCTCATCATAGGCTGGAATCTTGCCATGTTAGGCTTACTCATCAATATTGTTGCTACCGCTATCTTAGCTCTGCCCAGCAATTTCCAGCAGATTGCCTTTGATCAACCCAATTGGGCGGTATTGAATTTTCCTTTTAGTTGGCTGCCTGCATTTGTGGTACCGGTAGTCTTTTTTGCGCATCTGGTAAGCTTGAGACAAGCGTTCCGCGCCGCGGCCTAAATAAAGCTCGATGGGCCAAATAACTAGCACTCATCCCAAAAGCTACCACAGTCAGAGAACTCAGGGGCATCAATATTGCGGCAATCACCGGCGTCAACCAGCCTTGTACTGCAATGGCCAACCCAAACAGATTATATAGCAAAGAAAGCCCAAAACCATAGCGCACCAATTGTACCGCCTTGCGGGTAAAACGCAAGACGGCGGGCAGTTTACTAAATGACTGGGCGTCCAAGATTGCATCACAAGCAGGAGCAAAAGTGCCAGTGTCTTCTGTCAGAGCAATACCGACTTCGCTTTGGCGTAGGGCACCGGCATCATTTAAGCCATCCCCTATCATCATGACTTTGTGCCCTTCTGCTTGGAGAGAGGCGATAAAATCTAACTTGGCTTGTGGACTCTGCTGAAAGTGCAGGGGAGTTTCTGCATCAAAAACTTTTTGCAAAGCAGCTCGATCACGATCTGTATCGCCTGAGAGCACCTGTAGCTGATACTGCTGGCACAAAACGTTTATGGTACTGGAAAGCCCTTCTCGGAAGGATGCTTGCCAAGCAAAACCAGCAATCAGCCTACCATCTTCGACTAGCCAAGTAGCCTTGGTATCTAATCCCTCGTCTCGAAGCCGCTCATTTGGTAGTAAAAATTTGCTGATGTAATTCCAATTACCTAATTGTAAATGATAGCCCTCTACAATCGCTTCTAGCCCTTGGCCAGTCGTCTCCCGCAAATCTGTAATCGGTAGATTCCCTCCCTCTGCTCGCATACGACCGATCGCTTGGCTTACAGGGTGAGTCGAGGTCTGCACCAGAGTCATCAAACGATCCATACTCTCATCAGAAGGCTGCCCATAGACTAATTTTGCAGGCAGACGATCGTGCTGGGTTAGGGTACCCGTTTTATCAAAAACGATATTGTCTAGACTAGCCATCTGCTCAATGACGCTGGTATTTTTGAGGTAGAGCCGATCTTTTCCCAATAATCTCAAGCTATTGCCTAGCGTAATCGGCAACGTCAAAGCAATACCACAGGGACAAGCGACGATCAAAACGGCGGTAAACACATTGGCCGCCATACCTGCGCCAGCTGCAATCCACCAGTAAATACCAGCCACCAATGCCACCGCCAAGACACCTAACGTAAAGCGCTTACTGATACGGTCTGTCAAACTTTCTAGACTAGCCTTGGCTTCCTTGCGGAAGGCAGATTGATTCCACAATTGCGTGAGATAAGACTGGGAGACTGCTTTGGTAAGCTCAACCTCAATCGGCAAACCTATTTGGCGGCCACCTCCATAAAGCTGATCTCCCACTACTTTAGGTACTGGCTCAGATTCACCGGTGACAAAGCTATAATCCACTTGGGCGGTGGTACTCAATAAACGTGCATCTGCAGGGATCAACTCTTGGTTACGAATCAATAGCTTATCTCCTACTACCAAATCGGTTACGGCTACACTTTCACTTTGCCCCTCTCGCAGCCTCGTCGCGGCAATCGGAAAGTAAGCAGTATAATCCCGGTCAAAGGCCAATTGGTCATAAGTCTTTTCTTGAAACCATTTACCGATCAAGAGAAAAAATACCAGACCTGCCAAAGAATCCATATAACCCGCACCCGTCTGCGTGAGGATCTCAAAGAGACTGCGTCCAAAAAGCACCAATATCCCCAGAGAGATCGGTACATCGATGTTGAGCTGCTTTTGCTTGAGCCCTTCCCAAGCCGAGCGAAAGAAAGTCCGGCTGCTGTACAAGAAAACGGGCAAGGCCAGCAATAGATTCAAATAAGCAAAAATGGGAAGGTAGCGTTCGGCGGCGCCGAAATAGTCCGGAAAGCTAAACAACATAATGTTGCCAAAACAAAAGCCTGCAATCCCCAATGGATAGACTAAGGGAGAAACATAGGATTTTTGCTTTTTGTGCTTTAAATCCTGCAGACGGATTTCCGGCTCATAACCGATGCCGGCCAATAAAGCGACCACTTCACGCAGGCGGATCTGATCATTTTGAAAGCTGAGGGAAAGCGTTTTGCGAAGAAAGTCTACCTGAGACTGCTCGATACCCGGATGAAGGCGATAGAGATTTTCCAACAGCCAGATACAAGAAGTACAATGCATTTGAGGGATGCGGAGCCGTAAAAAAGTACGCTCATCATCTGTAAAGTCAATTAGTTTTTCGATGACTTCAGGCTGCTCCAAATAGTCCCAGTTCCCTTTAAGATTTGGGTTGTTCAACTTTTGACCGGGGGTGTTTTCTAATTCATAATAGTTCTCCAGCTCATTGTCATGCAGGATCTGATAGACCATTTTGCAGCCTTCGCAACAAAAGTCCTTTTCCGCATACTGTACGGGGGGACTAGGACATTCATCCCCGCAATGGTAACAGGCAGGAGTGTGAGTGCTTTCCATAACCCCAAATTAGGAGAAGGCACTCTACGAGCAGAAGAGATAGGTTTGACAGAGGAGTGACTTTTGTCAGTCTAGTTTTAAGGACTGCTTCGCAGAACGCTTATCCTTTGGGGAGTGCAATCGATAGAAACGTTCTGCGAAGCAGAAAGCAGGAGTGCTTAGGCCTTTCGAAAAGGGTCGTGGGCGTTTGTAATACTACCCTACACTAGATATCTGTAGCGGCGTATTGCATACGCCGCCAGAATAAAGCGTTCTGCGAAGCAGAACAACTACTTCCGCTTCACCGTAAATACTCGCCCAAGGTTGAAGCCAAGGTGGATATCACCAGCTAGCCAATCACCGGTAGTCTGCGGGATAAAGAGGTTTTCGGACATTGCGACCGAGTTGGTAAACATGAGCTGGAATACGTGGCCTCCCGTCTCGATATCAACCCCGATCGAGAGCGAGTTTTGAAAGTTATCGGCGGTATTTCCTGGCAGGAGATAGAAATATTCAAAGTTGATAGTCATACTCCGCGTGACTTTAACTCTGCCCCCTATCCCCATGGCAAAGACATCATTTTGCTCAGCTCGAGTAGCGACTAAGTTGCGATGCACCATGGTTGGCATTAACTGCAGCGAAAGTCGTTCTCCAAACTTACGTGCAATCATCAACTGATGAGTATAATTGAGACGAGAGGTAAAAAAATTCTCTCGACTAGGGTCAGTAAACCTTAGGGTATTGATGGCCATATTACTGTAGGCAACAATCGTAAAAGGAAAAGTTTCCGCTCCTGATTTTTGTCTAAACAAGCGCACTTTGAGAAAGCTATCGTAGGTTTTGAACACATTACTACGCCCAATCCCAACGCAGAGCCAAGGCTTGATACCGTATTCAAAACCCAATCGCATATTGGCCTGATCCAGCCCAAAAAATTCGTATGCTCCTCCATTGACCCGCCCAAAGCGATGCGAAATCATCATCTGCAAAACGCCTTCACCGGGCATTTCGATGGAATGGGCATTAATAAGACGTACTCCCTTAAAGGTAGCCAAGGCATAGTTAACTGGCTCTTCTTCCATTTCTTCGAGCATCGCCATGAGATCGTCTTCATCTTCTTGAGCTTGAAGGTTGAGCGGCAGGATAAGCCCTATCAAGAGGACGTAGCCAAACAGTAGTGGGAGGGACCTTTTCATTGATTCAATTTACTTCTTGAAGGGTTCATAATTCATCGTCACCTCGATGGAGATGTTCTCCGCGATACTTTCACGGACGATAGAGGGAACTTCAATTTCATAGTCTTCCAAGGCAATCGGAAAGGTCGCTTCGGCCTTAATCTTGCCACCATCTACAGTAATAACACCATCTGTACTGACTGGTTGGGTTACCCCATGGATAATCAAACTTCCCTCTACTTTTACTTGATAAGTACCATCTTTACTTAGATCAACTTCATCCATATTGGTGATGGAGCCTTTGAAGGTAGATTTAGGATACTTATCCGATTCAACATATTTTTCATTGAAATGTTCCTGCATCAATTCCTTTTCAAACTGAAAACCTTTGAGCAAGAGAGAGAAAACCAGGTCGCCCGTCTCAGAATTGAAGATACTGGTTACTTGTTTGTGATCTGCCTCGATATTTTCAACCGGAGTTTCGGAGAGGAAACTTACCTGTCCGGTGCGAGTAAGGTACTTTTGAGCGGAGAGAGAGCTTACTGCCATTAATAGCAGGCTCAGGATTAAGATTGATTTTTTCATATTTGGTTTGTTTTAGTTGTTGAGAGCGCCGGCCTCTACCCAGTTTTTTACTTGACCAAGATCACAATCAGGGAGCCGAAGCGTACTACTAGGCATGGGTGAAAAGCCATCAATGTGAGCCATAGAACCATAAAGGGCACCATTTTGGGCCCAAACTTGGACATCAGCGTGCTCTACTAGCGCTACGCCTCCAGAGGGAGAACCACCACTGTGGCAGCCTGTGCAGTGTTGTTGTAAAAGGGGCACAATGGTAGTGGCATAGCTTACGTTGAGGGAATCGCAGTCAGGAGCGACCGGATAAAGGTCTTCTTCATTGTCATAGTAGCACCCACTGAGGGCCCATAAGACAATTGGGATCAAGATTGCGAGATATTTCATGATGATGATTTGCGTTGGATTAGGGATTCGACTGCGCCGAACGATCAGTTGTCAGGTGTACCAGCATTGATCCAAGCCGCGATTTGGGCGATTTCGCAAGCGGGCATTTTAGGCGCATTGGGAGGCATTTTGGCATAGCTAGGATCATGTTCAATCGATCCTAAGAGTGTACCATTATTAGCTACGATCACTAATAGATCATGAGTATGAAAGCTCAAGCCTGCAGCGGGGGTATCGTCATCATGGCAACTGATACATTTGCGTTCGATAAGGATGGGCTGGACTACATTGGCGTAGCTTACCTCTACCGTATCACAATCCAATAGCTTATCACAGACCAAATCTTGCGCCCCTTGCTCAATCCATTTGAGGATTATGTCTGCCTCACTTGCCAGCAGGGGCGGAGCAGGTGGAATCGGCATTTTTAAGTTAGGATCAATCGTGGTGATCCGCGCGTAAATATCGCTGGAGGCAGGATCAGATAGCTTAATGGCTGTTGTCTTGATCGTGTTTTCGTAGCTATCAAGGATTACGCCAGCGGCGCTACTAGTCGCATTGTGGCAACCCCCAGTCGCACAGTTGGCTAACAGAATGGGTAAAACGTCTTGTTGAAAATAAACCGTATCGGGATCACAAGCCCTTAAACCTACCGTGGTATCAATGACTACCGTATCCGTATCAGCCGGAATTGTATCCATAGGATTAGGCACAATCATCGTCGGCTCATGAACACAGGCCGAAAATTGCAGGGCAACTAAGCCTAATACCATCAAAGCAACTAGGCCGAGGCGAGCATCTAATGTGTCTCTGAGCCTATTCATTGATCACGCAGCGGACTAAATTCACATCCATATTGATACCCGTACAGATGCCTTTGATAGAGATTTCAGTACCTTCATCTAAGGCAAGTGCAGCTTTGGCATCAGCTCCGCTGAACGCACAACTCACCCCAAAAATCTCCTCTTCTGGGCGGATAAATAATACCACCTCTGATTCCCCTAGCTTGCTTTTTTCGGCTAATGTCCCTGAAATCTGTATAAGCTTGTCGAGGTAAATCCCATTGGCCTTACTTTCGTCAGCTTCATACTCATGAAAAAGCGCTATTGCCGTTAGGCTATAATCAGCTTCTAGATCGGCGAGATTATCATGCTCTTTTTGAAACATATAATAGCCGGCGCCAAAGCCTATCACGCCACACAATAGGACAAATATGGCCAAGGTTCGGTAGTTAATATTCATAGTGAAAGCTTGATTCAAGACTGCCTAGGTGACACTAGAGTCACATACCGCAAAAAGCCCAAATAGTTTAGGGCAATGCATTCTTAACTACCGAAACCGGAAAAAGTCTGTCTGAAGCGGAAAATTTTAGTTCAAATCTCCCTTTAGCCACTTCTTGAAGAGTGCGGATCGCTCGGAGCTGACAAGCGCATCGACTGGTGCAACGGGTTTAAGGCTAATTTTGACTCGACTTTTGGACATAGTATGCATTTGATCGATGGCCTCTAAGTTTGCGATCAATTGGCGGTTAATTCTAAAAAACTGCTCTGGGGCTAGTAAAGCATCTAATTGATCAAGCGTCTGATCGATGGGGTAGCGTTTCCCAGCATGGGTCATTAAAAAACAGACCCGCTCTTCGATATAGAAGTAAGCCACCTCACTAAAGTTTACGGCTTTAAGTTGCTGCCCAAAACGAATCAGCAGGCGCTTGGGCTGACTTTTTTGTTGGAGCGCTTTGGCCAGTTCTTGGTAGTCAAAAGGCGTACTCACAGTATCCACTTGGGGGCGTGAGCGATGGTATTTGGCTAAAGCAGCCGCCAATTCCTCTTTTTTGACAGGCTTGAGAATGTAATCGATGCTATTGTGTTTGAAGGCTTCAATGGCATAGGCATCGTAGGCAGTGGTAAATATGATCGGGTTTTCTACCTCTAGTTGACGGAGTATTTCAAAGGCCGAACCATCGGCGAGGTGGATGTCCATAAACATCAGGTCTGGCGCATCATTGGCCTCCCACCATTCGAGCGTTTCTTCTACGCTCTCGAGCGTAGCGAGGATTTCCACATTGGGTTCTAATGCTTTGATCATCCGCACGAGGCGCTGACTGGCAAGCATTTCATCTTCGATTACGAGTACTTTCATTGTTCTGGACTTGTCAAAAGCGGTAGATGCACACAGTAAAATTGATCGGTAATTTCGATCTCAACACTTTCTTTGCCGAGTAGTTGGTAGCGTTGTCTGATATTTTGTTGGCCAATTTTAGTCGAAGGACGATGGTCTCTTCTTAGTTGTAAACTGTTGCGTACGCTCAAGTAAGCAGGTCTAGTAGTTTCGATATAGACAGCCAAGGGCTGCCGTTTGCTGACGACATTATGTTTGAGCGCGTTTTCGACTAGTAGCTGTAGACTCATAGGGGGAATCCCCATGCTTCGGGTCTTTTCATCAACATTGACATGTAACACAAAGTTTTCGTGATAGCGGTGACTCTGGAGGTAGTAAAACTTATCCAGAAGATCGAGTTCCTCACCGATGCTGATCTTAGTTTGTTTACGATACTCGAGGATATTGCGAAACAGATCTGAGAGGTGTTCTACATAGGCTACTGCCTCCTTTGGTTGTTCTTCAATGATTGCCGCGAGGGTATTGAAACTATTAAATAAAAAATGCGGATTGATCTGACTCTTCAAAGTTTCAAATTGAGCAGAGAGATAGGCTCTCTCGAGACCTTCCGTTCGGCGCAGCCGGTTTTCACGCAATCTTATCCATGCCAATGTGCCTCCAATCAGGCCGAGACCGATCAAGACTCCAAACCACCAACTTTGCCATAGGGGACGTTTTATTTGGAAGGAAAACCGACTAATCGGCGCCTGTTCCAAAGTAGCCTGATTGCTTGCTCTTAGCTCGAAAGTGTACTTGCCAGGGGCCAATCTAGGATAAATCACCTCACGATTTCGAGACTGGATCCAATCTAGGTCAAGTCCCAAGAGTCGATGCTCAAAACCAATCATATCCTGATTTTGAAACCAAGGAGCGGCATAATGAAAAGAAAGGTGGTTTTCTTCTGCCCCAAACATAGTCCCTTCCTCTACCTCCACCTCTTCCAACAGTACTGCTATACTTTTTATCTGCGCCTTTATGGTTTGATTGACGGGCAATAATTGGGGATCGTAGCGAATGAGCCCTTCTTCGGTCCCAATCCATACTTTGCCACTAGGACAAGTTGACATCAGATTGAGGAAGGCTCCCAAGGCAGGAAAATCATGTCGCTGATCCAGCCTCCACATATTCTTTGAAGCAGGATCATAGATACTCAAGCCGTTTTCTCCGCCTATGAGCAAGCGGCCAAATTTATCGGTATTGAGCGTACTAAAGGATTGATTTTGCAGTGAAATAGGCAGATCAAATGCCGTGATAGAGTCTCCTTTTAGCTTCCAAATGCCTTCATCTTGGGCATGAAACCAGAGGTTCGCTTCATTATCTTCTGCGATCCCGAGTATAGTCTTGCGGTCTGAGCCTTTGATAGCTTGAAATTGTTGTTCCTGCCTTAGGCGAACGCCTTTCCCGTCGGTCGCAAACCAAAGTCTTTCCTTACTATCAATAAAGGCTTGATAAATATAGTTGACCCCCAAACCATCGGCCTTATTGAACAAACGAAAAGCCTTGGGATCCACATCTTTGCTCACTTTACAACTTGCCACTCCGCCAAAAGTGGCAAACCAAAGCGAATCAGCGCCTTCAGAAATAGAAAGAATATGGTTGCTGATCAAACCGTCCTCCTCCGTAATGTGTTGCCAAGTTTTCCGATCAGGATTGACGTGCCAGACGCCGTCCCCCTGAGTCCCAATCCAAAGATAATCTTGGCTGTCTTGAAACAGACTCAATACTCGCCCTCGCAATGGCAGATCTAGGGTCGTTTGTTCAAAAGTTTCTAGATCATAGCGGGCTACTCCTTGGTCGGTCGCATACCAAACATCTTTTTGACCAGCATATATGGCTTGAACGCCCGACTCTAATGGCAAAAAGGAGAAGGCCGCAGGAGCAATTCTAAGACCATGTTGTTGATCCAAAGTCCAGAGATTACCTTCCCGATCATAGAGGATATCTAGGATGCGAAGCCTAGCGCTCGTAGTCAGTTTTTGTAACTGCCAGTTGAAGTCTAACCAATACAAACCTTTCCTTTCGGTTCCTATCCAGATTCCATTATCGCTAGCCTCGAGATTTTTGATAGGGCCAAAGTCAGGGAGGTCTAGTTTGACCACTGCGTGGAACGCTTGATCGTAGCGAGCCAGCCCACCATCATAAGTGCCGATACAGATATCGCCATTGGGCAGAGGTAGGAGTGCTTGAATGATCTCGTCTTTAAAGGCCTTATCCAAGCTAGCGATGTTTACCAATTCATGACTGATGGGATCTACGACCACTACTCCCCTATCAGTACCCGCCCACATGCGTAATTCCGGTCCATTGATGAGGGTGTACAAATAATCATCTGGCAGGCCTTCTATTTGCTGCCAGAGATCATTTTTCTCGCTATAATACCAAAGGCCATCACCAGCAGTAGCTACCCAAATTTGATTGCCTGCACAAATTGAAATATCACGAATAGCGGCATCTGCCACTTGAGTTCGCGACAAAAGCTTCAGCTTCATCTCCAGACTATATTGCAGGAGCTGACCGTTGGCAAAGCCTACCAAAAGATGATTTTGGCTATCCACTAATAGCGCACTAATTTCTGTTTGGGCGAGGCTATCAGGCAGCTCAACAGCTTCGTATTCGTAGCCATCGTAGCGATAAAGGCCAGTTTCTCCTCCCACCCAAACGTAGTTTTGGGCGTCTTGACAGAGGCGCTTTGCCTGCAAGCCCATGGGTAACGTCTGAGTTTGAAACAAGGCAGTCTGCCCCCTGAGAGAAGCGTTCGCGAATAGCGCAAGGAAAAAGCCAAGCCACCAAAAACGATATGTAAGTTGGTTGTGCAATTTTTTATCCGGCTAATAATATCGCTTCAATTTCAACATCTATTTCCTCGGCAATATTTTGAAATACCACTTGGGGGATGGTAATATCATGGTCTGCTACCAGCACTTTGAATTTAGATTTGACAAGCCATTCGCCATCACTGATGGTAATGGTGGCGCGAATGATACGTTCTTGCTCTACTCCATGCACTTTTAAGGCCCCTTTTGCTCGTACTTCATAAGTCCCATTTTGGCTAAAATCGATCCTTTCGATCAGTTTTCCGCTAAAGGTAGCTTTGGGATAGTTGCGACTTTCGAGAAACTTTTCGTTGAAATGTTCGCGTTGCAGTTCGCTGTTAAAACCATCGAGGGTGATGACCCGCAGACTAAAAGCAAAAGTATAAGTTTCGGGATTGATCGCACCACTTAATTCGTTGGAGCCTGCTTGAATCTGTTCTAAGGGTGCATCTGAGCTGAAGCGAACCGTTCCTGTCTGCGTAAGATGAATTTGTGCAGAGAGTGGGGGCGTTGCCAGTAGGCAAAATAGAAAAAAGAGATAACGGATCATAAAACAACTTTCCCTAGGCAGGAAGTTAGGGAAAGTTGTCAGACTATGGAATGGGAACTTTACTAAAGCTGGAAAATGGCTGTTTAAGGCCGGAAATTACCAGCGTATGTCCCGTAGTTTCTGGTCATCGAGAATGGTAATCTCGCTTTGATGGGTCTCGAGGATCTTTTCGCCCTTGAACTCTGAGAGCACCCTGATGACACACTCTTTGGAGGTACCGACGATACTGGCTAGATTGTCTCGAGAGATTGCCATCGAGAATTGTTCATTTTCCTGATCCCGATAGCGTTCCTGCAGCAGTAGCAAAGCATCGGCCACCCTCTTGCGTACCGTGTCATAGGCCAAGTGTAGCAGTTGCTCTTCCTTATCTTCTAAGTCCGAAGACAGCAGTTTAATAAAGCGTAGCGAAACATCCCGATTGTTGTACATCAAGGCGAGATAATCCTTTTTAGGGATCAAGAGCACTTCTGTATCTTCGAGGGCCATAGCCGACTCAGCATAGGGGGCATCTTGCAAGAGGGAGGCGTAGCCTAAGAAATCACCTTCCTTGTGTAGGCCGGTGATGTACTCTTTGGCGTCTTCATTGGTCTTATAGGTTTTGACCTTGCCTTTATTGATAAAGAGCAAGAAATGCGGATGCATCCCCTCTTGGAAGATCACATCTTTGGTGTGATAGAGGCGAGATTCACGATTTTCGCTCAGGGCCTCTAGCGCTGCCATGCTCCTTACTTCATCAATGAAGGCGCCCAAGCCCTCAGAGTTACGGTCGATTTCTTTATTGATATGGGCCGCTTTTTGGAAGCGCATCTCGATGGCGTCCAAAAGCTCAACTTCTTCAAAAGGCTTGGTAATATAATCATCGGCCCCCATGCTCATCCCTTTACGAAAATCGACTTTTTCGGCCTTGGCCGTAAGGAAAATGAAGGGGATAGAAGCAGTCTTAGGATTGCGGCCCAACATACTCAAAACGCCATAGCCATCTAGTTCAGGCATCATCACATCACAGACAATCAGGTCAGGAGAGTCATTGAGAGCGCCTTTTACGCCTATTTTACCATTTTCGGCGGTACTAACATCATAGCCGGCGAGTTCCAAAATCTCAGCCGTATTTTCCCGCATATCGGGATTGTCTTCGATCAGGAGTATCTTTTTCATTCTTGAGCTACTTAGATGGTTGAGAAAAGCGAAGGCTAAATGTGGTGCCCTCATGATGTACGCTAGTAAAGGTTATGCCGCCATTCATCAGATCGACATAGCGTTTGACGATACTGAGACCAAGGCCGGTGCCTTGGATGTTGGTGACATTTGTGGCTCGAAAAAAACGTTCGAACATATGTACTTGATCTTCATCCGGGATGCCGATTCCTTCATCGCTGATATCGAGTGCGATGGTGTCAGCTGTACCTTGGTATTTTAAGGTTATCAAGGACTCCTCCGGAGAATACTTAATTGCGTTGTTTAATAGATTGACCAATATGTTGCGCAACAAATAGGGATCTAGATAAATCTCTTGTGGTCCTTCGGAGACATAATCGATCTTTTGTCCTTTTTTGGCTTGGGAGAGCATTTCCTCTCTCAATTCCTCACACAATTCATCGATCTTAAAAGTCTCATAACGTGCTTGGATTTTCCCCTCTTCTAGCTTACTAAGCGAGAGAAAATCATTCAGAATACCGGTGAGATTATGGACATTGTTGCGGATCCGGTTGATGTGTTTGTCTCTTTTTTCAGCCTGCTCTGGCTCAGTGTAGCGATTGAGTAGATTGAGGGAAGAGAGAATCGTAGCGAGTGGGGTCCGAAACTCATGGGAGGCCATAGAGACAAAGCGAGATTTGAGCTCATTGAGCTCTTTTTCTTTGGCTAAGGAGGCTTCAATCTCTTCTTGCGATTCTCTCAGCTTTTGCTCGATGATACTTCTTTCTTTGATTTCGTTTTCTAGACCTTTGATGGCACTATTGAGGGCTTCGGTTCTGGCCTCAACCCGCTTTTCAAGTTGGCCTGAGTATTTTTTCAAGGCAGCTTCCGCCGCCTTTTGGGGCGTCAAATCATGTACAATACCTGTAAAAATTTTACGATTGCTTAGTTGTACTTCACTCACACTGAGGTAAAAGGGAAAAGTAGAACCGTCCTTTTTACGGCCTTTTACTTCTCGGCCTATGCCAATGATTTTTCGAACGCCTGAGTCCTTATAGTTTTGGATGTACTGATCGTGCTGTTGATGATAGGGCGAAGGCATAAGGATATTGATATTTTGCCCTATCACCTCCTCTGGTTGATAGCCAAAAAGCCTTGCGGCAGAGGGGTTGATGGTTTCGATATCGCCTCTGTAGTCAATCGTAATGATACCATCGACTGCAGCTTCGATGATCGAACTCAGTCTTACTTGACTTTCCCGCAAATCTTGCTCAACCTTTACTTGAGCCGAGACATCCACCAAATGCACCACCACGTAGAGCCCTTCGTCTGTATCGACGGGCTCGAGGCTGATCTCTAATAAAATTCTGCTACCCGTCTTGGTTTGAGCAGGAAAGTAGCGGCGTTTGCCTTTGGGACGAGCGCCGGGTTGAGTAAAAAATTGGCTGACATTTTTGCCATGGCCACTGCGATGCTCAGAGGGAATAAGAATTTCTACAGGCTGGTCTAATAAGTCTGCCTCTTTGTACTCCAATAAAGCCAAACTACGCTCATTTGCCATGCAAATCACTCCTTTTTCATTTACTACTAAAATGCCTTCTACGGTAGTATGAAACAGTGCATTGAGAACTCGATCTAACTCGAGGGAGTACTGCGGGAATGATTGCGAGGCTTTATCCATACAATGTAATTACGGAGCTTAGATCAAAAAGCGCAAGTTAGATTCTCATTAGGAGGATCTCTTTGCTTGTCCGTTTGGAGAAGGACTTTTGACAATCTGTCTTTCCTTTTGAAATACCCAGAGAGGGATGCATGCCTGCAAAGCCATTTCCCTGGCGTATGAACGGTAAAACAATTGACTAAATAGGCCTCTTTTATGCGTAAGCATCACCAAAAGATCTAGATCTTCTGTTCTGACATATTGGTTTAGTCCTTTGAGGACATCCTCATAAGCGAGCGTCTCAAAATCAAGATGATGCATCGGGAACTCATATTGATAAGCAGACTTTAAAATATCCAGTTTGTACTCATCCGCAAGCTTACCATTCTGGCGGATATGGATACAATGAATTTGCGCATCAATAACGTCCGCAAAGGACTGAATCTGAGAAATCGCTTGGATATCTTCACTTTCGAAATTAGTCGCATAACCAATTTTCTTGATCTCTTTGAAACCAAAATTTTCGGGGACGACTACCACCGGAAAATCGGCTCTTTGGATAACATTCGTGGAGGTTGTACCGAGTATCTTTTGTGCAAAGATGTTTCCACCACGCATCCCCATCACGATTAAATCTGGTTCTATTTGGCGACTAAGATAGAGGACTTGTTCGGCAGCAGGCCCCATCAAAATTTTGAATTCAAGCTCAATCTTATCTAGTATGTGAGCCGGTACTTCTCTGCTGAGGCTTTGGAAATACTCAAGGGCTACTGCTTCCTGCGCATCAATCAGTGCTTGTTGCATACTGATAGGTACAAAAGGATCAAGTTCACCAGCAGAATAGGCGTGTAAGAGAACAATTCTCGCCCCAAACGGTTCGGCCAAACGCACGGCATATTGGAAGGCGTTTTTCGAAGCAGGAGAAAAATCTACTGCGACAAGAATTGTCTTCAAGTTGAAATTGCTTAGCATAATTTATGCATGGAGGGCTAATAGTGGTAAATCTGCGTATAACAACATAGATCGAGTGATACTAGGCGCGAAAAAGCGTTCAAAAAGACTACGATTGCGCGTGTTCATCACTAATACATCCACTCTCATTTGGCTTATGATGTCTTGCAAGCCATTTAGGAGATCAGGATTATCGACCATTTGAAAACTAATAGACGCATCTTCGCGACTATTGTACGTTTCTCTAAATTCTTCTAGTTCTATGTCTTCCCAATCACTGTGATCTGTACTGACATGTACACAGCTCAAGGGGGCTTTGAGTTGTTCCGATAGTTCAAGGAGATAATCTATTACCATTTGGTCGCTACTCGCGAACGCCATCGCATACAGCAAGTGTTCAATGGGTCTATAGCTAGCCTCAGCCGGAACGGCTAATACGGGGCATAAGGTTTTTTCGATCACACTCGCGGCAATACTACCGAGAGGTTTATTATCATGGCTAGCGGCCCCTTGGGTGCCCATCACGATGAGGTCTGCCCCTATTTTTTGCCCGAGAGTAAGAATGCTTTCAGCCGGCTCCCCCTCTTCTATCAAAGCGCTAATATTGAGCGTGTCGGGAATCGATCTCAATTTTGCGGCCTGCTTGTATCTCTTGTATGTCCTTTTAAATTCATCTTCGCTATGCTCAGCCTCATTTTCACTATGGATATGAGCGACTACTAAGTCCGAACCTAGCCTAGACGCCAAATCTAGCGCATACAAAAAAGCGTTGCGCGAAGCGTCAGAAAAGTCTGTAGGGATCAATATCGTCTCTATCTTCTCAGGAAGTCGATAGGTTTTGGCGGAGGGCTTTATATCGCTAAGTGTAGGCATAATCAGAAATTTTTGATAAAAGGGAGGAGCACTATCGTACCCCCCCATCAACAGAACTATGCTTCGGAAATCATCAAGAGGGGATTTCCTTTACGCTTTCAAATTAGCCCTAAGGCTGGCATACAATCGATGACCCTAGCTAAAGCAAGCAGTGACTTAAGTCATTCTGGACACTTTTTCACTTTGCGAAGCTATTTAAGTAAGTATTTAGTATTAAGAGCTAGTAGGATAGAGCTATGCGGTCCATTTCTCTGTACTAAATACTCCCGAAAGCTTTCGGGATACTTGTTACTCTGTACTTAAGACACAGGAAAATAGGCCTGTATAGTTCCGCAAGACCTTTTTTCTATACTGGATACTCCCGAAAGCTTTCGGGATACTTACTACTCTGTACTGAAATTCAGATGACCAATGAGTATGAAAAATGGGTAAGACATACTTAAAGTTTGCCTTACCCATTACTGCTTTGGGTCGGTATCTTAAAGACCTGAAACCCAACAGTGAGTATGTATTGTTGCTCGCATACAGTCGAGATGCCGATTTTGAGCGTCACTCGTTGATGCGTACCAGCGTAAAAATCACCTTATAGCTGCTCCCAAAGACGTCCTTCGGACCAAAGGAGGCCCAGACGACTTTTCATCACCAAGTTTTCGGCTTTGAACAGTTTCTCGCGCGCATCAATCAGTTTGAGTTCACGACTATTGAGAACGAAGATGGAGCTTTCTCCAGCATCAAACTTACGACGTTCTGCATCCAGCAGGGCTTCATACTGACTGGTCATACGACGATATAGTTGACGTTGCTCGCCATAGATTTGGAACTGCTGGAGATACTGGGATCTTTTGTTTTCCAGTTCAAGCAGCTTCTGATCTTGCTTTTGGACGAGCATTTCTTGTTTGATTTTGGTCTGCTGCAGCCCAGCCCTTTCCTTGCGAAGAAAAATAGGGAAGGAGAAATTTACCCCTAGTTTATAGTTGTTAGGGTTGACAACCATGCCTTCTGGCTCATCACCTACGGGTGCTTGTAAGATGTTGTATTGAACATCTAGCTGAGGTTTTAACTGTTCAGCTTTCCAACGACGCTCAATCTCTAAAATTTCCCCTTCGAAGCGCAGCATTTGAAACTGAGGGTGCATAGCGGCATCAAACTCTGCTCGCATTTCTGCCAAGGTCTCATCGTTCAGCGGAGCTGGTAAGTAACTCAAAGCAAGTTGTGGCTGAGGCACATCATCAACCCACAAAAAATTACCAAGTGCTAATGCTGCCTGCTGATAAGCAAGAATGGCGGATTGCTGGCCGACTATGCGATCCTGATAGTTGAGGGAGGCCTCCAATGTATCTACTGCCGCCAAATTGAAGACACGGTAGCTTTCGCGAGTCCCTTCCAGTCGGGTCAAGGCTAAACTAGCCGCTTCATTCCAGATTTGTAGATTTTGATAGGCCAATTGCCATTCAAGCCACGCCATACTGGCATCAAGCAGGAGATCGTTGAGCATGTGCTGACGTTCTACCTCAGTAAGTGAACGAAATTTCTGAGCTTGCTGAAGGTCAGCTCTACGTTGGTCGATAAATAGACCTTGACCTACGGGAACTATTACCCCTAGCGAGAATTGCCCTTCATCGGGAACGTTTGTCTCTGGATTGGTATAAATCCCCTGATTTTGTTCATAGCCACCTTTCAAGGCAATGCCTGCTCGAGTAGGCACCTCAAACCCAGCTTGGAGATAGCGGTAATAGTCTTTTTCGTCAAAGACTTTCTGATCCCAACTTGCTTTTAACTTGGGATCAAAACCTCCTCTAGCTTTACGGATACCTTGATCTGCCATATCAATATTGAGATCAAGTTGCCGGACTACAGGATGATACAGGGCCATCCACTGAAAGAGCTGATCCAGATCTAGGGTGGGTATACTGTCTTGGCGGGCTTGGCCAAAGACAGAGCTGAGTCCCACCAACAGGCAAATAATGAAACTCGAGATTCGTATCATCATTTGATATTGGATTTTTGCTCTTTCTCTAATTTGTCATTCTTGTAAAATTCCGGCGGGAACTGATTGAGCTGACGCCAGATTTCATACCAAAGGGGTACATCTTGCAACAAAGCAAAGCTCTTTACCCCAGAACCAGGACGAATCAGATTAGGCCACTCTTCCGCATCGGGATCTGGCATAACGAGTAGACGATATTTACCATCTTTGCTGATATCTTGCTCAATGGCATAGATCTTACCACCAAAGGTACCAAAGGAAGCGTTCGGCCAGCCGGAAAAAACTAAAGCCGGCCACCCATCGAACTCGAGTCTTACGGGCTGTCCTTTTTGCATCAATGGCAAGTCAATCGGACGGATGAATACCTCAGCAGCTAACATAAACTGTAGCGGCGAGATCGTCAATACTGGCTCCCCTGCCTTAACGACCTCACCAAGACCTTGACGAAGCGCTTGGTTGACGATACCAGACTGAGGGGAAAGGAGATAACGGAAATCTTGACGGATTTCGTAATTCCTTCTTTGATTGACTAGCTTAGCAATCGAGCCTTCTGCCTCGTACAAACTAGTAAGCGCACTTTGACGATCAGACTGAGCCTTCGCAATCTTTTCTAGATATTCGTTGCGGACATTATCGCGGCGCAATTTAGCGTTAAGATATTCTTGCTTGGTGGCAGCAAACTGATTCAGGGCAGTACCTGCTTTCGCCTCTGCCTCAAACATTTTGTTACGTTTGTCCTCCCACTTGGTGCGAGATTCAAGGTCTTGTTTGTAGAGAGTATCCCAACGAGCAAACTGAGTCCGTGCGATCGTTGCCGCGGTCTGCTCAGCTTTGTTTTTCATGCTGTCAGCCTGAACCTTGAGTTTAGTCTGCTCGACTTTATTTTCAGCTTCCTGTTGCTTGATGACTAGGGCTTGTCTAAGAACTTGGATCTGCTGGGCTAAAACATCTGCTTTTGACTGGTATGCCTCAGCGGCTGAACGTTTGGCCTCCACTTGCTCAGTGATACGCTTGATGAGATCGGGATCAAAGTAAGCATCTTTGACCTCTGACAGATAAGCGATGGTATCGCCTTTAGCGATGGTGTCCCCTTCGTTGACAAACCAAGCCTCGATACGACCGTCAATGGTCGAGTTGACCGTTTGAGGACGTTGGCTTGGCTGTAAGGGAATGGTACGACCAGTACCCCTAACATTTTGAGTCCAAGGAAGAAAGAGCATGACAATGACTAAAATCAGCAAGGCGGAAAACCAGCGCGCTAGGTAGCGAGCCGCCCGCGGGTCGAGCACTTTGTCAAAAGAGTGAAAGTCCTCTTGGTTAACGGCCCCTTGGATGGTGTTTGGACTAATATTGAGCATTATGTCGTGAAATCTTTTTGAGGTGAAGAATAGCTATACACAAAAAAGAAAGCAGGTGAATCATTAGGCGATCAAGCGATTAATGATAGGATTAGCTTCCAATTCAGGGTAGGGAGCGTCTGCAACTAGCTCTCCATTATCCAGAAGTAGGACGCGATCACATTGGTGAGCCATATAAGGTTCATGTGAGACCACGATCAGGGTCCAAAGGGGGGTTTGCGCTAAGAAGTCCGCGATATGGCGTCTTTCCTCAGGCTCGAGGGCCGTAAATAAGTTATCAACAACAAGCAGTCTTGGTTTTTGGGACACGGCTTGAGCTAAAATCAATTTCCGCACGATACTCTGTGGCCAGCGGCTACTTTCTGGTACAATTTCGGTTTCCAAGCCCTTGGGTAAGGATTGGATAAAGTCTGTCAAGCGTAAGCTATCAAGTGCCCAACGGATGTCTTCGTCTCTGACATAGGGCTTACCCATGGTGAGGTTTTCTCGGATGGTCCCTTTGAATAATTTTTGTTGACTGAGGCAGTCTCCGACATGATCTCGTAAAGTAAAAGGATCAAAGCTACCTCTTGGGATGCCCTCATAAGACAAGATGCCATCCAACTGTTCATAAAGCCCAGAAACAATATTGAGCAAAAGCGTTTTGCCTGAACCATTGGGGCCCATGACACAGATCTTCTCTTGAGGCTTTATTTTAACATTAAGATTGTTTAGAGCAGGATAGTTGTCATCAGGATAAGTAAAGGAGAGATTTTGCATGCGGAGAGCCATCCCTTGGCCGGCTGGCAAAATATCTCCTTCAGACACATGGCTGACATCTTCTAACGGTAAGTCGGTGACCTTACCAAGCTTTTCGGTAGCGGTCAAAACGTCATATACCGTATCAGCGCTCATTACCAACTTCTCGACAGAACTGATAATCAGGATAATGACAATCTCAGAAGCGACAAATTGGCCAATGTTAATTTCTCGTTCTATTAAAAGTACACTACCGAGGATCAACAAGGCCGCAGTGATGACTGTCTTGAATACAATGATACTGCTGTACTGAAAAACGAGAATGCGGAAATGTTTTTTCCGAGCGCCAAGATAGTGGCAAACCAGATCATCCGTTCTGCGCAGCGCGAGGTCAGAACGGCCGGCCAAACGAAAAGTACTCAGGGTACGCGCAATCTCTTCTAACCAATGGGCCACTTTGTATTTATAGTCTGACTCATTCAGACTCGATTGTAAACCGG
Organism: Bacteroidota bacterium; assembly: GCA_039024315.1. GTDB lineage: Bacteria > Bacteroidota > Bacteroidia > J057 > J057 > JBCAWW01. Next base: position 42,996 of record JBCCQN010000027.1, read on the forward strand.
GATTGCCCGTAAAACGGATAATCAAGACCAAAAGAGAGAGGAGACCTAATCCAAAAAATACAAATAAGGGATGGTAAAAAGAGAGCAGTAACATCCCAAACACGATCTGCAATACTGCGGTAATGAAATCAACTAGGATCTTAGGTAAGCCTTTTTGAAGGTTTAGGGTATCAAAAAAGCGGTTGACCAACTCCGGTGGATAGTATTTCATCAATGCCTCCCTTCTCAAGCGAGGGATACGGTAAGCAAATTCGAAAGAGGCACGAGCGAAAATACTTTGCTGTATTCGCTCCACAATCGCTCTTTGCATGATCAGTAGGGCCCCTGCAAGCAGGGTACCTAGGGTCACAATTGCAACCAAAATACCCCAAGAAGAACTCAGTTCATTGGCGAGGGTAAAGCCAATAATTGCCTGAATTCCCAACGGCAGGGACAGGTTGATGATACCAGTGGCAATGGCGTAAATGTACAAAAGCCCCATTTCCTTCTTATCATTAGCCAAGAGGCGGAAGAAGCGGTTTAAGGGGCGTAGCGGAACATTGGTTTCGGCCATAAAATGCTAGCTATTTTAGAGGTGCAAAGGTCTAAAAGAAAATTTAGAGGGAGATTAATCCCAAGTTAAAATGGGATTAGATTTATGGCTATAAATTGTATGAGCCACATTCACCCGTGCTGTTCATACGACTTTACTGAAAAAAGTTTTCGCTCTTTGTGATCAAAGTCACGGAAACTTCGCTGTAAAGCGTATTATTTAGAACTAAACTTAAAGCCCGAATGTTATGACAAAAAATATGGGAAACGTCGATCGGATCGTAAGAGTCCTGATCGCCTTAGCCGTAATAGTTTTGTTTGCGACCAATGTGATTAGTGGAACTGTAGCGCTCATTTTAGGCGTAGTAGCAGGTATCTTTGTGCTAACCAGTCTGGTAGGTACTTGCCCGCTATACCGTCTTTTTGGGATTAGTTCTTGCAAAATGCCGGAGCAAAAAGCTTAAAGAACATCCAATTTTGCATTCAATGCTCATTGCAGATTCATAGTCTGGATTGGGCATTGTTGCAGTATTGGGACCAGATGATTTTTTAAGGAGGCAAACTTGCTAGTTTTTTTTGCGTACAATAATTAAAGAATTATAATATTAAAATATTTTAACCTAATTACCGAAATGCAATGCACCTGACAATCTAGTATAAGCGCTCAGCCTATATTTGTAGGGTAATTGATAAGAACCATTTAAGTCACAAAACAATGGCAGAAACTCAAAAAACTAGCTTCGCAGATCTTATAAATTCAGATATCCCTGTACTCGTAGATTTCACCGCCTCTTGGTGTGGACCTTGTCAGGCTATGGCTCCAGTTTTAAAGGAACTGGCCGCAGAGATCGGAGATACTGGCCGTATCGTCAAAATTGATGTCGATCGCAATCGCGAGCTATCACAGCAAATGAACATCCAAGGTGTACCTACCTTTATGCTTTTCAAAAACGGAGAAGCCTTATGGCGCCAAAGCGGCATGATGCCCAAAGCGACTCTTAAAGCCGTGATTGAACAGCACCAAGGTGAAGTCGCTTAAGGAACTCATCAATCAATGGCCGCTCGTTTTGATCGGCTGCGCTACACTGGGCCTAGCGCCATTTTCACCAGAGCCACATCTTTGGGGAAAATTGCGCTGGGTCTGGGGTGGTGCCGAAGGCATGCAACTGATCGATTATGGCGATTTGCTTCTACACGCCCTGCCTTGGTTGCTATTGATCAGATTGATCATCTTGAAGCTAGCTCAAATGAGCAGTAAGGCTTCTTCTTAAGTACTTAACAGTATTCAGTACTTAGTATCCAGTATTTAGACCTAGGGAAACTGGCCTGTATTGCTCATCAAGAGCATTTTTCTCTGTACTAAATACTTTCTACTTTTTACCTTAAATGGAGAGAACTTAGCGGCAAGTCAAGCCTCGGAGACTTCTTTGGTAGCTTTTGTGGGCGTTTACCGCTGCGCGGAACGCTTATTCTAGTCAACGAGATTCGTCCGTATCCTAAATAATCTCTCCCCCTACTCTACTCAAATAAGCGTTCGGCAATGCCGGAAAACCCCAAAATATACCCAAACAAAGAAAAACTGCGGCGCGTGGCAAAAGTAATGCGTACGATCAGCCATCCTATGCGCTTATTGATAGTAGAACTCTTATTAGAACGTAAAAGGCTACCGGTCAAAGAAATATACGAAACCCTCGGCATCAGTCAATCCAATGCCTCGCAGCATCTCAAACTAATGGAGCAGGCCGATATCTTGCTCAGTCAGCGAGAAGGAGCCATGGTATATTATCAGGTGGTCAATCAAGGGATGGCTCAGCTACTCAGTGCGGCTTGTCAATGTACCCAGCGTAATTAAGGATAAAGTTCCAGTATTTTGGCGGCTCTTGCTTGGTAGAGGTGCCGCTCTCGCCCCTTAATCATTTCCAAGACCTCTTTTGAAGCCGTAATTTCTCCTTTTTTCAATAAAGCAAGGGCCAAATACCATTGAGCAATTTCATCTTGCTCCATAAGCTGCTTAAGTTGGCGCATTGCTTCCTCCAATTGATTATTTTCCAATAAGGCGATGGCGACAAACAGGCGAGCGTTTTGTAAGTCTGCTTGCTTGTTTGGCACATCTGGATTTTGCTCAATGTAGTCTTGATAAAGCGGGATTGCTTCCTGATAAGCTTTTTGGTTGTAGAGATTATTTGCCACCTGCAACAGACTGTCTAGACCATTGTCTCCTCTAGCTTGGGGGGCAGCAGGCGCTTGGTAGTTGGCAGCAAAGAGAGCTTGAGAATCAAATTCGGGCTTGGGTCGCAAGATGACAGCCAAACCAATCAGTAGTAAGACCGCCGCCGCTGCTGCTAGATAGCCGTAATTAAAATTGCGTACTTTCCCACTACCAGCTTGAAACCTAGCTTTTAGACTATTGACTTCTGCTTCTCGAGCGCTAAGCAGGACAGCGAGTTCTGCTTGCATACGCTCTTGCAGGGCTTTGTATTTGAGGGGATCATCGTTGATTTCGGTCTCAAAACGTCGATGCTCCTCATCAGACATTTGTCTGTTGAGATATCGTTCCATTTGCGTTTCCCAGTTAGATGGTGTGGCCATTTTGGCTTCCGTTTTGATTAGACCCTAATATTTGCTTGATCTGAACAGCTAAGGCAAAAAATCTAGCCTCCTATCAAGTTTGTCAGTTTTTTCAGACAACGATATTTCACCGTATAAACGCTAGCAGCGTCTTTATAGTTCATTCTTTGAGCCAACTCCTCTGAGCTAAATCCATGGTATAAAGAATCCCAAAGTATCTCACGGCATTTGTCCCCCAATTGTTGCATATAGGACTTGAGGCGTGCGAGGGACTCGCTAGAAATCAACTCCTGTAAAGCATTGCGCGCCAAATCGGGATAGTCAGGTAATTCGTCAGCCCATTGCACGGCCTGACGCTTTTGATCGCGGACAAAATTGAGGCAGCGATTACTGAAAATTCGAAATAAGAAGGTAAACAAGCTACTATCACCTTTGAAGCGATTGTTTTCAATCTGGCGCAGCATACTGACTACTGCATCGGCATAAAGATCCGTAGCCGCTTCCTCTTCGATCCGATATTTTTGCTTGCCTTTATAAACTAATCCTTGGTGAGCGTCAAATAAAGTTTGAGCGGCACGTTGTCGATCTAATCCTCCCTTTTTGATCGCAGCAATTAGTGCTTGCTCGTCGTATTTACTTTTTTTTCTAAACATAAAATCCTGATCCCCACGCCTTTTGGCAGCTCTAAGAACGAGAATTTTAAAAAAAATTCAAATCGCTGTTCAGATTGTTAAGCCCCTAGTGTCGAAGCTAAACGAGAACAATCAAGATATTCTCCCTACAGCACCTTTTTTACTATTTATTTCCTTGAATACCATGTTTCACAATAGCGCCGGACCAAGCCTTAATCCTTAGAGGCTAGTCCGGTTATTTTTTTCAATCATTTAACACATAATTATTCTCTAACAAATTTTGTATTCGCGCACAGGAAGGGTCGATCACGCGGGTGGTCGCCCTTCTGCTTTTACCGCTTACCCTTGAGAAAACGCCGCTCCCTAAATCTGGAGGGCTTTTTTTGTATCTACTACGACTTTATGCAATATTTATTCAAGAAATTTTGGGCTGGTTGTTCAGATTTGTTTTGAGTCGGGGTCTAAGCACAACAAAACACGATCCCGGCTAGCCCACCAGCAGAGCCTACCCTTTACGACGCTTTAATTTCAACTATGCTTTATTTACCCAATGTTATGCTGCGCAATACAAAACACATTTTACACGCATGCTTACTTTTTGCTCTTTTTATTTTTTTTAGCCCTTCGGTGAACGCTCAGTTGCCAACTTTACCTTTTCCCTCTGGCTTAGGTGTTTATGGGTATCAAGTACAAGGAGTAGCAGCCCCTCCGGCTCATTATTTTCCAGGTCCTCCAAACACAGTTACCATTTGGGGACAAAACTTTACGAACGCTCCGGTTTCTGTTCTTGCTTCGGCCTATCGAGATGATAATAATGATGGTATCTATACCATGGCTGAGTTAATTTACTCCTCTGGTTCTGCCATGACACTACCGCCAACTTCCTTCAACAGTGGTCTCAACAGTATTTCCGGTCTAACTGTCCCCATTCCTAACCTTCCTCCAGGTAATGTCAATACCAAAATTGTCCTTTCAGACCCTACTCTTCCGATTGGTCCATATAGTGGTTTGGCCGAGGCGATCGTCGAAGGGACCAGTACAGATTTAACCCTTCTCGCTTTAGTAGATGACGATCCAAACACTGTGATCCCCAATATCCCTAATGATTGTCCGCTTGACCAAATGATAGAATTAGAGGGTGGCCCTAATGGTAACATCAATGCCGTCACTAGCGACCGTTTACTCGACATCAAAGTCTATGACCAGCCCGTCTCAAACCAAAACATTCCTTTTTCAGTCGTAAGGCATGTGGTAGCCCTTGAACCCAACACAGGTGCTCCCAAGGTACTCCCCTCCCAGCTACTAGTCCCCGCAGAAGATTTTTTCCTGAGTAATCAAGGCGGACAACAGATTGACCATGATCATCAGCTAATATTTGGATATTGGCCAGCTGGCTACACCGAATTTGAGGTATATTACTTTATCACAGATTCCGATGGTACTCCCATTGAGATTGTAAATTTCAACAGCCAAGTAGGGCCAGCTAAGGCCTTCCAATCATGGAGCGTACACATCTGTGAAAACTCCGCCCTGCAAGAGCCAAATATAGATCCCCAAACCCTCCAAGATATTATAGACGGGCATATCGAACTCACGTTTGGGAATTATGTTGGAGGTGAGGTGGTCATTCATGACAACGAAGGAGAAGGTGGCCGTCAAGGGATGCCTGCACCGAGTAGTCAAAAAGAAGCCCTTATCTTTCCCAATCCAAGTGCAGGTACAAGCTATCTACAGCTAGAGCTAGCAGAAGCAAGCGAGATTAGCTGGCAGATTCTAAACATCAATGGCCAAAAAGTCAGCGCCAGCAAGGTACAAGGGGTCAAATCAGGAACCTATATCGTTGATCTTGAGACTCAAGCGCTAACACCTGGTCTATACATGCTTCAATACTACTTAGACGGACAGCTTTATCAAAAGCGTTTTGCGAAGCAATAAATCAACTACGACTCATTAGACAAACAAAGGGAGCTAGGCTAAGGCTCCCTTTGTCCTCCCTCACTACATGCCTCCTGCAGGCTGCACACACTTCTATTGCCTTAATCACTTCCAATTATTTTTTGCATTATGAAACGAATTGCGCGAATTCTTATATCCTCCCTGCTGCTTACTTTATTTTTTTTGCTGACGCCTGCGGCGAACGCTCAGTTGCCGGTAACTAACAATGGCTGGGAAATCACGGCTTATCAAGTTAACTCCGTTCCGGCTCCTCCGGCATGGTACTTTCCCTCAGCTGCCAATAACCTTGAGGTATTTATCGCCCATCCTGGTCCTAGTACAGTCACTCAAGTTCGGATTGTGGTGATGGTTGACTTTGACCAAAACGGTTCTTACTCGCTGCCTGAGGTGGTCTTTACCACGGTAACCACTATTCCTCCAGGGGGTAGCGCTTCTCTCCCTAGCACCTCTCAGGTTTTTCCGACTGGATTGCCCGGTAATACCAATACTTACATTGGGGTATTTGACCACAATGCAGGCTTTTCCGTTAGCAATCTGAGCAATGCTTTAGTCTCTACCAATTTAAAGGGTGGGCTTGCTAGCGGGCTTGTTTTATCAGCAGTAGTAGATGATGAGCCCAATTTTGTTATCCCCAGTTGCCCTTATAACCAGATTTCGAGCTACAATTTTGCTGGCAACAGTCTCGAAGTAGTCAATGGCCAGCGAGATCTATTAGTCGATGTTTATAATCCTAATAACCCTGGAGCGATTTCCTCTTTTACGATCAAACGCACCATCTTCTACACCACTGATGCTAATGCTATACCGAAGCCATTTCCCACCAATTATGCGGTTTCTCCTTCAGTATATATCCAGAATAGCGCCAGTGCTCCCTTGCCTTTTTATCATGATCCTTTGCAGTTTATTTACTATCCTTCTGCACCAATCAGCAATGAGCAGGCGACGACTTTCGAAATCTATTATCATTTAGAAGACGATAATGGAAACCCCATTGAGATTAACAACTACAATAGTACCCTAGGTGCGGCCCACAATCCTATTTTATCTTTTCGCTCACATGATATAGAGATTTGTGATCCCAATATCTCCAATGAGGGACTCAATTCAGAAGTGCTTACGATGCTCGAACACAATAGTCTTGTTTTAGACGGTGAGCGTGGTGCAGGAGGTGAGGGACGATTTAACAGCGGAGGCGGCCGTGGCCGCTTAGGGCCCCAAAATCTCATCGCTGACGAAACAGTTCTATTCCCTAACCCCAGTGAAGGCACCACCTTTATGCAACTGTCCTTAGAGCAGGCCACAGAGCTGAGTTGGAAAATTCGTAACCTCAAAGGTCAAACGGTCATCAACCAGCAGCTATCTTCTGTCAAGTCAGGACTTTATACCATTGACTTAGGTACGCAAAACTTGGCCGCAGGCCTCTATCTATGTGAATACGAGCTTAACGGGCAGACCCATTTCCAACGCTTTGTCAAACAATAATTCAATTTTTCTTAACTAGATTTGAGGGAATAACAAATTTCTGATTTGTTATTCCCTCCCCTTTCTTACTTCCAAAAGGCCTTACCTATGCGACTGCTCACTTTCTCGCTGCTGCTATTTTTGTCCCTTTGGGGGCACCCTCTCCTAGCCCAAATAGATTCTACTGCCTACTTTGAGGGCGAGGAATACAATGAGAAATTACAATCCTTTATCCGGAGTCAGAAATGGGATAGCGCAATTTGGGCAGGCAATAAAAGCATAGAAAAGTTCACCCTTTATGAAGATTGGCCGATTATCGTCCAAGCCAATGTTTTGATTGCCAATTGCTACTCATATAAAAGGGATCGAGAAGCTTTTCACCAACAAGTAGCCTACACCACCCGGCTAGCGACGCAAAAGGTACCTAACAATCGAGAAGTAATACCTTATGTTTACAACTTACAAGCCATTGTTTACAAAGGACAAGAAGATTATCAGCTAGCGAACGAATACTTTTTAAAAGCAGCGGCTTTTGACTCCCTGCCACCTAATGCCTATGGCTCTTTTTACTCAAATCTCGGCTTCAACTACCGTATTATCGGGGATTATGGTGAAGCCATACGCTATTACGAATATGGCAAAGATATGATCTTCGAAGCCCTAGCCGTAGAATCTGAAAAAGAAAGGCCTTATCTCTTGACCAGTCTAGCGCGTTCGATCAACAAGATTGCTAGGACATATCGCGTACAAGCTAAGTATGAAAAAGCGCTTGCTTATTACCATGAGGTTGATAGCCTTTATCGTTTACTTGATGCAGAGGCGGTATTTAAAGCTCGGATAGACTGTGCGCATAGTATGGCCTATTGCTATATCGGTCAAAAGCGTTTTGCCGAAGTACCCAAGCAGCTTGCCAGAGCATTGGCATTGCAAGGAGATAAACGGCCCTATCAGGAAGAAGTGAGAGCCGAAATTGAAGGAGAATTAGCGTTCTCCGCAGGAGACATCAATACAGCCCTCCAAAAGCTAGAAGATGCGCTCAATATCAGTCTAGACAAAAATAAACCGAAAGAAAGTCTCATTAGAATCGCGCAACGAATTGCCGAGATATACAGCGAAAACGGAGCTTTTTCTCAAGCTCAAAAGCAGCTAACAAGAGCATTAGCCATCATTGCCCAAGGAGGTGCCAGCCAGCCAGAAGATTTTATTTACCCAGGTCTGGGGATCCCCTTATTGGCTCAGATGGCGGAGCTACAAACAAAAATGGCCAGCCAATTGAATGAAACCATGAGATTGGATTCTGCTCTCCAGCTCTATCAGCGCCTAAAAAGTCTAATTCGCTATAATCGTAATAGCTTCAAAGCTGATAATTCTCGTTTATTTTTGGCGAGTCAAACACTTCCGATTTATGAAAAAGCCATCCGGCTTTGCTACCAAAGATTTCAAGTTGATAAGGATCAACGCTATCTAGAAGAAGCTTACTCCTTTAGCGAATTAGGCAAAGCGACCTTGCTCCGCGAAGCGCTGCGCTCAAACAAAGCGCGTAATCATTTCAGTGTACCCGATAGCTTGCAAAATAAGGAACGTAGCTACCAAATTGATATCGCTTATTATAAAGAACAGCTATTCCTCAATCCTTTAGATCAGGCCAAAAATGAAGCTGATAGCAGCCAAATAGCAAGTTGGCAGGAAAAACTCTTTGGCCTAGAAAACCAATACCGTCAGCTCAGCGAGCAGCTAGAAAAAGACTATCCTCGCTATTATGAAGAAAAGTACGCCATCACGGACTGGACCCTTCAAGACCTACAAAAACAGCTCAGTAGCTCTCAACTACTAATCGAATACTTCTGGGGTCAAGAAAATCTATATATCTTTAAAATCGGGGCCGCAGAAGTCCAATTTGAGCAAATCAATCTGACCGATACCCTCAATCAAGCCCTCCAGCGAGTGCAAAGCTTCTTGAGCAAGCCCAACGCAAGCGAACTGGCCTACGCTCAATACCAAGGAGACGCCTATGTACTCTACCGTCAATTGATCGCTCCACTCGATTCTCGTTATGAAGAACTCATCATTATTCCAGACGGCCCCCTGGGCTATCTAGCTTTTGACGCCCTGCTAACAGAAAAAGTAAGCCCCGAGGATCAACTGCGCTATCATGAGTTGCCTTATCTGCTCAAAAAATATCGCCTTCATTATCAATATAGTAGTGCCTTTCTCCTGCAATCTGCCCAGAGAGGAAAGGAAGCCCCTTTTGCTTATGGAGGGTTTGCGCCTAGCTATGCGGCTTCGCCGAACGCTCAACGCGGGACCCAAATGGTATTGAATCAAGCCTTGGCCCAACTAGCCTTTACCAAAGAGGAGGTTCTCAATACCCATGCTATTTGGGGAGGTAAGACTTATCTGGACGAAGCGGCTACTAAGGAGGTCTTTTTACAAGAAGCCGCCAAGTTTAAGCTGCTGCATTTAGCTATGCACGGTTTGCTGTCTGGCGAAAATACCGAGTTTGCCGCCCTAGCATTTCACCCAAGTTCGGATAGCGCAGGCGAGTTTTTGCTCTCGATGGAAGAAATCGCAGCGATGGAATTGGCCGCTGAGTTAGTTGTACTCAGTGCTTGCGAAACTGGAGCAGGCAGACTTCGCCAAGGCGAAGGGATCATGAGTATGGCCCGAGCGTTCCGCGAAGCGGGCTGCCCCAATATACTGATGAGCCTCTGGACCGCAGACGACAAAAGTTCCACTCTCATCATGCAGGACTTTTTTAATCGCCTTAAATCTGGCGATGAGTTGGCCGAAGCAATCAGGGCCGCCAAACTCGAACTGATGAATACGCAATTCCTCCAATCTCATCCTTACTATTGGGCGGGTTTTGTGCCATTGGGCAAGCCTCAAAATAATGATAGGAGCCCCCATCTACTGCTGATCGGGATCATGGTCCTGCTTGGGGCAGGCCTTGCGCTTAAAGCTTACCAGAAGGAGTAAAATTTTGACACCTTAATACCGAAAGAATAGGGACAGCTTCTAGCAAAATTGAAGCTGTCTTTTTTATTTGACGTCTTATCTATAAGCCCCAAATTTCAATTCAATTGTATCCATGAATCAGACCCTAACCCTTTGCTTTAGCCTCCTCTTCCTAGCAAATAGCTTATCGGCTCAAGACTATATCGAGTACTTCAATCTTTGTAATCAGGCCGATAAGGATATTTACTTTGAGCAGTATGACTCCGCCTTAATCAAACTAGAAAAGGCCTTTGCTGGAGTTGACTATGTCCACGCACAATACTACCAAAAAGCGAGTGAGTCAGCGATGCAGCTGCAAAATCTCCCTAAGGCTTACCAATACACCAAGGCCGCAATACTCAATGGGATAAGCAATGAGTTTTGGCGAAAAAAGACTTTCAAGGCCTTGAAAAGCAGTGAGTATTATCCGTTTATCAATGACAGCCTGCCAATTTGGAGAGAGCAGCATTTGCAAAGTATCCACCTTGAATACCAAAGCCTCATTGATAGTTTGTACTATCTAGATCAAAGGATCATCAGAAAAAACCTGAGTGTCAAAGGAGATTACAAAATTAATCGTGCGATTATTCCCGAAAACCGATTTGATCTCGACACTAACCTTTTCAAAACCTTACTTATGGCAGTGGAGCGATGGGGTTTCCCCTCAGAGGAATTGGTGGGATTTGAAGCTTTTGACAAAGTTTGGGTCCTCTTTCATCATAACGTCAGATTGCCAGAGAATCATGACTATTTCCCTTTCTTAGAAGCAGCGGTCAAGGCAGGCAAATATAGACCCAGTGATTTTGCTTGGACCTATGATCAAGGGATGATGTTTAATGGACAAAAACCTAAGTTTTATTATGGAGTGGGCTTACCTAGGGAGATGACGCCCGAGCTGGCAGCTCAAATCGATGCAAATAGAAAGCAGATGGGCATCAAGCCCTTGGAATCGATGGAGGTAACAACTAAAGGCAGGAAAACCACCACACGCTATTTATGGTAAGCGTTCCGCGCAGCGGCCTCACAAAAAAAGAATCCCATCTCCCCTGAAAAATATCCAGTAAGGAGACGGGAAATGTTATGTATCTGGGGCCTAACGTAAGGCTGAAGTGTAATATTTGAGGCGATTGAGCATCCCCATATAGTTGCGGCTAGGGTATAAACCTTGGGCTTTTTGCACCATTTCAGGGGTAATGGGTCCTCCCATCGCGCTGCTAGCTAAAGTCTCGGCTTGGTTAAATGAATCGTAGCGTCTTTTTGCTTGTTGGGCTGTGGCCTTGGCCTTATCTTCTTCCCATGGGTCAACGATATCGTCATAGCATTCACAGGTCCAAGGGTCAATAATACCCGTACAAGGCGGAGGTGTGCAATCATCATCATCGGCAGCGAGGGTGATATCCATTAGTTTTTTGAACTCTGGACTGGCC
>JBCCQN010000028.1:0-53504 GCA_039024315.1 Bacteroidota bacterium
CGCACGATAGGTGTTGTTGGCTACGATGCCTCCAACTTTGGCAGCGGCCAGAAAGACATATTCTGGTTTTTCAGCCTTGAAAAAGGCTGCGACTGCTTCCTGACTGCGTAGATCTAGTTCTTTAGAGGTACGAACAACAATGTTGTCGAAACCTTCAGATTTGAGTCTACGAACGATAGCAGATCCTACCATGCCGCGGTGTCCCGCGACATATATCTTAGCCGACTTGTTCATGCAGTACTCTCTTTTTAGCCTCTTCGAGGTCGTTTTTCATCATAATTTCCACCAATTCGTCGATATCGACTTTTGGCACCCAACCTAGCTCTTCTTTAGCTTTGGTTGGATCGCCGATAAGCAATTCAACTTCTGCTGGACGGAAGTACTTAGGATCCACTTCAACGATGAGCTTACCGGTTTTGGAGCAGTACCCTTTTTCGTCAACGCCTTCACCTTTCCAAACGATATCAATATCAATGTGCTTGGCGGCTTTTTCGACAAACTGACGGACGGTGTACATTTTACCAGTAGCAACCACAAAGTCTTGTGGCTCGTCTTGCTGAAGCATCATCCACATCATTTCAACGTACTCTTTGGCATAGCCCCAGTCGCGCTGAGAGTCCATATTACCAAGACGAAGTACGTCGGCCAATCCGTGATGGATTTGAGATAGGATGGTGGTGATTTTACGCGTTACGAAAGTTTTTCCGCGACGCTCAGATTCATGATTGAAAAGGATACCATTACAAGCATACATTCCGTAAGACTCACGGAAGTTTTTGACAATCCAAAATCCGTATAGTTTCGCTACACCATAAGGGCTACGTGGGTAGAAAGGTGTAGTTTCTGTCTGGGGAATTTCCTGAACTTTACCGTAAAGCTCAGAAGTTGAGGCTTGGTAAAAACGAGCATTGGGGCATTGATTTTGCATCGCGTCCAAGAGGCGAAGCGTACCAACAGCATCTACCTGGGCAGTGTATTCCGGCACATCAAAGGACACCTTTACATGACTCTGAGCTCCCAAGTTGTAGATTTCATCAGGTTGGATCTGACGGAGCAATTTGTTGAGGTTTGCGCTGTCAGAAAGGTCACCATGGTGAAGGCTAAGGCGCTCATGTCCCATCAAGTGCTCGATGCGCTGTGTATTAAATACACTTGCACGACGGATGATACCATGAACTTCGTAACCTTTTTCAAGAAGAAGCTCGGTTAGAAAGGAACCGTCCTGTCCGGTAATCCCGGTAATGAATGCTTTTTTCATCTAATTAGTTAAAAATGTTAACAGTTTTGGAGTTGGGCATTTGGCGTTCTTAAGCATATTCCGAATGTCTAAGAAACCTCTACTGCCAACCATTATTCATCGCCGTAGCCGTAGTATTTATCTATATATCCGTAGTTTGAAAGAGATTTTACATCATTGATCAGAATGCTCACATTCTTGATTTTTTCGCTATCATAGAGTTCATTGATCATGCGTAGATTATCTACATTGGTGGTAGTATCTCGCACGACATAAACGTTGAAGTCAGTCATTTGCATGATGACGAGATAGTCAGATACGAGGCCAACAGGCGGTGTATCAAGGATAATTGCATCATACTCCTGACGATATATGTCAAGTAGATCTCTCATCTTATCCGTAGCAATCAAATCCAATGGATTGGTACAAATAGGACCAGAGTGTATCACGTCAAGGTTTTCGATATGGGTCTTGTGAACGATCTCTTTGGGATCATTGACTTCACCGATGAGGAAGGTAGCGAGTCCTCTACCATCACCGTTTTCAAAATAACGGGTAACCCTCGGGCGTCGCAAGTCAATATCGATCAATAACGTACGTTTACCTGACTGGGCAAATACCGCCGCTAAGTTGGTCGCACAGAAAGTTTTCCCTTCTCCTGAGGAGGAAGAAGTCAGGCCGATAATTTGCTGGGGACCGCCCTCCTGAGTCAAATATTGCAGTTTTATGCGGATCGAACGGAAAGACTCAGCGAGTGCAGTACGCGAATCCTTAGGTACGATGTAGCTACTATTCCGGTCATGGCGAGCGATAAATCCTAACACAGGGATATTGGTGCTCGCTTGGATATCTTCATAACCAGAGATGCTCTTATCAAAGAAGTCTTGTAAGACGATAAAGACTGCTGGGAGACCGACACCAAGGATCAAACCTACCAATATGTAGAAGGCTTTGTTGGGCGCGATAGGCTTTTTACCAACCTGCTTAGGAGAGTCAATAATCTCCATATCGACCGAGACTGTCTCTAGTGCTAGTTCAACAAGATTTCGTTGCTCAGTGAGGTTTTGGAACATCATCGTAGCGACTTCACTATCTTTTTCGATGTTATCCGTCTTGGTTTTGATGCTCGGTAAGGTGCCTAGGGTACCTTGAGCACTGCCGATACGGCTATTTAGGGAAGCCATCATCATCTCCGAAGCCGTAATACTAGAGTTTACATTTTCAAGGATCTGGGTACGGGTATTTTTGATTTTGAGGCGCTGTACCTGCACGACTGGACTTGCCTCCCCTAAGTCTGCCAACATTCCTGCTAACTCCTCACTTTGTTTTGAAAGTTGTAGGATCAAATTGGTCAATACAGGATCATTTACGCCTAATGAAGTAGGTGCAGGAAGCTCAGTAGCATTGGTATTGCTCTGCAAACGCTGCTGGATACTCTGCAAATATTGCAATTTGGTGCGTTCGATAGCGCGATCGCCTTTAAGTCTTGATATCTCACTGCTTAAGTTGACTGAAGTATTGACGGGATCAATGGTTCCACCAGTAACGCGGGTTAACTCTTGACGAATATTATTAAGGTTCTGATCAACTTTTGCAATCTGTCCATCTAGGATCTCTAAGGTACGTTCTCCTAACTCTCTTTTCTTCGCTAGTTGGTCAGAGCGATAGTTATCTAGTAGAGAGTTGATGAATTTCTTGCTCACTTCTACCAATGGACTTTCATGACTCAATTGAACAATGTTCGCTTCATCATTAACTAAGCCAACTTGTAGGCCTGCCATATATGTATCGGCCAAGCCATCAAGAGTATTAATGGTAAAATAGTACTGATCTTTTTGATAAGTATCCCAGTCTTTCTTCCAAATAACTTCGAAAGCCAAGAGGTCATCTACATAAGGTTCTCCTACTTTTAGGGTCTTTTCAATATTGACCTCATTGATTACTCGAACGTTCTCGTTATTCTTGATATCATGTAGATAAACTTCTTTTTCGCTGGCGCGAACGCGGTATTCTGAATCGGAGATTCTTTCGATATAGATAGGAAGCCAAACCAATTGACGGTGTGCGGAGTCTACCTTAATCGAGAAAGGTACGTCCTTATACTCAATATTAGTTTTGAGGGTCTCCTTACTATAATAAGAGATACCTACATCCATAGATTTTACCGACTCCTTGATCAGTCTGTATGAGCTCAACATCCCAATTTCATTGGGAATAGATTTGTTAGGTACCGCTACGTTATAGTTTTTGAGGATAGACTCAAAAGAGGTCACCTCATTGCTATTTTCGTTGAGAATGATAGAGGCGTTTACTTGATAGATGTTTGTCGCAGCGCGCGCAAACATATAAGCGATGCCACAAAACAATACTACACAGATCGCAAATAGATACCATTTGCTGACAAACTTGCCGAGCAATTGCTTGAGATCGATCGTATCGTCTCCGTACGGATTTCCCATGGCTTGCTTTGTTTGAAACATGGCGGTAACGGATTAACGGTTTGTTGTTGTAAATAAATTATTGAACAATGCGTTTTTGCTAAGTTTACCCCTAAGGAGTAATCAGGGCTATCACGGCTACTGTGGTGGTAATACCTGTCAACAGGATATTGATCACCGATAGGTTAGCAAGATTGTGCCTGTTGTTTTTCACTTCCAAAGGTGGCACATAGACAGCATCACTTGGTTGCAAGTAGAAGTAAGGACTTTGAATCACCTCTGGCTTGGTCAGATCTAAAAGTATTGCTTCGCTCCCCGTTTTTGTCTGACGGATGAGGGTGACTCTACTTCTATCTGCATAATCATCCAAATCTCCTGCCAAAGCTAAGGCTTCGAAAAGATTGAGCTGATTATTGTAGATATAAAAGTATCCGGGTTTTCTCACCTCGCCAATGATCGAAATTTTGAAACTCACCAAAGTCGCAAAAACGGTAGCCCGAGGCACTTGCTTTTGGATCACCGCTTGGATTTCGGCTCGAGCCTCTGCCATGGTCATCCCACCAACGTTAACGGCCCCCATCTCCGGGAGAAAGATATCGCCGTTTTCGTCTACTACGTACCCATTCAAATAGTTGGTAAGCTCATTTACATTGAGCATACCACCAGTCTTATTGAAGTACTCAACGTTTTCGCTATTGATACTTTTTACTTCTATGGAAAGAACGTCGTTAAATTGTAATCTATATTGAGGGACCTCATTGGGGATTTCCGTTGGTTCATCAAGCTTGTAAATGTTTTCTTGCAATATTTCCGTTTGCTTGTTAGAAAGGCAGGAAAACAGTATCCAAGGCAACAATAAGGTTATCCAAAGTAGTGGTCTCTTCAAAGTCATAATTAATTAAATCCTTAACACTGGCGAATTTAAATAGGGATTCATCCACTTAAAACGAGAACTTGGTGAACTGACTGAATGAATCCCTGAATGGGATGGGCAGTTTGATCAAAGGATCATTCCCGCAGCCACTGTTTCGTTAGTAAATTCATCAATCAAAATCACACTACCAGTTGAACGATTACGCGTATAGGTATCATGCATCAAGGGAACCGTTGTGCGAATGAGCACACGCCCAATATCATTTAAGCCTAAAGTTTTATCATCCTCGACTCGATGCAAGGTATTGACATCGACCTTATAGCGAACGTCCTTGATGATACAGCGGGCGTCTCTGGTGGTATGTTTGATTTTATATTTGCCTCGTGGTACTAGCTTCTTTTCATTCATCCAACAAAGCATGAGGTCTATGTCTTGGCCTACTTCTGCTTGATTTTCGGGTTTGACGATCATATCTCCGCGACTGATATCGATATCGTCTTCGAGCGTCATGGTTACAGACATCGGAGCAAAGGCCTCTTTAATGTTCCCATCGGCCGTATCAATTGACTTGATTTTGGAAGAGAATCCAGATGGTAAAATCATCACTTTATCCCCAGGCTTAAACACCCCACCGGCCACTTTGCCAGCATAGCCTCGGTAATCAGGATATTCTTCTGACTGAGGGCGGATCACATATTGGACCGGAAAACGACTATCTACAAAGTTTAGGTCGTTGCCTACGTGAACTCGCTCTAAGGCATACAGTAGCGGGGTTCCTTGGTACCATCCCATATTGGATGAGCGTTCAACAACGTTGTCCCCCTTAAGCGCACTGATAGGAAAAAACTGAATATCTGGTACATCTAGTTTAGAGGAGAAGCTTTTAAATTCTTCTACCACTTTGTGGAACTGCGCCTCGCTATAATCTACCAGATCCATTTTATTGACACAGACAAAAAGGTGTTTGATCTGCAACAAGGAGCTGATAAAAGCATGACGCCGCGTTTGCTCCAATACCCCATGACGCGCATCTATCAAAACAATCGCAAGGTTGACGGTAGAAGCTCCAGTCACCATATTGCGCGTGTACTGGATGTGTCCCGGAGTATCGGCAAGGATAAACTTACGCTTAGGGGTAGCAAAATAGCGATAAGCCACGTCGATGGTTATGCCTTGCTCGCGTTCTGCTTTGAGGCCGTCGGTAAGGAGAGCCAAATCTATATGTTCACTGCCGCGACGCTCGGAAGTCTCTTCGATCACCTCTAGCTGGTCTTCAAAAATTGATTTTGTATCGTATAGCAAACGACCAATGAGGGTGCTTTTCCCATCATCAACACTACCAGCAGTCGAAAATCTTAATAAATCCATTAATCTATATTTGTTGAGTGGTTGAAGTGTTGATTTATTGAATCAAGCATTCAATCCATTCTTTTATTCAATAATTAAAAATAGCCCTGCTTTTTACGATCTTCCATCGCACTATCAGAGCGTTTATCATCAGCCCGACCGCCGCGTTCCGTAGTACGGGTAGCCGCAATCTCGTCAATGATAGAAGGGATTGTATCCGCATCCGATAAAACTGCCCCCGTACAAGTAGCGTCCCCAATGGTGCGGAAACGGATTTTCTTTTCTACAAATTCTTCTCCTGCCAATAGGCTGATATAATCCGTATCGGCCAACCAAACGCCAGCACGGTTTACTACGCGGCGATTGTGAGCAAAGTAGAGGCTCGGCAATTCGATCTTTTCTTGTTGGAGATACATCCAAACATCCATCTCAGTCCAGTTTGAAATCGGAAAGACCCGAAAGTTTTCTCCTTGAGATTTAAAGCCGTTGAACAGATCCCACAGTTCTGGACGCTGATTTTTTGGCTCCCACTGGCCAAATTCATCCCTATGAGAGAAGAAACGTTCTTTGGCTCTCGCCTTTTCTTCGTCTCGCCGAGCGCCGCCGAGACAGCCATCAAAACCGTGTTCCTCAATCGCATCAAGCAGGGTAATGCTCTGCAGCGCATTGCGACTAGGATTGGGGCCTTTTTCTTCTACGGCCTTGCCTTGATCGATAGAATCCTGTACCGAAGCGACAATCAACTTAGCGCCCAAGCCCTCAATAAAGCGATCCCGAAACTCGATTGTCTCCGGAAAATTATGCCCTGTATCTACGTGCATCAATGGAAAAGGAATCTTGGCTGGGAAAAATGCCTTTCTCGCCAAATGGGCGATGGTGATAGAGTCTTTTCCGCCGGAAAACAACAGTACCGGGCGTTCAAACATAGCGGCAGCTTCACGAATGACGAAAATTGCCTCAGCTTCCAATTGCTGCAAATGACTAAGTCTATAGTCCATGCGAAATTTGAATTTATAGTTGCTAAAATCTCGGTTGAACAGATGATCGGTTCGTCAAATATTAAGCCAAATATATTTGACTCTTCCAATTACCTCCTCAACTTTAATACTTTATGTGTGCTTGCAAAGCCTGAAACAGTTTATCCCGACTTGCTTCTAAAGATTCTGTGTGAGTTGTAATTTCTACCCTTGGCTGCAGAGGAGCTTCAAACGGAGCGTCAATACCCGTAAATTGCTTAATCTCTCCAGCACGCGCTTTTTTGTATAAGCCCTTCACATCTCTTGCTTCGCAAACGGCTAAAGGTGCATTGACATATACTTCGATAAAGTCAGCCGCACCAATTATTTGACGTGCCATTTCACGAATTTTCACTGTTGGTGAGACAAAGGAGCACAAGCATATCACTCCCCCGTCCAAAAACAGCTTGGCGGTCTCTGCGATACGGCGAATATTTTCCGTTCTATCTTCAGGCGAAAAACCTAGATTGTTATTGAGGCCGGTCCGTACATTATCTCCATCCAACAATTTGGTAAAATAGCCTTCCTTATGCAGCAGTTGCTCAACTGCTTGGGCTAAGCTACTCTTGCCAGAGCCAGACAAACCTGTCATCCAGACCACCTTTGCGCGCTGCTTGAGCTGCGCTTCCTTATCCGCTCTCTGCAGAATACGGTCAAATATCGGATGTATATTTTTTGCCATTTAATTCTTGCATCTATTGCCTAAAAAAAATCGCCTTTACCATTTAGGTTGAGTAGAGGCGAGCAAAGAATAATAGGAACGTAAATTGTTTTTATCGGAGTAGCAATAATTAGATCTTAAAAACCGTCTGCAAGGTAAGTAAAAGCTAGGAGCTTGAACAATGCTTAGACAAACTCCCTTAGATTTCTACTGTAAGCGCTCGGCCTACTTCATTTGCACAATGGTCCAGCCTGCTCCCCCGTCCTCCACTGGGGCATCAACGGCGCTTTCGACATAGTTTAGATCTCCGAGGTGTTTACGGATCGCTTCGCGCAACACTCCAGTCCCTTTGCCGTGCAATATACGCACGCGATTGAGACCGGAAAGTCTCGCATTGTCTAAAAAGCGGTCTATCGTCGGTAGGGCTTCTTCTACCCTCATACCCATAATATCTGTTTCCGCTTTTACTTCTCGATTGCGCGCACCAATGATATTGACGGAGCTTGCTTTGATTTTAGGAGCCTTAGGGGCTTTAATCTTAGTGAGTTGATCAAGTTTTACCGTTAACCGCAGGTCTCCCACTACGACTACCCCACGCTTGCCCTGCAACTCATCCAGCGTACCAAAGGATTCGGAGCTTTTGAGTTTAACCCAGTCTCCTACTTCCGGCTTGCCAGACAGCACTTCGAGGGTTTCTCCAGCTTTACTACGGGCGGCTTTTATGGGTAATGGAATGCTTTCCACTTCAGGCATTTCGGCCTTAAGCTTCTCTCGAGCCTTTTGTGTGGCTTTTTTGGCAGCATTCTTTTCTTTGATCTCTCGAATTGTGTTTTCAATCTTACGATTGGCATCTTGAATGAGATTGCGCGCTTCGATCTTGGCCTCCCGTAGTATGGCTTTGCGCTCTTTTTTGAGCTTTTCTTTTTCGATACGATTATGGATCACCAGCTTTTCGAGCTCGCCTTCTTTCTGCTTATTCTTTTGTAGAAGGCGCGAGATTTCCATATTCTTTTTCTCCAACTGGCGAAGGAGTTTCTCAGTATCGATTTCTTCGCTGCCTACTTTCTTTCGGGCTTTCTTGAGGATGGTGTGATGCACCCCCACTCGCTGAGCCATCTCAAAAGCATAAGAGCGACCGGGTAAGCCTTCGATTAAGTTGTAGGTGGGTTTAAGCCCTTTAGTATCAAATTGCATCGCGGCATTGCCGACACCAGCAGTAATCTCTGCATAATCCTTGAGATTACCGTAATGAGTCGTGATGATGCCATAAGCTCTCTGGTTGACAAAACGCTCAAGAAAAGACTCTGCAATGGCTCCTCCTTGCTTAGGATCTGTACCGCTACCAAACTCATCGATCAAAAACAGGGATTTCTTATCCATATTGTCCCCCATTTGGCGCCATTGAAATAAACGAGAGGTATAGGTACTCAAATCCGTATCTACTGATTGCTCGTCTCCAATGTCCAAAAAGAGACTTTCAAAAATTTTGAATTCAGAACCTTCTTCGACTGGAAGCAAAAAGCCACATTGCAACATCAGCTGCAATAGGCCCAGCGTTTTTAAGCTTACCGATTTACCACCTGCATTAGGTCCAGAAACAATCAAAATCCTATGCTTATGATCGAGACTCAAGCTGATCGGTACTACGGTCAACGTTTCTTGCATCGCCTTGAGCAAAAGCAAAGGATAGCGAGCATTGCGAAGGTGTAAGTTGGGTTTGTCCAAATTGATTTGTGGCAGAATGGCTTCAAAAGCCACCCCTAGCTTCGCTTTGGCATGTATCAGTTCGAGCTGCACCATCACCTTACGAAAAGCCATCAGTCCCTCCACATATTCCCGCAATTCTGCACTGATCTCCTGCATGATACGAATGATCTCATTTTGCTCTTTGAATTGTAGCTCGCGCAGGTGGTTGTTCAAAGGCAAAGCGGCAGCTGGTTCCAAATAAACTGTGCCTCCCGTTTGCGAAACATCTTGTACAAAGCCATTGACTCTACCCTTGAAGTCTGCTTTGATGGGTATGACTAGACGCTCGTTACGGATGGTAATTTCTTTGTCCTGACTCCAATTTTGGTCGTTAGCTTGACGCAGTATTTTATATAGAGTATTGCGTAGCTCCTTGGAAGTACTCCCCTGTTGACGACGTAGGCGGGCTAACTCTGGAGAAGCATTATCTCTTAGATTTCCACGTTCGTCTAAAATACCACGGATCCGCTTGATCAGCTTCTCTTCAAAGGGATGAGTATGCAAAAGGGCATACATTTCTGGATAGCTTTCTTGATCAGCGGCAAAATAGGCTCTGGCCGAGGCAATACCGTCAAGCCACCTTAAGATTTGAAACAGTTCACTTTGACCGATCCAATTGCCTTTGACTTTTAGCTTTTCGAGACTGTCCCCAGTAGAGATAAATAATCCTCCGGGAAAGCCCTCCCCAAATTCTAAGGCGTTCTGGAGTTCCGCGACGCGGTCCAACTCCGGCAACAAAATAGTCGGATCCGACATGGGCTGCAATTGCTGCAAGGCCTCTTTTGCTTCTTGACTATGTAAACGTTCCTCTACCCACTGCAGTACGACATCAAAGCCGAGTTTTTCATAGGTATTGGGATGATAGCATTTCATTTTTCTTTGCCCTCAGGCTTCTTTTGCCAGACAGGTCTAATGTCTTCGGCTTTGGTTTTACTAGTGTCTTCGATCTTTTTGAGTCGCTCAAATTCCATAGACCTCGCTTTAGCAACAGAGAGTGAGTCCTCCAGTCTCTGGACATCAACATTAAAAGAGTCAATCATATCTCCATACAAAGAATCTAGCATAAAGGTTTCCTCCACATAGTATCTGTAGGAAAGAAAAAAATCTTCACGACTTATGCCGTAGCGTTCTAGAATCTGATCATAGAGGTCTTCTCTTAGGGCATTGCGAGGTTGTAGCTTGGCTTCAAATCGCTCTGTGGCGGCGTCAGCAAAGTGTATCTCTCTCAATATTTCCTGCATTTGGGCAGGGGGGAGATAGTCAGCTTGGGTCTCTTTACACGCTAGTAAAACGAGACTCATAATACCAATCAATAGAAGCCTAATTTCCATCATTTTTTAAAAAGAGTGGCTTACCCAAGCCTCTTTGTTGTATGAGGGACAAAGATAAGGCAAAATAGCGGCTTATACTCAAGCGCAATTTTCCTAATTTTACGGCCAAATCAATTCTTATGCCTCTCAAAATCATTGCTATATACGCAGTATCTGAAAACGGAGTTATCGGCAAGGACAACGACCTGCCTTGGGATCTAAAAACGGACATGCGACATTTTATGCGTAGTACCAAGGGCAAAACGGTTGTCATGGGCCGTAAATCTTTCGAATCAATCGATTGTAAACCCCTCCCCAATCGCCGTAATATCATCATCACTCGCCAAAAGGACTATCAAGCCCTAGGTGCCGAAGTCGTTCATTCTCTAGAAGAAGCCATCGAAATAGCCAAAGAGGATGGTGAAGTTTGGATCACTGGTGGCGCAGGAGTCTATGAAGAATCTATTAGAAAAGGCTTTGTCAACCTTATTTACGAAACCCTCGTTCATGCGGAAGTAGATGGAGATGTTATCTTTAATTTCCCCAATCGAGAAGAATGGAAAATCGTAGAGGTAGATGCGCATCAGGCAGATGAAAAAAACGAATTTGCCTTCACTATCCGTACCCTCGAAAAAAAATAATAGGTTTAGATGAATTGGCTTCCCCTTGAAAACGAATACGCCGACTTTTATGCCGGTTATGTCGCAAATATCAAAGGCAAAAATGTACTTAGGGTGCTCGAAGAACAGCTCGCAGCCATTCCCCCTAAGTTGGCAGATTTAAGTAAATCACAATGGGCCTATCGTTATGCCGAAGGCAAATGGTCCGTCAAAGAGCTCATAGGGCACCTTACCGACGCAGAAAGAGTCTTTGCTTACCGGGCTTGGCGTTTTGGTAGGGGAGATACTGAGACTGAGCTTCCTGGGTTTGATGAGAACGCTTACGTCAAAGGAGCCCATTTTGATACCTACTCCGTAGAACTCTTAATTCAGGATTGGCAATCCACGCGCATGGGTACCTTAAGTTTACGACGCGGTCTCACCGATGAGATGGGACTCAATAGTGGGATCGCCTCCGGCAAACGTATGAGTGTAAGGGCCCTATTTGCGGTAACTGCTGGCCATACGATCCATCATATCAATGTATTGAATGAGCGATATGGCCTCGCCATTTAAGAAGACAGAGATTCATTTTGAAATCACCGTATTTACATCGGTAAAAATTTATATCTTACATATAACCCAGCCCCCCAAAGGAATATTTTATGCTATCACTCAATCAACAAATTAGCTCCCAAGAAGCCATACAATTAGAAGACCAATTTGGCGCCCATAATTATCACCCTTTACCAGTAGTGCTTGCCCGAGGAGAAGGCGTTTATGTTTGGGATCCCGAAGGCAAACAATATTTTGATTTTTTATCGGCTTACAGTGCAGTCAACCAAGGTCATTGTCACCCTCGCATCTTAAATGCCTTGATCGAGCAGGCTCAACAGCTGACCTTAACTTCTCGCGCCTTTTACAATGATGTATTAGGGCCTTATGAAAAGTATATGACCCAACTTTTGGGTTATGACAAATTACTTCCGATGAACACAGGGGTTGAGGGCGGCGAAACGGCGATCAAACTCTGCCGAAAATGGGCTTACGAAAAGAAAGGCGTAGCTGAAAATCAGGCCAAAATTGTATTTGTGGAAGGTAATTTCTGGGGTAGAACGCTAGCTGCCATTAGCTCTTCTTCTGATCCCAGTAGTTACAAAGGTTTTGGACCTTATATGCCAGGCTACGAAATTATCCCTTACAATGATCTTGAGGCCCTTTCCAGAGTGCTTGAAGACCCTAATGTCGCAGGCTTTATGGTAGAGCCAATCCAAGGGGAGGCAGGAGTAGTCGTTCCCGATGAGGGCTATCTCAAAAAAGCCTATGACTTGTGCCAAGAAAAAAATGTACTCTTTATCGCCGATGAGGTACAAACAGGCTTAGCCCGAACTGGGAAGATGCTAGCCTGTGATTATGAAGGTTTTAAACCAAACATCTTGATTCTCGGCAAAGCTTTATCAGGTGGGGTGCTACCAGTTTCTGCGGTTTTGGCCGATGATGAAATCATGCTTTGTATTAAGCCTGGTGAGCACGGTTCTACTTATGGTGGTAATCCTTTGGCTTGCGCAGTAGCCATGGAAGCGATGAAAGTTTTGGTAGAAGAGGACCTTGCAGGGAACGCTTATAAGCTGGGACAAGTCTTTAGAGAGCGCATGCAAGCTTATATCGATAGCGATCAAGATTTGGTTACACTTGTAAGAGGAAAAGGACTTCTCAACGCTATCGTTATTAATGACTCACCAGAAAGTAGTACCGCTTGGGACATCTGTATGGCCTTGAAAGATAATGGTTTATTGGCCAAGCCAACTCATGGCAATATCATACGTTTTGCCCCTCCCTTGGTTATCACCGAAGAACAATTGCACGATTGTTGCAATATAATAGAAGAAACCTTGCGCAATTTTACCTGATAAGGTTGCGTTTTGCAGACTAGTATACTTTAGCAAAGCTCAGGATATGTTGAAAAAGAAAGGCCTTTGGCTGATGATGTGTTGGATGAGTATAGCGGCTCTCCACGCCCAGCCACCCGTACGAGACAATGCCGGATCGCCGATGATCCGCGACATGCAACAGCCTCAAAATCAACAAGTTCTCCCTACTCAGGCCTTAATCTGGGAGGTACAGCGTTCCGATATTGAAAAACCATCCTACATTTACGCCATCTTGTATAAAGTGCCAAAGGATTGGTTCTTTTTGCCGCCCGGATTAAGCCCGATCGTTGAGTCTACAGATCGATTGATGCTAGAAACAGACCCCAATTATGTTGACAGAGATGTCCTTTACAGAGGAGGTACGCCGATCGATTCTACACTTGAAGCCCTGCTCCATCGCCGCGAGTTTTACGAAGTCAATAAATTTTTTCAAGATAGTTTATCGGCTCTTTCCAGATACAAATTGGAGAGTCGCTATAAGCCATTATTGGTAGCCCAACAGATGATGCAAGACTATTGTTTGGGTTATTTGCGCACAAGAGAGCCTTTCTGTTATGAACAATATCTTTCGCAGGTCATCAAAAAACCCATGAAGATCTTAGGATCTGAATGGACCAGAACTCCTTACCTCGACGCTATGAGTATCAATCAGCAAACCGAGCTACTCATGGAGGCTTATTATGACCGTCATCGGTTGAAAGCTCACTACGAAGAAGTGATGCGTGCTTATCGTCGCCAAGATCTCGATGCGGTAGCCTTTCTCGCTGAGCGGGGACCAGATATGGGCGGTGGCACTGGACGTCTAATAGAAGCCAAAAACAATGCTTGGATTCAAACGATTGAATGGCATATGCAAAAAGAGAGCCTGTTCATCGCCGTCAATGCGGCCCAGCTACCGGGCGAATTTGGCTTACTCCATATGCTCCGCGTAAGAGGCTATACGGTAACCCCTGTAATTTATTAATCAATTAGACGACTAATTAAGCTGAGCTCGCCAAATGCTTTGGCGAGTAGAGCAAAATTCTAATTCAAGGCATTTATGCGCATTTATCTAATTGGGGTTTTTATAGGCCTCTTTTGTTGGCAAATGAGTGGGTTTGCCCAAGACTCGGACTACAACTCTCTCCTATGGGAAATCAAAGGTAATGGCCTCAAACAGACCTCTTATTTATATGGGACGATCCATGTTATCCCGAAAGATTCATTTTTCATTGACGCTCCTGTAAGTAAAAGATTGAAAAAAGCAGATCGACTAGTCATGGAAATGAAGCTCAATATGGGAGCCATGATCAGTGCCATGAGAGCTATGATGCTGCCCAAAGATCAAAGTTTAGATCAATTTCTGACTGCTGAAGAAATGAGCGCCGTCCGCTCATTCATGACAGACTCAATCTCTCAACCACTCCCAGCCTTTGAGCGCATAAAGCCCCTGATGGTTTCAGAACACTTCTCGACCCAATACTGTATGGGGGGAGAACAAGAATCATATGAAATGTACTTTAGTCGGCAATTCAAGCAAATGAAGAAGCCTATTTCAGGCCTTGAAACCGCTAAAGAGCAGATGAAGTATTTGGACGGTGTCTCCATGGATGATCAAATTGAAGGCTTGTTACAAATTGTCAATACCCCAGAAGAAGTTTGTGCTCAATACGACC
This sequence comes from Bacteroidota bacterium, assembly GCA_039024315.1. Classification (GTDB taxonomy): domain Bacteria; phylum Bacteroidota; class Bacteroidia; order J057; family J057; genus JBCAWW01. Next base: position 14,815 of record JBCCQN010000028.1, read on the forward strand.
AAATGTTGAGTCTCTATCGTCAACAACGACTCGGCGACCTGCTGGGGATGACCGCTGATGAAGAGACGCTTGAAGAGTCATTGGATGGATTACTGAATGAGCGAAATCAGAATTGGATTCCTCAACTTGAGAAAATGATGAAGAAGGAATCGGTCTTCATTGCCGTTGGAGCAGCCCACTTACCGGGGGAAAATGGTGTAATTGAGTTACTTAGAGCTGCTGGATACAAGTTAAAACCCATTGTAAAATAACCGTCAATGCGGTAAATTTTACCGTTTACTTAACTGTCCTGCCCTTCTACTGAAAATAGAGGGGCAGGATTTTCTCTTGGAAACATTCTTTTGTAGATTTAGTCTATAGCTTTTTTGCCCAGTATGTCTAGCAAGCGGCCATCCTTATTAGCCCACATTACAGCCAATCAAGATCCCTACGTCTTGCGTATGGTTTTGATTGCGGGGGGATTGCTATGCTTAGTTCTAGGCCCTAGCCTACCCTTTGTATTTCCCAAACTTAACATTCCGCTTTGGGTATCCCTAATCGTGGGTATTTCCGGTCTCAGCGTAGGGATACTGGCAGGCTATCACAAATGGACCCGCAAGAATCTACCCGAAATCGCCTTTCTGGTTTTCATTCTGGTTTATTTAGCCATGATTTTCTTAGCCTACCTCAATGGGCTTAATTTTGCTTTTGCGGGAGTACTATTAGTCATACAAGTCCTCTTTGCTTTATCCTTTAGGCGCTTAGGAGATTTTGCCATCTTTGGTATGGCCAGTATTCTCTTGTTTACTCTTTGTTCATTAGCCTTTTCCAGACTCCAAGTCCCTCCCAACCTCTTCGTGCTATTGATCAGTTCCGCTACGATTGCTTCTGGTCTTTATCTTTGGTTAAGAGAGTCTGGCCAAAAACGTATTCAGGATGCAGGTTTGTTGCTCGATGAGATGCTAGACCATACTGCAACTGCCACCTTTTTGATCGACACCCATGGCAGGCAGGTACTCTATGCCAACAGAGCAGGCGAAGACTTTTATCAAGTGCAAACTGATTCGGCACCCCTTACAGCGGAAAATCTATTAGGCCTTTTTGATTTGACTTCCTCCTTTCTTATTGTCCACCTAAAAACTCCCGGACACATTGAGGAAAGAGTAATTGCTTTGCGCGACGGCAGTGAAATAGAACTACAAATGCGTAAACTGGACTTAGGCTCTCACTATGCCTATCTCCTGCGGTCAACGCTCAGAGTTGCCCCAGTTTTAACGCATACGGCCAATACCCATCTGCCAGACACCTATCTCCAAGCTATACCAGATGTCTTTATCAGTTTAGATTATAATGGCAAAATCGTTTCTCTAAGATCTCCCAATCATTTCCAAGAACTGCAGCCAGTAGGCAGATTTCTGGACGAGCACTTTAGCGTCCTAAGCCGGCGAGTCATGTCCACGACCAAGCAAAAAGAAGCAGAAAAACTGCTCGAACAAGCCATGGTATCGAGTAAAATCAAACAGATGGAGTTCATGACTGTCTTGGAGGGGGTTAATCAATATTATGACTTAAGAATTGTCCCTGTTCCAGAACAGGAGAAAATACTGGCCATCATTCGGGATATCACCAATAATATAGAAGTCGAGCAAGCGCTCAACCAATCCGAGCAAAACTACCGCGAAATCTTCAATATTGGCACCGATGGACTCATTATCCTCGATCCTAATACTTTCCGAGCTTACGAAACCAATCAGCTTGCCTCGGAAATATTAGGGTATAAGCCAGAAGAATTATCTGAAAAATCCTTATTGAGCCTCAATGCCTTCCCTCAATCAGATGAATTAGAAAAACTGCTCAGTCAGAGTGATGCCGACAATATTACGAATCTCACCTGTACCTTAGTTCGCAAAGGAGGAGAATGGATTGAAGTAGAAGCCACCGCCAAAAAGGTAGTTATCGGAGGCAATTATCGCGTTATGTTGACCTTGCGAGACATCAGCGAAAAAATTGAATTCAGCCAAAGAATTGGGCGTTATACCGATATGTTTGAAGCAGCCGATATCGGTATGATGCTGCTACATATGGAGGATACCGAAAATGATGCTAGCCTCCGCTTTGTTACCTGCAATCCACACGCGGAACAACTGATTGGCAAAACCGCTAATAAAATTGCTGGTAAATCCATCGATGAAGTAATGCCCCACTGGCGCATGCTCAAAGTGCCTGAAAATATGGCTCAAGTGGTCCAAACTGGAGAACCCATGTTGATAGAAAACATGCTCTACCATGATCGCAACCTCCAACCTCAATACTGGCGCACAAAATATATCCCCCTCCCGACTAGCTATCTAGGGATGCTCTTTGAGAAGGTTACCGAACAACGGACCCGTGAGCAGCAGCTTATTCATAGTGAGCAACGCTTCAAAGATCTGTTCAATGGCTCGCCAGAGGGTATTTTTGTCACCGATCTAAGTGGCAAAATTAAGGACGCCAATCCCGCTGCTTGTCGTTTATACCAAAACGACGCCAAAAGTCTTTCTTTTCTCAGTTTTATTGATTTAGTCCCGCAAGAGCACCGAGCCGAGGCCAAAATGAAGCTCGATGAGATGATCAAGGGGAATATCGGTTATATGGAGTCTTTTGCTTTGGCCAAAAATGGTAAAAGCATTCCCATTGAAATCAGAGGACGACAAATCGAATTTGATGGGGAATCTGCCGCGATACTGCACTTGAGTGATATCAGCGAACGTAGAGCGGCCGAGGATCGACTCAGATTATTTCGTAGTCTGATCAACCAATCTACCGATGCTATTTTTGTCTTAGATCCCAAAACAGGTAAAGTCCTTGACTTTAATGAGCAAATGCCCAGCAGCCTAGCTTACAACAGTCAAGAAATGCGGGCTTTAAAGCTCTACGATTTCTCTATTACCCTTGAACAGCATAACCCACTACGCACCGAGGACATTATGCGCCTGACCGCCTCTGGCTCTTCTATCTACATCGGTCGCCACCGCCGCAAAGACGGCTCCTCCTTTCCTGTTGAAGTCAATATCGGCTCGGTCAATATCTACGATCGCGAATATTTGGTCGGCGTCGCACGAGATATAACCGAACGCCTACATAATGAGGCCGCTATTCGCCAAAGCGAACAAAAATATCGCACCCTCGTCGAAAGGATGAATGAAGGCTTAATTCTTACTGATAATGATGAAACGATCCTCTTTGTCAACGAGAGGATGGCACAAATTTTAGGTCTCAAAAGCACCGAACTACTTGGCCATCGCTCATTTGACGTCTTGCGAGGGGTAGATGAGGAAACAGGTGAATTAATCAAAGCCAAATCGGCCCTCCGTAGTCAAGGAATTTCGGATCAATACGAACTGAGATTACGCAAAACCAACGGGGATATCATTTGGGTCTTGGTCGCCGGTGCCCCCTATGTGGACTCAAACGGCGACTCCATCGGTACCATCGCAATCATCACCGATATTACCAATCGTAAACAAACAGAAATTAAGCTCCAAGACAAAAACAACGAGCTAGACGCCTTTGTCTATAAAGCCTCTCACGATCTCAAAGGGCCATTAGCCTCCATCATTGGCCTCACCAACATAGCCCGAGACGAGGTTGAGAGCGCAACGGCTGTTCACTATTTCGACCTTATCGCCAAGAGTACCAAACGTCTTGACGATATCCTATTAGACCTCATCGACGTTACCCGTATCAACAAAGCCAAACTCCACCTAGAGTCCATCAATCTTAATGATACCGTAACCGAAATCATCAATAGCCTCAAGCATCAACCAAAGTCTCAAAAAGTACATTTTGAGACCGATATTAGATTAAGTAACGGCTTCAAGACGGATAAAAAGGTCTTGATTTCCGTAATTCAAAATCTACTTGTCAACAGTATCAATTACCAAAACCCTCAGACGGAAAAACCTTTTGTCAGAGTTAGCGCCATCGAAAACCATGACCGGGTCCACTTCCAGGTAGAAGACAACGGTTTGGGCATCCCCTCACGTTTGCAGCACCGCGTATTTGAGATGTTTTATCGTGGCACTACTAAGTCAAAAGGCTCAGGCCTTGGGCTTTATATCGTCAAAAGCGCGATCGAAAAGCTAAATGGCACCTGCGAACTCCAATCGGAGGAAGGTATCGGCACCACCATCAATTTTACTTTACCTAAAGACATTCCAATCAACCAAAACTAAGAAAACACAATCATCATGAACTTCTTATTTCCATTTAGCCGTCGGCAAAACCGAGGCTTCGGCCTCCTTATGCTCTTTTTGTTACTGACATGGAGCGCAGCTAAGCTTTATGCCTATTTTACCCTACCGCTGCGCGGAACGCTTCCCTTTGATCAATTTCCAGTATTTGCTCACCAGTATTCTCCTCCTTGTATCGAAATCAATCAAGCCGCTCAGGCTAGCTGGGACTCCTTACCAGGGATCGGCGCTAAGCTTAGCCAGCGAATCATAAAGTACCGGCAAAAAAGAGGGGGCTTTACCCAAGTAACAGACTTACAGGGGGTATATGGATTGCGAGAAAAAACTTATCAAAAAATCCAAGCTCATCTTTGGATGGAAAAAGCAATCGTTCTGCGGCCGCAGCTCAAAACCTACCCCACTAAGCTAAAAGCAAAACCTACCTACCAAAAAACATCTTACCGAAGCCGCTCGCTCCAGCAATACACGATCGTCGATCTCAACCAAGCCGATAGTACGCAATTGGAAGCCCTACCGGGTATTGGTCCTAAGCTAGCCTCGCGTATCCTCAAATATCGCCAGATTTTGGAGTACTATTACCATGTCGATCAACTTCGAGCCGTCTATGGGCTGAGCGAGGAAAACTTTCAACGGATGCGGCCCTATCTTACAGCGATCCGCCCTCCTTCCGCAGATCGAGCTTCTATAAATACAGCCAGCCGCTGGCAAATCCAACGACTGGCATTCTGGGACAAACCTTTGGCCGACAGCCTGCTTATCGCCCGCCGACAACTAGGCCGCTTCGATCAATGGGAAGAAGTATCACAACTTTCATTCGTTCCGCATCGCGGCCTAGAAGAATTAATGGTCTATTTCAAATTGGAGTCGGTCAGTGGCAAATAAACATCAAAGCTAACTGGCACCTCATCCTTAGGCCCATCACCGCTAAAGTCAAACTCACGGCGCATGATCACTCCTTTGCCAATTACGTGATTGCCTTCGATCGTAAAACTTAAGGGTACTTCTTGGGTGATGCCCTTCAAAGTCAGTTGGGCTTGGGTAAGATAAGTCCCATCTTCCTGCTGCTCAGCACCTTTGATACTGATAACAGCCTTAGGAAACTTCTTGACGTAAAAGTAGTCTTTCTTCTTTTTGAGGCTTTTTTGCAAGTCCTTCCAGCTACTCTGTAAGCTTGAAGTATTGATTTCGACTTCGACTTCGATTGCCTCAACATTACCTTCAGGAATGGCAGCATGGGTGATCTGCCAGCGGGCAAAAGTCATTAGGTTGGGAGAACCAGCATCACCGATAAATTCGATGGTTCCAGGGGTCTCAGTATTGCTTTCGTAACCGATAAAGGCCGAGCAAAAAGTACCTAAAACGAGCATAGATATTGCGAAGAGAAATTTGAAAGATTTCATTGTATTTGTTTTTAAGCGTTAAGTAAAAGGGAGAAATAAAAGATCATAGTTTCACGACTTGGGCTTGGACCATCGGGTCCTTCGATGCCAAAGTCTTCGGTAATATTGAGCCTAAACTGCCCATTTGCCCACAACTGAGGCTGGCCTGCATCATCGCTCATCATTTGAAATTGGGCCTGCATACTGAGGTCTATCGTCTCATCCATCAAACTAAATTGCCCGGGAATCGCGGTCATCTGGCTAGGGTCATTAAGCCTTAGCGGAGCCTTACTGAGATCAAAACTAAAGCTTGCCTTGGGAAATTTTTTAGCCTTGAGATACTTCTTGAGCACCTTCGCGTCTAGGTCTGCCATGCCCATACTCAGACTACTGACTTCCACCTCAAATTTGCCAGCGAGCAAACGATTTGCTTCATCAAAGCGTAGCTTACCTTCTAGTTGTGAAACTTCACCCGCATAGCGTTCTAGTGGCGCTTGGAAATGAAAACTTAAGGCAGGAATCCGACGATCTGGCACACCGCTGTAAGTCCATGCACCGGCAAGCTGCATAGGCCTCACAGCTTCCTTGTTAGTATTTTTTACCCCTGCGGGGAACGCCAAGCCTAGTGCTTCCCAACTCAGCTTGGGCGTTTCAGCAGCAACACTACTTAGGGCATCGCCGATAGTTGACTTGGCCAAAGTCTGCTCAATTTGAGTAGCCAACTTCTGGCTTGCCTCAGCAAATAAACTTTCCCAATCATTGGCCGCTGTGCTTAATCCATTGGCCACAAAGACAGGCTCAATGCAGCTAAACTGACTGTATAATTCTAAGCTAAGAAACAATTGGTCATTGGAGGACCGATAGGGATGAAAGTCCATATAGAACACTCGATCCGTTTGGCTAATACAGGCCTCCTTCTTACTGGCGTACTGAGTGAGACCTTTGGAGATACTTGTTTGGGCTTGCTTCGCAAAACGCTCCTCCTCATAGCCTAATGGCAAATCACCACTTAGGGTCGTTATTTTTGCTACCGCCATGATTTGGGTTCGCCCTTCCTGCTTAACCCATACTCCTTGCTTGCAAAAATCAGTCTGCGAAGGACTACGAAAACGTGCCGTACGGATGAAATTTTCTATACTACTAAATTCTTGGTAGCGACCAGCATAGACCAAACGTTTATTGTCAGTCTGAAATACGATCGCAGGCGTAGAACTAATTTCGCGAGGTAATCCATCCGTAGCTTCTTTGAGGAGTAACTCAATTTGGTTGCTTTGACAGTAACGTTTCAACTCCGGGAGATTCTTTTGCACAAAAGCTTGGTCCTGCTCCTTTTGCAGAAATACAATCAGTTTTTCTAGCTTTGGGCTATCCTTAGGTCCTTTGGACGCTTGGCTAGTCCAAACTAGGCTTATAATCAAGATGATGATGCGAAACATGGTAAGACGATTTAAGTACTTAGACAATAGCATTCAGTATTAAGACCGAGGGCAATTGGGCCGTCTGTTTCAGCGAGACCCTTGCTCTGTACTGAATACTCCCGAAAGCTTTCGGGATACCTTCTACTCTTTACTTAGTAGATGAATTTGAGCGAGCTTTGGCCTGAGCATAGCGTTCGGCAGCGCCGAGAGCTTGAGCCATAAAGCGCCAGTTTTCGTGAGAATTCATAAAGCAAACTGCCACCCAGCCTTCGTCCAAATTGGCACTGAACTGAGTGCGGAAACCCATGCTAGCGCCTCCCCAATAGAGGCCATCATTGTTGTAGAATATCAAGCCACGATTTTGCTTGTTAGGAGTTATCCCTGCTAAAGCCATCTCCTGACTCAAAAAGCGATTGTCTTTGCCCTGCGAAGCCTGAATAACATACCAAACAAACTTGCTGTAATCCTTTGGTGTTGACCATAGGCCCACAGCTCCTAGCTCGGGATGGATCCAACGATCGCCTTCAATGCGCTCACCTTGTTTGTCGTAGCCAACAGCAGCGGTCTTTTGATAGTCAGGGCTCAATTCAGCAGTAAAAGTGGAGTGATTCATTTCTAAAGGCGTCAAAACCTGCCGCTGAATGATACTGGCTAAATCTTCCTGATAAACATCCTCTAGCAAAAGCTGTAGAATCATTACATTGGCAAAGGAACTATAGCCACGCAGGTTGTAGGGACTAATCAACCTGACAGGCTTTTCTTGTGAAGGGGCCTCTCCATTCAGGATTTGTACGAGGCTAGGGATTTCGCTACCAGGAACATAACCTCTGGGCTTACTGCCAAGATTGAACTTGCAGTTTTGCTGTAACAGATCTCTTACTTTCACAGGGCGAAAAGTTGCCAAAGGATTCCAAGAGATTTGCCAGCGTTGCAGATAATCGTTCGCACGGGCGTCTAAATCAACTAAGCCCTCGTCAACCGCACGCAAGACAGCAAAGTGTAGCAAAGGAGCAGTCATGCTTCCCACTTGAAACTGCGTGCTGGATTCAACTGCTAATTGATTTTCGAGATCGCGATAGCCAATTTGAAAGCTCGTGTCCGGCAAGTTTTCGTGCATGATATAATAAGACATGCCATGAACTTTGGCTGCCTCCATTTTAGTAGTAAGTGGGACGGTTACGCCTTCCCCTTGAAAACTAAAATAGGGAGACTGAGCCTTGAGGACTTGGGGGAAAGAGTATCCTACATGAAGGATCAGTGTGATAATGATGATGCGGAATAAATACATAACGATAAGTTTTTTGTGATACCTCCGCAAGATGGAGCTAGTCGCAAGCCTTACCGCTGCAAATCATGATCTGCGACGACTCAAATCGTGATTTGAGTCGTTTTAGAGGTTTTTTGAGGGATTTTAGGACTAATTAGGGTATTTTTTTAATCAAAACGGCTGCCTTCAATTTTGATTATTGAGGCAGCCATTGATACCAATTAGGTGTATGAATCGAGAAATGAGTCTATTCTTTGCGGATTCTTTTTACGGTTTGCCGATCTCCTTGCCGGAGTTTTAAAACATAGATACCACTACTTAAGCTAGATAGGTCTAGGGCCGTTTGAAATCTGAAAGTTTCAGTCATCAGCAGACGACCTTTCGTATCATAAAGATAAATATCTACCGCTTGCTGCTTCTGTTCTGCCAAACCAATCTGTAAGAGCTCTTGGGTTGGATTGGGAAATACATGGATAGACGGAAAATCTTGCTCACCGATAGCGGTATTGAGATAAGTAGGACTAAGGCCATTGAGCCGGGCAAAAAGTTGCGCTTCATATAAAGATTCTGGTTCTAAGTTCGGCATATTTGCCCCTTCGATATAACCACTCATTTTATTAAAGGGTCCTGAGCCGAGGATCGTACCCGAGCAGCCGATGGCATAGTTTTGTCCAGTAGGAGGTTTTTCTACCACCAGCCGTGCCGTACTTACATCACAATGCCAGGCAACCGAATGCACCGCCGACCAACCATGCGCCGTGCCATAAGAGCCACGGTTATATAAGGCTAACAAAATACGATTGTTGTTGCGGATGGCGCTTTCGACCTGATTGTCATAAAGCAAGCCCATCGTCCATCTGCGGTGTCCTTCGCTCGCACTGTAAGCAGCTTCGGAAGCTACCCTTAGAAACACACAACCACTTACCCATGAAGTGCCGTTAGAAACGTAATGATGTCGCCCATTGCTAGCATGACAGTCTTTAATTAAGACTTGGGAAGAGGCTTTTAGTAGGTTAAAATTGTACATACGAGCCCCAGTGATTTGGGCTACAGGATCCAGAGCCCTACAATTTTCAATCGTGATACGGGTAGCCGTTTCCGTTCCCACTCCCGCCAAGCCAAAATGCAAAAATGTACAATTACGCACCCATGAGTCTTCGATTTGAGACATCTTGACAGCGTTCCAAGCATGAGCTTCGTCCTCACCACCGGCAGTCTCAATATCAATACGTAGATCTTCAATTCCGATTTGAGTCTTGATACCAGCTCGGTCATATTTGTAGATATAAGATTGAGCCAGAGACTTTTTGAGATGGTTGTACAATGGCACATCCACGGTAATCATGTCTCCTTGGATCGCGACAATGCGACGATTAAATACCAAAGGTTGAGAGCCTACACTCCAATTAGGTTCGTTATTAGTACCCCCGCCATCGATAGCATCTAGCCAAGCCTGCGTACAAGGATGGTAGATAACAATATTGTCTCCTACTGCATAGGCCGAGGGATCCTCAACCGTAAAGCTGTACTCCCCGACCTTTACCCAATCACTAGTGATATTGGTTTGAGTATTGGGGACCTTACCCGCCCAAGAGGTCGTCGATCCCCCTCCCGCAACCAGGATGGTACGTTGGTTAGGTGTATTGCCTACTCCAATCAAAACTGTATTAGTCAAAGTATCAGCTCCATCCCCTACTCCTCGTAGTATGACTCCGTCTTGGTTGAGCTTGAGGATACCGTGAATCTCATATCTTCCAGCCGTGAGGAGGATCGCCCCGCGGATGCCGTTGATGTCTTTGGGCAGCAGCATCGCTTGGTCAATGGCACTTTGGATGTGAGCTGTATTGTCCCCAGCTATGGGAGCTAGGCTAAATTCAGTGAGTACCGTGGGTATATCTACCCCACCTCCCATATAACCTGCATGGCTAAAGTCTGGGATTACATTGCCCGCGGTATCTCGCACGTAGGTCAGGGCTCCATTGGCCTCAGGATACACGATTTGAGAGTTCCACTGGGCTTTTAACTCGGAGGAAGGCAATAAGCACAGCAGGCATAAAGTCGCAAAATGTAATTTGAGTGCTTTCATTATCTAATTATCCATTTGATGAAGCCAGTTTGTCCATCTGCAGAAAGTTGAACCGTGTACAGACCCGCCTCTAGTCCTCGGCTAGGGATTTGGTAGCGGTTAGTACCTACTCGACCTTGCAACTGGTCTTGATAAACAAGTCTTCCTTGAATATCAAATACCTTGAGTTGAAAGTTGGTCTGCACAGCACTTTCGAAGTCAAGACTTACAGATTCAATTATAGTGCTTGGATTAGGATATAATTTAAGTCTATTAGCAGCAAATACCGCTTCAATACTGACTGTTTCCACACAATCTGAATCAGCCAAGGCATCAGGCTTTGCTCCAATCGAGACATAGTCAAAATAAAACTCATTACCGGCAAAGTTGGCGTCTTCTCGATCTAGATAAAACCAAAAATCACGCATATCTGTGGAGTCAAAGCCCATATAATCCGCAGCATTGAAGGTAAAAGTTAGCTCAGTCCATTGAGTAAGATCGCCGGGGACGTTCTGTTCCACTATGGCTGAGCGTTCTCCGGAGGAGCCTCCACCCGCTCTCAAAACCATGCCTAAGCTGACAGCTGCGGCAGAACGAACTCGAGTGTAAAAACGCATTTGGCCAGAAAGATCCGTTATGTCATTGCCGAAGTTATCCTTAGGGTTGATCACCAAGGGTCGGAAAGCTGGATGTGGATCACCTATCGGATCTGTTACTGCCACGGATAGTTGACTACAAGCCGTATCGATAATCTGAGTCAATTGAGCCGCACCAGAACCACCAATCACTCCTTCTAAAGTGTCTGCCCAATGCAAAACGTAAGGAAACTCAAAAGGCGGAAATAGAGAGCAATCAGAATCATCAGCTGGGTCTGGGCGTTCGCCAATGGCGAAATAATCAAAATAGAACTCATCACCAGCAAAATTATCAGTGCCCCGATCTAGATAGAGCCAGAGATCTCTGAGATCAGTGGAGTCAAAGCCTCCAATACTATTGGCATCCAAACTAAAAACCACTTCAGTCCAGCTCAAGGTATCGCCGGGAATCATGACTTCCTGTAGGTTGGAGCGAGAACCAGAAGAACCATCTCCTGAGCGAGCGATATATCCCAGCATAACGGTATCCTTAGATCGAACTCTTAAATGGATTTGTGTACTGTTGCTGAGATCAACGATATCATTGCCCATACTATCCAAAGGATTGACGATGATAGGGCTAAAGGCTCCCAGCGGACTATTGGCAGGATCAAGGACCGACAACCGGAGTTCACTACAGACGCTATCTATGGTTTGGGAGAGCGCACTGCCGCCGCTGCCAGAAAATAGCGGATCACTTTTGTCCCAATGCAAGGTGTATTGAATACCTTGAGTGGTGTCCATCGGCATTGTTGTCGTATCGGTGATACAGGTCGAATTCAAACTCGTATCAGGTCTTGCGCCAATACTGAAATAGTCAAAGTAAAACTCATTACCGGCAAAGTTGTCGGTGCCGCGGTCGAGATACACCCATACATCTCTAAGATCAGTAGAATCAAAACCGCCTAGATTGCTAGTATCGACATTGAAAGTCAGCGTGGTCCAAGCACCAGTATCACCGGGGACCAGTTGTTGTTGTAGATCCGAACGAAAGGCAGAGCTACCGTCACCCGAACGAAGCAGAAAGCCCAGCATTACAGAATCACGGCTGCGGGCTCGAAAATGGAAATTCATATTACCAGATAGATCGACAATTTCAGCTCCTGCGGTATCCTTTGGATTGAGAATAATGGGACTAAAAGCACTAAGCGGCGTATTGGCAGTATCAGTCACAGCTAGTGCGATTTCACTACAAGAGACATTGATTGTTTGCGTCAAGCTAGCTCCACCACTGCCGCTAAAGCTCGGATCGTTGGCATCGTCCCAATGCAGACTGTATAAGGGGCCAGTGTTATTCATGGGGGGCATAGTATCGATACAGCTTGAATTATTGGCAGGATCGGGTGCCGCCCCAATTGCTATATAATCGATGGAAAAATTATTGCCTGCGAAATTATTATCCCCTCGATCTAGATAGAGCCAGATGTCTCTAAAGTCGAGGGAGTCGAAGCCTGCGATATTGCCGGCATTAAAATCAAAGAAGAGGTCCGTCCAGAGATTCCCTCCGGGAACGCTCAGTTCTATCCGGTTACTCCTTTCGGCACTAGAGCCCCCTCCAGAACGTAGCAAAAGCGCTAACCTGACCGTATCGACACTTCTTACGCGAGCATAGATGCCTAGATTATTGGAGAGGTCAATGATATCATTGCCTTGCATGTCCTTGGGATCAAGGGTGTAGGCGTTGAAAGGCGGTAAAGGAGCATTGGCAGTATCCGTAATTTGAATATTTAAAAGACTACAAGCACTATCAATATTAAATATCGAGAACATGCCAGCAGTGCCGATGCTCAAGATCGGATCACTATTGCTGGTCCAATGCATTTCGTAGAGAGGGATTTGGGCCGAAAGCCCCAAACTGCCCAACCAAAGTGAGCAAAACAGGATTAATTTTTTCCGTGGATGGGAAGCTAAGGTAGTACGCATGCTTTTGAGTTGAAAACGGTAAAATGTTTAGAATTACCCTCTCAAACTCTCGATATAATTGATTAGAAAAGTATAGGAATGGTGGAAAATCCTTTAGGCAGGGGGCTTATACGGGATTCCTGCACAATGAGACATTTATAGCGGTATCCTAACGCTAGCATGACTACAAAAACAAGTCTTGTCATCAAAAAAAATGCCCACACATCAATGACGTGCAGACATCTTATCATGTACCCGCGGATGGATTCGAACCATCGACCTTTGGTTCCGGAGACCAACGCTCTAATCCCCTGAGCTACGCGGGCGAGAAGGTGGACAAAGGTAGAGATTAATCTCTAAAATGTAAATGTCTCAAATCCATTTACGTAAGACTTCTAATCCGGTTTGAATCAATTTCTGTTCTTGCCGCTTTGGATTCTCAGCAAATTGGGCTTTTAATCGGTTGGCTAAAATCACTGCGATCGTACCACAACGATGTCCAAGGGCTTTGCCAAGACTCATGATAGCCGCCGCTTCCATCTCCATATTGAGAAAGCGCTCACCGCCAAAGCGAAACTCCCCTATTTTATCGGGCAAGCGAGGCAGTTTGACAGGAAGACGACCGAGGCTACGGCCTTGAGGGCCATAAAAGCCCCCTGCGGTAAAGGTGCCCCCTTGCATAATGCGGGCAAAACTTTGGCTGAGTAGGGACAATAAGGCTTCATCTGCTGGTGCGTGATACAAGGGCAAAGGACCACCGACTTGAGCCCAAAAATGATTTAAAGCGTTCTGCAAAGCAGCATCATAGATAGGATAATCATAATAATTCATCAATCCATCTCCCCCCACCGCCCATGCAGAAGCCACTAAAGTACCTACCTCAACGTCTGCTTGCATTCCTCCACAAGTACCCAAACGTAGGGCTTGCACCTTGGTGGTCTGGGGAAGCGTTCGACGAGTCGCAAAATCAATATTGAAGAGCGCATCAATTTCATGCCATACAATATCGACATTGTCAGTCCCGATACCCGTGGACATCACCGAAACTCTTTCTCCTTTATAATAACCGGTCAGTGTATAAAATTCTCGCTTGTGTTTATTTACTTCTACCTCTTCGAGGAACGCTCCTACCTTTTTTACGCGATCTGGATCCCCCACCAGAATGATTTTAGTGGCTAACTCACCCGGCAATAAATTGAGGTGGTAGATGGAGCCATCAGGGTTTAAAATCAATTCTGTTTCCTGCATATTGGAAGAATTTCAACAAAAATATTACCTAATCTGATTTTCTTTTGGAGCGGCTTTACAACCCATGAGCTAGTACAAGCATCATTAAACTAAGCAATCATGAACATAATTTATTCCCAAAGTGAAAAAACTTACACCCATAAACCATTCAATTTTCCAAACATTTGTAGTTTAGGATGTGTATTTAGGTGACATATTTTAAATTTATACATCAAAACTAAACAATTGAGCCTTTGCTGAGAACGTTAGCAATTTATAAACGTACTCAACTTAGGGATTTGCAACTCAATTGCTTAGCCCGTACCTTTGTCTGTTCATATTAGCAAAGGTTCATATAGATTTGTAAACCTATTTAACCGCATTTATATATTTAGCCGTAAATGAGACAGCTCAAGATTAGTAAACAGATAACGAACCGGGAGTCACAATCCTTGGACAAGTATCTGCAAGAAATCGGCAAAGTAGAGCTGCTTACACCGGATGAAGAGGTAGATTTGGCAAGACGTATCAAGCAGGGAGATCAAATTGCCCTGGAAAAACTCACGAAAGCCAATCTTCGATTTGTCGTATCGGTAGCGAAGCAGTACCAAAATCAAGGCCTCTCTTTGGGAGATCTTATCAATGAAGGAAATCTCGGTCTGATCAAAGCGGCCAAACGTTTTGATGAAACCCGCGGTTTCAAATTTATTTCTTATGCGGTATGGTGGATTCGTCAGAGTATTTTGCAGGCTTTGGCAGAGCAATCCCGTATCGTTCGACTCCCTTTGAACCGAGTCGGCGCTTTGAACAAGATTGGCAAAGCATTTTCAAAACTGGAACAAGAATTCGAAAGGGAGCCCTCTCCTGAGGAGATTTCTGAGGTATTGGAAAACATGAGTGAGGATGAGATCTCAGATACACTCAAGATTTCTGGCCGCCACGTTTCGGTTGATGCTCCATTTGTACAAGGAGAGGAAAACCGTCTCCTAGATGTATTGGAAAATGATGCCGAACCCAATCCTGACAACACCCTGATCAACGAAAGTTTGAGTAAGGAAGTTGAACGTGCCTTAAGTACCCTTACCCAACGTGAAGCTGAGGTCATCAGACTTTATTTTGGTATCGGTGTTGAGCACTCTCTCACATTGGAAGAAATTGGAGAGAAGTTTGACCTCACTCGTGAGCGGGTTCGTCAGATCAAAGAAAAAGCGATCCGTCGCTTGCGCCATACTTCTCGGAGTAAGGGACTCAAAACTTATCTTGGATAAGGAAAATTTTTCGGTCCTAGACCTTAATTACATAAAAAAGGCTCTCTGTTTTGTCAGAGAGCCTTTTTTATCATTAAAGACTGCCTTTCTCTTAAATACTGAGTCGTAAGTATCCCGAAAGCTTTCGGGAGTATTCAGTACAGAGAAGAGCGGTCTTGCTGCACCGTATAGACCCATTTCCCCAGCTCTCAATACTAAATACTATGGTCTAAGTACTTAAGCCTTATATTCCTTCATTGGTCTCAGGAGCCCTCCCATAGATATATAGATCAATGGGATAGCCTACCGTAACGCTATCACTTCTGGTAGGTTTCGGATTTTGCCCATAAACGATACCACTTTTGTTTGCCGGCCCATTGGAATTGTAAGATAGCGCTCCGAGGGTTAGGCCTAATTCTCGAATAGAGTTCAAAGCTTCTTCAAAGTTCAATCCCGTCAGATCAGGTACTCTAACGCTCACTGATCCTTGACCATCGGAGACAATCAAATCTATTTTGGCCCCTTGAGGAACCATAGTCCCAGCTTTGACACGGCGACCATCATAAAGAATATCCAAAATGGTATTTTCGGCTATATCTTTTTTGCGTGTCACTTTGCCTACGGCTAGTTTCCAACTTTCTAACTGTGCTTTGGCTTGATAGAGCGTTTTATCAATGATCGCAGGCACAGGTACTTGTGGAGGTTTACGTTGATTAATCGTCAGTGAAATCGTACGATTGGGTTTTACAAAGCTGTGTTGACGTGGGTATTGAGCTAAGACGGAGCCAGGTTCTAGGTCTGGATTATAAGCAGAATCTGTCAGCATTGGCTTTAGATTCATTTTGCTGAGTTCTTTTTCTGCCTCATCCCAAGACATCTCAACCACAGAAGGCACGACGATAGAATCACCATGACGAGTGTAGGCCGGTAAGATCCAAAAAAAGATCATGAGATAGACCAGCACCCCAGCGACAATCAAGCCTAATAGGGTGAGGAAAAACTCTCGGCTAATAAAATATCGAAACATATCCTTTCTATTCTTAAAACAAAGGTACGAAGTAGATTAGACTTCGTTAGCTTTACATACGTTCTGGCATCTGGATCCCCAGCAAAGCCATACAATTTTTTAAGGTCTCTCCCGCAAAACTCGCCAGCGCCAAGCGGAATGAACTGGTATGGGGATTACTACTTTTTAGTATGGGAGCATCGCGATAAAAACGATTAAACTCCTTAGTTAGTTCATAGGCATAGTTGGCGAGCAGGGCAGGATTGTAGTTTTCACCCGCTTCGCGCAACACATCCTTGTATCGTGAGATAACTTGAATCAGGGTTCGCTCTGCCTCTAAAAGTGGCTCTTCTAAGTTCAGATCAGCACTGTAGGGCCCGATATGATCAGCATTACGACGAATGGATTGAATCCGTGCATATGCATATTGGATATAAGGCCCCGTATTGCCTTTGAGAGAGACGGACTCCTTAGGATCAAACATCATACGTTTCTTGGGATCCACTTTAGCCAAGAAGTATTTCACTGCTCCTGTGCCTAGTTTTTGGAAGAGCGCATTCAGTTCAGCTTCTTCCATATCTTGCAGTTTGTCTAGGTTCTTTAGGGTTTCTTCTCTAGCCTTGCTTTCTAGTTCTGTCAGGAGATCATCAATCTCAACGGTGGTTCCTTCGCGGCTTTTCATTTTCCCGCTAGGCAGATCGACCATCCCATAAGACATATGATAGAGGCCTTGGGCATAAGGCTTTTCTAGCTTAGCCAATACTTTGAACAAGACCTGAAAATGGTAATCCTGTTCGTTACCTACTACATAGATGGAGCGATCCATTTTGTACTCGTTGTACTTATCCTCAGCAATGGCAAGATCCTGGGTAATATAAAGGGAAGTACCATTACTCCGGAGGAGGGTCTTACGATCCATCCCCTCTGCAGTTAGGTCCACTTCTACAGATCCATCCTCTGTATGGTAAAAGGCTCCTTTCTCCAAACCTTCTTGCACCGTCTCTTTACCCCGTTTGTAAACCTCGGACTCGTAAAAGTAACGATCGAATGATATCCCTAAACGTTGGAAAGTATCTTCATAAGCCGCGTAAACCCAAGCATTCATTTGCTCCCATAGGGCGCGAATTTCTGCATCCCCCTCTTCCCAGCGGATAGTCATCTCGTTGATTGCCAACTGACTAGGGGCCTTTTTAGCAGCCTCATCCTTGCTAATCCCTTCAGTAGCCATGATCAGCTTGGATTCTTCTTCGATCATGCCGGCAAACTTGACGTAATAGTCCCCTACGATTTTATCTCCTTTACGAGATGAGCTATCAGGGGTCTCTTTGTTTTCTGAGGACAAATAGGCATGCATCGACTTGGAGATATTGGTACCTCGGTCGTTGAACAGACAAGTCGGGATAGCATTGAAGCCGTTGGCTTGTAAAATTTGAGTCAGAGAATAACCTAAGACGATATTGCGAAGGTGCCCTAGGTGTAAGGGCTTGTTGGTATTGGGAGAGCAATACTCAACAACTACTGTTTGGCCTTCACCAAGATTGGTCGCAAAAAAATCAGGATCATTTTGCTGCTCAGCCACAAAGGACTGCCAGTAGGCGTCTCCAATACTAAGATTGAGAAAACCTTTAACCACATTGTAAGCGGTAACACTTTCCAAACGTTCAACAAGGGCAGACCCCAATTTTTCGGCAATCTGAGGTGGTGCACCTAATTTGAATTTGGTCAATGGAAATACAACTATGGTAAGATCGCCTTCAAAGTCCTTGCGGGTATCTTGAACCGGCAAGGTCTCAGGAGTGATTTCAACTTCAAACAAGTCTTTGACGACTTCAGCAGCGGAAGTCTGAATATGCGAACTAAGAAGGGACATGGGGGCAAAAATGGGAAAAAAATTACGGCTTTACTAGCATTTCCGATTAAGCGTTCGGCTCAGCCGAAAATACGCAGCAATCGGCCAATTGAACGCAAGCTTTGCAACAATTGAGTGGGTTCATCTTCATCCGTAATGAACCACCTACGAAAGGCCCTCCCCCAACTTGTACGATCCAATAAACGTGAATCCATCGCCGCTCGATAAGTCAAAAGTACGGCAACAGGAGCAATCACCAAGACTGATAACCATGCGCCAACCCAAGGGTCCATTACTCCCTCTCTCGCAAACTTTTTGCCATAGGTTGTTAGGACATAATAGACCATGAAAAATACAATAGACACTAAGGCAGGAGGTCCAATTCCTCCTTTACGGATGATAGAGCCCAAAGAAGCACCGATCAAGATGAAGAGAAGACAATTGACTGGTTGAGCAAAGCGCAGGTAAAACTCATATAAATAGGAACGCTCCGTCTGATAATGGTCCTTCTTCTTTTTGATCATAAACTCGATGTAGCTTTTAGCGGCACGAGCATTGACCAGAGACTTACTTACGAGCGACATCTGGTCATCATAGTCAAAGCAATACAATAAAGTAGAGTCTGGATTCAATTCAAAAAAGACGTAAGGATCTGTCCATTCGAGCGTATCTCGACCTCTAGTGAGAAAAAGGCTATCAATTTTGTGATAACGGGCCAATTGTTTGACCGACTTATTGTTGTAAGAATCAACTAATATATCTAGACTGTCGATGGAATTACTCAATTTTTCCATCGGCATAACGATCTGATGCTTGAAAGAGCTTTCATCGGTGCGGTCAAGATCAAAACCATCGAGGGTAAAGCGATAGTACAACGAATCGAAGTAGGTACGACCATAGGGATGACTTTCTGGTTTCCCTGAGCGGGAACGATACTCCTCATGGCGAACACCGCTGTATAGCGCCATCATCATACGGTTGTTTTGCATTTGGATGTAGGCCGAGTCAGCCTTAATCACATCAACCGCACCTCGATTGTCAGTATGATTGTAGATGAGGACATCGTAAAGTGCCCCTGTGTTGGTGTTTTTGTCTGATATCCGAATGACATACCCATCTATGTCCGAGTAAAAATAACCAGGCTTGATGGCTACATCCGGTTTTTTGCGTTGTACGTCGTACAAAAGACTAAAAAACTTAAGATTGGCCTTAGGGATGGTATCAAAGGAAATCCAGATGGCACCTAGCATCAACACGATGGAAAAGGCAAATACCGAGCGGACCGTCTTAAATAATCCAATCCCGCAGGATTTGAGCGCCGCTAATTCATAGTGCTCTCCCATACTGCCAAAAGTCATCAAAGAACCCGCCAATAAGGCTACAGGCATAGCCGATAATAGCAGGCGTCCCGCAGCATACATGAAGAGTTTGCCCAAAACTACTGGATCGAGACCTTTACCGAAGATTTCGTTCATGTAAAGGGCCATAAACTGCATCACTAGGATAAAAAGGATGATCATGAAGCTCATGAGGAAAGGCCCCAAGAACATCTTTAATACCATCCAATCTATGCGTTTACCCAGCATGCTTGTTTTCGTCCTAAATCTAGTTTTAGATCAATGAGATGTGAAAGAGTTTAGCGTTCCTCTGAAAGAGTACTAAAATACTGTCAAAAGGTTGTATGTCTAGTTAACTCCTGCCAATAGGTATAAAACCGCCATGCGAACGGCAACCCCGTTTTCAACTTGTTCGAGAATGATAGATTGCTCGGAATCGGCTACTTCACTCGTGATTTCTACCCCACGATTGATGGGCCCCGGATGCATAATCACCAGTTTTTTGTTGAGGCTTTCGAGCAGTGGCAAATTGAGCTGGTACTGTAAACTATACTCTCGCAGGCTCGGAAAGTATTTGATATCCTGTCTTTCGAGTTGGATACGTAGCATATTAGCGGCGTCGCACCATTCCAGCGTTTCTTTAAGATTATAACTAAGCTCTGCACCTAAACTTTTGATGTGTTTGGGGATCAAAGTAGGAGGTCCGCATACGCGAACGTTTGCCCCCATCTTATTGAGAGCAAAAATATTGGACAAAGCGACTCTTGAATGGGTGATGTCTCCGACTATGGCCACGTTTAAGCCTTTGAGATCACCAAAGTGCCTTCGCAGTGAAAAGCCATCTAAAAGGGCTTGGGTAGGATGTTCATGGGTGCCATCTCCGGCATTGATAATTTGAGCAGGGATATGCTTACTCAAAAAGACGGGAGCACCTGGGTGTGGATGTCGCATGACAACCATATCCACTTTCATCGCCAAAATATTATTGACAGTATCTAAAAGCGTCTCTCCCTTTTTTACACTACTAGAGGAAGCCGAAAAGTTGACCACATCAGCGGAGAGTCTTTTTTCGGCTAGTTCAAAAGAGATTCTGGTACGGGTAGAGTTTTCAAAAAACAGGTTGGCAACCGTTATATCACGAAGGGAAGGGACTTTCTTGATCGGGCGGTTGATTACTTCTTTAAAATTGTCGGCGGTATCGAAGATTGTTTGGATATCTTCGGCCGTGATGTACTTTATGCCGAGCAAGTGTCGGGTAGATAATGCCATTTGCGCTTGAGCCTTAGAAAATGCCTAGTCCTGAGAAACTAAAACGACCTCGTCCTTTCCTCCACTTTCTTTGAGTTCCACCACTACTCTTTGAGTTTCAATCGTATCTACTTCAATGCCTACATAAGAAGCCTCTACTGGCAGTTCTCGTTTATGCTTTCGATCGACGAGTACAAATAACTCTACCGTTCTTGGGCGTCCATAAGCCAGCATTGCGTCCATGGCGGCTCTTACCGTCCGACCAGTGTACAGTACGTCGTCGATCAACAAGACTCTTTTGTCTTCGATCAAGAAATCAATATTTGTCTTGTTGGGCTCGAGAGGTTTGTCTCGTTTACGGAAATCGTCCCGAAAGAAGGTGGTATCAAGTTCCCCATAAGGAATTTCAACCCCAGGGATTAAATCTTTGAGAAGATCGCGGATGCGTCGAGAAAGAAAAACACCACGAGGCTGTGCACCGAGAATGACGGTATCTTGAAAATTGTCGTAGGATTCGAGTAATTGGTGGCAGAGACGCTGGAGGGTAACGTCTAATTTGCCTGCAGGAAAGAGATCTAGTTTTCCAGTTTCCATATTCGGCACAAAAATGCGAATATTCTGGCACTAGGCCAAAAGCCTATTCACGGTATTTATTAACATTGACCAGATTTTGCAGAATTGCTTCTCTGACCATTTCGGCAGTATTGCCTACTTCTAACTTGGCCCTTATGTGGCGTCTATGTGTTTCCACCCCCGCCTCACCGATATTGAGGATGGCGCTTATTTGGCGGTTGTTTAGGCCATCGACAACCAATTGTAGGACTTCTGCCTCTCTTTTGGTGATCGTAGAACGAATTTTCGATTTGCCTTGGGCGCGACAATACTCGGTATAAATCCGCATCGCATCGACACTGTAGTAGGTTCCGCCATCATGCACTTGCCGAATGGCACTCACCAATTCTTGGGCGGCGCTTTCTTTAAGGATAAAGCCAGAGATATCACTTTTGAGCATACGGTCGATATAATCACCTTCCGAATGCATAGTCAAAATGATTGATTTGGTCTGGGGATAGGCTTCATAGAGATATTCAGCTAGCTCCATACCCGCCAGCTTATCCTGACCTAGACGAATGTCAAGGACAGCTATATCAATAGGAGTTTTTTCAAAAATAGCTAAGGCCTGAGCTCGATCATACGCAACTTCTACGACTTCGATATCCTGTTCTTGATTGAGCATTCTTCTGAGTGCGTCCACCAATAAGCGGTGGTCGTCCAGGATCATCACTTTTATCATGTTCTCTTATCGTTTTACAGATCAAACAGGCAAACTAATATGGGTGTAAGTCCCTTTGCCAATCGTAGAATCTATATGAATTTTTCCGTTTAGCTTTTGAGTGCGGATTTTTAGATTCTGCATCCCCATACCATCAGCAACTGCCTCTATGTCAAATCCTTTGCCATCATCCCACATATAAAGATGCAATCTGCCACCGGCATTGGTCAATTGGATCTTTACCGAGGAGGCTTGGGCATGCTTGATAATATTTTGAAATAATTCTTGGGCAATCCGATAGAGATGAAATTCGACCTCATTGGGAATACGAAGCATTTCAATTCCTTCGGTATCAATGGTGGCGACAAAAGATTGATGGCGAGAGAAGTTACGGCACATATCTGCCAAGGCAGTTACCAAACCTCCATGCTTAAGTCTGACAGCCCCCATGTCGTGTGAAATGCGCCTTACATCTTCAGTTGCTTCACGAAGTAGATCAAAGGCATAGTCAAAATCTGCCACTTCAATATCTTCATGCTTTTTCAAATGTCTCCGAAACTGCTCAAGCGAGATACGAATAGCAGCGAGAGTACCCCCTAAGCCGTCATGCAACTCTTCAGAGACACGTTTCTTTTCAGACTCTTGGCCTTCGATAATATATCCAATAGACTTTAGTTCTTGCTCCTTGATGATACCTTCCAGAACTTGAGCTTGGTTTTTTTCCTTTTCAAGCATTAGCTCCATCTCGGTTTTCTTCTTTTGGTCGTATTGCCAAAAGGCTCCCCCAATCAATACTAATACGAGGCCTAAGGTGGCTAATCCCATGTAGAGATAGCTTTGGGTGTTTTTTGCTTCAGAGAGTTGGATTTCTTTTTTCTCCAGATCTTTCGTGGCTTGTTCCGTTTTTATTTTTGTATCTGCTAGCAGAACGCTCAGTTCTTTTTTATGGTCATAGATTTGATTTTCCAAATCGCGGGTAATGGATAAATATTTTAGCGTAGAATCAATATCTGCCTGCCATTGGTAGTAATCGTGCAATTGGATACTACATTTAAGCTTTAATTGAGGATTGTCCAGTTGTGTCTGAGCGAGTAAATAGGCTTTATTGATAGCCTGCAAAGCAGCTTTAGGTTTTTGCTCTAATTGATAGGATTTTGCCAGATTGACAAGATAGACGATATGCAATTCTACGGATGGATGGGCTTCATTGAGCACAAGGCTAAGTGCCTCGCTAAACCATTGCGTAGCTTCGAGGCCGCGTTCCTCGGAGAGGGCAATGCCCCCCTTGAGATTGAGGCTCTTAGCCATCATCGTCCTATCCCCTAGCTCTGTAAAGAAGGTGTGGGCTTCGGTAGCATACTTTTTCGCTTTGGCAAAATCACCTAGTTCAAAGTACACTTGAGCTATATTTAATCGGGTTGTAAACTGTTGTTCAGAAGCAGCTTCGCCCCAATTTTCTTCCGCCCTTTGATAATAATCTAAGGCGTACTGATAAAAACCCATATCCTGATAAAGGGAAGCATAATTTGTGTAAGCTTCTGCCAGATAATGGTTTAGAGATGGATTTTTAAGGATGAGACTGATCTCCTCCTGATAGTAGTTAGCTGCCAGTTTAAAATCTTCAGCCTTCAAGGTAATAGAACCCAGAAGATCCAAGGCATTGGCAACTCCTTGCGTATTCTGATTGGCCTCGTACTGCTTTTTTGCTCTAATGCCTAGTTCATGCGCCCGAGGATACTCCTCCTCGATATGTTTAATGGTAGCCATGACGTAAAGAGACTTGGCTATTAGCTCAGGGTAGGCCAAATTTTCAGCCGTTATCAATGCCTGATTGGCCTTAGCAAAAGCCTGCTTAGGAGCAGATTTGCGTAAGTGCCATGCGCGGCTGACTAGGTTTGAAAGCGCATCTTGCTCTGCCGATTGGGCCCATAAACTTGGCCCAAAGATCAACAGAGCAAATGCGCTAATTAATATTTGAAAAAGAGATTTCATAAAGTACAAGAAACAGTGTTTAGACTGGGTCGCGGATAATCTGAGTAGAAGAAGTAACAGCCTTCTTTCCAGGTCCGTTTACAATACGATCTGCCATCTCACCCTCAGAGCTATCGTCCAGAAAAGCAGCAAAGTGCCCCAATACATCATGATCAGAACCGCCTAACAATTTTACTACTTCAACGATGATCTTGTCGTTGGATTCGGATTCAACCGTAAAGGTCACTTCCAAGGATCCGTTATAAGCATGACCGGTCTCTTCTTTGAGTAAAATGAAAAACAACTTCTCCCCTTCGACTGAATGTGTGGTCACCTCTACGGTATTATCATAGATCCAATCATCGGGAATAGCGATTAAAGCCTGTAGTTCGTAAATGAACTCATCAGTTTTGTGAAAATGTAAGTAGGGCTGGAAACTGTGCATTTTGAATATGTGTTTGTGAGAAATTTACAAAAAAAGGGGATGGCTACTGCCATCCCACTGGCCAAATTGCTACACGAACTACTTAAATCTTTGGTGTTTGTTTGGGTGGGGAAAGGCTTCTGGTCAGTGGCTTTCTGACCGAGAAGACCTTATTTCCCAACAGCGATCAATTTTTAGGGCGAACTAAAAGCTGAGTGTGGTTTAGTGTGCTGCATTGGAACTGATACAAACATAGCCTACCCATCTGATGATAGGTAGGCAGGTATTAATGTTTTTCTTACCGGAAAACCCGTAAACTTTTATCTAAACAAAGTGATGGCGCCCCCTCTTCGTTGCAGATTACCATTGAAGTCTAAATAGCTGATTCTGTAGGGGTAAGTACCTACGGGAACGCTATTTCCTTGTTGATCTAGGCCATCCCACTTAAAATCTACATGATCGGCCTTAAACACTTGTTTGCCATTTCGATCAAAGATGACGACTTCAAACTGTTGCGCTAAGCTGATATAAACTTGCCAAAAGTCATTGCTACCATCTCCGTTAGGGGTAAAAGCAGAAGGGACATATATTTTGGCCAGTGGTTTGACTAAAATTCGTTTTTCGTAGGTGAAGGTGCAGCCATAAATATCTTCGACGGTGAGCTTAATATCATAGTTGCCCGGATATTCATAGGTATAAACAGGATTAAAAGACTGTGTCTTTACGCCATTTCCTAATTGCCAATAAGTGTAGGCAGGCTGAATATTACCCACCAAGCTTAGGCCCACCAGTGTCGAAGGAAACTCCAAAATTGAGTCGGTCAATACAATATCTGCTTCCACCTTATCATGTGGACTCAGGGTCAAGGCATACCACTGATCTCTACAATCACGGCTATTTTGGGTCTCTAAATAGTACGTCCTTGACTTTGTTAAAGGAAAAGCATTGAAGTTGATCCCTGAATGAACCGCGGCTTCGTCCATCGGGTCCTCGTACCATTTTACATTACCGCCTTCGATAGGATTGGCTTGTAGATAAACAGACTCACCGTAGCATAATGGATCCATCCTTACGATTGGATCATCAGAGGGGCGAATCAATTCTGTTGATGAATTGCTAAAATCAATTTCAAAGCCGGCAGTCGCCATTTCGGGAGCTTGAACTCTTATCACATATTCGTTTTGCGTTCCAACTGCAATACACTCTGCTTGCTGCTCAGCGCAGCCCCCTTCTCCATTAGGACCAGTTTCCCCATTGCATCCAACTGCAGGTGAGGCATTACAGCTGACAAGCAGCTGGGGTCTAGTTTTGAGCTCACTACAATGATGTTTGCTGACATCATAAACTACCCAGTCAAAATTATCGCTAGGATTATCAGGTCTGATGACAAAGCAAAGCGTTCCAGTGCCGCTGGTCCTCACTCTAAACCAAGTACTATTACGCTCTATATTGAGGCAGGAGCCATCATTTTCACTCACATTGCCGTAGTCGGTAGAGATCGAGTCTATATGCATCTGCTCACTACAAACAGGAATCGCTCCTAAGCAGTCCTGCTCAATCGCTTGTCCCACCAAGTAATTCACGCTAAAAGAAGCTAAAACACAGAGAAAGAATATACGTATCGCCATTTACTAATTTTTCAATTTATGGAAATTCCGAAATATCAGCAATAAAGCCATAACGACTTTTAAATGGGTATAACATCCTAATTCTAGCTTTGTCTTTTGGATTTTCGGATTAACTTTAAGATTCTGAACTAACAACACTACTACAAAATGTTACTAGCTACACTACAATTGGGTACCCTGGATTGGGTTATCATTGGGGCATATTTCATCTTCGTTTTATTCGTGGGCCTTTGGTTTTCACGGCGTAGTGGCAATAGTGCTGCAGATTTTTTTCTTTCTGGTCGCAGTATGCCTTGGTGGCTTTTGGGGGTTTCGATGGTAGCTACTACCTTTTCTGCTGATACCCCCAATCTCGTTACAGACTTAGTGCGCAAGGATGGTGTAGCTGGTAATTGGGGCTGGTGGGCCTTTTTGCTTACAGGCATGCTGACAGTTTTTGTTTATGCCAAGCTCTGGCGCCGCTCTGAAGTCATGACCGATATCGAATTTTATGAGCTTCGTTACAGTGGCAAAGCGGCGGCTTTTTTGCGAGGGTTCAGAGCTTTATATCTAGGCTTAGTTTTCAATACCCTAGTTATGGGAACTGTCTCGTTGGCTGCTGTCAAGTTTGGAGAAATCATGCTGGGCATGCCGGGCTGGCAAACCTTATTGATTGCCGGTACGATTACACTGGCATACAGTGCTTTTGGTGGCTTAAAGGCCGTAATTGTTACTGATTTTGTACAATTTATTTTAGCAATGATAGGCTCCATCTGGGCCTGTCTCTATATTTTGGATTTGGATACTGTTGGAGGACTCAGCAATCTTCTAGCAGATGAAGGGGTGATAAATAAGCTGAGTTTATGGCCAGACTTTAGCGATGCTGCTAGCTGGATGCCAATTTTGGTCGTGCCTTTAGCAGTACAATGGTGGGCTTCCTACTATCCCGGCGCTGAGCCAGGAGGGGGAGGTTACATCGCCCAACGTATGTTTTCTGCGAAGGATGAACGCAATGCAATTGGGGCTACCTTGTTATTTAACATTGCGCACTATGCACTCAGACCATGGCCTTGGATTTTGATTGCCTTGGCATCATTGATGTTATTCCCGATGGACTTCGATGGCAATGAAGCGATTTCTCAAGACGCGAGTCTCCTAAACAGCAAAATCACGCCTAATAAAGTCGAAAACCTTGCCCAATTAGAAGCCGGTTTAGTTTACTACAGAGATAATGAATTGGACCAAAAGGAAACCGCCGAAATTGCCAAGTTTAATTCGTACATCCAAGCGGTCAAGTCTAACGCAGACAACACAGATATTCTTACTTGGGCTTATCTATACTCACAAAAAAACCTCGACGCCAAAGGTACTCTCAAGGCAATCGAAGACCGAGAGGATCCTCTAGTAAGCAGAGGCCTAGTAAGAATGTATATTTTTCAGCCTAATACGTCCATCAACAAACTGGGGCATGACCTTGGCTATCCCTTGATGTTGACATTTTTGCCCGTTGGCCTTTTGGGTTTGGTAGCCGCTGCCTTAATTGCCGCTTTTATGTCGACTATGTCCACCCAGCTCAACCTTGGGGCTTCTTATCTTGTCAATGACTTTTACCAACGCTTCATCAAACCCGATGCGACGCAAAAAGAATTGGTCAACTCTGGCCGCCTATTTACCGTTGTCTCTATGGTCATAGGGGCCGCGCTAGGCTTAGTGTTGGAAAGTGCTGGCCAAGCTTTTGATCTCTTATTATTGTTAGGAGCAGGTACGGGTTTGATCTACATTCTGCGTTGGTTTTGGTGGCGAATCAATGCCTACACTGAGATTGTTGCCATGATCGCCTCTTTGATTATTGCTGGCTATTTTAGCTTTTTCGATGAAACCACAGCATCGCACTTAAAGATTATCTACGGAGCACTCTTGACTACTTTAGTTTGGATAGTTGCTACCTTCTTTACGCCTCAAACTGATGAAAAAACGCTACAAAACTTCTATCAAAAAATTCGTCCAGGCGGACCGGGCTGGGACGCAGTAGTTAGCCGTTCCCAAAATTCCGATCTACCTTTGACCAAAAGTCAAGGACAACTGCCGCTCGAAATCGCTTGCTTTTTGATTGGTAGTATTACGGTTTATGCCGCTTTATTTGCAACGGGTTTCTGGATTTATGGCGAGACTACCCATGCAATTATTTCGACCATTCTGGCGATTGGTGGCGGAGCTTTCCTGTTTAGGGTATGGAATATGCTTAAGACCGAGTAGGTGTAAAAAGACAAAAGTATTTAGACAGTAGTGTTGGTATTGAGACCTTGGATAATTAAGCCATACGTTTCATCAATACCTCTTCTCTCTGTACTGAATACTTTTTACTCTATATTCAAAAAGAAAGGGAAGTCGTCATGCGTCCCTATTTTTTGGTCAATTTTGTTTGGGGGAGCTGCTGCACAGAACGCTTCTCTTTAGCTCAAATAAGCGTTCTGCGCAGCAGTAAAAATCCTACTCATATAGATCTAGATGATCGCTCTCTGCCAACTCCACAAAGAAGTCAGCAATATTAGCCGCACAACTTTCGAGAAAACGAGCACCTTTGTCAGCGGTAGAAGCACTGGGGTCCCCTACTCCAGTATCGGCCGTAACCTTGGTCCATTGGCGCTGAGAAGTAACCCATCCTTCGCGTAAACCTTTGATCTTCCATTGGCGAGCCGCTCCGTCTCCTGCAGCATTCAAAGGACGACAAAGCTCAGGATGAATATGCATCATTACGCTGGTTTCTAACTCTCCTGCATGATCACCAAGATGATCAAAATAGTCGGCCCAGTCTCCTCCAGCCATAAACCAATTGACCGCGCAAACAAACATATCCGGAAAATCTATCGCTAACTCGCGGATCATGGTCTTGAAATTATTACCGCCATGTCCGTTAAAGATGATAAACTTACGGATACCGGCACGCTGCACCACATCTACCAAATCCTTCAAAATCGCATATTGGGTAGAGGGATTGAGATTCATACATAGGGAGATATCTAACTGCCCCGTGTTGATACCAAAAGGCATATTGGGCAAGACAACTACTTTGGCATCGCGTTCCCACGCCCGTTTGGCAGATTCGGCGACTAACCATTCATTTTGATAGTTATCGGTGGCATATGGCAGATGATAGTTGTGGGCCTCAGTAGCCCCCCAAGGCAATACAGCCACTGAGAAGTCCGTATTTTGCACGGCTTCCCAATTGGTTTCAGCGAGAATGTAGGGTCTCATGATATTAATGTTCGTGCTTGACAATAACACGACCTTGGTTATCGCCCGCAAGGATTTTATCTAGATAGGGATCAAGTTCTTCTAGCGTGATATGGGTAGCGATCCGCTCTAAATTAGGGACTCTCCAATCGGTGGCTAATTTTTGCCATACTTTTAAGCGTTCCGCGCGCGGAAAAGTAGCAGAATCGATCCCCAGCAAGTTGACACCATTTAAAATGAATGGATAAACGGTCAAATTGAGATCATGCGATCCCACTAGTCCACAGGCAGCAACATTGCCTTCGCGGGAGCAAGTTTTGATGAGCGTAGCCAAGGTATTGCCCCCTACGGTATCGATGGCACCGGCCCATTTGGGACGCAGCAAGGGCCTGCCAGTTTGATCATCAACATCAGCTCTAGACAAAATTTCTTTCGCGCCCAGGTCCTTGAGATAATCGTGAGCCGAAGCCTTACCAGTCACAGCAAACACTTCATAGCCTGCTTTTGCTAGTATGCCCACGGCCAGACTACCGACTCCTCCGCTTGCGCCACTCACGACGATAGGGCCGGCGGCTGGATGCTGACCTTGTTTTTCCATTTTGTAGAGGCCAATCGCGGCAGTAAAGCCACCAGTTCCGACTATCATGGCTTCTTCTAGGGTATATCCATCTGGCAAGGGCACCACCCACTCTGCGGGGACTCTAATATAAGCGCCAAAGCCGCCATCGGTATTCATACCGAGATCAAAGCCGGTAACTAGGACCTTATCACCTGCAGCAAATGCTGAATTTGAACTTTCTGCTACCACTCCGGCCGCATCGATACCGGGTGTATGGGGGAAATTACGAGTAACGCCTTTGTGCCCAGAGGAAGAGAGGGCATCTTTATAATTAAGGGCAGCAAAGTGGACTTGGATCAATACTTCACCTGTTGGCAGATCATCGGTAGAACGGGAGACAATCGCACGCTCAAATTGGCCTTTGCTTGATTCGGTAATCCGCAAGGCTTTAAAATTTACTGGGGGCATAGTTTAAGTTAGCTTAACAAGTAGTACACTCGTTTACGCACTGAAGTAGTTGCGCAATTTGTTGGTTTTGAATTTGATAAAGAATGCTTTTGCCATTTCGATCTGAGCCAAGCACCCCAACATCTTCCAAAGCTTTGAGGTGTTGCGAGGCATTGGATTGGCTAATACCGACCTTATTATATATGTCTGTTACGGTCAATGCTCCACTTTCTAAGAGCAGATCAATGATAGCAAGTCGGACGGGATGGCTCACTGTTTTCATGAGGCGGGCTACTCGCTTAAGTTTTTCGGGATCAGTCCTTAGGCTTATGGCATTCATATGCTTAAGATACAAATAAAAGAGCCCTACAGGCAAAAGCCTGAGGGTGGGCGGGTCTCAATTATGTGTAAAAATTTCTTAGCGAATAAGGATCCTTTGAGTCCAAGCTTCAGATGCATCTTCGATGCGAATGATATACATACCTTGGCTCAATTCGCTGACAGGCAATAAATAACGGCCAACAATTCCTTCGCCGATACCAACATATTGCCGCAATAATACTCTCCCACTTAGATCCATCAACATCACCTCATAAGAACTCAGGCTTTGCTGAGAAAACTCTAAATTGAGATAAGCAGGGTCAGAGTGAGGATATACATGAATACTGGCAGGTGAGAGGCGGAAGATGGACTGTTCTGGAGAGTAATGGATTGTACCATCCTTCATAACCTGCTTGACACGGTAAACAAAAAGACCATTCTTTTTTCGCTTCATTTGATCTATAAAGCGAAGGTTTGTGGTGCCTTTATGCTTTCTACTGACATTGATTCCTCCTATAGCAAGGTAGGCATCAGCGTTGATTTTGCGCTCAATAAGATAATGAGAAACGTTTGATTGTTCGACTGCTTCCCAATTAATCAACACTTGATCATTCAGTTCGCGAATGATGAAGCTATTGAAGTACGCATTGGATTTTTCTAGGCTAGAAGCAACAGTCCCGCTTCCAGGCATAGCACTGGAAATAGTAGCGGCAAAAGCGTCTCCTCCACAAAATAGAGTAGTGAGAAAAAGCGACGCAATCAGGCAAAGGTAGCGGATCATAGCTTTGCGATTGTCTAGAGTTTCAGAGTTAACAAGTGTAACAAGCAAGGAAAAAGTGATACCCCTTAAATAGATTATATCTTACTTTCTCGGACACTAATTTACGATTTAAAGATTACCATGCTCTGTAAATGTAATAATTAAACCGAAAATGCACTTTTTTTTATACACAGTGACCAAATATGTGGATTATTGCTAAAACATACGAATCTTTTTATAAATATTACTGTTTTATGCAGCTAATCGCCACGTAAGATTCGTCCCTTTTGGTGTGTATTATTGGCAATTTTTTTTCGTTTTTCCTTCAAATCATACATCAAAAATGGCTACATTCCGCAAATTAACCCTATTCGGTAGTTTTTGGCTCTTCACAAGCCTGCTCTTAAGTCAGAGCCCTGATGGCGATATTTTTGGCATCAATCGACATGGTACAGAGGCCGGATTATTTGCGATCAACTACCCAAGTGAGACATATTTGGCGATAGACTCCGCGGCCCCACAAGATCTATGCCTAAATTCCGAAAATCTCTTCATGAATGTAAATTTTTCGGGTACAGCAAATGATTTTATCTTTCAATATCGCCTATCTGACTTCCAAAAAACCGATTCTTTAGCCCTTTCATGCTATCGAATTGCCAATTGGCAAGACAATATTCTTGCTTTATGCGATTCGATGCCTTTTGTACGTGTCTTCAATCCACTACAAGGATGGAGTAATATACTACAGTTGGATAGCACCAAGGTCCCAAATCGACCATTGGAGGTCATTACAGCGGATGACAAGGCTTATTTGCTCTACCCCCAATCCCTCCAAGTCATCAGCCTTAGTCAAGGCGATACCCTAGGCACTTACCCAACTCCGCATCCCTTTCCAGCTGTTGGTTACAACACCAGTATAAGTCAGGATACTGAAAATCTTTACGTAGGGGTGGCCTATGCTACGGGAGCGATCCGTAGCTCATTATTAAAAGTTGCCAAAGCCGATATGGTGGTTGAAACAGCCTATCACAAAGAATTTAGGGATTTTTTTTCTCCACCGGTCCCCTACCGAGACAAAGTATTTGTTTATACATATAGTGATCACTACTCTATTTCACAGGACAGTTTATTCGAATTTGTGCACGTTTTGACCGAAACAGTCTTAACGGCAGATACAAGTAGTGAACAAATTTTTATCTGGGATTTACTCAACCAAAGGCTCAGTTTGGAGTATCAGGGGCAGCGTTCCAATGGAATTGGTCTCCTCCAAAAACCGGACAAAGCCCTCTGGCGTGCAGAGAGTCAAGGAGTAGCGATAGCGCCCGACTTGAGCTTACAATTTGCTGTATACCCTAATCCAAGCGAGGAATTACTCCAAATAGACTTACCAATATCTACGGGCAAATTACATCTAACTTTGCTTGATTTTTCAGGCCGGCTACTCGCCGAACGCGAAGTCGTCAATCAGCAAAGGATTAGCTGGGAATTAGCGCCAAACTATCCAGCCCAATTTATCTTATCCATCAGGACTGAAGATGGGTGTTCTGCGAGCAGAATCATACAAAAAAGAGGATACTAAGCATTGCGGTCCATAACCTGATAGACCTGAATCTTTTCTCGCTTGCCTTTGACCTCAATCGGTCCCCAAGCGTTTGTCTGTACGTGGTCAGCTACTTTTTCGAACACACTTTGGCTAATCAGGATTGAATTAGGTGATTCCTTGGTCAGGGTTTCGATGCGTTTACCAGTATTGACAGTATCGCCCGTGACTGAATAGGAGATCTTATCTTCAGAGCCGAGATTACCAGCGACGACTAGACCGGAGTTGATCCCGATCCCAATTTCGATCTCGTGTCCCATTTTTTCGCGATAACGCTCATTGAGAAGTTCGCATTTTTTGAGCATCTCAAGGGCGCAGAGAACCGCTTTGATTTCGTGGTCAGTAGTAGCAATGGGAGCACCAAAACCCGCAAAGACTTCATCCCCAACAAATTGGTTGACGGTGCCCTGATAGCGCTTGACCGCCTCAGTCATCTCCGCATAATAATCGTTGAGGAAGGCTACTACCTCGCGAGGGGATAACATCTCACTCATATTGGTAAAGCGACGGATATCGCAAAAGAGGACGGTCATCTCCTGGGTTTCACCGGCAAAGATCGACCTATCGTTCCCTGAAAGGGTACGCTCCACCACAGTCTCAGGTACATACTTCATAAAAAGCTTAAGCGTGCGTTCCTGCTCTTCTACCCGACTTTGTAATTCTTTGAGAAGGCGTTTGTTATGTTGCTGTAACTGATAAAACTGACGAGCATTTTCGATGGTCATCCTCAACTCATGCGCATCCCACGGTTTAGTAATGTAGCGGTAGATCTGCGCATCATTGATCAATTTGATGATGGCTTCCATGTCGCTGTAGCCTGTCAAAATCATGCGTACAGATTCAGGATATTCAGGCAGGGTCTTTTTGAGAAACTCCACGCCGGTCATGCCTGGCATGCGCTGATCTGTGATGATGAGATGCACAGGGCCCTCTTTGAGCCGTTCTAGGCCCTCCTCTCCACTGCGAGCCGTCCTGATATCGTACTCCCTTCTAAAAGTGGCTTTGAAGGAAACCAAGTTTTGGGGCTCGTCATCTACGTATAATATAGAAAAATCGCTAGGCATTTAGATCAATCAATGGAAGACTGCTCAACGGTTTCGGCCGTCTTTTGTTGTAAAGGTAATAGAAGTTCGAAGCAAGTCCCTTTTCCTGTTTCACTTTTTACTTGAATGCGCCCTTGGTGGTTTTCGACGATGCCAAAGGTAATAGAGAGACCAAGTCCGGTTCCCTCTCCCACTGGCTTAGTAGTAAAGAATGGATCAAATACCCTATTTATATGTTCTTCTGGGATACCACAACCGGTATCTTTGATAGAGATACTGATATTTTCATCTGGCCCCATCCGAGTACGAATGGTCAAATCGCCGATGTAGCCTTCAGCATCAGGCTCACGCTCACATTGTTCAATCGCATAAATCGCATTGCTAATCAAGTTCATAAATACCTGATTGATTTTACCCGGCATGCACTCGCAGACAGGGATATCCCCAAAATCTTTGATGACTTTGACCCGTTTTTTGAGGCGATTAGCTAATATCGTCAGCGTAGCCTCGATGCTTTCATGCAGATTGACATGGCGGAAGCTATCCTGATCGCCTCGTGAAAATGTTTTTAAGCCTTTGACGATATTGGCAGTACGGGTAGCCCCTTCTTCGATGCCTTGGAGCAGGAGTTCCATTTCCTCAAAGAGATATTCGGCATCAATATCTTGGGCGTACTTTTTGATCTCCTCTACTGCTCTAGGCAAATTATGACTGTCATGTAATTCGCGGATTTTACGGAACAATAGCCTCAGTTCGGAAAAGTTCATTTTGAGTGGTCCGACGCTATTCTTTACATAGTTGATTGGGTTATTAATCTCATGAGCGATACCGGCAGTCATCTGCCCCAATGAAGCCATACGTTCAGATTCGACCAGTTGCGACTGAGCTGACTTGAGTTGGTCCATCGCAGTTTCCAAAGCCTCATGCTTTTCCTCTAGCAGGGCATTTTGATTGGCCACTTCTTCTTTTTGTCGCTTTAGCGCAACGGTTTTCTTGACAATCACCTTATGCTGCTCCCAAATTTCGGAAGTACGCTCATAGACGATTCTTTCTAGATTTTCATTTTGTAGGTGCAGGCGACGTACATTGTAGCGCACAGTCGCATAGACCAAACCGATCAAAACCAAACCATAAGCTAGCCAAGCCCAGATTGTCCAATACCAAGGAGGCTTAATCCTAAAACTAAAGGTAGTGGCATCACTCAGTTGCCCATACCGGTTGCGCGCTTGTAGCTCAAAGGTATAATGACCTGGCGGCAAGAGTGTATATTCTTTTTGACGTAGATCAGACCAGGGCGACCAAGCACTTTCTTTACCACTTAACCTAAATCGGTAACGCGTCCCTCGCTCAGACGGAAAAAAGGGTGCGACAAAATGAAAGCGGATCGTATTATGCTGATAATCAAGATGAAGGGGGCCTTGCTCGATGACACTCTGACTAAAAGCAAGAATAGAGTCTCGAATCGTTTCTACTTTACGAATCACAGGCGGCACCAGAGGAGGTAATTTACGGGCATCGGCTTTATGATAGCGATACAGCCCCTCTGAGGTTCCTATCCAAGTGGTCCCTTCTTTTTCGGGATAAAGCTCTCCCCAAACTTCTACATTGTCCAGTCCCTTCAAAAGGAGTGAATCACGCTGATAAACTCCATCAGGAGCTTTCCAAGCCACTTCTAGCCAACGTTTTCCCTTACGATAACATGCCAGCCAAACATTACCGACCTCATCTGTTTTTAAGCTTAGAATCCCCAAATTGCGGAAAGGTAATAGAGTATCGGGATGAAATGCATGCGCCTGCTCATCAAAGCGATACAAACCGTTTTGCGTAGCAAAAACCATTTCTCCGTCCAAATTATAAATCCCTTGTATGGCCGGCACATTGTTGTAGCGTTCTACCAATTTGGTCCTGTTGGGATTTTCTTCTTGCAACTTGATACGTACGACTTGCTCTCCTCCCAAAAATGGCACAGCCCAGAGGCTACCATCAGGATCTTCAGCAATGAGACGAAAGCGCTGGTCTAGGCCTTCAATTTTTTTCCGGTCTGTCCAACGGCCGTTCACCCAATCCATCCATTCGATGCTATTACCTAGGGGAAGGTGATACATACGATTGCTCTGATAGTTGGATTGGTACAGATTATAGCTCTGATCTGAGTTAGGAGCTCTAACGGCTCTCCCATTGCGAATTTCAAATAGGCCCCGTACAGAGTTGACAAAGAGATGGATTTTTTCTTTCCCTAAATCGGGAACGCCAAAGAAGCTCCAAGATTCGGCCCCAATGCCTGGCACCGCCTCAAAACGATTATTTTTCAACACATATACCCCAAGAGCCGTAGCGGCATAAAGCTTCCCTTCATGACGATAGCTATCAAAGACAATCCCTGGCAGCCCCAAGGATTCGTTCCAATGACTCAAGGGATCAGCTACTTCTAGTCTAGAGATTCCGCGAGATAAGGCCAGCCACAAGGATTTGTTACGATCAAGATAAGCCCCCATGATCAAATTGTCCTGCAAGCCGTTTTGCTCGTTGATATGTTGCAAGAGCTGCCCTTGACGATCAATGACAAAAAGCCCGTCCTTTACGGTAGTTAGGAGGAGTTTGTCATTGCCCAGAGAGAGAAACTCGCTGACGATGGCCTCAGTCAGGAACTCATCGATAGCAGTCTCAAAAGGAAATAATTGAATGCCTTGTCGGCGAAACTTGATACGGACAAAGCCAGATTTGAGAAAACGAGCGATGACCTCATCTGGGCCAATTTCAGCCAGCCCAATCATGATCTTACCTTTGAGCGCCTCGGATCCGGGGATTACTTCAAATCTCTGCCCAGTCCATTGATTGAGTCCAGATTGATCCAGCGTTAGCAAACGATTAGTCGCAGCAAAAATCCCACTTGAAGACCGAGCTTGTGGCACATCATAAGCTTGGAGAGTATCAGGGCTACCGTAATAAAATTTGCCTAGGGAGAAGGTGCGAAAGAAAGCACCATTATAGCCGCCAAAAACTTGTACTAAATCCCTAAACTGATCGGGGAGTTGGGCACTGAGAGAATAGTATTGTACCAATCCAACTGAGTCCGGTGCCAAATAGCCAAACTCCCCTGGACCACCTACATAGACGGTACCAACGCTATCAACCGCTAAGGATCTCACCGCCACTTGGTTAGGGAGTTCGATCAAGCGCCAATTGGCGCCATCATATTCTAACAACCCTCTAAAGTTACCAAAGTACATCAAGCCACGGCCGTCTTGCACAGCAGCATAATTGGCGGAGCTAGCTTTGTATTCGCGGGGAAGGTAGTTACGGATAAAGGGATTTCCCTTTTCTTGGGCTAAGGTATAGCTCAAGGAAAGGAAACAGATCGTAGTCAGTAACAAGCACTTAAAGCGTCTCATCATCAATCTTTTGTACGATCAGAGCACATAAAATGGTACATTCTTGCCTCTTATTATTCCGGCAAAGCAGCCATAATACGCTTTCTGAGGGTAGAGACATCTTGCAAAATTTGCTGTTGGTCGAGTGTGAGGAGCTGTTGGTCTTTCATTAGCCACTTTCCGGCGACCATGCAATGAGTTACGTCGCTACCGTCAGCACAATATACAATTTGTGAATAAACATCATAAAGTGGTTGCATATGCAAGGCTTTATTGGAGACAAGAATTAAATCAGCGGCTTTCTCAGGTTCAATAGAGCCGATTTCCTCTTCCCAACCCATAAGTTTTGCCCCTTCAATGGTCGCCATACGTAATACAGTCTGCGCATCCAATACGGTAGGGTCCAGGCGATGAACCTTGGCGAGCTTGGCGGCAGTACTCATTTCCTCAAACATATCTAGATCGTTATTGGAGGAGGCACCATCGGTACCAAGGCCAACGGTCAGTCCACGGGCTTGCATTTCGGGAACAGGGGCAACTCCACTAGCCAATTTCATATTGCTCTCAGGGCAATGGGCAATGGAGACGCCGCGTTGGGCAAGGACCAATTGATCCAAAGAATCTAACCAGACACCATGCGCACCGATAAAACCCGATTGCCAAAAGGCAAGACTGTCTAAGTAAGCGGTAGGACTCTTGAAGTAGCGTGAGGCAATAATCCCCTGCTCAGTTTGGGTCTCAGAGAGGTGAATGTGAACAGGAATCTCTAACTCTTGGGCAAGCCTAGTGGCTTGAACTAAGAGTTCTGCGGAGCAAGAATAAGGAGAATGAGGCGCTACGGAAACACCGATACGAGGATGCGCGCGATAGGTAAGGGCAAGTTGGCGGGTAGCTTCAATAGCCGCAGAAGCCTTGGGGAAACTAGGGGTAGGATAATCCAAAAGCCCTTCTCCAACTCTCCCTCTCAGCCCTGCTGTTTCGGCTACCTTGGCAATTTCATCAGCAAAAAAATAGGCATCATTGAAACAGGTAGTACCCGAACGGATCAATTCGGCCATAGCGAGTTGACTCCCCACTCTGATCGCTTCTCGGTCCATAAAAGCAGCTTCGGTAGGCCAAATATACTTTTCCAGCCAGTCGGCAAGCGTGAGATCATCTGCGATCCCACGCAATAAACTCATAGGCAAATGCGTGTGAGTATTGACAAGGCCTGGCAGCAAAAATTTGCCATCGGCATCTACCTCTTCTTGGGCACGATAGGTGTCCTTGAGCAGGCTGTCTGGTCCGAA
>JBCCQN010000029.1:0-52934 GCA_039024315.1 Bacteroidota bacterium
AAAGCTAAGTATCAACCAATCCTGGCAGTTTCATTTAGGCGATCCTGACGCAAAGTTTTATGAAGATCCTGCTGCTGCAAAGTGGGAGGAGGTGCACGTACCGCATACCTTTTCTTTAACCTCGCTGGCTTTGGATGGCTTACAAGATGAAAAGACCCAATTAGTATTTCAGCGACAGGTGGGCTGGTATCGCAAAAGGGTCAATGTAAACGCTGATCCTAACAAAAAGGTCTTTCTCGAATTTGAAGGCGCGCATCAAATCACCGATCTCTGGGTCAATGGCAAGCATGTGGGGCAGCATGAAACGGGAGGCTATACGCCATTTCACTTTGATATTTCCGACTTCGTCGAACGCGGCGTTCCCAATCAAATAACGCTCAAACTCGACAATCGCCGGCAAGAGCACGTACCCCCCGATCCCGGTCCATTTGACTACGTCAAGTTTAGTGGTCTCTATCGCGATGTTTATCTCATTGAGACGGATCCGATGCATATTACCTTCAATTGGGAGGCCTTGCACGCTGGCGTCAATATTACTACTCCTACGGTTGATCCCGTGAACATGAATGCGACTATTTCGATCAAAACTGTAGTCCGCAACGAATATGAAAGCCCCCAGCCCTGTCAACTCATTACGCGCATCATCGATCAAAATGGTTTGGTAGTCTTAAAGCTGGAGCAAGAAGCAGAGATTGGCGCGGGTCAAGATTTTGAATTTGATCAAATTGGCAGTATCGAAGACAATCTGCATCTCTGGGATACCGAAAATCCCTATCTCTATCGGGTCAATAGCCAAGTGGTCGCACAGGGCAAGGTGTTGGATTGTCTGGAAAATCGCCTAGGGGTACGCAAGTTTTATCTCGATCCAGTACGTGGCTTTGTACTCAACAATAAGCCCATCAAGCTCTTTGGTTATAACCGCCATCAGCATTATGGCTATATCGGCGATGCCTTGCCTAACTCTCTACACTACAAAGACATGCTCCAATTCAAGCAATTGGGCTTCAATATCATGCGCACCGCCCACTATCCCCAAGATGATGCCATCATGGAGGCTTGCGATGAGCTAGGGATTTTGGTTTATGAGGAGGCCCCCAGTTGGATTTCCATGTCCACAGATCCGCGTTGGTGGGATAATTTTGAGCAAGCTGCTCGGGTGATGGTGCGCAATCATCGCAATCATCCTTCTATTGTAATTTGGGGAGGGGGGATCAACCACCGTGGCTATGTCGCCCGGGCTCATAATACCATCAAGCAAGAAGATCCTAATCGTTTGACGGCTTCCCAGGGAGCTCGTTGGACAGGTTGGCAGACTTCGGGCCTGACCGATATCAATGCCAATATGCTCTACGGTCCTTTTATTTGGGATCGCTCTGAACCCATGTTTGCGATGGAAGGCCGCAATGGCCCAGAAGAGATTGCCAAGTATAAACGGGATCAGTTGATGACCGGTCTCATCTCTTGGACGGCGCACGCCTACTATACTTTTCACCCCACCCATGACAAAGCCAATGACCCGATAGACCGTACCCGTAGCGGCGAAATGACCGTTTTTCGCTATCCGCGTCCGGGCCTGATGTGGTATCCTTCAGAGTATAAGGAAGAGCCCTTTGTTTGGATTGAGGAGGCTTGGGACCCCTCCGTGGAACGCTTAACCGTCTACAGCAATGGGGATGAGGTAGAGCTCTCTGTTAACGGGAAGGTGATTGCTCGACAAGGCCCGAGTCAAGATTCGATTTACGCAGGACTTGAACACGCTCCTATCATCTTTGAAATAGACAATTTCGAAGCGGGCACGCTCACCGCACAAGCGTTCTCCGCAGGAGTAAAAATAGCCGAAACCAGCATCCAAACTCCAAAAAAAGCCTGGGGTATCCGCCTAGAACTAGATACGCTGGGGCGCGACTTGGTAGCAGATGGCTCTGATATCGTAGTAGCTTACGCTCATGTGGTGGACAAAAATGGTACGACAATCAGAGACGCAGAGCTAAAAGTAGAATTTAGCGTTGAGGGCCCGGCCAGTATCGTCGGAGATGGAGTTGATATCAATGCGAATCCGATGTTTACTGAATATGGGGTAGCGCCCGTCTTATTACGCGCAGGCACCGAAGCGGGAGAAATTACCCTAAAAGCAAAAGCGCCTAAACTCAAAGCGGCTACTGCTACCCTCAATTCAATTGCCTATAATCCGGATTATATCGCCAGCCGCGCTCAACCTATCTATGATTTTGCCAAGTTACGAGTGGACATCGGTTCTCCCGAACAATTGGTGCAATTCGGTTGGCCAGCCTGGTATGGGACCGCCAAACAAACTCAGGAGTATAAGAGTGAAGCCTTAGGAGGTTTTACCGCTAATATCTCCACTAGCTCTGAAGCAGGTATTTTGCGTTGGCTGGGAGAAATGAACGTGATCGGTAAGTACGGCTATGTCTATGGCGATGGCCTTATTGGGATTGATGACGAAGGCTTGGTCCTAACGTTCCGCGACTTAGCGGCAGGAAAATACAAACTCACCACTTGGCACCACGCCCCTAGAAGTAACTCTGACTTGATGGACCCTAACCGCGCCAAATTAGAGAAATTGCAAATCCACAAAATCCCTTTTGAGCGCAAAATCTGCTTGTTTGTTGAGGGGGAGACTCCTTCGGAGAACGATTGGGTCGAGCTAACGGAAGGGAAGAATATGCAGTTTGATACGGCGGCCACCTATGAATTGGTCTTTGAATCTGATGGCGTGAATCCGGTTAAAATCCGACTCAAAGGTGAAGGCAACAAAGGCATCTGGCTCAATGCATTTGAGCTGAGTCAGTGGGATTGGTAGGGGATGAGATAGTTATTTGTATTACATTTTGGTATCAAGGAAAGTTCTTGACGCTGTAGGGATGATCCTAATCCACAATCTCATGGACATGAAAAGCCTGCTCCAAATTCTGCTTTTTTCTAGCTGCTTGATCGTTCAAAGCAATAAGCTTTTGGCTCAAGAGCGGCCCAATTTTGTATTCATCCTGACGGATGATCAATCCTATGGCATGATGGGCTGCACAGGCAATGAAATCGTACAGACTCCTCATCTAGATCAGTTAGCCAAGGAGGGGATCTTGTTTCGCAACGCTCATGTCACCAGTGCGATTTGTACGCCAAGTCGGGTTTCCATTTTGCTGAGTCAATACGAGCGCAAGCATGGGGTGAATTTCAATTCTGGGACCAGTGTATCAGAAGAGGCTTGGGCAAATGCTTATCCGGTTTTGATGCGAGAAGCGGGTTACTACACCGGTTGGATTGGCAAAAACCATGCGCCCATAGGCGAGGGAGGCTATGAAAGCGGTTTGATGGAAAAGAGCTTTGACTATTGGTATGCGGGGCATGGGCATCTCACTTTTTACCCTAAGAGTCGGCATCAAATATTTGAGGATGCAGCCTCTGATACTCAGGTGGAAATCATGCAAGAGGGGGTAGCGGATTTTCTCGATCCCAATGCCCGTAAACTCAAAGGCGCACTGCAATTTTTGGAAGACAGGCCTGAGGATAAGCCTTTTATGCTTTCCGTATGCTTTAATCTCCCCCACAGTGCCAGCACCAGCCGAATGGAACTCCGAGATAGCGATGATGAGATTTACAAAAGCCTCTATCGCGATATTGAAATCCCTTTGCCAGAAAACTATATCGCGAAGGCAGATATCAGGGAGCCTAAACTACCCGCAGACTTGCTAAAAGCCGAAAATCGGCAGCATAGCTATGATTTTGTGGATACGCCAGATTTGTTGAAGGAGCGCTACATCCGGCAGATGCAGGCCATGACGGGCATCGATCGCATGGTCGGGCAGTTGCGAGAAAAGCTAGAAGCGCTTGGTTTGGCGGAGAACACGGTACTGATTTTTACTTCGGATCATGGCTTATTTATGGGAG
This sequence comes from Bacteroidota bacterium, assembly GCA_039024315.1. Taxonomy (GTDB): domain Bacteria; phylum Bacteroidota; class Bacteroidia; order J057; family J057; genus JBCAWW01. The sequence goes on from JBCCQN010000029.1 coordinate 3,907, forward strand.
AACATGGACTAGGAGGTAAAGCCCTGTGCTACGAAAAAGTTACCCATGTGCCGATGATGATTTATGATCCTCGCCGGCCTAAGCGAGAAGGCGGAAAAACAATGGATGCCTTAGTGCAAACCATTGACATTGCTCCTACTATGCTCAAAATGGCAGGTATCGACATTCCGGAGAGCTTCCAAGGCGAAGATATTAGCCCGCTAATTGCCGGAGAAGACATTGCGATAAGAGAGTACCTATTTACAGAAAACCTCTGGTCAACTCACTTTGGTAATCCGCGCTGTGAGGCGATTCAAGATCAGCGCTGGAAATACATCCGCTACTATCAAAACAACAACCTGCCTGCCCTGCAAAAAATCGCTACGGCTGAGGCTTTGGGGATAAACCTAAACAAGATGCTTTATGGGGTCTATGATCCTGATATCGCCCTTTATCGATCGTTTGTGGAGGCTCCTTTTAATGGGGAAGAAATCGTCTATGAAGAATTATATGATCTGCAAAACGATCCAAGTGAGTCTGATAATCTAGCTGCAGATGAAGCCTACAGAGAAAAACTAGCGGAATTGCGCACCGCTTGCCAAACTGCCGTTAAAGAGGCGCGTGGAAAAGGAGTCCCCAAAGTATTGCGCTATACTAGAGATAGCCAATATGAAGCCTCACTTAAGGATTCCCATTGAGCAGATTTTTCGCTAGTTTGATTTTAGCGTTCGGCAGAGCCGAACTAATCCCTATAGGCAAATGAAAATCTACAAAATTTTGGCCCTATCCGTCTTTCTTGGCTTGGGGCATTGGGGCTTTGCCCAAGAAGATATTTTGCTCGAAGCCGAAAGTTTTCTCGATAAAGGCGGCTGGGTAAGTGATCCCCAATTCGTCGAGCAAATGGGTTCTCCTTATCTCATGGCTCATGGCATGGGTAAGCCTGTACGCGATGCAAAAACTGAATTTGTACTCGCAAAAACTGGCAACTATCACGTTTGGGCGCGGACCAAAAATTGGGCTCCAGGTCCTTGGGAGGCTCCGGGGCAATTTGAGCTACACCTAAATGGAGAAAAACTGGGCGATAAACTAGGTCTGACTCCCGGTTGGACTTGGGAGTATGTAGGAGAACGAAAGCTCAAAAAAGGAAAAACCAAACTCGCTTTGGTTGATCTCACGGGTTTTAATGGGCGCTGCGATGCCATCTATCTCAGTCAAAGTAATACTCCACCGCCGCGTTCTCCTGAGAAGCTTAGCACTTGGCGTAAAGTAAAATTACAAGAACCCCTTGCCCCAGAAACAAGCAAACAATATGATTTAGTGGTTACCGGGGGCGGTTTGGCGGGTTGTGCTGCCTCCATTGCAGCGGCGGAACAAGGCCTGAAAGTAGCTTTGATCCATGATCGCGCTCTACTCGGTGGTAATGCCAGTAGTGAAATCAGGGTGCATACGCTGGGGATTTACGGCAAATTTGAGCGTATCCTCAAGATGATCGACACTGAGCATTATCCTAATGGCTCTTCTGAAGCGATCAAAGATCAGGAGAAGCGAGAGCGTAATATGCAGAGCTATGAAAATATCGATATCCACTACAATTTCCGGGCGTATGCGGCTCATGCTGAGAATAATACTATTGAGTATGTAGATGCTAGGCATACCTCCTCCGGAGAATGCATCCGCTTTGAGGCACCGCTCTTTATCGATGCTACGGGTGATGGTTGGATTGGCTATTGGGCGGGGGCGGAGTATTCCTACGGGCGAGAAAGCGTGCATAAATACGGCGAAGCCTGGGAAGAATGGGGCGAGCTATGGAGCCCTGAGGAAGCTGACAATTTTGTGATGGGATCGTCTATCCTCTGGCAAACTGAGATATTGGATGAGCCCACTCATTTCCCTCTTCTACCTTGGGCCAAAGAAGTGGCCGAAGATCATGCTGCCGTGGCGGGGGAGTGGTATTGGGAGTTTTCTCGCAACGATTTGCATCAAATCGAAGATGGAGAGGAGATCCGTGACCATATGCTTAGAGCAATTTACGGCTCCTTTGCCAATGCCAAGCAAAATCCCGATAACGCTAAATATCAATTACAATGGGTTTCCTATCTGTTGGGCAAGCGGGAATCTCGCCGCTTGGTGGGAGATCATATTTTTACCTTTAAAGATGTGCTGGAGCATCGTCAGTTTGCTGACTCGGTGGTGGTTGAAAAGCGAGAGATAGACGTACATTATCAGCAAAATCTCCAAGACGAGAATAAGCCAGATTTTCTTTCTACGGCTTTGTTTTACCACACTGAGCGCTATTACATCCCTTACCGTAGTCTATACTCCCGCAATATCAATAATCTCTTTATGGCCGGACGTTGTTTCAGTTGCTCCCATGTCGGTCTGGGTGGACCTAGAGTGATGCTGACTACCGGCCAGATGGGGGCTGCGGTAGGTTATGCGGCTTCTTTGTGTAATAAGCATCAGGTTCAACCACGTGATATTTACCAAGATCATTTGCTTGAATATATGAACCTGATTATGAGTCAGCAGGAGGGGGACCCCAAACCTTAAATGATGCGTGCTTCATTTTGCTGTACTATTTTTTTGCTGGGGACTTTTTCTGTTTCTCTGTCCCAGAACGCTCATTCGCCCATGTTTTTTGACTTGGGAGGGGATAATCGTTCCGCGCTCCCGATAACTATCGGGAGGCAAGAAAAAATATGTAGCTGGTCAGGCGAAGACACTAGTATCCTCCATCAACTTGAATTGTGCTCAGACTCGCTGTCTAAGCCCCTTTATTACTTCGCCTACATCAACACGCCTGTCTGTATTGATGGCAGTTGTAAGCCACTTTTTGTCAATGTTTACTGGGACCTCTTGGGCAATTATGTGGGCTATGGAGTGATCGAAGCGGAGCTGTTGACAAAGTACGATCACGAATTATTCACCTCTGAGGATTATCAAAAACTGCATTGGCTTTTGCTCAACAAGCACTCGATTTTGGCTCGCAAGAAGCTTTCTGATTTGTTTGATACCAAGCCAGCAAAAGTCGAAAAGGTTACCTTCAATGGCGTCGAATTAGATGCCGTATCTGGCGCCACAAAACGCGAAATTGGTCAATCAGTCGTCAAGGGAGCGCTATACTCCTGCTACACACTTTGGCATTTAGTACACGGTCCTATTGCTGATAGCATGCATAATCGTATCAAAGCGGTCTATTCCCCGTCTGACTTCCTCTATGCCGACTATCCGCCCTATCAGTATTACGCCCTCAAGCAAATGGATAGCCTTGCCCTCAAGCAGGAATGGACTCGGGTCCATGAGATATTTCTTGCGGCCAGTCCCTTGCAGCGGACATATTTGCTCAAAAAGATGCCGGATCATTGGTTTGCTGAGGAAAGCTTGGGAATGTCGCTTTTTGAATCATTTGCAGATCTCGACATCCAATCTCAGACCCTACTATTGCAGCATTTGGCATACACTCCTCCTGAGCTAATCGAATCCCTGGCGGACTATATCCCTGCCATGACGCGCAACCAGTTAAAACTCTATCTCAAGGCTTTGGAATTAGAACCCATCAGTACGGCACTCAAGGAGAAGTTACAAGTAATCATAGACTCCCAATCCTATACCTATAGTTATTTGTTGGAGGATTTTTTGGCGGAACGATAGTCTGGAGCTAATTGTGCCTAGCACTCGTGTTGATTTCCCTAGTAGATATGATTTCCCATAATGACTAGCTGCTAGATAGCCCTTATTTTAGGTCAAAACCCTAAGTTATGATCATGAGACTCTGCTTCTTGTTTGCTATCCTATTTTGGCAATCACCTTTGGTCTTTGGTACCACCTACTACGTCGCCAAATCTGGCGATGATAATAATGCCGGTACGGCTGCGGCTCCTTTTTTGACCATCCAAAAAGCTGCGGATAGTATGGTAGCAGGGGATAGCTGTATTATTGGGGAGGGCCGCTACGCGGAACGCATAACTCCCCTCAGCAATGAGTTGGTCTTTAAAGCGGCCAAAGATGCCCGAGTGGAGATCACGGGTTACGACAGAGTTGATACTTGGACTCAGCAGCCCAATAGCAATATTTATGAGGCTCAGCTCTCGTGGAACCTAGGCGATCAAAATCAGGTGCTTTTTGACGGCAAGATGATGAATCTGGCCCGCTGGCCCAATAAGACCAATTTTGATCCTTTCGACCTTGAAGCGATCAAGATTACCGGAACCAATACGACCCTTTCTCACCCTGATATTCCAGACATTCCTTGGCAAATGGGAGGTGTAGTTTACTTCGTCGGCAAGAGCCGCTGGACTTCTTGGCGCAAAAAAATCACCGCTGCCAGTGCTGGGCAAATTTCTTATCCTACCCTTTCTAGCGATTGGCAATATGGGGGGAGCCATAGCCCTGCTAATGGGGGCGAATTCTTTTTGATGAATTCACTTGCGGCCTTGGACGCTCCGGGAGAGTGGTTTTTAGAATCCTTTTCCAAAAAGCTCTACTTCTGGGCACCGGATGATGTGGACCCTTCTACTTTGGGCGTGCTAGTGCGCCGTCGGACTCAGGCCTTCAATTTGACCAATAGATCACAAATTGTACTGGATAGTCTGGTCATTACAGGCGCTAATATCCGCTTAAAAGGCGCTCAAGATTGTACGGTGCGCAATTGTGAGATCTTGTATGGCAATCATACCATCGCTTCTACTTCGGCCGCCTTTGTAGGCGATGCAAGTATCGAACTAGATGACAACTCCACAGGCAACCTCATCGAGCATAACAATATCCAGTGGGGCGCTGCCAACGGTATCGTGCTCAAAGGCAACGATAATGTGGTGGATAACAATTTCATTGGGCACTTCAATTATCTAGGTAGTTATGCGGCGCCTGTAGAGCTACGAGGAAAGAACGATCTCACGCGCAATGAAATCTTCAGCGCAGGTCGTGATGCGATTAGAGGCGGCGGTAGCGGCAGTGATTGCGGCTACAATGATATCCATCATACCAACTTGATCAATGACGATTGTGGCGGCATTTACTTTTGCTGTGGGCAGTACAACAATACCCGTATTCACCACAATTGGATACATGATATCGCTTCGCGCAACGAACATTTCGAGAGCTATAAAGGCACGGGTATCTATCTCGACAATTCGACGGAAGATGTGATTGTCGATCACAATGTGCTCTGGAATCTGGAATGGACCTGTATTCAGATCAATTGGGCGGGTAAAAACCTCTTAATGTACAACAATACCCTTTGGAGTAATGATGGAAATCGCAGCGCTTCCATGGGTCGTTGGGTCAACGGGTACAGCTTTACCAATGTGCAACTTTACAATACGCTGGCAAATGAGCCCACTTTTCATGCTTCGGATGCGCAAAATAACGTTGCCCTAGGGCTTAACTCTAATCCCTTTGAGGATAGGGACGGAAACAATTATATGCCCAAAGCAAACTCTTCGGCCATTGATGCCGGACGAGTAATCGCGGGTTACACCGATGGATATGTAGGCGCTAGCCCCGATGCAGGCGCCTATGAGCAAGGAGGCGAAGCTTGGGTAGCAGGTCCCGATTGGGAGTTAAGTACGCCTACGACTTCTGTAGAGGAGGCGGCCAATCAATTGCCTGTCAAGGTTTACCCTAATCCCAGTAATGCCGGCTATCTCAACATTGAAGCTTATACACAAGGTCCGCTGGTAGTTAGGCTATTTGATTTGCAAGGAAGCCTGATCCATACTTTGCAAAGCCAAGGTCCAATCGCCCAGATTGATACAAGCGTGTTTGCCCGTGGGATTTACTTGCTCCAGATTAGCGGTAAAAAGGGTCGGCACACTCAAAAGATTATCCTACAATAATTTGCTCTATGGACTATACTAAAATACTACTTCATTGCTACCTAAAGTTTAGCTTTTGCCTCGGGATATTAGCGTTCGGCGTAGCCGTAAACCTAAACGCCCAAAACCAAAAGCCTAACATCATCTTTATCATGTCTGATGACCATACGACCCAAGCCATTGGTGCCTATGGTAGTCGCCTTGCTTCGCTCAATCCTACGCCCAACCTTGATCAGTTAGCAGCAGGAGGCATGCGCTTTGAACGAGCCTTTTGTACGAATTCAATATGTACGCCCAGTCGGGCAACTATCATTACAGGGCAATATCCGCAGACCAATGGTGTACTCGATCTCGATGATGAGCTATTGGTCGAGCGTCAGTACTTACCTATGGAGATGAAAAAGCTCGGCTACAGTACCGCGATCATCGGGAAATGGCATTTGAAAAACGAGCCTTTAGCCTTTGATTATTATCAGGTACTTTCAGGCCAAGGAGATTATTTTAATCCCAAGCTGCGGACAAAGGGCAAAGGCAACTGGCCCAATAATTTTGTGCAATATGAAGGGCATTCTTCGGATATTATTACAGATCTGAGTCTCGATTACCTTAAAAGTCTAAACAAAGATCAGCCCTTCTTTTTGATGCATCATTTTAAAGCGCCGCATGACGACTTCGAATTTGCGCCGCGCTATGAATCTTATCTAGCGGATGTAGAAATACCGGAACCCGCTAGTCTTTATAATCAGCCTTATTTTGGTTCTGAAGCTACGAGAGGGCGCAATGATAGTTTAGCGCAATACGTAGGTACCTCTGTCTCGAATCGTCATTTTCGCCGTAATTATGTCAAATTTTATGGTCTGGAAGAGTATGATGAAGACGAAGCGACCCATCTTTCTTATCAGCAATATCTCAAGCGCTATCTCCGCTGCGTCAAAGGGGTTGATGACAATCTAGGCCGTCTATTTGCCTACCTCAAAGAAGAAGGACTCTGGGACAATACCGTGATCATCTATACTGGGGATCAAGGTATGATGCTGGGCGAGCATGACTATCAAGATAAGCGCTGGATGTATGACGAATCTATGCGGATGCCATTCATTGTGCATTATCCAGCAGGAGTCAAAGCGGGTATGGTGAGCGAGTTGCTGATCAATAATACTGACTATGCGCCTACGATGCTGGCCTTGGCAGGCGGTAAGGTGCCGGCCTATATGCAGGGCTATAGTTTTGCCAATACCTTGATGGGAAAAGCTGAAACTTCTTGGCGAACGGCTACATACTACCGCTATTGGATGCATATGATTCACCACGAGGTGCCCGCTCATTTTGGGCTCCGGACCGAACGCTACAAACTGATTTTGTACTACAGCGCGCATCATCGCTCTGAAGAAGAAGGCCGCAGCTTCTATTGGTGGCCACAGTATGAACCCGTCAAAGACGTAGCGCCTGTGGCTTGGGAATTTTATGATCTGCAAAATGATCCCAATGAATTACACAACCGCTACGATGATCCTGCTTATCAGGAAATTATCGCGGAACTGAAAGCAGAACTGAAAGCCCAGCGGGTAGCATTAAAAGAAACGGATCAAACCTATCCACATCTCCAAGCTATTATTAATCAACATTGGAATGACTAATCTACTTACCCGACTGCTAGTGCTATTCGCGCTAGCCTGTGTCCCCCTATCTGGTTTTAGTACCAATTATTACGTTGCTAAGTCAGGCAATGACAGCAATGACGGCAGCGAGTCCCAACCCTTTTTGACCATCAGCAAGGCCTCATCGGTCTTGCAAGCGGGTGATAGCTGCTTTGTCAAAGCGGGGATCTACCGTGAACGCCTAGCACCAGCCAATGATGGTACAGCCTTCCAACCCATCGTCTATATGGCCTACAAGGGTGAGGAAGTAATCGTTTCGGCTACAGAGGAGATTACGAGTTGGAGCTTGTATCAGGATGATATCTACCAAACCTCAATCAATATGAGCCTTGGTCCTCAAAATATGCTCTATTATGAAGGCAAAACAATGGACATCGCTCAGTGGCCCAACAATACTGATAATAGCCGTTTTATTATCAATACTGCACCCGTAACAGGGGGAGGAGCGGGAGAAATTACCGCTAATAATATCCCAGACTTTAACTGGACCGGAGGCTATGTCTGGTATTTGGGGGCACACTCTGGCGCTAGTTGGACACGCCAGATCACCGCCTCCAGCACGCAGAATATCCAATATCCATCCGTGGATATTAGCAAATGGCCGTTTTCGGTACACAACCCTACGGTCTTTCGCAATGGCAATCGGGGGCAGTTTATGCTTTTTGGGAAGCTTGAGGCCTTGGATTATCAGCGGGAGTGGTATTATGATTCCGCTGCGGGAACGCTTTATTTCAAAGCTCCTAGCGGAGCTGATCCCAATGGGGGTAAGGCTACCTATGCAGTACGGGAAAGAACGATCGATATTAATCGTGATTATATCACCGTAGATGGTATTGGTGCTTTTGGAGGGCGAGTCGTCATCAAAGGAGATGGCTGTATCCTGCGCAACGGAATCTTTAGCCACTGCCTCAATACACTGGATGCTCTCGACAATGTCAATGCTCAACTCAGTACCGGCGCAGTGGCGGTGCAGGGCAATGATGTTTTGGTGCAAAACAATATCATTGAATACGGTAGTACCAATGGCATCTGGGTGCAAGGCTGGGGCAATCTTAGTGGCATTAGATTAGAGGGCAATGTGGTACGCTATTTCAATACTATCGGTAATCATTCCAACGGTATCCGCTGTAATGCGGCAGGCAGTGTAATTGAGCGCAATACGATTTATCAATGCGGTCGAGATGGTATTTACATGAGTGCTCCTAATGGCGAGATTGCCTACAACGATATTTTTGAATGCATGCTTATCAACAATGATGGCGGTATTTTTTACACTGTCGGCAATGACAATGACAAAAATACTAGTATCCATCACAATTGGTTTCATGACTCCTACGGACCTGAATATGCTGATGGACGTGCTGCTGGTATTTATCTAGACAATGACAGCAAAGGCTATGATGTCCACCACAATCTCGTTTGGAATATCACTTGGTCTGCGGTCCAGATGAATTGGGATGCTTGGAATAATGATATTTTCAACAACTCTTTTTGGAATGTTGGGCAAGCGATGGGTGCGTGGCTCAACGGACGCCAACTGATCAATAATCGTATCTGGAACAATTATGCACCTATTGGAGATTGGGAAGGGAATGATTTTCAAAACAACCTCATCGATAGCAATGATCCTTTTGGGGACAGGAGCATGCGAGACTTCAGACCAGCTGTAGGTTCCCCTTTGATAGATGCGGGTATGCTGATCAGCGGTATTACCGATGGCTACAATGGGGCGGCCCCTGATATTGGTGCCTATGAGTACGGAGATACAATTTGGACCGCTGGCGCGGAACGCTTCCAATCAGATTTTCCCACCCCTATCGAAGAGCTTTTGCAAGCTGATGGCTTAAAGATCGGGCCCAACCCTTGCCGCGAGCAACTAAACTTGCTGCTAGAGTTGGATTATCCCCAAGAGATAGGACTAGGGCTTTACGCCTTAGATGGAAAGCTAGTGTTGAAACAGACTACTAAGGTTCCCGCTTCGGGTGAGCATAAGTTTAGCCTGCAAGTCGCAGATTTGCCAGCGGGCATATATGTCTTACGAACCAGTCTGAATGGTCAAAGCCTTAGCCGCAGAGTGGTATTAAGGAAATAAGGATAGCTTGGGCTTTAGCAGTCCGAAACTAAGCGTTCAGCAGGGCTGAAAAAAACGAAAGAACTACCACCGCTTAGCTACGGATAAAAATTATGTCAAAAGCTCATATCACGACTCCTGATCGTGGAACATTATGAATGTAGCTCAAAATCAAACGTTTGTTTCAGGATTTTAACCATACGTGATAAGCTATACATGATGAAAAATAGATATTTGAATATTATGTAAATGTCAACAATTGTTGGTTTTAAGAATACTCGCCATGTTAAGAATACTCACCGTTTTTTTCCTAGGGATAAGCATCTGGGCGACAGGTTGTACGCTTGAAGGTAAAAATGCTAACAGTCCTTCCTCTTTTGTCTATGAACCTAATTGGGAATCGATTAGTAACTACAAGATTCCTGAATGGTTTACTGATAGTAAATTCGGAATATTTATCCACTGGGGAGCCTATAGCGTACCAGCTTATGGCTCTGAATGGTATCCGCGCCGCATGTACGAAAAGGACTCTATCCGTAATGCTAGTGGGGAAGCCAGAAACGCCAACGCATTTATCTACGATTACCATACTAAGACTTATGGCGATCCCTCGGAGTTTGGCTATAAGGACTTTATTCCCATGTTTAAAGCCGAAAAATTTGATCCAGAGGCTTGGCTAGACTTGTTTGAAAAATCGGGCGCTAAATATGTCATTCCCGTAGCAGAACACCATGACGGATTTGCGATGTATGCTTCTAGCAAGACTCGTTGGAACTCCGCTAATATGGGCCCCAAAAGAGATGTGATTGGGGAGTTGGCCGCGGCTACCCGTAAGCGTGGCCTTAAGTTTGGCGCTTCTTCTCACTATGCCTTCAATTGGAATTATTATACTCGGCAACCAGGTTGGGATACCAGCGATCCCCAATATGCCGATCTCTACAGCCGACCCCACAAGCAGTACGAAGCCTGCGATGAAGAATTTTTACAGATGTGGTGGGACCGCACTACTGAAATTATTGACAAGTATCAACCCGATATCTTTTGGTTTGATTTCTATATCGACAATCCTGAGTTTGTCCCTTATCACCCCCAAATTGCCGCTCACTACTACAATCGTGGCTTGGAATGGAACAAAGAGGTAGTGCTGCAAACCAAAAATTTTGATTTTGAATCCTTTCCAGAAGGCTCAAATGTCCTAGATATCGAGCGAGGTAAACTGCCTGGTATCCGCAAGTTTCCTTGGCAGACTGATACCTCTGTGGGCAAAAATTCTTGGGGCTACGTAACTAACTGGATCTCTAAATCAAGCACTACCTTGATACACGATCTAGTAGATATTGTCAGCAAAAATGGCTGCTTACTGCTCAATGTTGGGCCTAAAGCAGACGGTACGATTCCAGACGATCAGGCGCAGGTTTTACTTGAGATGGGTGAGTGGCTAGACATCAATGGCGAAGCCATTTACGATACTCGTCCTTGGGATACTTTTGGGGAAGGACCTACCAAAGTAGCTAAGGGACACCATTCCGAAAAAAAGAATCAAGCCTTTACGGCTCAAGATATTCGCTTTACCCAAAAGGATGGACAGCTTTATGCCATGCTACTAGGCTGGCCGGAAAATGGCGTGGTAGAAATCCAGTCTATAGTAGAAGGGACCACAAAAAATATCAAAGAAGTGAGCATGTTAGGTGCTGAAGGCGCGCTTAAATGGGAGATGGGTACTAATGGCCTTAAGGTCAACTTGCCAGCGCAGGCTCCTTGTGAGCATGCTTATTCCCTCAAAATTACTTTTGAATAATCCCATGATCCAGACGCCTACTTCTACAACTAAAAAGTCTACAAAGCCTGCCCTACTTGAGCGGGCTTTGTGGCTCCCATTTGCATTGATCACCTTTTGCTTCGCGCTTTGGGGTTTTGCCAATGACATCACCAATCCGCTCGTCAAAGCTTTTGGTACGATCTTCAATCAAAGTGCTTTTATTAGCTCCTTTGTGCAGTTTGCTTTTTATGCAGGCTATTGTTTTATGGCGATCCCAGCCGCGATCTATATCAAGAAGTACACTTACAAGTCAGGTATCCTTTTAGGATTGACCCTTTATGCTTTGGGAGGCATGTTGTTCATCCCTGCTAGTATGTTAGGGCTTTTCTACCCTTTTTGTGGAGCCTTTTTTATTATGACCTGTGGTTTGAGTTTCCTTGAGACCAGTGCCAATCCCTACATCCTCTCGATGGGCGATCCGGCTACAGCCACTCAAAGGCTCAACCTAGCCCAATCTTTCAATCCCATGGGTTCTATCATCGGGATTTTGGTCGCTAAGGATTTTATTTTGGCCAAGCTCAATAAGCTCGGCGCTGCCGAACGCGTAGCGCTAGGCCCCGAAGAGTTTGAGACGATCAAAATGGCCGATTTGGCCGTCGTTCGTACCCCTTATGTGGTGATTGGGATTGTGATCGCGATCATGTTTGCCTTGATATGGCTTACCAAAATGCCGCGCTCCCAAGACAATGATAAGGCCCTTGATTTGGGGGGGACTTTCAAACGCCTCTGGGCTAATTTACGCTATCGCGAAGGGGTATTGGCCCAAGCCTTTTATGTGGGGGCTCAGATTACGGTTTGGACTTACACCATTCACTATGGGACCGAGGTATTGGTGAGTGAAGGGATGATAGAAGCTGATGCCGCCGCCCAGGCGGTAAATTTCAATTTCTACGCCATGTTGCTCTTTGCCTTTAGTCGTTTTGTCTGCACCTTCTTACTCAAGTATATCAAACCAGGGCAGTTGTTGATGGTGCTTTCGGCCGCAGCTATCATTTTGCTAGCTGCTGTGGTTTTTGCTGGTGGACGTCTCGGATTATATGCTTTGGTAGGTATTTCGGGCTGTATGTCCTTGATGTTCCCAACCATTTATGGCATTGCTTTAACTGGCTTAGGCGATGATGCCAAGCTTGGAGCGGCGGGTTTGGTTATGGCCATCGCAGGCGGTTCATTATTACCACCCATACAAGGATTATTGTTAGACGCTTATGGGGTACAACTCTCCTATCTCGCGCCCGTACTGTGCTTTTTGATGATTGTCATCTTTGGCTATCGGGTTACCATGGTTCATAATCAGACGGCATGAGTCTCGCATCAAGTACTGTAAAGCGTTATTGTTTGGCTTGTGATCTCAAAGATGATCCCGCCTTGATCAAACAATACAAAGCCTACCATGCGCCAGGCAAGGCCTGGCCTGAAATTACAGCCAGTATCAAGGAGGCTGGCATTTTAGACATGCAGATTTACCTCACCGGCAATCGGATGTTTATGATCATGGAGGTAGATGATTCCTTTAGTTTTGAAAGGAAGCAAGCTATGGATCAAGCCAATCCTAAAGTGCTAGCGTGGGAGCAACTAATGTCCCAGTTTCAACAACATTTACCTTGGGCTGGGGAGGAGGAAAAATGGATTTTACTGGACCAAATATTTCAACTGGATTGATGAGCTCAATACCGCGTACGCTCCAAGTCGATGAGCGGGATAATGTTTTGGTAGCCTTACAAGATTTGGCCCAAGGGGAGCAAGTTGAGTCTTATGTAGGCAGCTTGTCGCTGAACGCTCATATCCCTGCCAAGCATAAGTTTAATATCCATGCCTTGCAACAAGGCCAGCCAATCGTCATGTATGGCGTGACGGTAGGAGAAGCCTCGCAAGCCATTCCAGCAGGTAGCCTATTGACTCAAGCCAACGTACAACACGCTACTGATGCTTATCGAGTGCGTGAGCCGCAGCTAAATTGGAGTCAGCCTGACATTAGTTCATTTAGCGGCCAAAGCTTCATGGGCTTTCGGCGCCAAAACGGTCAAGTGGGGACCCGCAACTATTGGTTGGTCATCCCCCTCGTTTTTTGCGAAAACAAAAATGTGAGCGTTCTCGAAGAGATCCTGCTCCAAGGTCTCGGCTACGCCAAGGCTCAACCCTATCGGATTGACTTCAACCAGCTAATCGAACTCTACCAAAGAGGAGAATCTGAACAGAACCTTTTGGCGGCTGATCTGCTAGCTAATGGTCCACAAAGCAAGCCCAATGCGATCTTTCCTAATGTTGATGGCATCAAGTTTTTAACTCATCAGGGGGGCTGTGGTGGGACGCGGCAAGACAGTGATGTACTTTGTAAATTACTCGCTGGCTACATCACTCATCCCAATGTGGCCGGAGCCACGGTTTTGAGCTTAGGCTGCCAAAATGCCCAAATCCAGCTTCTCAAGGATGCTATCCATGCTTTAGATAAGGACTTTGACAAGCCGGTTTACTATTTGGAGCAGCAAGCGAGTCGTTCAGTGCCCCATTATATTGAAGCTGCCACTAAGCAAACTTTTGTCGGTCTGACCAAGGCCAATAAATTTCAGCGAGAAGCCTTTCCGCTTTCGGCAATTAGCCTTGGCCTCGAATGTGGCGGCTCTGATGGCTTTTCGGGCATTTCGGCCAACCCTACGGTAGGAGGAGTTTCGGACTTGCTAGTAAGCTTAGGCGGTAAGGCCATCTTGGCTGAATTTCCAGAACTCAATGGGGTAGAGCAAGAACTCATCAACCGTTGCGAAACCGATGCCTTAGCAGAAAAATTCACTCAACTCATGCGGACCTATGCTAGCCGAGCCGAAGCCGTTGGCTCAGGTTTTGATATGAATCCTTCTCCTGGCAATATTAAGGATGGGCTGATTACAGATGCGATGAAATCTGCCGGTGCGGCCAAGAAAGGGGGGCGTTCCCCGATAAGGGATGTACTCGACTACACCGAACCGGCGCGAAAAGCCGGTCTAAATCTCCTCTGTACCCCTGGCAATGACGTTGAATCCACTACGGGCCTAGCGGGCTCTGGAGCCAATCTGATTGTCTTTACCACTGGATTAGGCACGCCCACGGGCAATCCTATTGTGCCAGTAATCAAGGTCTCCAGTAATCATAAGTTGTCTAAACGCATGGCTGACATTATTGATTGGGATTGTGGGGATATCATCGAAGGGAAAAACAGTATAGAAAAATCTGCTCAGGACTTATTACAGTTTATGATTGCTGTCGCCAGTGGCGAAAAACGGACTAAGGCTGAAAGCTTGGAGCAAGACGACTTTATTCCCTGGAAGCGTGGTATTTCGCTATAAAAATGCCAACTTTTTTAAGTACTTAGACAAAAGTATTTAGTTTTAAGACCGAGAAAAATAGGGCTATGCGGTTCATCCAGGCCTTTTTTCTGTACTGTATACTTTTTAATCTGTACTAATTTTTACCAAAACGAGAGATACGTAATCTCGAATGCACACTATTATGCCAGCTCGCTTATTATTTTCCACTCTTTGTCTAGGGATACTTGTCCTGATTTCTGGCTGTCAAGCAGAAACTCCGCGTTCTGGGACAGAAGAGCCCAAACCGACCCAAGCACAACTCGATCACCTCGGTATCACCAATGCCGATAAACTGAGTGCTGCTTCCAAACGAGCCCTAAAGTGGCCTGACATTGGTAATGAATGGTTTGGTAGGTTTAAAGTGTATGATCTCAAAGGAGATTTGGCTTATGAGGAAGGGGTGGTACGTCGCGACCCGAGTGCGTTGATCAAACATGATGGTAAATATTTTGTGTGGTATAGCCGTAGTACTGGCCCTACGCAGGGTTTTGGCGGAGACATCGAAAACGAAAAAGTCTTTCCTTGGGATCGCTGCGATATTTGGTATGCAACCTCCGAAGATGGTTGGACCTGGAAAGAAGAAGGACTAGCCGTGCCTAGAGGCGAAAAGGGGGCTTATGATGACCGCTCGGTTTTTACTACCGAAATTTTTGTACATGAAGGGATGTATTATCTGGTCTATCAAACTGTCAAGGCGCCCTACTTTAAACGAGTCAAAAATCAAGTGGGCTTGGCATGGTCTGATAGTCCCTATGGACCTTGGACCAAGAGTCCGGAGCCTATTTTGAGCCCCGCCGATAACGGTATTTGGCAGGGCGATTCAGATAACCGCTTTTTGGTAGAAAAAAAGGGTGATTTTGATAGTCATAAGGTGCATGATCCTTGTCTCCTCTTTTTTGAAGGTAAGTTTTATCTCTACTATAAAGGGGAGCAGATGGGGGAGGAGATCACCTTTGGTGGACGCCAAATTAGGCATGGTGTAGCCATCGCAGATGATGTCAAAGGTCCATATGTCAAGTCGCCTTACAATCCCATTTCTAACAGCGGGCATGAGATCTGTGTATGGCCTTACAATGGAGGGATTGCTTCCCTCATTACAACCGATGGTCCAGAAAAAAATACCATCCAATGGTCGCCCGACGGTATCAACTTTGAAATCAAATCCGTCATCAAAGGCGCTCCACATGCTATCGGCCTCAATCGCACCCTTGATACCGAAAAAGCGCCTTTCGCTGCCTTTGAATGGGGCTTGACCCACCAGTATAAAAACAGTGATTATCAATACATTAGACGTTTTTCGGGGGAGCGACAGATCACCCATACTGCTAAGGGGGAGCAAAAGTAAGCGTTAGTTTGAAGTTACTGCTTCGCAGAACGCTTAAAGGCTGACTCGTTTGACAACAGGAGTTTCAACCCAAAACTTCTACGAGTTTTTGATTGAATCCAGAGATTAGGTCCCTCTCATTGGAGAGTTACAGATTTTCACGTTTAAGATATTCAATCTCGCAACGAAATTGCTAAATTGATCTCATATACCTAATCTCCCCTCTCCCCGATGAACAAACAAGCAATCCTCCAAAAACTCAATCTCAGTCTCCCTGTAGTTGCCTCTCCCATGTTTATTGTCTCACAGCTTGATCTGGTACGAGCTTGCTGTTACAACGGTATCGTAGGGACCTTTCCGGCCCTTAACCAACGCACTACCGAAGGTTTTGAGCAATGGCTCATCGAGCTCAACGAAGAGTTTGCCAAGCATGAAAAGGATACGGGCGAAAAGCTACCTCCCTATGGCGTCAATTTGATTGTCCACAGGACCAATCCGCGGGCCATGATTGACTTAGAGGTCTGCGTCAAGCACAAGGTGCCGATTTTGATTACTTCACTCGGAGCCGTCAAAGAACTTGTAGAGGAAGTACATAGCTACGGCGGTCTGGTCTTTCATGATGTAACCAATAAGCGCCACGCTCAAAAGGCCATCGCCGCTGGGGTAGATGGTTTGATTTTGGTGAGTGCGGGTGCAGGCGGCCATGCTGGAACGCTCAACCCCATCCCATTTGTGGCTGAGACTCGTGAGATTTTTGATGGCCTTATTTTATTAGGCGGAAGTCTCAGCAATGGCAAGGATGTCGCTGCGGCCTTGCAGATGGGGGCTGATCTAGCTTATATGGGCACACGCTTTATCAGTACCGACGAGGCGGTAGCTTCCGAGGGCTATCAGCGGATGATCATCGAATCCGGCACTAAAGATATTGTCTATACCGCGGCGCTTTCGGGCATTCCTGCCAACTTTTTGGGCCAAAGTTTGCTCAATAGTGGCTTTACGGAAGACCTTTGGGACCGCAAAGTAAAAATCGATTTAGGGGCAGAGTTGGATACTGAAGCCAAGGCGTGGAAAGATATCTGGTCGGCAGGTCAAGGCGTGGCTACTATCAAAGATCGCCTGCCAGTAGCTGAGCTCGTGAGCCGCATGAAGGAAGAGTTCCGCGAAGCGATCCTCTCTCAACAAAAATACCTCGAGCGGTACGGCTAGGATTTTGCTTTAAAAGGCAGGCTGATGCCCGGCAAATTCATCCCATTGGGGGTTTTGATCTCCGCAAAGCTTTGCTTTGCCTGATGGTAAGGATGTGCTTGCAACTCCTCCATTTCAAGTATGGGGGCCACACAGACATCCTTTCCGGCTAGCATTTCCATCCATTCGTCTCTCGTTTGGGTGAGAAATATTTGTTCTACTTCCCCCTTGGGGAACGATTGATTCATTAATTCCAGTTGGTGTTTACGTTGCCATTCGGGCTTGCCCAAGGCCTCACAGAGGTTGTTCCAAAACTTGATTTCCATGGCTGCTACGGACAGCCATTTGCCGTCTTTGCATTGATAGGCGGCATAATTGACGGCGGTTTTGCCATTGATAATGTTGAAGAGTCGATAGTCCAGATCTGCGCTGTGAAAGCTAAAAGGTACGGCATTGAAGGGCATAACTGCGTCTGCCAATGAGATGTCCAAATAACTCCCCTTACCGCTACGCTCCTTTTGCAGTAAAGCAGCTTGCACGGCCATCACGGCCATATAAGCGCCGCCTATATCGGCAAACTGGGTGTCGGGCACATTGGGTTTGCCATTTTCATCTTTGAGTAGGCTCATGATGCCTGAGTAGGCGAGATAATTGAAGTCATGGCCGGCCTCGTCCCGCAAGGGGCCTTCTTGCCCATAACCCGTAAGCGAGGCATAGACTATCGCCGGATTGATTTCCTTGACTACCTCATAACCCAAACCCCAAGCCTTCATGGCTCCCGGCCGAAATTGCTCGATCAAAACATCGGCTGTTTGTATCAGCTCGAGGACTTCGGCTTTGCCGAACGCTTCGTTGTAGTCTATTTCGACCTGCTGCTTGTTATGATTGAGCTGGTGGAAAAGCGGATTCGCGCCATCAACCATTTTGATGCCAACGCTGCGGGTATAATCAGGCCGCTTGGGACTTTCGATTTTAATGACCTCTGCCCCCATCTGGGCGAGTAAGTGCGTAGCTAAAGGGCCGGGCAGCAGGCGGGAAAAATCGATGACTTTGATGCCTTGAAGGAGGTTCATACTATATGAGTTGATTGCTTCCTCCCCCTATGCCAAGAAGTTTAAAAACCAAAGGTTTTTCCCCTTCGGAGGGGGATTTAGGGGGAGGAATAGAGAGAAGCGTTCCGCGCAGCGGTAAGTACAATATCACTTAGCAAAATCATGAATCGACTTACCCGCCTTAGCCAATGCACGTAAGCTATCGGGCACCGTAAATCGCTCCCCAAAGCGAGTCGCAAAATCATCACAATCGGCGACAAACTGATCCATGCCGACAAAGTCGATATAAGAAAGCGAGCCACCGGTATAGATGGGAAAGCCCCATGCCAGCACCGAACCAATGTCTCCGTCTGTAACTGAATTGAGTACCCCTTCGTCGAGGCAGCGATAACTTTCTAGCGCTTGGCGATGCATGATGCGCTTGGCGATGGTCTCTTTGTCGAGGGTATCTACATCAGAATTGTAAATCTCTTTGAGTTGGGGCCAAAGCTTCTTTTTGCCGCCTTGGGGGTAGTCATAAAAGCCTGCGCCATCCTTTTTGCCCGTCCGCTTGTGGGTGTGGACAAGCTCCTTGGTCATGTTGTAGGATCTAGTCTGGTAGGCAGGCTTGTCGGGATTAGGATCGCTTTCAAAAACGTGTAGACTTAAAGTCAGCGTGACCTCGTCATGTACGGCTAAAGGCCCTACGGGCATACCTTTGAGTTTGGCAATATTCTCGATCATTGCCGGAGGTACCCCTTCTTCGAGCAGGAACATACCTTCGGTTACGTAAGTGCCAAAACAGCGAGAAGTGTAAAAACCACGGCTATCATTGACTACGATAGGGATCTTTTTGATAGTGACTGTATAATCCACCGCGGCAGCAATTGCCTTAGGGGAAGTTTTTTCGCCCACGATGATTTCTACCAAGGGCATCTTATCAACGGGGGAGAAGAAGTGGATACCGATAAAGTTTTCGGGTCGGTCGGAAAACTCTGCTAGTTGAGTGATGGGAATGGTAGAGGTATTGGAACCGTACACCTTATCCGCTGGCAGGACTGCTTCCGTCTCTTTGGTTACCTTTTCTTTGAGCGCTGGGCTTTCAAAAACAGCTTCAATCACGAGGTCGCAGTCTGCAAAGTCCGCGGCATTATCGGTAGTATGAATACGGGCTAGGAGGGCTTCGGCCTTCTCCTGCGTAGAACGCTTTTTCGCAATAGCCTTATCGAGCAGTTTTTGGCTGTAAGCTTTGCCTTTTTCAGCGGCTTCAACGGTCACATCCTTGAGCACTACGTCCATACCCACTTTGGCAGAGACATAGGCAATCCCAGCGCCCATCATGCCCGCGCCGAGCATACCGAGCTTTTTGACTTCGTATTTAGGTTCATCCTTCGGACGAGCTTTGCCCTTACGCGCTGCTTGTATGCCCATGAATCCCGTACGGATCATATTCTTCGCCTCTTTGCTCATGCAAATCTTGGTGAAGTAGCGAGCCTCGATTTCGAGGGCACGATCGATGGTCAGTTGGAGACCGTCATGGGTAACTTTGATAATGTATTCTTGGGCGGGATAATTGCCATGCGCTAGCTTACGGAGATTACCAATCGCTCCTGCGATGACTTGCGCTCCAGTAGGAGACATCACCCCACCACCGGGAATGCGATGTTTTTTATTGTCCCATGGCTGCACTGGATTAGGATTGGCAATTATCCAGGCCTTGGCCGCAGCAATCATTTCCTCGGGAGTCTCTACTACGGCATCGATCAGATTGATCTTGAGGGCTTGCTGAGGGCGAGACTCCTTGCCTTGCATCAGGTGAGTTAAGGCATTTTGAATGCCCATGAGATAGGGCGCTTTGGCCGTACCCCCACCTCCTGGCAGGAGACCCACTTTGGCTTCGGGGAAGCCCAGTTTGATTTTGGTACTATTGAGCGCTATCCGATGATGACAGGTGAGGGCTAATTCCATCCCACCGCCCAAGGCAGTACCATTGATGGCTGCGACAAAGGGTTTGCCAGCGGTTTCTACTTTGCGAAACTCGGTGTGCATATTTATGATGCCCTCAAAAAAGGCTTGGGCATCTTCGATAGGGGCACCTAGCATCCGCAGGTCGCCGCCAGCCATGAACATGGAGCGCGAGGAGGTGACAATTACGCCTTTAACAGTTTCGTCTTGGATGGCCTTTTGGGCTATTTCGAGATAGGTGGTGACAAAATCAAAGCTAAATAAATTGGCGGGTTCGTTGACTTGATTGATATCGATGGTAGCAAAGCCTTCTGCGTCAACGCTGTAGTGTAGATAGTCGTTTTTGATCATTGATTGTTGGTTGAAATCAGCAGTCAATAAATTAGTTTATTTTCTTGTAAATCCAGCGTGAGGGAGAGAGTCTTTGTTTTCAAGTGATGCAAAAACAAGCAGCTTGCATTTTAAGCCCCCTGATACTGACTTTCTCGAAAAATGGCCCAGAGAGTGCTGTTTTAGTACATTAAGAAGTGTAAAATATTGTAAATCCTCGCAAAAGGGTTTCTAATCGCCAGCAAATCGGGCTAATTTTAAGTGATGAGCACAAAATACCTGAAATTGATTTTTGGTCTGCTTTGCCTCAGCCTAATTGGGACCAATACCAGCTTGGCCCAGAGCAGTCAACTTGAAGGACAAATCAAGGTGGCCATGAGAGCAATTGGACATGAAGTCCTGCTTGCCTCAGGTGATAGTGTCTCAAGAGTCCTGCCTATCGAAAAAGTAGGCCCAAGATATCAGATCTCCTTCGCTACGAAGTTTGCTTTAGATCCTAAAGATTTGTTCCGTTCTGTCGATCGGATAATGCTCCAATCAAGATTAGCGCGTAACTATTTGGTAGAAGTGGAGAGCTGTGACTCAGCGAAAGTGGTTTACAGTTATCAAGTCGGCGGGATAGTGTTGGATTCAGGTCTTATTCCCTGTGGAGGACGCTTACTGCCGGAAGATTGCTATCAAGTGTTTTTTAGCATTTTAGATGTACAGCCCATTGCCAAAGCTAAAAAGCAAAGCTCTTGGCTTTCGGCGGGCACGATTTCTCTCCTGCTAGGGGCCTTAATTTTGATCGGATTAGTCTTTTACAGCAAACGACAAACGAGACCTCTCCAATCTGATCCTAACAGCATTCGCATTGGGGATTACTCTTATGACAAGAAGACCATGATCCTCTCCCACAAGGGTACGGAAACCGAACTTTCTAGTAAAGAAGCGGATCTATTGCTTTTGCTATACTCGGAAGAGAACAAAGTGCTCGAAAGAGAAAATATCCTCAAACTGGTTTGGGGAGATAAAGGCGATTATGTGGGGCGTACGCTAGATGTTTTTATCTCCAAGCTCCGCAAGAAACTCTCTGCTGACCCTAATCTAAAGATTATCAATATCCGCGGCATCGGCTATAAGTTCGTGCTCGCAGAAAAGAAGTAGGCTTCACCTCAAATCCTAAGTATGCGTAAATACATCCATCTCTACGCACTACTATTGCTTTGCGCAATAGGTGCCTCTTGTACGGCTCAAAACCAAACGGAAGCCTCCTCTCTGCAAGCAGAAGAACCAGCCGTCCAGCCATCAACCCAAGCACCTACTAATCCCAATGAGCACGATCCC
Source organism: Bacteroidota bacterium (assembly GCA_039024315.1). Lineage (GTDB taxonomy): Bacteria > Bacteroidota > Bacteroidia > J057 > J057 > JBCAWW01. Next base: position 25,749 of record JBCCQN010000029.1, read on the forward strand.
GCCTTTGTCGAGAGTAGTTGGATTAGGGCTAAGCACGGACCACGCAGTATCACTCGTAACATCTTGCAAGATCGTAATGGGACTATATGGCTCAGCACTTGGGAAGGCATCATGAGCTACGACGGTAAAGAATTTACCAATTGGACCAATAAAGCAGGTTTAAGGCGTTTTCACGTTTTTGATATCCTCGAAGATAGCCGAGGCAATCTTTGGTTTAGTACCATAGGAGCAGGCGTTTATCGCTATGATGGCAAGGCGTTTACCAACTTCTCTACGGCTGAGGGGCTTGTCAACAATCGAGTATTGTGCTTTTATGAGGACAATAGCGGCAAGATTTGGATAGGAACAGAACAAGGGATCAGTGTCCACGATGGCGAGACCTTTCAAAATTTCACCAAGGAAGACGGCATGATAGATGAGGATGTCAATACCATCCTGCAAGACGAGAATGGAAGGTTTTGGATTGCCTGCCGTGGTGAAGCCAGCTTTTACGATGGCAAAAGCTTCTCCCAGATTACCAATGACCAAGGCCAAGCCTTTACCAACGCCCGCAAGCTCATCAAGGACTCCAAAGGCAATATTTGGATAGGAGGCAACAACGGTCTTTGGCGTTATGATGGCAATACTTATGTGCAGCTAAGTAAAAACTTTGTAGGCTACATCTATGAAGACCGCGCTGGTAATATCTGGACCAGCTCACAGTCGCCGGAAAATAGACTCAAATGGATGCTTCATCGATACAGCAGCACCATCATGCCTTTTCAAACGCCTAGTCCCACCCTCATCCACACTGAGGAAGGCATGCTTTTTGGCATTTACGAAGACAAGGATAGTAACATCTGGTTTGGTTCCTTAGCGGGTGTAGGTCGCTATGATGGAGTGAATATTGAGCGTTTTGAAGAGTAGTTTTATTGCTGAAAGTTCTTGGCGGCGTATTCAATACGCCGCTACAAGTAAATTCCCCCCCATTGTAGGTGCGCGCAGGCATGCCGCAGCATGAGAGATAAGCGTTCTGCGCAGCAGTATCCTAACCCCAGACCTCCCCCAATACCAAGCCTAACCCCTCAGCAAATTCCTGCTCAATAAGTCTATAGACCCAAAAACGGAAAATGGATCAGTATATAAGGAATCTGGATAAGTAGGCCTGAACGCCGAACAGTAGCTTTGAAATATCAAATAACTCAAAAAAAGCTACATAAATGTTTGGTAAAGCAATCTCAGATTTGATGATTAAACCAGGCAAAGCGCCTGTGTTTGAAACTCCTGATGCATACGGTCTCGAATATGAGGACGTCAACTTCAAAACCAAGGATGGGGTTTATCTTTCGGGTTGGTTGGTCAAGGGAGGAACCGAAAAGGTCATCGTACAGTCTCACTTTGGGGTGCAATGTTCACGTTGTGGGTTTACCCAAGAAGGCAAAGGCTTGATGAAAAATACCCTTTGGACTAGTGATATCCATTTCCTTGATCAAGCCAAGTATTTGGTTGAGGCTGGTTATTCGGTGCTCATGTACGATATGCGTAATCATGGCAATAGTGAGCAAACTGATTGGGTGTCATGGGGGATTGAGGAGCGTAAAGACGTATTAGCTGCGATAAAATTTGTCAGTGAGCATCCAGAGTATAAAGATGCAAGTATCGGTCTCTTGTCCATCTGTATGGGACAGAGCGCGAGTGTGTTTGCCTTTGGTATGGAAGAGGAAATGCATCGGATTAAGAATCTTAAGACGATGATTTCGGTCCAACCGCTAACCTATGACTACTTTGTAGATGCGATGGGTTTGCCTAAATTCCTCATAAATGCGGGCAATCAATACAATAAAGAAAAGCGAAATACGGATCTGACAGGTGATTCTTTCTTGCCTTATGCAAAGGATGTGTCAGTCCCAACCCTCGTGATCCAAAACGAAAATGACCCGATGACCAATATGGATATGGTTAGACAATTTTATAATGATCTTGAGGTGGAAAAGGATATTATGTGGTTGGACCTGAGTAAAAAAAGAGGCGCTGCTTATGCATGGCTAGGAGAGAGTAAAGGGCCTGTTGTAGACTGGTTTAATAAATATATGTAATGAAAATAGCAATGTACATAGTCCTAGCAATCCTTGTATTGTGCATAATCCTGATCTTTACAGGGCGGAAATCAGTGCATCACGAGATCGAGATAGATGCTCCTAAAGACCTTGTCTGGCAAGTATTGACGGACATGGATAAGTATCCTGAGTGGAACCCAACGATGTTGCTACTGGAAGGGGAGATCAAGGAAGGGAATAAGGTGAAGTATCGCTTTACCCAAGACAAGGACAATATAAGCGAAATTGGAACTACGGTCGCAGAGGTCAAGTCAAATGAATTGCTCAACCAAAAAGGAGGCCTCCCCTTGGTGATTACCTTTGATCATAAGTACATATTGTCTGGCGAGGGAGGCAAAAGCAAGCTGACGATCCATGAGGATTATGGCGGTATCTATGTCAATTTTTGGAATCCTGCACCAGTAGAAAAAGCATACGGACGTCTCAATCGGGCCCTGAAGAAGCGGGCAGAACTATTAGCCCAATAACGTATGCAAGAGATTATCAATATCAGCTCCATCGGAGAAGTACATCGGATTTTTGATTTGGAAAGACCCAAGCATCCACTCGTTTCCGTAATCCAGATTGACGACAGACTGACCAATTTTGATTATGGTGATACTAAGTATGTCTTTGATTTCTACCAGATCAATTTGAAGATTGGCTTCTCTGGCTCTATGCTCTATGGGCGAAATTCCTATGATTTTGAGGAAGGTACATTGACCTTTATCAAGCCGGGGCAGACAATCCAGATGGAGGATCGAGAAGAGATTAAAGGTAGCTCGGGCTGGACCCTTCTCTTTCATCCGGACTTGATTCGAAAGTCTGGATTGGGCAAAACCATAGGGGATTATTCCTTCTTTGATTATGACCTAAACGAGGCGCTTCATCTTTCCGAATTGGAGCGAAAATTACTCACTGAGCTAGTGCAAAAGATCGAGCAAGAATACCAGCAAAACATCGATCGCTACAGTCAGGAATTGATTATCGCCAACATCGAAATGTTGTTGAAGTACAGCAAACGATTTTATGACCGCCAGTTTTACACACGCACCAATCTCAACAAAGACTTTCTCTTTAAGTTCAATCAGGTCCTAAAGCAGTACTACAACTCAGAAAGGCCGCTCCTGCAAGGAGTTTTAACGGTCAAGGAATGCGCTGAAGAGCTCAATCTTTCTGTCAAATACTTGGGAGACCTGGTCAAAACTGAAACGGGCAAGAGCGCCAAAGAACAAATTCAAGACTACGTCATCGAGTTGGCCAAAAATAAGTTGTTAGGCACCAATGAAGCCATCAGTCAAATTGCTTATGCTTTAGGCTTTGAGTACCCACAAGGCTTAAATAAGTTGTTTAAAGCAAAGGTAGGCATCAGCCCTAGTGCATATCGTAGTAAGAATTAGGAAAGCTTATCTGAGGCGTCTATGTTTTATTACTCCCGAAAGCTTTCGGGACGCGGAACGCTTAATCGATTGGTCGAAGGTTAGATTTGTTGAATTATTGAATTTTCGAAGTCTTAACTCAACAACTCAACAACTCAACAATTTCCCCCTCGTTCTGCGCAGCAGAAAAAATGCCCAATGTCGAGAGCTAAACTCCTTCGACATTGGGCATTGGATAATCTTAACTCAGCCTTCTAAACACGCTCGATAATGGTCGCGATGCCCATACCGCCACCAATACAGAGAGTGATCAAACCAGTATTGAGGTCTTGGCGCTCCAACTCATCCATGAGAGTACCGGTTAGCATACAGCCAGTGGCGCCTAGCGGATGACCTAAAGCAATCGCGCCCCCATTGACATTGATTTTATCATGCGGTACGCCCAGTTTTTCCATAAATAACATTGGCACAGCTGCAAAAGCCTCATTGACTTCAAATAGGTCGATATCGCCTACTTCCATGCCTGCCTGTTTGAGAGCTTTGGCACTTGCCGGGGCGGGCCCTACCAACATGATGGTTGGATCTGTACCGTGAATGGCTGCTGCGCGAATTTTGAAACGAGGCTTCAGGCCGAGGGCATTACCCGTCTCAGCGTTCCCGACTAGGGCAATAGCCGCACCATCTACTATCGCAGAAGAATTGCCAGCATGATGTACATGGTCAATCTCTTCTACCTCTGGATAGCGATCGATGGCCACCGCATCAAAACCACCCATTTGGCCCATCATCGTGAAGGAGGGATTGAGATTAGCTAGACCGGCAATCGTCGTGCTGGGACGGATATTTTCGTCTGTATCTAATACGGTCAAGCCGTTGATATCTTTAACCGAGATCCGAGAATGGTAGCGGCCTTCGGCTTCGGCCTTAGTAGCTCGCATTTGTGATTCAAAAGCAAAGGCATCCACATCATCACGAGAGAAGCCGTGCTTGGAGGCAATCAAGTCAGCCGAGATCCCTTGGGGCACGATATGTCCCGGCAATGCCACCGCGGGGTCCATAAACATACCTCCGCCGTCAGAACCCATCTTGACGCGTGACATACTTTCCACTCCACCGGCCACGATCATATTTCTAAAACCCGACTTAACGTAGGCCGCCGCTTGGTTGATCGACTCTAGGCCCGAGCCACAAAAGCGATTGAGCGTTACCCCGCAGAGGTGATCTCCATAATGAGAATGCTGGGCCGCTGTCTTGGCAATATTGGCGGCTTGGTCCATGACCTGACCGACACAACCGAGGATGACATCCTCAACTTGAGTAGTATCAAGCTCATGTTTGTCTTTGAGCTCGACCATTACTTGAGTGGCGAGCTCCGTGGGCGTGATACCATTTAAGGCACCTTTTTTATTTCCTTTTCCGCGCGTAGTGCGGATCGCGTCGTATATGTAAGCTTCCATTTTTAATCTTTATTTGCCGCTGGATAAATGGGCAGAAATAAGTTCATCAAAATATTTATTTTAAACTAGTCAAATGCCAGAAAAGCCTAAATTTGAAGCAGATTATTAGCCCAGTCAATTGATCAAATAATAGGACTTTGACGGATTGTTGATGCGGAAAATAAGGACGCGGGAAGACGTATTGGCCTTTGAGCAATTGCCCCTGCCGGAGCTACCGGATAGTGTCTATGGGGTGATCAAAAATGCCGCAGAGCAATATGCGGAACGGACATTTCTGCGCTTTTTTTTAGATGCCCGAAAACATAAACGAGCTCATAAATGGACTTATGCTGAGTTTTTGGCTGAGGTGCATGCCTGCGCTAATATGTTTCATGGCTTAGGGGTCGGCGCAACTGATGTAGTCTCCTACATCATGCCCAATAGCCCTGAGACTATATTTACGGTATATGGGGCTGAGACCGCTGGCATTGTCAATGCGATCAATCCCCTCCTCGATGCCGCTCAACTAGGCGAAATTATGCGAGCTGCGGAGACCAAAGTCTTGGTTACACTAGCTCCGCTGCCCAAAGCCAATATTTGGGAAAAGGTCTCTAGCATATTGGATCAAGTACCGAGTTTAGAGACAGTATTGTTGGTAGATTTTCAGCAATACGTGCATCCTGTCGCGGGCTTTTGGCTTCGTTTGCGTCAAGGCAGGCTTAAGGTGCCTCCTAACGTCCGCTTGCTCAATTTTAATCAAACCAAAGCCCAATATTCGCGGGACAAGCTGAGCTTTGACCGGATCATTAAACCCCATGATATTGCCTCTTACTTTCATACTGGTGGTACCACTGGGAAACCCAAAATCGCTCAACATACTCACCGCAATGAAGTCTTCAATGCTTGGGTATTAGATGCTATGTTTTCCCTTGACGGCTATCGCATCACCTATTGTGGCTTGCCGTGGTTTCATGTTCATGCTGTCATGGCTTCTGGATTGGGACCTATTTTTCAAGGCAATGGTGTAGTCTTAGGCACACCTCAAGGCTTTCGAGGCAAAGGGGTGGTGCCTAATTTCTGGAAGATAGTTGAACACTACAAAATCAGCTATTTCATTTCCGTTCCTACTGTTTTGCAGGCCTTGTTAAACGTTCCCGTAGAGGGAAATGACCTCAGTAGCCTCAAATATGCTTTTTGTGGCTCTGCTCCGCTGTCTCTCAAGCTATTCAATGACTTTGAAGCTAAGACAAGGGTAGAGATTCTTGAAGGCTACGGCTTTACCGAGGGTACGAGCACCAATTCTGGTAATCCCTCCTTCGGAGAACGCAAAGTCGGTTCCATCGGATTGGCCATGCCGCATCATCATTTGGAGATTGCCATCCTTGATGAGGAAGGGCAATTTATCCGTATGGCTGCCACCAATGAGATTGGGGTAATTTTGTCTAGGGGCGAATCCGTATTTCCCGGTTATAAACAAGAGGCTTACAATCAAGCCATTTGGGTAGAAGATGGGACGTATCGCTGGTTCAATACTGGAGACCTAGGTCGAAGGGATGAAGAGGGTTATCTGTGGATAACAGGTCGTAAAAAAGAGGTCATCATCCGTAGTGGCCATAATATTGATCCCAAATCCATTGAGGAAGCCATTGCGAGACACCCTGCGGTTGCGGCCGTGGCGGCGGTAGGAAGACCCGATATCCACGCAGGGGAATTGCCTGTAGCTTATGTGGAATTAAAACCGCAGCAAAAGCTGAGTAGAAACCAATTGCTGAGCTTTGCCGCTAAGGAAATTAAGGAACCGGCCGCAGTGCCCAAGGACATCATGATCATTAAGCAGATGCCTCTGACGGGTATTGGGAAGATATATAAGCCTCAACTGATCCAATGGCAAATCGAAACGGTTTTTGACGCAGCGCTTTTGCCCCTAAAGGGACTTTACGATTTGAGGGTGGAAGCGGTCCAAGATGCACAAAAAGGATTAATGGCATACCTACATTATCAAGTATATCCTGAGCTCGAACTCAGCGAGCTTAAAGCGCAAGTCGATGAGAGAATAGGAAGTTTTACGATCCCCTATGAAATAGTGGTTAATGACTGATTTGAGGGCGGGATTTTGAACTAGTGGGCTTTAAACAAAAAGAATTCGAGTGTAAGCTTGCTCTTTTTCCCTCTGGCAGCCTTATTTTCTCCTTGTATAGCTCGTTATGCGCGTCAAAAATGCCTTGACCGAGAAAAAAATACCTGCGCTTCTTATCCGAAACTTTTTTATCTAAAGCCCACTAGCCGGAATTTAGTCTTTTGTTATCAGTCCCTAGGCGCTATTCATCCACCCAATCCTACCGTTTACTTATCGAAAGCTACCGCTCCCTAAGTCTCACTCTGTACATTTGGACGGAACAATATGCCGGCCTAATTTAGTGTAACCATGTAACACAATACTCAGCTACGGAAACCGTAGAAAATGCCCAGACGTCAGTCTGGGATTTTTTTTATACCAAACTTCTCGCCCACTTACGGCCTTCTTCGAGACTGGCCATTACCTTGAAGGGAACGGGATTTTTCTGTAGACTAAAAATCATTTTTAACACTCCTCGCAAAAGGCCATTAGGCATGACGTAAGCTACTCCTTTGCAATAAGTCTTGATCAACTCTTCATGTTGTTTCATCCACTTGGCCTGCTTTTGTTGGTAGGCGGGATTAGGAGTTGGAGCATTAGATGCGTCAAAAACTAATGCAAATGCCTCTTTACGGTCATAATTTGCATGCAATCCAGATAGATAGGCCTCGAAATTTTCAGGACTTTCTTTCTCTCCAGTAAAGCTGACGACGATCAAAGGAAAATTACTGCGATCAAAATGGGCATACATAGGTAAATGCTTTGGCCCTTATCAACCATCCCTATCTACTTTTGTTATATTTGAGGTACTAGCGTTCGGCGAATAGCCGTGAACCTACTACTCTCAATTCTGCTTACATGAGATTTTCTATCCTTTTGATTTTTGGGGTGTTCTGCTTCGCAGAACTCTCAGGCCAAACTATTATCCCCATCCAAAGTGCTGACTTTGCCCTCGTCTTACAAACCGATACGGATCAGCGTTTACGTAATATTTATTTTGGGCCGCGACTCCAAAATACTGAGGAATACGGAGCGATTGCCCAACAATTGCGCTACCAAGGGACCAATGAAGATGTTTTCAATCACGCTTACACCCCAAACGGTACTTGGAATGTCTCCGAACCGGCTATCGAAGTAGAGCACGCCGATGGCAACAACTCGCTTGAACTTGCCTATGTAAGCCATCAACAAGATGCGAGCGTGGAAAATATCATTATGTATCAAATCGATCTTAAGGATCCTGTTTATGATACTGAGGTAAAAGTTTTTTATAAGGTTTACCAATCCGAAAACATTTTTGAGCAATGGACTGAGATTACCCATAGCGAAGATGACCCATTAGTGCTTAAGAAGTATGCTTCTGCCAATCTCTACTTTCGGGATCAGGACTTCTTTTTGACCCATTATCATGGTAGTTGGGCGCAAGAGATGCAGCCCGAAACCAGCCAATTGACCGCTGGTATGAAGGTTTTAGACTCTAAACTAGGTACTCGTTCTCATCTCTACGCGCCACCGACATTTATGCTATCGTTCGACGAAGTCGCTCAAGAAGATCAAGGTAAGGTAATGCTAGCCAATCTCGCATGGTCAGGTAATTATCGCTTTGATTTTGAAGTGGATCGATACCAAAACCTTCGTTTGATTGCCGGTGCCAATCAGCATGCGGCGGCCTATCATCTCGCCTCCGGCGAACGCTTGGAAACGCCACACTTTGTCTACACCTATTCAGAGTCGGGCATCGGCCAAGCTAGTCGCAATATGCACCAATGGGCCCGTAAGTATCGGGTCTGGGACGGCCAAGGCCAACGCTTAACCTTGCTCAACAACTGGGAGGCTACTTATTTTGACTTTAACGAAGAGAAGCTTTTAGGACTATTTGATGGGGCCAAGGAACTGGGCGTCGACCTTTTTTTACTAGACGATGGCTGGTTTGCCAACAAATATCCCCGTAATCACGACCGAGCTGGTCTGGGAGATTGGCAGGAAAACCGTAAAAAGCTACCCAATGGTTTGGGCTATTTAGTCGAAGCTGCCACTGAAAAGGATCTCAAATTTGGCATCTGGATCGAACCCGAAATGGTCAACCCCAAAAGCGAACTTTACGAAAATCATCCCGACTGGGTGATCCGTCAGCCCGATCGCAAGGAATATTATTATCGCAATCAACTGGTGCTAGACCTATCCCATCCAGCGGTACAAGAGCATGTGTACGGAGTATTTGACGATATCTTTGCCGCCAATCCAGATATCGCTTACGTTAAGTGGGACTGCAATGCGGTGATCTACAATGCCCATTCTGCCTATTTAGAAACGCAGGGGATTGCCCAAAGTAATCTCTATGTCGATTATGTCAAAGGGCTCTACGATGTACTAGAACGGCTCAGAGTCAAATATCCCAAGGTACCCATCATGCTCTGCTCTGGTGGTGGTGGCCGCGTTGATTATGGCGCTTTGCAATACTTTACGGAGTTTTGGCCCAGCGATAATACAGCGCCAGTAGATCGAGTTTTCATGCATTGGGATTACTCTCATTACTATCCGGCTATCGCAATGAGCGCGCATGTGACCAATTGGGACAAGGAGGCTTCAATTAAATTTCGTACCGATGTGGCCTCGATGGGCAAATTAGGGTTTGATATTGTGGTGGACGAACTCAGCGAGGACGACTTAGCGTTCTGCAAAGCAGCTATCCAAAACTATGATGGCTACAAATCAGTCATTTGGTATGGAGATCATTATCGTTTGCAGAGCCCCTATACTCATCCTTTTGGTAGCTTTCAGTTTGTAGACAAGGCCCAAGAACGCGCCGTCATGTTTAATTATCTGGTTAGCAATCGTTGGGAAATCAACTACTCAATCGAACCTGTAAAGCTTAAGGGGCTCGACCCTGCCAAACGCTACCAAGTAAGCGAAATTAATCTCTATCCGGGTACGCGTTCGCCCATAGGCGAGAATACCATCTACTCAGGCGAATACCTCATGAAGGTAGGCTTCAATCCAGACGTTTCTCAGCGTCGTCGGAGTGTGGTACTGGAGTTGAAAGCAGTCGAGTAGGGCGCTCACCGCTGCGCGGAACGCTTATTTGCAGCTAATCCGTATCAGGCGATCATAAAAGGCAATCATCCGCAGATAATTTTCCACGCTGAGGCGCTCATCTATGCCATGTATCCGAGTGAGATCCTTAGAACTAACCAACATGGGAGAGTAGCGATAAACTTGATCGCTCAGCCCGGTGTAATAACGGGCATCAGTCGCCCCGACTGAAAGGTTAGGAATCACCACTGAAGTAGGCATGATCTCACCGATGGTCTGCTGGATCATTTTGAAACCAAAGGCATCGGTCGGAGAGACCGGCGAAGCTTCCGCATAAATACTGGCACCATAGGGCTCTACGGATACGCGTTCATCGGAGATGATCTTTTTTACATAAGCGATTACTGATTTCTGGTTATCGCCGGGCATCAAACGGAAATTGATTTGAGCATTGGCCTCCGTGGGCAGGACATTATCCTTGACACCTCCATTGATCATGGTGGGGGCGGTAGTAGTACGAATGGTTGCATTAGTTTTGGGATCGGCGGAGAGTTGGGTTTCGACCACACTGCTAAATAGCCAGCGATTGGCAAAGACCATTTTGGTACCAAAAGCCATCTCAGGGCCGAGATAGTCAAACATTTGCTGACTAAGTGGATCATGGAGCCGAGAGGGAAGAGGATTTTCGCTTAAGCGAACGATCGCATTACTGAGAACACTCACGGCTGTCTCTTTGGCAGGCATAGAGGAGTGCCCGCCGTCCGCAATTTCGGCTCTCAGAGTGAGGCTGAGATAGCCTTTTTCGGCTACGCCCACCACAGAAAGGGGCTTATCTAGGCCTGACATAGCATTTTGGATGCTCATGCCCCCTTCGTCTAGGACATAGGCCAATCTTACGTTTTGTTCCGCTAGTATTTTGGACATGCTGCCTGCACCCCTTAGGCCGCTGACTTCCTCGTCATGGCCAAAGGCAAAATACAGCCCACGCTCGGGCTGGAAGCCCTCCCTCAGCAAACGCTCGGCGGTTTCGAGGACCGCAATTACCGTCATTTTATCATCCATTGCTCCCCGACCCCAAATCATACCGTCTTTGATCAGGCCACTATATGGTCCTTGCTCCCAAGCTGACAGGCTGGCTTCTTCAACTGGTACTACATCATAATGCGCCATCAGCAGGATGGGGTCGAGTGAAGGATTCGTTCCACGCCAGTGGTATAGCAAACTATAATCATTGACCAACTCTCGCGCCAGCATAGAATCTACTAGCGGGAAAGTTTGCTCTACATAGTCCACAAAGGCAACAAAAGCTGGTGTATCGATTCGCGAGCTGGTCCAAGAATTGGTCGGTATGCGTATCGCCTGAGCTAAGCGTTCGGCGGCAGCCATATCCCCCAAACGAGGCTCCACCGGACTGATCGCGATTTGTTTAGAAGAGAAGAGGACGGTTTTGAGCAGTAGAGTGGCGATCAGTAATACCAATAGGATGCCGATAAAGGCTGAAATACGCTTGAGTAGTTTTTTCATTTTTCTTAATAATCATTTTGCCCTTTTTCGCAAAAAGGGCAGCAAAAACCCGGCCCGTGCAAAGCCTACGCGCAAGTCCGGCCCCCGAGTGCACGACCCCAGCCAGCGCGCATGATTTGAAGCCCTTAGGTAGCGTTGGCCCTGGTACCAACCCTGAAAATCAGGACTGGAGAAATGGGGACTTGAAAGGCTGGTTCACGTCTGACTAGATTTTTTGGTCCTTTTGGAGCTATGATAAAAAGATGAAACCTAAGTCAAAAACAAAGTTACAAACTAGCAGTCAGTATTATTTACATCTATTGCAATCCTTTTTATATGGTAATCGATGTTTAAACACTGGATATTTGTATTGTACTCAAAATCAATAATCACAATCTCATGGATACTCGAAACTATATCAAAGGCTTGCATCACGTTACCGCTACGGTCAATGACGCTCAGGAAGACTTTGACTTCTACACAAAACTGCTCGGTCTCCGTCTCGTCAAGAAGACCGTCAACTTTGACAACAATCAGGTTTATCACTTTTACTACGGCACTGAAGTGGGTACTCCTGGGACAATCATGACAACCTTCCCTTACAAAGGGCATGGTGTCAGAGAGGGAGTCATCGGGACGGGCCAGGTTTCTATCACGGCTTTTTCCGTGCCGGAGAACGCCTTGGACTTTTGGCGCCAGCGCCTTGAGCAAAACGATGTGGCGTTCCGCGAAGCGGTAAAATTTGGTAACACTGTCCTCCAATTTGACGACCCTTCTGGCTTACACCTAGAGATCGTTGGCAATAACGAAGATGATCGCGCGCCTTGGCCTACTGATGAAGTGCCTAGCGAATATGGCATCCAAGGTTTCTTCAATGCGAACATGCTCATTGCTGATCCCCAGCCGACCATTGACTTTTTGATCAATGAGATGGGCTTTGAGCAAGGAACAACCGAAGGAGATACTACCCGCTTTGTGATTCAAGGTGGCGGGGCTAGTAAATACCTCGATCTGCAAGCAGATCCTAATGGTGTCAGAGGACTCAATGGCCTCGGTACTGTACACCATGTGGCCTTGCGCATTGAGACCGATGAAGAGCAAGTGCGCCTTCGCGAACGCTTATTGGAACTCGGCTTCAGAGTTACCGATATCAAGGATCGCAAATATTTCCACTCCATTTATTTCCGCATCCCCGGTGGCGTATTGTTTGAAGTGGCGACCATTCCTCCGGGCTTTACAGTAGATGAAAGCAAAGAAGAATTGGGGCTCGATCTGAAACTCCCTGCTTGGGAAGAACCTCAGCGTGCTCAGATTGAATCCGTTTTACCTCAAGTACAATAATCATGTCAAACCAACTCATAAAAGGCCTACACCACGTAACGGCAATGGCCAGTAGTCCACAGAAAAACGTCGATTTTTACGTCGGTGTCCTAGGGCTACGTCTCGTCAAGAAGACGATCAACTTTGATGCACCGGATGTTTATCACCTCTATTATGGGGACGAAAGCGGTAATCCCGGTAGTATCATGACCTTCTTTCCTTTTCACAATATCCAGCCAGGAGCGCATGGAGTCGGACAGGCTACGACTACGACCTTCTCCATTCCGATGAACTCCGTGGATTATTGGACCAAGCGCTTGGAGCAATTTGGCATCAAATACAAGGAGCCTCAAGTACGCTTCAACGAGGTAGCCATCTACTTCGAGGATTGGGACGGCCTAGGTCTGGAGTTGATCGCCAATGATAGAGATGATCGCAAGCCATTTACTTACGGGCATATTCCTTTGGAGCATTCTATTAGAGGTTTCTACTCTGTAGAACTCTGGGAAAACACCTACGAGCGGACAGAAGCTATGTTGGTCAATCATTTGGATCACCACTTTGTGACCGAAGCTGGCCCAAGGAGACGTTATTCGACGGATCCTTTAGCTAAGCCAGGTCAAATCGTAGATGTACTCTGGAATGCTCAGACGCGTTATGGCGTTGGCGGTAGCGGCACTGTACATCACATTGCTTTTGATACTCCTTCGGACAACGCTCAGTTGAGTGTAAGGGAGAAGCTATTGCAAGCAGGTGCCTACCCAACTGACGTATTGGATCGTCAATATTTTCATTCGATCTATTTCCGTGAGCCAGGTGGAGTACTTTTTGAAGTCGCCACCACCCCTCCAGGCTTTACCTTTGATGAGGATGTCGCTCACTTGGGTGAAGGGCTTAAGCTACCCCCTTGGGTCGAAAGCCGTCGTGAATACATCGAATCTCTCTTAGAACCTATCACCTTAAACATCGAAAAGTATGCATCGCCATCATAAAAACTATAGCCATCAAGGCAAGCCTTTAGCTGAAGCCGAAAAGGTGATGATCATGACGCATGGTCGTGGTGATACAGCCGAAGGCATCCTAGAGCTAGGACAATATCTCAATGTCAAGGATTTTGCCCTTCTAGCCCCACAAGCTACCGCCAACACCTGGTATCCATACAGCTTTATGGCTCCAGTGGTCAATAACGAACCAGGTCTGTCGACAGGGCTTGGCGTACTCAAGCAGATCGTAGAAGATGTCTTAGCGGCTGGCGTGAAACATGAGAATATTTACTTCCTCGGTTTCTCACAAGGTGCTTGTCTTAGCTCTGAGTTTCTGGCTCGTAATGCCAATCGATATGGGGGTGCATTTATCCTTAGTGGCGGCGTGATTGGGCCAGAGATTGATCGCTTAAACTATGCGGGCGATTTTGGCGGCACGCCAATTTTGATAGGCTGTAGTGATGTCGACCATCATATCCCTTTACAGCGTGTCAAAGACACCACTGCAATTTTCACTGAGATGGGGGCAGTAGTCAACGAACGAATCTATCCTAATGGACCCCACTCGGTGGTGCAGGACGAGATTGATATTGTGAATACAATTTTGGGATAATCAGTGTAGGAGCGGCATGCATGTCGCTCCTACTGTTTTTCGCGAAAGGCTGAGGCTGAGATGCCCATATGCTTTTTGAAGAAGGCGCTGAAGTGTAAAGGCTCATTATAGCCTAGTTCGTAGGCGATCTCCTTTACCGAATAGCTGGTATGGATCAGCATACGCTTTGCCTCCAGTAAGAGCCTATCTTGAATCATTTCCTTAGCGGTTTGACCTACATTCTTTTTCACGGTTTGACTGAGGTGCTTAGGGCTGATGTTCATCTGCTCGGCATAATCACCGACCTTATGCCATTGATGATAGCTGTGGTCTACCAAGTGTTTGAAATCTCTGAGGATGCAGACTTCGCTATTGGCCGTCTCGTCTAATTGATCCTCATCGAGAAATCGACTATTGCTACTATGAATCAAGAAGAGCTGCAAGTATGCGCCTAGGGCTCGATTACGATAGCGCAACTGCTGGGGCATCAATAGCTCCATAGATTGTAAGAGCTCACAAAGACTTTCGAAGTTGGCCTCATCTAATATCAGTGGAGGACTATCCCCAAATACTCGAAACAAATTGACATTGGCGATAAAGTGAGAGGGGATGTTATTTTCGACCAAGAAGTCAGCCGAAAAAGTGATGACCCAGCCTTTGGGTTTTTCTGTCAGCGCTACTTGATGCACCTGGCCCGGACTGACAAAGTGAACTTGGCGTTCGCCGAAGGCGTAGGGCTTATAGTCAATTAAATGCTCGCCTTTCCCCCTTTCGACAAATAATACCGTATAATAATCGTGGCGATGCGGCACATCTGCTTTACCATCGGCCTGCTCATAGATGTTTTCCATCTTTTGCAGATTGAAATCTAGCTGGTGGGGCCGCGCTTGGTGCTCTGACATAAAAAATCCGTATCTTTTATTCAATTAAGCAAAACTATTGATTATGCCCGTTCAAATTTCTCGCCGATTGCTCAGTGTAGAAGATTATCACCGTATGGTGGAGGCCGGCATACTTACGGCTGATGATAAGGTAGAGCTAATCAAAGGAGAAATAATTGAAATGAGTCCGATTGGAAGTAAGCATGCTTACATTGTTGATCGTTTAACAATGTATTTGGGGCAAGAGTATGGAAAGAATGGAATTATTAGGGTACAGAGCCCCATTACCATTAGCAATCATAGTGAGCCTGAGCCTGATTTGACCGTTTTGCAGGGGCCTATTGAGCGATATTCTGAACATCATCCTACAGAAAAGGATGTAATGTTATTGATTGAAGTCTCAGCTACTACATTAGAAATTGACCGGCAAATCAAATTGCCTCTTTATGCTGAAGCAGGTATTCCTGAGGTCTGGATCGTGAATTTAGAAACTCATGAAGTAGAACAATATCAAGAAGCAAGTGGTAAGCAATATTTATCACGAAAGATATTTCCACTTGGTTCCGCCTTAAAATTACCCTTCCTGGAGTCTGAAATTGGAGTCAATAAAATTTTGGGCAAATAAATTTTTATCATGTTCGATTCTTCCCTAAATATTCCTTCCCTTCTGCTAATTTTCTCCTAATTTGCTGGCAAATCTGATCTGAGCACCCCTTAGCTTGTTCATGCCGCGTCTTTCTATCATCATCCCCACCCTTAATCGTTATTCCGATCTACGGAACACCATCTCCTATTTACAGGCCCAGTCTGTGGAGGATTTCGAGATTTTGATTGTAGATCAGACCGATGACGCAGGCCGAGAAGAGCTAAGTAGCTTAGATCCGCGCATTCACTATTTTTTGTTGGAGGAGAAGTCAGCTTCCGCGGCGCGGAACGTAGGGATCAGGGCTGCGCAGGGAGAGATTTTACTTTTCATCGATGATGACGTCATCATCAAAAATCCCGAATACCTCGCCAATCACCTGCGCAATTATGTCCATCCTGATATACCGGGGGTTTTTGGCTGTACCCTAGAGCAAGCCTTTCATAGGAGCGTTCGGCAAAGCCGGCCCAAGAAAAGCTACCACCGAGACAATGGCTGGCTCTTTTTTCCGCAAAATTATGCGAAACCTGCCTTTGTAGATTCTGGCAGATCCAATAATCTTTCGGTGCGTCGCTCGGTGGCGATTGCAGTGGGGGGTATGGATGAGCAATATGAAAAAGGAGCACATCGGGAAGAGGCGGATTTTTGTATTAGGGTGAGTCGGCAGTTTGGACCTCTATTTTTTGATCCAGAGGCTCGATTGGTCCATATCGGCAATGCGCAGGGAGGTATTCGGTCTTGGCAAGGTAAAAGTGTCATAAAATCGAGGCATCACTTCGTCGGCGCAATGTACTTTATTTTCAACCTTGTACCGCTAAAGTATTATCCCCTTCATCTTTGGTTGAATGTACGTTACTTTGTATTGGGACCAGCTTTGAGAAGAGCGCCTTGGCAAATACCTACAGCCCTTGGCAGATTGATCAGCGCTTCGATCGAAGCTTGGCAAAAGAAACGCCAAGGTCCTAAATTATTACAAGCCGTAGAGGAGAGGAAAAACGTTCTCGAAGAGAAAATCAACAGCAGGGCCTAGTTTTGACACAACTTTTGCATAAGAAACAAGCAAAAATCTACGTTAAGCTAACAGTGCCAACAGCAACCAGCCTTGCGCGAAAATGCATATTCCGAATAAAACTATTAAGTTTATACGGATTGTATGTAAGATCAAAGCATCTTAAATCTAAAAGGATTGCTCAAGCGATAAATGAGCTGTTTTCTGCCCTTAACTGTATACAAATACTATGAAAATCTTAGTTATAGGAGGTGCCGGCTTTATCGGTGTCAATGCCGCCCGCTACTTTTTGGGGAAAGGATATGAAGTATCCATCATCGATAACCTGTCTCGTAAGGGGAGCGCTTACAATCTAGAAAAGCTAAAGAAAGAATTCGACTTCCAGTTTTTTGAAGAAGATATCCGCAACTTTGAGGGAATTAAGAGCGCAGTCCAAGCGATAGGCGAACTAGATGGGGTATTATTATTAGCAGGACAAGTAGCTGTTACCACTTCTGTTACCAATCCTAGAGAAGATTTTGAAATCAATGCCCTAGGTACCTTTAATGTACTCGAAGCTATCCGTGAATTAGGCATTAAACCCTTGGTGCTTTATAGCTCTACCAATAAAGTTTACGGTAAAATGGAGGACGTTAAGACTGTCCTTCGCAATGGCCGTTACGAATACGAAAATATGCCCGATGGCGTCAATGAACGCCAGCAATTAGAGTTTCACTCCCCGTATGGCTGCTCCAAAGGAGCCGGCGATCAGTATGTCCATGACTATTGCCGCATCTATGATATTCCGACGGTAGTATTCCGGCAGTCATGTATCTATGGCGAGAACCAATTTGGCATCGAGGATCAGGGATGGGTGGCTTGGTTTACCATCGCTACGATGCTCAATCGCCAAATCACCGTCTATGGCGATGGCAATCAAATCCGCGATGTACTTTATATCGGCGACTTGGTGAGAGCCTACGAAATGGCCTTCCAAAACGTAGAAAAATGCGCCGGCAAGATTTACAATGTAGGCGGTGGCGTTGACTTTACGCTTTCCCTCAATGAACTCCTTGATCATCTACGCACTTACTTCGGCAAGGAAATTAAGCCACTAAAAGGCGATTGGCGCCCGGGGGATCAGCGTGTATATGTTTCAGACATCCGAAAAATCAAGGAAGAACTGGGCTGGAGCCCGCAGTTTGGAGTCGAGGAAGGCGTCGAAAGACTGAGTCGCTGGGTAGAGGCCAATAAGGAAGTTATCCTCAACTACGTATTTCATATCCCGGTAACTAACTAGTTGGAATGAAAGTCATCATCCTAGCCGAGCATTTTGATCCACTCATCGGAGGCGCTACCCACCTCACCAAGAAAATCGTCGCAGGCATCGCCGAAAGAGAACACGAGGTAACGCTGATTGTGCCCAATAGTGGTACCACTGAGCTGGAGAAAGACAATACTAGCTATCCTTATCAGCTGGTCAAAATTGGTATCGAGGTAGAAATCGGGGATCGTAAGCGTTTTGTGCGGGGTCGCCGGAGAAAATTTGCGCTAGATGTGGACGCTTATCTTAAGGCTTTACCCGATGGGGAACGCCCAGATGTATTAGTCGTGATGACTGGCTTATACCTCATGCGATATGTGGATCTGACTTACTTCCGCAAGCAAGGCATTAAAGTATTGGCCAACCACCTTAATATTCCGCCGCAAGAGGCAGGACTTTCATGGGAAGGGGATAAATTGCTGCGCAGATCTAAGGATCAGATGCGTCTCAAACTGATCAGCTGGATCAATGCGCGCCGAGTGGCTCATCATGAGGCGGACGCCTATTCTGTTATTTCAGATCATACCAAAAATCTCTTGCAATCTATCATTGGTAAGCGTGAAGTGACGGTAATCCCACTGGGTTGCGAGTTTACCGGCTTTTTGCCTAAAGAAGCGGGCGCTGACTTTCAAAAACCGATTCGGATACTCACCGCAGGGGGCATAAATCCTAGTAAAAATCAGCATATCATCCCCCAGATTGCCGCTAAGTTGGTAGAGGAGGGCGTTGATTTTGTTTGGCATATTATTGGCCCTATCCGCAATCAGGCATATGCAGATTACTTTTTAGCGGAGGTTGAGCGTTACGCCCTCGGCGAACGCATTGTCTTTGTGCCTGGCATGCCTAAGGATGAACTGATGGGCTATTATGAGCAAACAGATATCTACATCCAGACCAGTTTGGAAGAAGGATTCTGTATGACGGCTCTGGATGCCATTTTGTATGGATTGCCTTTGATTGGCAGCGTGGCTGGGGCAATCCCAGAGTTTATCGAAGATGGCCGCGGTGTATTGGTCGAAAACAAAGCACCCGCCTATTTGGCCGCCATCCGTAGAGTAATCGCTAAGCCTGCTGATTATGGCCTAGGCCCTGATAAAATCCCAGCAATCGTCGAAAAGTACTCATGGGACGCCAATGCTCAGGCCTATATCGATATTTTTGAAAAATTAAGTGCCTCTCATGCCCGCACCTCAAGCTTGGAAACTGCTCAATAGTCAATATATCCATCAAGACAAATGGCTTACGGTCAAATCTGGAACCTATCAAAAAGGCGAAGGTGGGCCAATTATTACGCCATTTTACACTTTTGAGTATCCTGCCTGGGTAAATATTTTTGCGATCACGGAGGATCGTAAAGTGGTAGTCAATCAGCAATACCGTCCGGGCTTAGATCAGGTTTGTCTAGAACTACCTGCTGGTTGGGTCGAAGAAGGGGAGACGCCAGCGCAATGCGCTCGTAGGGAGCTACTAGAAGAGACCGGTTATCAGTCTAGTTCGATGATCGAGATGGGCGCGATCTCTGCTAATCCTTCTACTCACGATAATCTCAACTATTGTTTTCTCGCTGAGAACGTTAAATTGGTACAAGAGCAGCGTCTGGACTTGGAAGAAGAGATCATCGTCCAACTCATGCCGATTGAAGAAGTGAAGCGTTTGGCACTCACCGGAGCTTTTGTCCAGTCTCTGCACATTTCGGCTATCTTTTTTGCTTTGGAAAAATTAGGGGTATAAGCGTTCCGCGCAGCGGTGCATATCACAAAAGGAGCAGTGGCAAATGGCCCATTACTTGCCTAAAATATTGCAAATGAAAGCAATCGCAATTTCGATCCTCTTCCTGTTTCCTCTACAGTTGTTTTCGCAAACTGTTTTGGATAGTCTGGTAGATACGCGAGATGGGGCCGTTTATGAGATTGCTAAAGTAGGTGATGTCCTTTGGTTTAAAGATAACCTTAGGTTTGAAACCGATTCTTCGCATTGCCCTAATTATGCAAGGAAGCCGGATGTATGTGCGAATGGCAATTTTTATTCCTATCGAGAACTAGATAAGGTTTGTCCACAGGGGTGGCGAATCCCAACAGATAAAGAGTGGAATGAGTATTTTCTCGGGCGTTTAGAGGCACAGAAGGGTTCTATTTCAGATGTCGTAATCGATACGATGTCAGGGGAGTTCCTAAGCATCCAATATCGAGATCAGGCCAGTCGAGTAGCGCTCTTTGGCGAAACCAATCCTATTGGCTTGGAAGAGCTAGGTTGGGTAGAGGGCAAGCGCCTACGCAATAAACAAACCACCACTATCTGGGTAAAACAAACTGGTAGTAGGGATGCTCGTTTTCATCTTCATATTGGCAATGATGGTTATGTAATTCACAACCATCGCCACCACATTGATGACAAAGCGAGGCGATCTCGGAAGTTTATGGTCAAATGTGTTTCTAGACTTGACTGAGCGTCTTGCTTTAGAGAGTTGATTATCTTTTTGGGTGGGACAGGAGGTTGAAAATGAGGTTTTTAAGAACTAAGCGTTCCGCGCAGCGGAGAAAATTGAAGACCCGACCTGACCTTCATTAGCAATTGGGGAAATCTGGATCCCTATTAAAAACCTACAAATAATGGAGTAGATAGCTACCCAAACCACTATTGTTGATACAGCGTGTAAAGCACCGTTTATTAATTTAAGTTTCTAAATTCAGTTGGGCTTTTACCCGTTTTGGATTTGAAAAGGTTGCTGAAGTGTTGCGGATAATCAAATCCTAAAGCATAGGCAACTTGGCTAATGGAATCATTTGAATTGAGCAGTATATTTTTGGCTTTTTCTACTATAAACAAATGGATATGTTCTTGCGCCGCCTTTCCAGTTTCTTTCTTTAAAAGATCGCTAAGATATTTAGGGGAAAGATTGAGTTGATCGGCACAGTATGATATAGAAGGCAATCCCAATTCATCTTCTTTTGAGTCCTGGTAATATGATTTTATTATTTTTTCGAACTTAGAGATCACATCCTGATTCAGGTCTGTACGGCTTAAGAATTGTCGGTCATAATACCGTAGACAGTAGTCTAATAGTAATTCAAGATTTGAGTTAATTAAATTCAAACTGTGGCTATCGAGCTCGCGGCTGTATTCATATGCAATCTTGTCTCGTAGCTCCTCAATGTGATTTCTTTCCATTATGGAAAGATGAAGCGCTTCATTCGAGGCATACTCAAAAAAGCCATAGTTGCTGATCTTATCGGCCAGATCAGACTTGCGAATAAGATCAGGATGAAAGAGTAAGGACCATCCTTTAATGCTGGCATTATCATGGGACCTATCTGTGTATTCCGATGCTTGCCCAGCAGCGGTAAAGGCCAATGTACCATCTTGAAAATCGTATGAATTTCTTCCATAGTTTAAATCACCTACCACAACTTCCTTAAAGGCTACTTGATATAAATTATTTACGATTTTGACATTCTTAAAATCCGAATAACTACCAACCTCATTGGTTTTGACAACTGTGATTAAAGGATGTTTAGGCGACGGAATACCCAGTGTCTGATGTACTTGGCTTATACTATTTATATAAACGATTTTAGACATACTAATTCGTCAATGATTGAAAATAGGATATAATAGACAGATAAGAAAATGCTTCCATGATGATGTTACCGACAAAGAATACCGTGAAAGATAAGCTTATGCCTTGCCATAAAGGGCTTTTGACCAGTAAGAAAGTGATTAAGGAGATTACCACTAATCCTGCCATAATCGCTTGCGCTTTCGGATAGTTATTTTTCACTTTTGTCATTCTTTCAATCTCTACTTTCTTAAACTCGACCTCATCTTGTTGATAAAGGGCCTGTCTTTCCTTTTTAATATTTTCCTGTGAAATGCGTAATCCTATCCCCATGGCAATCAAAACAATTCCAATGACGAAGGTTCCATTTCTCAGGCCTTGAGCTAATTGACTTGTGCCGTTGAGATGCAATAAAACTGCCGAAACAATCATCCCTGCGCTAAAAACAAAAGCATTAAATCCGACACCTTTTTGTGCGTTGATGTAGATTTCTAATTGGTTCAATAGGTCTGACATGATTTTGATACTTTTTCGATGGACTATTTTTTTGCTTGTTTCCCATGCAATTAGGGATAAGGACATGGAGATGAAAGAACTTAGTAAAGGTCTCGAACGGAAATGAATTTCAGCTTTATGGATTTCGGTTCTAGGATTACGTTTTATTGATCACGCATGGTTTAGGTAATTTTTGAAAAAAGAGTCTATTTTTTCAACGGCCATGTCTGCAGGTTTATCTTTGTAATAGAAATCTACATGATTTGTGTTTTCAAGCTCTAAAAGCTCTTTTGTCCCAGGCAACATATTGTAAAAGCGCATGGCGGGCTCATAGCTGTAGGCATCCTTACCTACGACTTGAACCACGGGAATAGATTTGAATTCTTTGGCAAAATTGAAGATGTGTAAGCTAGCCACTCCGGGAAGAGAAGTTGCGCTAGTGTTGTTTACCCACCTTTCATGATATCCCACTTTTCCTGGCAGATAATAAGTCGAAATCTCCTGCATTCCTTTGGCTGCCGGACTATCACCTTGAGGGATTTTTGATGGAATGGCAGGGAGCTTGACATTCAGGCCAATTAAATTTAATAGGTTAAAGATTCCACCTATGGCATAGATGATGATTCTGACTGGTAAAATGGTTGATTTCATGAGTTCTGGCCCAGCGATGGATGGAGTGATAAGACCTTGAGCTTTGATTCGCTTGTCTTGAAATGTTGCATATGGCGAAGCTACACCACCCGCACAAACGCCTACATTAAATAACTTTTCGGAATCGACTTGTTGTAATGAATCTAAAAATGAAACTGCACTAGCGACATCATTTGCATGGTGGTAAGGGTCCACATCACATTGGATTCCTTCACTTTCACCAATACCTCTGGTATCAATTGCTAGTGTGATGTACCCACGCTCTACAAATTTCGCAGCGTAAAAGCCTGCAGCATGCTCTTTTAAAGAGGTAGCAGGAGGCGCGATCACCATTGCAGGTCTTTTTTCACCTTCTTTATAATCACTTGGAATGAAAAGATTGCCCACAATCTTCTTACCTCTGCTTTGAAACTCTACCCGATTTTTCCCTTTTGAAAATGTTTGTTTCGTGGCTTTCATTTGGGGAATTCTAAGTCGTTCAATCGATAAACGACCTATTACTGCGAGGAGTGTCAGCACTCCTAGAATGATGAAGAGGGTTGTCATTTTAAATAATGGTTTGTAGAAGGAGTAAATCTTGGATTTACTCCTTCTTAATTTTCTCAGATATTCCTTAATGCGAAGGCGCTAATAGCTTTTGCCGAGAGCTCAGTTATATCAAATGCATTGAATATTGGTGCATATACATGCAAGGCATGAGTAGTACCTAAGTGATTTTGCAGTGTCACTAATTTGCCAGCTTTTGCTAGCTTCTGGTAAAATGCGATGCCTTCATCTCGTAATGTTTCCAGATCATTGACATGCATTGACATGGGGGGAAGCATTTCTATTTCCTCGTCGGTCATCCACAAAGGCCATGCTTCTCCATTTTTCCAATCAGCTTCGTTGGGAGTGTAGGTCCGAGCATAATAGATGAGTTGATCCACCGGAATACCTGCACCATTGTTTTCTCTTAATGATTCAAACTCAGCATCTTCCCATTGCCCCCAGACCGCAGGGCCAGCAATATAAGGCGCCCAAGGAGCTGCTCCGCTCACCTTATCTTGTGCAACACCTTGTTTGGCAGCACGAAGACAGGTCGCGATGGTAAGATTGGCCCCACCTGATTCGCCATGTATGGTAATTTCTTCTACTTCCTCTTTGTCGGCTAGCCATTGCAAAGCAGAAACACAATCATTTAATCCGGCAGGAAAAGGGGCTCGCGCCTTGCCAGAGCTATTTCTAAAATCTACGGATGCAACGATCAATCCATCCTTAGCCAGTAGGCGAGTCCAGGTTCGGTAAGTGCCTCCTTTTGCGCTTAGGACACACATTCCTCCCCCATGAATAAATAGAATCGCTTTCTTCGCATTGCCACTTTTGGGAGCGTTGATGATAACAGGAATATCATTGCCATCAACTCCTTTAATAGTTGTCTCCTCTTCGATGACATCGTTTAGTAGCTTATCTGCATATTCCATCACATTTGGTAAGTTGAAAATCATGTCTGACCCAGCTTCTGTCATGGCAACATATTCATGTATTTGCTCCATTGTAGATTCCGGACTCAAGGGAGAGGGGATATCAGAAAACCAACCCAGGTTTGACATACCTTCTAAGACTCTTGCAGGCATGCCATTTTCCTTCATATGTTGTACTACTTTTGGATTCGGTGCTGGAATACCAGCTGTTGATGTTTCTTGGCTCATTGCTCTTGACTTAATTTTGTTTGAAACAAAACTGCCTTTGATCAATGAGGATGATGTAAAGATTTCGCTGAAAGTTGAATGGAAATCGCAGGCTTCGAGCTTTTTAGTAATTGGGACAAAGCTCTCCGCATTGTTAATGAGGTTGTTAGCAATCATAGAGAGTTTGAGCGTTCTGCGCAGCAGTAGAAGAAGTGACCTTTAAATGTGGGCTTATTTACCCATATAGTTTAAATCTAAATTTTCCGTAACCCTTTGATTTAGATGACCGTAATATCATCTCGGCCGAAAGCGACAACAAGAATCAAGCTACACGCTCATCTCCCTGTCCGTTTAGTAAGCTCCTCTCAACAATTCGATCCTGACTCTGCTTGGTACCCGCCAAGTGGAACGAACTTGTTTGCTTACGTAAATGTAAGTAGCTAGACAACAGTATTTAGTATTAAGACTCTAGGAAATTGCCCGCAATGAATCAGAAAAGCGATTTTTCTTCATACTAACTACTTTATACACAATACTTTAGATCCACACTGGCATGAAACCATCTTTACAACAAGGGTCTGCGCGTTCGCGACTACCGCGTCAGGCCTTTAAGTTTTCCGTTTTTACTAGTCGCAAGTTTTCCCGTTATGCCATTCCCGCATTGATTGCTGTACTCTTAGGGCAAACACTAAGTGTTTCCAATTCTTATGTCCTTAAAGAGCTGGTTGATGCGCTCAATCTCAAGGATGCTACTATGTGGCAGTGGGCAATGGTCTATGTGGGGATTTTTGCCATCTCGACTGTCTGTTGGCGTTCGAGTGGCTATCTGGGTATGCATTGGATTACCCGGACTCGTTTAGAAAGTGCGCGAGTGCTCTATGATTGGCTGAGCCAGCATAGCAGTAGCTACTTTTCCGATCGTTTTGCAGGTTCATTGGCGACCAAGGTTACCAATGCTTCCAATGGTATCAACCATATGTTGAGCAAGCTGCTCTGGGATTTTTTTCCGACTATCCTGCGCTTGGTGCTCTCTATGGTAATCGCCTATCTCGCCAAACCGATTTTGGCGCTGATATTGGGGGTTTGGGCTGTGGTCTTTCTGATCCTCAACGCCTTATTGGTCAAGCGTAAAGCGGCCTTGTCCCACGCGACGGCGGGTTCTTATACCAAGCTTAAGGGACAAATGGTTGATATCGTAACCAATATCCGCGTGGTACATCTTTTTGCGCGTCGTCAGGCAGAAATCAAGCATGTCGATAAGCACATTGATGACTTTCAAGGCAAAGTCTTCAAGAGCTGGCGTTACTCCGAAGGAGTGCTTTTGCTTAACAACGGCTTGCAGATTGTCCTTATGGCCATGATGCTCGTTTTGACCCTCCGCTTATTGCAAAATGGTGCCCTCACCGTTGGGGAAGTAATCATGGTGATTACTTTGACCTGGGGTATCCTAGATGCTTTGCTCTTTATCGGTTCGAGTATGAACGCGGTGATGGAGAGCTATGGTGAAGTCCAAGAAGGTTTGGACGAAATCCTGCAAGAGCATCAGCTGGTGGACCAAACTGCAGCGCCTAGACTGAGCGTTCGCCGAGGCGATATCCATATGGAAAATGTTAGCTTTAGCTATGAAGAAGGGAAAGAGGTCTTTAAAAACTTCAACCTCAGAATACCAGCTGGTCAAAAGGTCGGTTTGGTAGGGGAGAGTGGAGCTGGTAAGACGACCTTAACTCAGCTGCTTTTGCGGATGTTTGACGTACAGGAAGGAGCCATATATCTGGATGATCAGGATATCTCCATTCATAGTCAAGAGAGTCTGCGTCAGGCCATTAGCTACGTGCCTCAGAGTAGTCAGCTATTTCACCGTTCGATCAAGGACAACATTGGTTATGGTGAGGTAGAGGCTGCGAAAGCGGAGATCGTCCTCGCCGCTGAACGTGCCCGCGCGCATCCCTTTATCAAGGATCTGGCTCAGGGTTATGATACCCTAGTCGGGGAACGCGGGGTCAAGCTGTCGGGTGGACAGGCACAGCGGATTAGCATTGCTCGGGCGATGCTTAAAGACGCGCCTATCCTCATCCTCGATGAGGCGACTAGTTCGCTCGATAGTGAAAGTGAGCGCATGGTACAGGCTGCTCTGGAGGATTTGATCGGTGATAAAACAGTCATTGCGATTGCTCACCGTCTCTCTACGCTTTTGGCGATGGATCGTATCCTCGTGATGGCAGACGGGCAAATAGTGGAAGATGGTACCCATCATCAGCTGCTTGAGCTCGACGGAACTTACGCACGCCTCTGGAAGCACCAAGTAGGGGGCTTTTTGGTCGGCGCGTAGATAGTTTTAAGTATTTAGAAGAGAGTATTCAGTATTAAGACCTAGGATAATGGGCTATTTAGTGATAGCGAGACTTTTCTTCTCTATACTGAGTACTCCCGAAAGCATTCGTATTAGCGTCAAGCTAAGGGAAATTTTTCACGCATAATTTGTAATTGAGATATCCGTTTTCGCCTAGGTTCCTCTAAGCAATAATATTGGACTATTTTCCAGAA
>JBCCQN010000030.1:0-52898 GCA_039024315.1 Bacteroidota bacterium
CGACCAAAAACATAAAAAGAATTGGTGGTAATCTTGAAATTGGTAATAATCCGTCATTAAATGATATCTCTCCCTTTATTAGTCTATCCTTTATACAGAAAGCACTACTTATCTACAAAAATAATTTAGACAACTATCTACAGTTTCCAATACTTAAAAATGCTGGTTCAACCATATTTTTCTCAAAAAATATAGGTAGTGCCGAATCTCTCGATCTAAGTAGGATTAAAAACGATGATCCTCATCTTGGTCTTGCAGGAAATTATCTTTATAAAATAAAGGCTGACTTTATCATTGAGGGTAATACAAATTTGAAAGTTTTACACGCTCCAGACAGTTTACTGGAAATATCCCAAGAATTATATATACGCAATAATCTTATTCTCACTAAACTAAATGGGTTTAGAGCTTTAAAAAGGGTGGGATATCATCTAGTCATTACAAAATCAGCTATTAAAACACTCACTAACTTCGAATCCCTTGAAATGATCGGACGCTCAGTATCCATAGATGAAAATTTAAACATCAAAAAAATAGACTTTTCTAAGGTCAAAGGTGAAATTGGGATAATAGGAAATGGTAGTAATGGAGAAGGGATATTTATACAAAGAAATCCTATGCTTACTACCTTAAAACTACCAGATGTTGATAGAATAAATGGATATTTAAAGATTACTGGTAATTCAAGTCTTAATGTTATAAAGGGATTAAACCGTGCTTTTGTAATTGAGGAATGGTTAGTAATAGAATCGAAAGACTTAATTGAAGATCTGTCTTGGTTGAACAATCTTCAAGATATTGAATCCGATAACTTAGGAATCGCTAGAAATCGATCATTGTCTAGTTGCAGTATTCACGAGATTTGTAGTATCCTAAATAACGGTCTTACAACAAATAGCGCTAGAATAAATAACAACAACGGCTGCTGCAATACTGAAGAATCTGTATTAGAGGATTGTAATTATACTTGCTGCACAAAATCTGCTCCGATTTATGTCCAAAGTTGTAATAATTTAGTTTTACAATCAAAGGCTGGAGATTGTTTTAGAGTAGCTATTGATAAAAATGGAAATCTAAAGACTATACCAATATCATGTCCAAAATAAGGATTAGCGGGGGCTTCAAAACGAAGCCCCTAACTCTTCGCCGACTTTCTCACCAAAAATTATCGCCTGCGAGAAGGCAGTCCTGCTATCGATGCCGGCCTAGATTTTCCGACCGGATCGACGGGTTATATTTTGGATTATCGTGCCGATAACGATAGCCTCCGGTCAAGTCCTTTTGACATGGGAGCTTATGAGTTTTTTCCAGAGTAGGAATAGGCTATCTGGGTAGGCTTAATGAAGGATCTCCCTGAACCAGCCGGCCATCATATGATAAAAAAATTATATCCTTTAGTCATCCTCAAATTCCCCCTTTCGCTTCGCGCAAATTAATTCACCATAACGAAATACTTGATTATATACAGGAAAGATCCGCATAGCCATAAATTCATAAACTACTGATTTACTGAAACTTATGAGTCTCTCAATCACTATTGAGCTAGTGCGATTGAGAGAAACCTTTGCGATCTCCAAAAAGCTAGTTTATATTTGGACCAATTCTAAATAAGCTTTCAAGAATCTTGTTCAAACTGCTATGCAAATACTATTTTCTGTTGCTTCTCAAACGAGAAGTTTGTTAGCGTTTAGCTTGCTTTTAATCCTTGGTTTTGCTCCCATATCAGCCCAAAATCTTACGCTCCAAGGACATGTTCAACTAGAAAATGGTGATCCCGCGGTAGGTGCTACAATTGTAGTGGATGCGGGTGCTTTTGGCACCCAAGCGGATGAAAAAGGCGACTACCAAATTAGTGGATTACGAAAGGGAACTCACCGGCTCAAGGTGAGCTACTTAGGTACCAAAACCTACGAAACCGAGTTCACTATCGAAGATCAAGATCTACGCTTAGATATTGATCTTGAAATATTGTCGGGTGAGCTTGATGAAGTTGTAGTCTATGGCGAAACAGCCGCTGAAGAACAAGGTAATAAAGGTATAGTTATCGAAAGTATTGAACTGAAGGAAACCTCCTTAAGAGTCAGAGACCTCAATGAAGCTATCGACCAATTACCGGGAGTACGTGTGCGTAATTCTGGTTCATTGGGGGACCGTACCGACATTTCATTAAATGGCCTCAATGGCACTGCCGTTAGACTTTATATAGATGGTTTACCGATGGAGTTTGTTTATCCATCTTTAAATCTAGGCAATTTACCGCTGACCAATATACAACGCTTAGATGTTTATAAAGGGGTAGTTCCTGTCGATGTGGGAACCGATGCCATGGGCGGGGGAGTCAATATTATCAGGGATTTCCAGCCCTTTACCGGGGTGCAAGCTTATTATAATATTGGATCCTTCAATACCCATATAGCAGGCCTAAATGCCAATTATGCAATCAAGCCAAAAGTAATTCTAAACGTTAATGCTTCCTACAACTACTCGGATAACGACTATGAAATGCTCGCCTATGTTTGGGAGGAGAGAGAAGAGTTGCCCGTGCGACGTTTTCACGATCAATACGAGTTACTTTCATTAGACGCTTCTTTGGCCTTTAAGGATCAAAAATGGGCCGATTTATTTAAGGTGGGAGTTAGTTATGCAGACTATTATAAAGAATTGCAAAATGGAGGCTTGATTGGCAGAACAGCCTTCGGCGAAGCCTTCTACGAAGGGAATAACCGTAATACTACGCTGGAGTATCGTAAGTCCCTCGGTAAATCCGTAGTATTTCGATCCACTTTCGCAATTTCAGAGGAACAGGTAATTTTCGAAGATACCTCCCGCGTCATTTACAGTTGGAGTGGGGACTCTATTGGGACTAACCCAAGCGGTGAATTTAGTGGTGCAACCCTCTCTGATCGACAACAGCTCAACACCATTAATAGAAGTACCCTTGAATTTACACCAGGAGAAAATAATCGGATTACCCTTAGCAACCTATACGCCCGTCAGAGACTAAGTGGTAGGGATATTATCCAGCCTGAAGAAAGGGATCTGCTTACCTACCCGCAATATTTGACTAAAGATGTACTGGGCCTCGCATACACCAGAGAGTTGTTGCAAGATCGCTTAGAGTTGTCTTTGGGAGGTAAGCTGTACTATTTTGGACTAGATGGAGTAGATCCCAATGCCTTTACCCCTTTAGGCCTAAATTCCACAACTCAGGGTTGGTACGTTGTAGGAAAGTATGACATCATACCTGGATTTTTTGTCCGAGCTTCTTATGAAAGAGCTTGGCGCATCCCGACCTTTGCCCAATTTTTTGGTAATGGAAATAATATCCGTTCCAACATTTTGCTGAAGCCCGAATCAAGCGACAACTACAATGCGGGAGTCGTTTACCGGAGGCAAAATAGTAGCGGAGATGCAGGTTTCAGTATAGAATTAAACGGTTTTCAACGTGCACAAAACGATATTATTTTCTTAACCCCTGCCCTAATTGGACGATACATCAATGCCGAAGAAGTAATAAGTCGCGGCATAGAAGCAGAGGTATCAGTGAAGTTTCTTCGCGACTTCCGCATCAATGCTAATGTCACCAGAATGCAAAAGGTTTACGAGAGTATTGACTCTGATAATCCTGCGGCACAGTTTCTTATCGGCACCCCTTTTCCCAACACACCGACCTTCTTTGGTAACATTAGGTTACAATACAACCATCAAACTACTGGGGATATGCTCAATGGTTTTGGAGGTTACGTCCAATTTAAATACGTGGACGAATTCAACTTTATCAATGTGGGTCAAGTGCGTAATGACGATAACTGGGTACCGGTCCAGTATCGCTTAGATGCAGGTCTGCAGTGCTTAAGCTGGAAGGAAAGACTCACTATATCCGCCAATGTATACAATGTCTTGGACGCGCAACTCTTTGACAATTTCGCGATTCCGCGTCCTGGCAGAAATTATAACATCAGAATCTCTTACCAATTTCAAAAATTCAACCAAGACAAATGAAAAATCAACTTCAATTATTCCTGATCCTTATAATGGGATTGGCAGTTCTTCAAGGCTGCCGTGATAGGGCTCCTGAGGCTTCATTTACGGTAGAAACTAACGGTTTGACTGTCACATTCACCAATACATCCTTCGATGCAGAAAGCTACAGCTGGGACTTTGGTGATGGCAATACTTCCACAGAAGCCTCTCCAATGCATACCTATGCTAGTAGTCAGGCCTACGTTGTTACGCTCAAAGTGAGCAATGAATTTGGTACTCATGAAAACTCTGAAACGATAGATCTATCCAGTGTTTACAAAAAAGATGGTTACGTCATTGTCTCCAGTATCAATACTTCTGGTGCAGTAACATATTATGGTGGCCACTTTGATGAAATCCCGAGCGGTGATATCGACCTAACAACACAGGCTTCTTATCAGCGTTTTGCCTTTTCGGAGCGATACAATGAGTTTTTGTTTGGCGTCCCGACCAATGGAGATTTTGGTATCACTAAATTCGCTTTTGATGAGGCAACCGGTACCCCAATCGAAATTGCAGAAATTCCCTTGCTTCACAACTGGGGAGATATGGTCATCATCAATGATCAGCTTGGCTTCTATTGCCGCTTTGATGTAAATGAGCTCTACGCTTTCAATCCTAGCACTATGGAGGACCCTGTCGCTATCGACATGAGTCAAGCCAAATCCTTCGATGACATGGACCGACAAGGATACCTTGGAATCTATCACAACGAAAATACGGGTAAAATTTACCTGCCTCTTATTGTAGATAAGTTCTCCACACCAGCATTTTACGAAGGCAATGAAGTATATGTTGAGGTAGTAGATGTTGCTACCCAAACTTGGGAAAAAACCATCATACATCCTGATGCCCAGTATCCCAATACTCGCGGTATTAGAGAAAGTGTAATCGATGAAGAAGGTAACTTATATATCCTTTGCCAAGGTTCTTATGGTTTGGATGGGCAAATTGGGGCAGGTGCAAACAAAGGCTCACGTCCACAGATCCTCAAGATCAATACTAGTTCTGAGTTCGATACCACCTTCGCTTTCAACCCCATCAATGCTATTGGGTATGAAAACAATTTTTTCCAATTGATGACCTCTATTGCCTATGGCGGCAATAACAAAATCTATGCGATCGCAACCGCAACTAGTGATCCTCCTCGTTTGATAGAATTACTGCAAAAATTACAGCAGGGTACTATCACTGCTGCCGAAAATGATGAGCTTTTAGCTTTAGCACTATACAGTGAAACCCAAAAAGTAGTTGAGATCGATATCCCAACCAAAGCGGTAAGAGTGGTCGATAACATACCCTCCACCGCAGGTTTTGTCAATACAGCGATCTACAACAACAACGGTAAAATTATTGTGGACATCTTTGGTGACAATGGTAGCTTCAATGGCTTCTATGAGATAAATCCAAGTACCAATACCGGTACCCCTTTGTTCAATGTTACTGGCGGTGGCGATGTCTTCCAATTGATCGATATTTCTTCCTCTTTCTAGCCTAAGGCTGTTGAGATAAAAATATTCGTTTTTAACACTTACTTCTATTAGAAGGAAAGGGACTTCCAGAGCGGAGGTCCCTTATTTTTTTTAGACGCCTTTGGCGAACGCTTCTACCTCATTCCAAACCCGCCAGACATTTTTGTAACAGATTTTTTCGATCTCTTCATGACTGTAGCCGCGTTTAAGCAGCTCTGCAATAAGGTTGGGATAATCTGATACGTCTTTGAGCCCTATGGGCAGGGTATCCCCTACTCCATCAAAATCAGAGCCCAAAGCGACATGATCAATGCCAGCAATCTCGACCACATTGTCAATGTGATCTGCTACGATTTGCACCGTGGCATAAGGATTACCCACCTCTTCCATATAGGCTTCTGCCATGGCGATGACCGCAGTATCTGTATAAGCTAGATTATTGGCTTTGGCCCACTTACCAACGCTATCCCGCATGGTATTGTATTTGGTTTGAAAAGCACTATCTAGGAAAGAGGAACCAAAATTGATTTGAATGACACCACCATTTTCGCCGAGTTTCTTGATCATCTCGTCGCTCATATTTCGTTCAAATCCTGGGGTAAATTTGCGACAAGAAGAATGAGAAGCAATTACTGGCGTTTTGACAATCTCCATTACGTCATAAAAAGTGCTGTCCGAAACGTGGGAGATATCAACCATTATTCCAACTCGATTCATCTCTAGGACGATGCGTTCCCCGAAGGGACTCAAACCATTCCAAGTCCTAGTAGTATCATAAGAGCTATCACAAATTTGATTGTCTTTACTGTGGGTTAGGGTCACATATCTCACTCCCCTATCATAAAAATGCTGCACATTAGCGATATCATCCATCATCGGCGCTCCGTTTTCCATCCC
This sequence comes from Bacteroidota bacterium, assembly GCA_039024315.1. Lineage (GTDB taxonomy): Bacteria > Bacteroidota > Bacteroidia > J057 > J057 > JBCAWW01. Next base: position 6,393 of record JBCCQN010000030.1, read on the forward strand.
CATGGGTAGGGCGATTTTTCCCGCCTCAAATAAGGCTTCTGCCTCTGCCGGAGTACCCGCAATCCCAAACTTATCAGGATTGGCAGCCACCAAACTATTGACCATATCTATCAAACTATCGGCAAAAACTTTAGCTCCTCCTGTTTGCTGATAGGATGCAGGAATATAAATAGACATAAAGGGTACATCTAGCCCCCCTGCCTTAGCCCGCCTAAAATCAAAATCACCGTCCTCTGTACTTTCAATATTGTCGAGATACTGCCGGACTAACTGAAAATTCTTTACCGCCATACGGTAGGGTAAATCAACGTGTCCATCGGTAATGATGTAAGCTTTGGCAAGACTGTCTGCCACAGCCAAACGCTTGTCCTCCTCACTAATCGTAGCTTGAGAAGCACAGGCCGTCCATAACAAAATCGGAAAGAGGAAAAGAGGAAGAAATTTCATGGGATTTAGGATTAGTAGCTCCGATCCGAGGGCGCTAGTCAATAAAAAATGCGAGAAAAAGATGATAATAATAAAAAATGTCGGCTTACCGGTCTTTTCTCGACTGATTCTGCTCAAAATTACATTTTTGACTTTATTTTTGTCTCAATGAGTTATCTCGACTGGGGAGTGTTGGTTTTGTTTTTTGCCTATACCTTATGGGATGGTATCAGGGCAGGCAAACAAGGAGATAGTCTTCAGCATCAGCTTTTGGCTGGTCGTCGTCAACCATGGTGGTTAATTGGCGTCTCCATTATGGCTTCGCAGGCCTCTGCCATCACTTTTATTGGGGCAACTGGTCAATCCTTTATGCATGATATGCGTTTTTTGCAGGTCTATCTAGGGCTGCCGATTGCGATGATCATACTTTGTATAACGCTAGTTCCTTTCTTTCATAAACTTAAGGTATTTACGGCATACGAAGCTTTGGAAAAGCGTTTTGGCTTGCCGGTTCGCCTGACTACCAGCGCTTTCTTTTTGATATCGCGAGGAGCTTCAGTGGGGATTACCATCGCTGCACCAGCCTATGTTTTGGCACTGATACTAGCTTGGCCATTGAGTACCACCATTTGGCTGATTGGGGGTTTTACTACGGTTTACACCCTATTGGGAGGCATCGCTGCTGTTTTAAGGACTGACTTCAAGCAAATGATTTTGATGCTCTTCGGGCTGGCTTTTTGCTTTGTCTTTATCATCAATCGCTTGCCCGACGGCCTGAGTTATGGAGATGCGCTTCACCTAGCAGGTAGTATGGGAAAATTGGAGATTTTGGACTTCAATTGGGATCTCGGCCAAAAATACAATGTCTGGTCAGGGCTCATTGCAGGTCTATTTATGATGCTATCCTACTTCGGAGCCGATCAGTCGATGGTGCAGAGATATTTAACAGCAAAAAGCCTGGGAGATGCGAGAGCTTCTCTTATCATGTCTGCACTTTTCAAGGTCCCTATGCAGTTTTTGATCTTGCTACTGGGGGTCAATCTTTATGTTTTCTACATTTTTAATGAACGTCCACTCTTATTCATCCCAGATGAAACGCAATCCATCAGCATGCTTGAGAGTGAGTTCCAAACGGTGCATGATGAACGAGAAACAGCGGCTTGGGCCTTATTGGAAAGTCCCGATGATCCGGAGATAAAGCAAAACCTGCGCGATCTTGATCAGCAGGCCCAATCCCTCCGCAAAGCGGAAATTCATCAGCAAGGGCAAGCCAGAAACGATACCAACTACGTATTTCCCTATTTTATGCTCCATGAGCTGCCTGTGGGTATTTTGGGCTTATTGATTGCCGCTATTATGGCCGCGGCCCTTTCCAGCATAGATACCATGCTCAATTCATTGGCTGCCTCTTCTGTTGTCGATTGGTATCAACGCTTGGGAAGCGTTCCGCGAAGCGATAAACACTATCTATGGGCCACTTATGCCTTTACTGCTTTTTGGGGGTTGTTTGCGACTGTTACCGCACTATTCTTTGGAGAAACCGAATCCATCATCGAGGTTGTCAACCAATTGGGCAGCTACTTTTATGGCCCTTTGCTGGGGATTTTTTGTCTCTTATGGATCCCAGGCGCTAATGGACGCAGTGCGATGATTGGATTGATTGGCGGTTTAGTGATAGTACTGGCCATTGCTGGTTGGCATGTGCATTGCGACACCGGCGAAATGATGTTTCTCAACCCAGTAGGTGCCCTACCTGAGGGCTATCATGCGATGATAGAATATTTGTGGCTAAATCCAATCGGCCTGTTGATAGTCTGTGCCCTTGGCTGGATCTTTGGAGATAAGGGGACAAAAAAAAACTAGGGGATTCTATCCCATTGGGAGAATCAACCCTAGCCCTTGCTCTTGTAATTCCAGGATTACCGTCCTGTTATGCATTACAATAATAGGCCCCTCCTGTAGATGCTCAAACTAAATTTGAGCACAGATTTAACATGCTATGCCAATTTATTGCTGTATATATGAGACGAATTTGATATCTCTGACAATGAGTCAATTAGAGAATAATTCTGACGAAAAAATCTTTTACACACATAAATATTTGCACAAATAAGCAACAAAGCGGAGAGATTCTTACGCTAATAGCTTTTGTTGGAGTCTGTAATAGGCTAAAAAAATTAAAGTGGAGAAGGACAAAATCGGGAGTAACTGATACAAAAACGGTAAAAGGAAGAATCCCGCTAGTAATCTTAGCCGCGTCTGACTAGTGATTTAAGTAAAAAGTAGAAAGTACTCAGTATAGAGAAAAAAGGTCTAGATGAACCGCATAGCTCTATTTTTCACGGTACTGAATACTTTTGTCTAAGTACTTATCTCTGTAGTTATACCATGGCGCCATACGGTGGGGCTCTTTGTGCCTAATTCGCTTCGCGGAACGCTTATTTCCCAAGGCCACTCCGCTATCTCCGAGCCGAAGGTGGGAATAAGATAGCTATCGCACATAAAAATCCTGTCATCGCGACCAAGGCGGAGGGAACTTTAACGAATAAGCGTTCCGCAAAGCGAGAAAATCTCTTAGCTTGACAGGAATGCAAAAGCTTTAGGAACTCCTCGTAGGAGCAGGCTCGTTCGAAATGTCTGGGGATAAAAAGGGTTCTACTGCTACTTTGCGTTGCTGCCATTACAGTAGGTATCGAAGAGTATCTTGAAAAACGAAAAATAATCTTGCTCAATCAGAGAGCCCCATTTTCAAGCGTCTTAATAGTGGACAATGTTTTCTCAGCGCCTAGGTATTCAGAAAATAGCGGAAGGAAGAAAAGCTGCGCCAAAAAATGATTGTAAAAAAAAACTAGGGGATTCTATCCCTTTGGGAGAATCAACCCTAGCCCTTGCTCTTGTAATTCCAGGATTACCGTCCTGTTACATTACAATTTTAGGGTAAAAGTTAGGCTCTCACAATACAAAAGTCCTCCAATGGTTACATCTTTTGCGGCAACTGTTTGAATCCAATTTCGAACTGTTAGTACATTCAATGAAATTTTATTACACCACCATCATTTTGGTATCCGAAAATTAATCACCTTATGAACTAAAAGATTCTTAACCGCTATTTGTATGCTCTACCTCAAAAACAAAAAGAGGCACCGAGGCGCCATCCAAAATAGATAAAATCAATTTTCTACTAGTGAGTCCCGTGTGCTGAGAGCAAACGACCTATTCTACATACAAAGCGTTTAGAATATACTACAATCGCCAAAGAGAGTACACAGAGGCTATTTTAGGCAACAATCAAGCACAAAAAAAAACTAGGGGATTCTATCCCATATCGGGAGAATCAACCCTAGCCCTTGCTCTTGTAATTCCAGGATTACCGTCCTGTTACAATACAAACATAGTAGGCAAAATCTGTAATTCAAGCGCAAATTGTATCAAAGGTTAACATCCCTACGGCAACGGAAAATTCCTTTACCTAAATGGGAAGCTTACAAGCAAAGCCAAACTAAACACATACAAATAATATTTTTTATCGTGTAATTTACTAAATTAAGGATATAATATCAGATCGGAAAAGTAAGCCTACTAAAACAAGTCGCTCCTATTTGTAAGCATGCTTTTAACAATCAGCCTGTTTATAATTAGATTATTTTTAGTTAACATTAAGGTAATATACTTTTCCTTATGAGCGTTTTCCATTCCTTCGTGCTTGCTGCATTGTTGATTCCCTCCGTTTTGCTCGCTCAGGTTCCAAAAGTCCATGATTATGTTTATGTAGATCAAGAACCGGTCATCTTGAATCTAAATGACGTACGCAAAGCAATTGGCTATCCATTCAGCGCGATAAAGCAAGGAATCGAAGGGAAGGTTTACTGTCGGGTCCTAGTCAACGAAAATGGCGTTTACATCAAACATCGAATCTTAAATTCGGCCCATCCTATACTCACCAAAGCTGTTAATCCCTATCTCAACCAGCTTAAGTTTATCCCCGCTAAAAGAGGCAAAGAGTCAGTATCCTATTGGACCAATATCCCTTTTGCCTTTTCTCAAGAAGAGTGCAGATTATACCTCCGCAAACAATCCGAAAATCTCAATTTTGGAGTTAGCTACGCCAAAAAAGCCGCCATGCGCATTGAAAATGCCAAAGCTTATTTGGCCAATAAAGAATTCGAAGCCTCAGCCTTAGAGTACACCCGAGCCTTGATGTATATCCCTATTGCGCGCAAAAGACCCGCCAAAGCAGCCGCTAAATTATTTGATATCTACATGGGTCGAGCTCAAGCATATATGGGTGCTCAACAGTACGAAAAGGCCGTCGCTGACCTTATTCAGGCTATCGGCTTAGGACATACCGCTTATGACAAAGCAGCCATCAGTCAGACTCAGATTGCCAATGCTTATAACTTGCGTTCCTATTGCCGACTGGCCATGGGGCAAACCAGTCAAGCGGCTAAAGATATCAGTTGGGTTCTTTTTAACTATCAAAGACTAGAAAGCGCCGTTTATAGAGCTCAAGCGCATCAAATTGCGGTACATCGTCAATTATCGCAGTTTGAAAAAGCCTTAGCTCTTGCCGAAGAAACGATTGAGCGTTCTCCGGAGGAGCCCTACGCCTACTACCAAAAAGGACTTGTACTTTGGACTATTGGCGCCGAAGAAGCCGCTATGAACTGTTTTATACAAGCTCAGAGCCGTAATTTGTCAAAACGAGATCGTGCCCAAATCGAAAGACTCATACATATAGAACAGAGCGTTGTATTAGAGCCCTAGCGTCAAATCTTTGCAATCAGCTTCATAAATTCTTCCTTCCTACGGCGCGAAACATCGACCTGCGCCTGATTGCTCATAATCACATATCCTCCCTCTCCCTGGATATACCGTTCGACTTTGTTGAGATTGATAATAGAAGAATGATGGACCCGGCAATAAGTGCTCGGGTCCAAGATATTTTCAAACTCTTTGAGTCGTTTGGAGACCAATAATACTGGGCGCTGCTCCAAAAACACACGAGTATAGCTGCCGTCGGCCTGAATATGAACCACATCCTTAAGCTCAATAAATACCATCCCCTCTGATACTGGCACCGCCAATTTTCCTTCTTGCCCTAAGCGATGCCTCACATTATGCAATACCGCTCTATAGTCTTGTTTAGTGTTAATGGCCTCCGCCCGATTGACGGCTCCCACCAATTCTTCGATATCCACTGGCTTCATCAAATAGTCTAAGGCCGAAAAGCGAATCGCCTTAATCGCATATTTATCGTGCGCGGTTACAAAAATGGTCTGAAAGCGCGGATCTTCGATTTTTTCTAATAAATCAAAGCCACTTAGATGGGGCATTTGCACGTCTAAAAAAACTAAGTCTGGATCATATTTTTCAATAGCCGCTAATCCCTCCAAGGGCCCATCACAGCGTTCGAGAATCTCAACTTGAGCACAAAATTTTGTTAAGGCAAGTGCTAGACTTTCTCGGGCATCTTCTTCGTCGTCAATGATGATTGCTCTTATCATTTAGCTTTTTATTTGGGTACCTCCTTCGGAGAACGCTCAGTTTTTTCCACTTATTGGGCCATTAGTGCCACTTATAAAGTCAGAACTTCCAGCTATGAATTGTAGCTATAAATAGGCTAAGGCCAAGATTAATATCGGGTATTCAATCAATCTAAAATATTCGATAATGAACTCAAAACCTCTCAAGCTTCCTTATTCCCATTTTGGGAAACTGATTTATCTGAGCCTAGGGATTTCAATTTGCCTCCTCGCTTGCAAAAAAGAGCCACTACCAACTCCCAACCAGCAGCCTGGAGAATTTACCGTCAATGTAACGCCCAATCTTAATGCGGCGATCATCAATTGGACCGAATCGGTAGATCCCGATGATGATCCCGTAACATATACCGTGATCGTCGCCGCCGAAACTTTGGCTACGGATAACAGTAGTCTTTCTTACACGCTTGAAGACTTAGATTTTGACGAGGAGTACAATGGTAAAATCATCGCTCAGGACGATGGGGGTCTAAGTCGCACGGTGGAATTCAGTTTTAGGACTGAGGCTTTACCTAACGATCCTCCTCAAGCTTTTTCGCTGCTTTATCCGCCCCAAGATTCCCAAAACCTCGAACTTGATCCCATACTCCAATGGGCTGTCTCCACAGATCCTGACGGAGATGTCATTAGCTACGATATTTATCTAGATCAAAGTGCTACACCCAGTACATTGCGCTCAGAGGGGATCAGTGATACTCAATTGCAAGTCAGCGATTTAGAAGAGGAAACCACCTACTATTGGAAAGTAGTCGCCAAGGATGGCAAAGGAGGTGAAATCAGTAGCGAAACTTTTTTGTTCCGTACCCGCGCCTCCGTCATTGCCAATTTACAGTCCACAGCACCTTGGTCCGCGCGGGCCGGCCATACTGTCCTCAACTTTAATGGTAAAATGTGGGTAATTGGCGGCGATTCGGGTAATGGGGGTCGCTTTAATGATGTTTGGTCTACCAGCGATGGAGTCAATTGGACCGAAGAAGTAAATTCCGCTCCTTGGGAAGCTCGTACGGTTCATTCCTCAGTCGTCTTTGACAACAAAATGTGGGTATATGGGGGAAATAAGTCTTACTCACAAGGCCAAGAATTGGGGGACCTTTGGTACAGTAGTGATGGCGTTAATTGGACGGAAGCTATGATCAACAGTTCTGATCCTTTTCCTGCTCGCTATGGGCACGAAATGATCGTGTATGATGACAAGATGTGGATATTTGGAGGTCGAGATGTCAATATCAATTTCTCCCGTCGGCAAGTCTGGAATTCCGCTGATGGCTTCACTTGGAACCTAGTATCCGATGATAATGGCGTAAACTTTAGTTCAAATGGAGAAATTTTAGTCTTCGATAACAAAATGTGGATGGTCGGGCGTGGGTTTTCAGATGATACACGCTACTCTACGGACGGTGTAAATTGGACGATGGTTAATCCAATGGTTCCTTTTGGTGATCGCAAACAACACAGTACGGCTGTGCATAACGGTAGAATTTGGCTCATGAGCGGCTCTGTAGAGTCTAATCCATTAGTCGAATTAGGCGATGTCTGGTATTCAGATGATGGAGACACATGGATTCGTGCCGCCGAAAATGCCGGTTTTGATCCTGTAGCACAATCAAGAGCAATCTCTTTCAATAATAAGTTATGGCTGGTTGGCGGAGGCGGAGGCTTTCAGAGCTTCTTTGTGACCAATAAAGTATTTAGTATTGATTGAGTAGGTAGGGGCAGTCCGACCGGGTGCTGCCCCACCTCAATACTTGAATATTTACTTATGTAGCGAGAAGCTCGATATTTATTGGGCTTCATTTTTGTTCATAATCGTTTGCTGAGCCTAAAATTGATTTAAAGGGGAATACTCAATTCTACTCGGGTACCAATCGCCTTTTGGGCCGCGTCTTTGAGATCGACGATTTGAATCAGTTTTTGCAAGCCAGAGGAATTGAGCAATTTCAAGCGCTCTCGCGTTAGTTTGATAGCCATAGATTTATGCGAGACTGCAGATTTATCTTTTAGGGCGAGAGCTTTTTCTCGGCCAACGCCATTATCTTCTATCGTACAATGCAAGAGATCGCCGCGTTCTTCAAGGAAGATCCTCAACATCCCGTCCCCACTGTCTTTGTGCATCAGTCCATGCCAGATAGCGTTTTCGATAAAAGGCTGTAATACCATAGAAGGTACTTCTACCTCCTCAGCATCAACATTATCGGCCAGCTTGATATCATAGGAAATCTTGCCCTTGTAGCGTTGGGATTCTAGTTGGATATAGGTCTCAAGCATATCCAGTTCTTCTCGGAGGCTGATGGTTTTTCGTTCCGAAAACTCTAATATCATGCGGATCAAACGCGAGAACTTAGTCAGGTTACGAGCAGCTTTTTCATTTTCACCAGCCAGTATGAGTCGATTGATCGAATTCATACAATTGAAGATAAAGTGCGGGTTCATTTGGGCTCGTAGCGCCTTGAGTTCTAATTCCGTCAAACTTTGCTTGAATTCGGAAGCTTTGAGGGCCTCATTTTTTTGGGCGAGCAATTGTTGGCTTTGTAATTTTTTCTGTTGGCTGCGCCAAACGATTAGCCCGATGACACTTAACAAGATCAAGCCCAAGACCAAGCCATAGCGTTGAAAGGCAGCGTTCTGCAAAGCGGTTTCCTTTAACTGATTCTTAGTGGTAAGGAGTTTGATTTCATTGGCTTTCTTTTCAGACTCGTATTGAGCATTTAATTCTTCGGCAATTTGGGTTTTCTCCTTGTAATAAAGGGAATCATCTATAATTCTAGAGCGTTCAGAAGCTTGGTAGGCTTCTTCAAACCGACCTAAATCAGCATAGGAACAGCCAAGATAATACATCACAGATTTGAGGAAGTCTAAAGAATTGATCTCCTCCAATATTTCTTTGGCTTCAATAAGATAAGGGAGAGATTGCGCTGGTTTGCCCCATTTCCGATAAGCATTACCGACAACCATTAAATTTGTGCCTAAATGGACTTTTTGACCAATTTTACGTCTAATCTCAAGGCCTCTAAGTTGATACTCTAGGGCGGTAGCGTATTCCTCTTTCAAAGCATAAGCATTACCAATGTTGACCAACTGAAAACCGACTCCCCACTCAAGCCCCAACTCTTCATCAATTTTTAAAGCTCGTTTAAATAGCGTCATGGCTTCATCGATTTTTTCCAGTTCGAGATAGAGATCTCCAAGGTTACTGCTAGCATTTGCCTGCTGTTCTTTGTCCTCATACTTTTGGGCGAGTTTGAGGGATTGCTGGTAAGCATCTATGGCCAGATCGGTATTGCCTAAGTTTTTCTGTACATAACCGATACTATTATACACATTTATGGCACTAGGACTATTGCGCTTTTCAAAGTATCTGAGGCATTGCAAATGATTCTTTAAGGCCTCATCATAGCGCCCATAATCCGAAAGGATCATCCCATAGAGAAAGGACTGGTTGGTAAACCTAAGGCTATCGTCAATGGAAAGGAATAAGTTTCTTGCGAACTCACAATTTTTGAGGGCACTGTCTAGTTCTCCCATATTCCACTGCATGATGGCGATATCACTGTAGCCCCTAGCTAATCCATAGGAGTAGTCTAAGCGTTCCGCGAAGCGGATTGCCTCCTCTGCATACTTAAATAAACTATCGGTCTCAAAAGCACGGCTGTATAGTCGCTCAATCTTAATCAATTGTAAAACCGAATTAGTATCTGGATTTTGGTAATCAACTAAGGCCTTTAGGCTATCGATTTGTTTGGTGTCTTGCTGCGCAGAACCCACCATCGAGACTAAAGAGAGTAGAAAAAAGAAGATAAGTCGCCACATAATTCAAGCAAAAAAAGTTAGACACTCTAATATAAGTCCTAATCATACCCCATGAAATTTTGGGCCATGAGGTACGGGGGCAATGACAACTCAAACTAAAAATCGAATCTTACAATCAGTAAAAAATCCCATCTTCTGACTTTAGCTTTGTATCGAAAGATTTTCTTGGTTATTTTTACCTATATGTCATTGACGATACTATTTGCTTGCTGGTCCATAGTCACCCTGACTGCGGGAATGTATTGGCTGCTACAACTCATGCATTATCCGCTCTTTGCCCGTGTAGCCCCTAAAGAATTCAACGACTATTTTGCTCAATATCGGAAGCGGGAAGTCCTCGCCGTACATATTCCCTCTATCCTTTCGCTAGTGCTGTCTATTGCTGTCCTAGGCTTTCGTCCTTGGTCTATTCCAGAGAACTACATCTACATTTTGGTCGCAACCATAGGGTTTAACATATTATTAACTTTTTTGCTCATTCAGCCTCACCTCAAGATTCTCAAGCAACACGGTTACTCCTATGTAGTCATCAAGCGATTGGTTGCCACAAACTGGGTCAGGACCTTGTTATGGACGATCTGCAGTATTTATCTCTCAGGATTGCTGAGTCTATTGATTGATCAAAACACCCTTTAGACTAGTCGTTTTTATCCTTTATATTAATTCCATCCTTACAAGCCTTGGGATATTTGGCAATTATTAACGCCCAAATTTCGGGTGCTTGGAATCATTTCCTTATCTTAATCGTTCAATCAAAGGAATGCTTTTAAGTACTTAGACAATAGTATTCAGTATTAAGACCTAGGAAAATTGGGCTGCATACTTCATCAAGATCACTTTCTCTGTACCTAATACTTTCTACTCTGTACTTAATTGGCATATCCGGACATAATTATCAATAGTTAAATACCTTTGTATGAAATTGCGATCTTTCGTTCCAGGCGGTCTTCTTCTCGCCCTTTTTCTCTTTAGCTCATATACCCTCCACAATGGAGAAAGAAAAAGCGAAACCATCTTGCGTCTCATGATGCAAGGGATGCAGTATTATCACTACCAACCCCAATCGGTTGACGACAATTTTGCCAGCAAAGTTTTTGAACAATACCTCCAAAAACTAGATTATAATAAGCGTTTTCTCACGGCCCAAGATGTGGCGACCCTTCGTCGATACGAATATCTCGTAGATGAGGAGATCAATGACCGTACTTATGAGTTGTTTGATCTGTCCATTCAGTTGTATGACAAACGCTTGGCGGAAGCCGAAGGCTATTACCGAGAAATCTTAGCCAAACCCTTCGACTTTAGCATTGAAGAGACACTCGATACAGATGTCGAAAATATGGACTTTGCGCAAGATGAGGCTGCGGTTAAAGACCGCTGGCGCCAAGTCTTAAAATACCAAACTTTGACTCATCTCGTCAGCGCTATCGAAAAACAGGAAAAAGCGGAAGATGATGATGAGATCAAAAACAAAAGCATGGAGCAGATGGAAGCTGAGGCCCGTAAAAAAGTCCTCAAAAATAATGACAACTATTTCCGTCGCTTAGCTAAGCTAGATGTAGAAGATCATCTGGCTGATTATATGAATGCCATCACCGAAATTTTTGATCCCCATACCGCCTATTTCCCTCCTAAGGATAAAGAAAATTTTGACATTGCTATCTCAGGCCAGCTCGAAGGTATCGGTGCCTCACTAGTCGAACAGGATGGTTATATCAAGGTGGTGACAATCGTACCTGGCAGTGCTTGTTCTTTGCAAGGGGATTTAGAGGTAGGTGATTTGATCCTCAAAGTGGGTCAAGGCAAAAAAGAACCCGTTGACGTAGTCAATATGGATATCGATGATGCCATCAAGATGATTCGCGGGCCCAAAGGTACAGAAGTGCGCCTTACCGTTCGTAAGATCGACAATAGCGAAAAACTTATTCCCATCATTCGCGATGTAGTGATTCTAGAAGACACTTATGCTCGTTCTTTCCTCTTAGAAAACGATAAGTCAGATGACCAATATGGCTACATTAACTTGCCTAAATTCTACACCAACTTCAATAGTAAGGATGGTCGTCGCTGTGCTACTGATGTAGCGATGGAAATCGAAAAGCTTAAGCAGGAAGGTATCGAAGGGCTAATCATTGATCTGCGTGGCAATGGCGGTGGTTCGCTCAACGATGTGGTGGAAATGGCTGGCCTCTTTATCGAAAAAGGCCCTATCGTGCAGGTCAAATCCCGCGATCGCGCTCCTTACATCATGGCGGATAAAGATCCTCGCATTCAATATGACGGTCCCTTGATCATCATGGTAAACAGCCTCAGCGCCTCTGCTTCTGAGATTTTAGCGGCTGCTATCCAGGATTATGATCGCGGCGTGATCGTGGGGAGTGAGTCCACTTTTGGTAAAGGTACCGTCCAACGATTTGTCAACCTCGACAATTTTCTTCGTGGCCAAACCGATTTAAAACCACTAGGTGAACTCAAGCTGACCACCCAAAAGTTTTATCGTATTGATGGTGGTGCCACTCAGCATCGTGGTGTAATTCCAGATATCGTACTACCGGACAATTATAGCTTACTAGAGATTGGCGAGAAAGAGCGCGAATACTCTATGCCTTGGGATGAAATTGAAGAAGTACCCTACCGTACTTGGGAAAACCGCCCCAAAATCAAACAACTGCGCTCCAATAGTAAAGAACGTGTAGAAAACAACGAGACCTTTAGTCTGATCCAAGAAAACGCCAAACGTTTTAAGACTAGACGTACTAAATATGTCTATCCGCTGCAAATTGAAGCTTTCAGAACGGAAAAAGAAGCGATGGCAACTGAGGACAAGAAATTTGAAAATATCCGTCCAGAAATTGAAGGCCTCAGTGTAGATTTCCTTCCAACAGACCTAAGCTATATCGAAGCAGAAAAATCTCGCAAAGATCGCTGGGACAAAATGCAAACAGCGCTCAAAGCAGATCCTTACGTTTATGAATCTATCATGATCATGAACGATATGAAATAGTCTCACAAATTAGCCAAAAGCCCTTCCATGAGTCATGGAAGGGCTTTTTTGATTATACTTTATGAGATATTTCCTACTCAAGTAAGCGATTAATTTCGCCCTGATAGCCTTCATTTAAGCCCTCAATATAAGTGAGCCCTAGTTGGTTTTTCATACTCGGATCAGCCCCATGATTGATCAGCACCTTGATCGCTTTTACTTGACTGTTAAAAGCGGCAAAGTGCAACGGAGTGTTACCGTCTTCATTTTGGATATTGATGTCGGCCCCTGTATCTAACAATGCTTGAATCATTTCTCCTTCTCCGTACCAAGCGGATAAATGGATAGGCTGAATGCCTTTCTCCATCGCTGCACTGATATCTGCTCCCGCCTGAAATAATATCTGGGAGCAAGCAATTCTTCCTTTCACCGCTGCAATATGCAAAGGCGTTTGGGACAAATTATTGCGGGTTTCAACCTCAGCAGCGGCATCAACGAGCATTTGAATTACTCCCTTATGCCCTTCCTCCACCGCAGCATGCAGTGGCGTTGCGTATTTATAGTTTCGAGCGTTAACATCTGGCCCTTCTGCTAATATACTCTGTACAATTTCTCGATATCCCAATTCACAGGCTAGATGCAAAGGAGTGTTCCCTTCTTTATTCTTGATGGCTAGAGCCGCATTACTTTCCTTGAACTGCTTGATTATCCCCTGATGATTATTATCCAAAACCATTTGGTGCAAAGGTGTATTGCCTTTGGCATCTTGCTGGATATGCTTGATAGCAGTTTGCGGAAGTTCCTCAGCTGACTTTTTGCGGCGCATGATGTTGGGTAAGATCGAACTTGTCCGCTTTGGCTGAGGAATTACCTTTACTTCGGTTTGCTTTGCAGGAATAATGCGTTCCTTAGAGGCGGTTTTTAAAGCCACCTTTTTGGTTGGGATTGCCATTCTTCCCGGAGCAACCGCTGGTAATTTAGGTTCAGCATGTACGGGCTGTCCGAGCGGAAAATCAAATGGATTTTTTAAGTGCCTGAGCATTGCTGCCGCTAGCATACCACCATTTAAATATGCGGCCATTCCTAATTGCTCTTCCACGACTGCGTAGGTTTTATGATCAGGCTTTGCCGAGTCAAGATCAGTCAGTTGTAAGTACATACTACTCCCTATCGCTAAGTGGGTCGTATAGGCCATAGGATTTGATTCTCCAATCAATTGAATGAGATGGATGAGTTCCTTTTCTGACCAATTTTCAGCCTCTGGAGCCCATATACCAAGCGCTACTTCCTCTTGGGTTCGGGCACGAATATTCTGCCCCAAAGTGGCAAACTCGCGTAGTACTTTCACTAAAGCAGGCTCAGCCAAACTGCCACTAATTACGCGGATAATAGCTTTTACTCCTTTAGCAGGCACCATTTTCCAGCAACTTTCCTCATAAAGAGTGGAAGTTTGACGATCAAATAAAATTACGTCTTGAATATTACTGCACAATTCATTACCCACTACATAGCCACGACAGGCGCGCGCATCTGGTGGTAAGTGACCAGCAAACCAGCGCCTTAGCGCTGATGCGTGTACGTTAGAAGAATTAGGTTGATGAGCAAGGGGTTGTAGTAATTTTTGCAACTGGCGAACGTCTTTATTTAGTTCGTCAGCTGGAAGATTTAGTTTTTCCAGTGTCATCATTTTACATTTCCCCTTTCTATTCATGGTCAAGAAGCATACCAAAAACATTTATCAATTATTCAATTATTTACAATTTGCGAATATCCAAGAACTTAGAGCCTGATATCCAAGGAGATAGTACGTAAACCAAAATATCCATATGAGTCGTAGAATTGAAAACATTCGTGCTGGTGCCGATGAATTAGCAAGGTGGTTAGTCGATACTGTCCAATTGGGCACGGCCCAACGGCATGGTCTCAGTCCTCAAGAATGGCAAAGTCTTGCAGCTAGGATGATCGACGCTCAGGCCAAGGGATTAGCCAACCGGATAACAAGCCTCAGTAAACTATTTGAGCAAGCCAATTGGCAAGAAAGTGTCTTACAGTACATTGGGGAACTATATATGCTGTGCGAAGCATTTCGTAATTATGAGCAATTGAGTCCTGCTTTGCAGAACGAATTACTCAACCAAGCAGGGGTGGGTCAACGCAAGAAGGATATCCTACTTCAAGATGGACTCGCTGATGATTGGTTGGTCTTGGGACGAAAAGTGCGGCAAGAAGATCGCATGGAGGCACAAAAGACATACTTATATAGTCCTGTCCATCAACGTTTTGCTATGCTACTGGAGTTTGCCTTCGGCAGGGGTAGTGCATTTGAAACCCACCTAGAAGTTGGTACGCGATTTCAGGCTGAGATGGTATATTATCCTGCTGCTTTTCCGCTCAGAGCTTGGTTCAAGGAAGGGGCTACACCGGTCAATGGCTTTACCTTACCTACTCAGTACGCCTCTATCTCTGAGATGCAAATTGCCTTTGCTAGGGCTTTACAGGCCAACCCATTTCTCGGTAGTTTTCCAGCCTTAATTGATGGCTTGATACCCTATCAAAACAACCACAAACTTGGCTTGAAAGACAAAGCCCAAGACGCAATTCCCTTGCCTGCTCAATACAAAAAAATCTGGCACCTATTTGCCATTAGCGGCGGTCAGCCCACGCCTGTATTTGGCGAATGGGACGGCCGACAATTTACTCCTCTAGGTATGTTAGATCAACAACAATGGACAAGACTATAATCAGCTGGGATACCCTCAAATCCTCTGCCACCGCAGGGCTCAATCGAATAGCGCTCCCTCAAAATCAGAGCGGCGAATATTTGTTAGCGCAACTAGCTTGGCATAGCCTCAAATATAAAGCAGGACAACAATTGCAAGCGCCAGATTCTGCATCTACGCCAGCGCCAGACGATCACTTAATAGGGCTCAACCGTAAGAGTGCAACCGCATTGGCAAAATTGATTGGCCAAAGCAATGAGGACGGTATATTTGAACTCTTAGCGCTATGCCAAGTCCACCATCGCAGGATTTCCGCCAGTTTATTACCCCTCTTCTTTGATTGGGCGATGCGAGCGAGCATCAGTAGTGAACAGGTTTTGTCCCTAGTCGGGGAACGCGGCAAATGGTTGGCAGGCCTGCATCCAGATTGGCAAGCCTTATTGCCTCTCGCAGATTCTGCATGGCTAGAGGGCAATCTCAACGAGCAATGTATCTGGCTCAGTCAAAAAAGAAAAACAGCGCCAGCCGAAGCAAGAGATCTTCTCCTCTCAAGATTAGCCCAACAAGCCAATGCCAAAGCACAGGCACAGCTCATTTCCTGTTTGCATATAGGACTTAGCCAGGCCGATGAAACGGTCTTACAAGAAGCATATCATCACAAAAGAAAGGAAGTCAGACAAAATGCCGCACTCTTGCTCGCCAGGCTCCCTAATAGTGAATTCGTACAAAATCTCATAGATTTCAGTGCTGAATTGTGGGACTACCAGCAAGGATTTCAGATTCATCTCAGTGATGAAAACGTTGCCGTCCTAAAGGCTTTTGAACTGGGAAAAATCCCATTAGCTCAGCTGCAACTAGGCGAGAAAAACCGTCTGCTGGCTCAATTAATGAGCGTGATCCCATTGAGCCATTGGGAGGAAAAGTTGGCCATGGTACCCGCTCTTTTGCTTAACACCATTGCAGACAATGAGAATGCCGACTGGTTGTTGAGTAGCTGGTTGATGGCAGCAGCGAGCCAAGGGCGAAAAGACTGGGCTTTGGCCATGATGGATTATTTATTTTCTGCCGCCAAAGAGGATAGCCCCGAATTAATCGTGAACTGGCTCCATCAGCTACCTGACGGCTATTTACCCGTATTGGCCAATCTAATCATCGATCAGGAATGGGAATCACTCCTCAAACGACATCTCCAAAATCTATCCGATGAAAGCAGCTTGGGGTTCTGGATTCGCTTTATCAAACTTAGCAAGCGAGAGTTACCTTCCAATATTGCTCTGGCCTTCGGACAACGCTTAGTCAAGATCATCGCTCGTCAATATCATCCTAGCTTTTGGCTCCGCCAGTCCCTGTATCATCTGCCTCAGATGGTACAATGGTTTCCCACCGAAAGCTATCTTCGACTAGCCCAATTATGGGCTACTGATCCTTTTGAACAGTTCTGGCAAAACGAACAGCAAGAAGCTGCCCTCAAAAAACTTTCCTTTCGCTATCAATTAGCCAAAAGTTTCCAATCACAATAAGCCCTCAACTTTGTAACTTCGTATATGGCAAGCATTATCAGACAGTTTGCGGAACAAGAATTTGCCGCGGAACTCAATGCCCTCAAGGCAGTAGACACATATCCCAAACCCGCCAATTGGCAATTATCACCTTGGGCGGTATTGCAGTATATCATGGGTACTGAGCTTGAAAATGGCTTCAAAATTAGTCCCAAATACATCGGTAATGTACGCCTTATCGAAGTAGCCATCGCCTCCTTGACGACTGAGCGCGCCTTGCTTTTACTAGGCGTTCCCGGCACGGCAAAAACTTGGGTGGCAGAACATTTAGCCGCAGCAATTTCAGGTGATTCTAGCCTATTGATCCAAGGCTCAGCGGGCATGGGAGAAGAAAGTATTCGTTACAGCTGGAATTACGCCCAACTGCTCGCCAAAGGCCCTAGCAAGAAAGCGATGATCCCTAGTCCAGTCTTAAGGGCTATGGAGATGGGCAAGATTGCCCGCATTGAGGAATTGACGCGTATTTCGGCGGATGTTCAAGACACCCTGATCACGATACTTTCTGAAAAAATGTTGCCAATCCCCGAACTGGACGAAATTCAGCAAGCGAGGCAAGGTTTTAATATTATCGCTACTGCCAATGATCGAGACCAAGGGGTCAATGAGCTGTCCAGCGCCTTGAAACGCCGTTTTAATACGGTGGTATTACCTCTACCGGCTAGTCTAGAAGAAGAAGTCTCTATCGTTTCGCAACGTGTAAATAAACTTCAAAAACAGTTAGAACTCCCTCACGAGCTCAACGCCCTAGAGGAAATCCAGCGCTTGGTCACGGTATTTCGAGAATTACGCTCTGGCCAAAGTATTGATCAGCGCACCCGACTTAAAAGTCCCTCAGCCACTCTGAGTTCTGCGGAAGCCATCTCTGTGATGACCCACGGCCTGTCTTTGGCCGCTCATTTTGGCGACGGGCAATTAAAGGCAGATGATTGGGCGGCAGGCATGGTGGGTGCTATCGTCAAAGAACCCGAATCGGACCAGAAAGTCTTGCAGGAATATCTCGAAACCATCGTCAAAGAGCGAGACGGTTGGATGGATATCTACCGCGCTTGTAAAGCACTCATATAATCAAAAAGCGACTTGCACAAAGTATTTGGCATCAGACATCATGGTCCGGGATCAGCCCGGCGACTGGAGGCAGCTCTCACTGCTTATGAGCCTGATATGATTTTGGTAGAAGGTCCTCCCGAAGGCGAGCAGCTCCTCCCCTATCTGGCCGAGCCCGATTTACAAGCGCCAGTAGCCATCTTGGTCTATGATCCCAAATCTCCTCAACAGGCTAGTTTTTATCCTTTTGCCTCTTTTTCGCCTGAGTGGATTGCACTGCAATATGCCTATCGCAAGGAGGTGCCGTTAAAGTTTAACGACCTCTCAATCGCCAACACATGGCCCGAAAAAGAGGGAAGCGTTCCACGCAGTGGCCCTCACCCTCTCAGCCTAATAGCCGAAGCTGCTGGCTACTCCTCTGGGGAAGAATGGTGGGATAAAGTGGTGGAAAATATGCCAGAAGCAGAGGATCATTTTGCCGCTATTTTGGAGCTCATGCGGGAAGCAAGGCGTATGGCAAACCAAAAGCAGGAAGTGGATATCTACAATCTCCGTCGAGAAGCGATGATGCGTAAACATATCAGGGCCGCCATCAAAGCGGGTTATGAGCGGATTGCGGTGATTTGTGGGGCTTATCATGCCCCTGCACTTGATAGCTTACCAGCGGCCAAGCACGACAATCACATGCTCAAGGGTATGAAGCGCAAAAAGATGCAGGCTAGCTGGATACCTTGGACCTATGAACGCTTAGCTTTTAGAAGCGGATATGGAGCAGGCGTAGCTTCACCAGCATGGTATGAGCTTATTTTTCAGTATCCAGAACGCGAACGGGCCGAAAGATGGCTCAGTCTAGCCGCAAGCATGCTAAGAGAAGAGGGGCTCAACGCCTCCTCGGCTCAGGTGATAGATGCCGTCAATCTCGCCCAAAATTTGGCCATCCTTCGCGGGCAAAGTCAAGCTAGTCTAGCCGAATTGCAGGAGAGTCTGATTAGTGTCTTTGATGCAGGGAGCGAAGATCGTTTAACATGGATTCACCAACGCTTGATTGTAGGTGATAAGATGGGACAAATTCCAGCCAATAGCCCTACTTTTCCCTTGCAAAAGGACTTACAGATCAAGCAAAAAAGTTTTAGGCTTAAGGTACAGGCTGAACCCAAAACTATCACCTTGGACCTTCGCAAAGAATTTGACCGTGCCAAAAGTGTCTTTTTACATCAGCTACAGATTTTGGAGATCGAATGGGCTCAAAGCCAGCAGGTTACCAAACATGATGGCACTTTTCGCGAGGTCTGGGAACTTGCTTGGCAACCATTGACCGAATTGCAAGTTGTCGAAGCCGCCACTTGGGGAAATACTGTCTATCAGGCTTGCCAAAGTTTGGTCCAGCACCGACTCAATCAGGAAAATACCATCCTCGAGTTAGCAGCTTGGTTGGAGAAAGTCTTTTTAGCAGATCTAGATGAGGTCTTTCCGATCTTGGTCGCCAAACTGAGCCAACAGACCAATCTCTCTGAACAAGTGGCACCGCTTTTGCAAATTATTCCTCCTCTGGTCAATATTTACCGCTATGGAGACGTGCGGGAAAACCAAGGATATGACATCCTGCATTTGCTCAAAGGCTTGGTCCCTCGGCTTTGTATTGGTCTAGAAGAAGCTTGTCGACAATTGGATGATGATTTGGCTGAAACTCGATTTGCGGAGATTCAAGCGGCTCAGGCGGCATTTTCACTAATGGCTAGTCTAGCTCATGAGGAATTGGACAAACTCTGTCAGCAATGGCAAAGCCAATTAGATTTTATCGTTCGGCAAGGCCGTATCCATCCCAGTATAGATGGCTATATGCTGCGAATCTTATTTGACAATCAAAAATGGAAAGCAGAGGAGGTTGCGATCAAAATGGCTCAAATGCTCTCTCCTGCCACTGAGTATCAAGCTGCTGCTCGTTGGATTGAAGGTCTGCTTGCTGGTAGTGGATTGTTATTGATCCACTATCCGCCACTTTTTTTGTTGTTGGATCGCTGGTTAGCGGAGATGCAAGAAGCACAGTTTCAGACTCATTTACCCCTGCTGCGCAGAACGTTTGCCCGTTTTAGCCATGGCGAACGGAGGCAAATGGGGGAAATTGCCAAGGAGGGAATCCGTCCTGAACAAACAGCAACCGAGCTCGCCCTAGACCCCAAGAGAGTGGAAATGGTGAGACCGATATTCGAGACTTTATTGGGGATCGTCAAAAATTGAAAAAATCCCTATTTTACCGACATGCGAAATTTTTTGCCACTACTATTTATTCTTTGCTTAAGCTTTACTTCTTGTCTAACCATCACAGAATCTTATTATTTTAAAAAGGATGGGTCGGGTAGTATGCACTTTGCCGTAGATATGAGTGAAATGCAAACTTTGCTTGCTTATGCCGATCGCGAACAGGAAGCCAATTCTCTAGATGATTTATCCTTCGTCGAAGTTGTCAAACTCCTCAAACAAATTGATGGGATATATGAAGTTACGCTCTTAGACGAACCCGCTGAATACCGCTGGGGGGTATCTTATGAGTTTGAACATACTGTCGCCCTCAATAAAGCGCTCAACATTTTGCTGATCAACGAACAAAATCAATCTTTTCACCCCTTTATTGAATACCACGGCCAGCAGTTTAAAAGCAACCACTTGATGAACAAATTTGTGATGCGAGAAAAGCTGGGTGAAGACGAACGCTTAGCGCCCTTGGCCGAACAATTGATGAAGAAGATGGACTATCATATCCACTATGAGTTTGCTCGACCGATCAAAGTGGTCTATGCGCAGCAAGCCGTAGAATTGGAGGGCACAAAGCCTAAAAAGCTGGATTTATCGGCAAACTTTTGGGAACTAGAGGATGACAAAACCATCCTTGATGCAACCTTGGTCTTAAAATAAAATGACCCTACCCCACTGGCTCAATGCAAAAAATCTCAGCTGGTTTGGCTGTTTGGTCTGCCTAGCAAGTCTGAGTACCTCTAAGGCCCTTCAGTCCATCTCCATTGGCATCATTGGAGCTGGGGCGCTTTGGCAAATCTGGGAGGCAAAGAGCCTCAAGGCATTTCTAGAAAACCGATATGCTTGGCTGTTGAGCGCAATTTTAATTCTCACTTTGGTAAGCTTTTTTTTTACTGAGAATATCCCCCAATGGTCTCGAGATGTGAAAGGAAAAGTACTTTTTTGTTTCATTCCCCTTGCTTTGGGAGGAATGCTGGACTTTTCAGCGAAGCAATATCGAGGGCTTTGGCTGGTCTTTATGCTTTGTCAAACTACCGTAGCAGGAATCTCTTTGGGCCGATATTTTGCCAATTTTGAACAAGTAAATGAAGCGATCAGTAAGAATGCCAATATTGACATTATAGGTAATATGAGTCATATCTACTTTGGTTTACTGTTAGCCATCAGTGTGGTGTTGGGGCTCTATTTGGTGTGGAGATTTAAGCCTATTTTCTCCTCCGGAGAACGCTGGTTCATAGCGGTACTCAGCCTAATCAACCTCATATTTTTACACATTTTGACCTCGCGCACGGGATTACTTACCTTTTATGTAGGCCTACTGAGTATAGGACTATGGTACAGCCTCAAAAATCGAAAAATATGGCCTATCGCGCTCCTAGGCAGCCTTATGGTCCTCGCTCCCTTATTGAGTTATAAGCTTATTCCCTCCTTCAAGACCCGAGTAGATGTGACCATTTGGGACATCCAACAATATCAACCAGGCTCTCAAATTGCCGCAGACTATTCTTTGGCCTCGAGGATATTTGCCTGGCAAACCGCCCTTGAGATATTTAAGACGAATCCACTTATCGGGGTAGGCATTGCAGACATTGAAGATGAGATGATCAGCAGAGCTCCTGAGCAGATTCAAAAAGAGAAGCGCCTTAGTAATCCACACAATCAATACCTAGAGTATGCTGCGGCTTTTGGCATTCTGGGTTTGTGCTGGTTGGCTTTGGCCTTGTATTTACCTTGGAATGTACTGCAGCTAAAAAATCATTGGCTAGGAGTTGCATTTCTCGTCATGTATGCAACAGGCATGGTATTTGAGTCGTTATTAGAAAGGCAAGTTGGTATCTGTTTGTTCTGTTTTTTTATTTACCTTTTAACTGACTTTCAACGAATTGAGCTTCGAGGAGACTAAAACTTAGCTCAGTTACCACAATCAAATTATATGCGCATCCGAGAATCTTTTTTTCCCTTGCAGCAATGGCGTACTTGGATAGTACTCCCTCTTATGCTATTAGGTCTGCAAAGCTTCGTACATGCCCAAAATAGCTATACACTTGTAGGCGAAAGAGGGGGAGAGCAATATTTTGCAAAAATGCATGTTGTCTCCAAAGGAGAAACCCTCTATGGCCTATCTCGATTGTACAAAGTAAGCATCAACGAAATCAAAACTTGGAATGGCCTCCACTCCAATACCATAGATGTAGGCCAAAGGCTCATCATTGAAACTCCCGCTCAAGAAAGCACCTCTACAAGTACTACCGAAAGTGAAGTAGCCAAGAGTGGTCCCGATAGAGGCACAGAAGAAATTGCTTTTGAAAGCCACCTCTCAGATTTATTTTCTAACCCCAATCCTCCCACCAACCAAGGCTGGGAAACCGAGTCCATGGACAATTCGGAGTGGTCTCCTTTTGGTGGGGGCATGAATAGTAGAGGCGAGGCAAAAGAACAAACTAGCTTCACTAGACGCAGTGGTTCACAAGAGACTGCCAGTGAAGCAGATGCTCCAAGCGTGAGAATCAAACAAGTTTACTATCAAGTAAAAAGAGGAGACGATATCTACAGTATTGCCGACAAATATAAAGTCCGTGTAGATCAATTGAGAGCATGGAACGCTGTGGTTGAAGTAGTACCTGGAGATGTAATCGTAGTGGCAAAACGCGAAATCGTTTCGCCAACGACTAATGCTAGCAATAGCAGTAAGCAAAGAGGCATTCCCAGCCGTAGCATGACTGCCCCATTGGACGCACGGCCTTCTAGCACCACTAGCCCTACGACCGCTTACAGAGGAGGCGATCTCAATGCCGGAGTGATGCGCTCAGATCAGGAGTACCTCGGCAACTGGATGGAAAAAGGCGCTTTTATTCCTTATGAAGGTGAAAAATACAAAAGCACTCGCTTTTATGGCCTACACAAAAGCTTGCCTATTGGCAGTACCTTCAAAGTTATGATTCCTGGTAACAGCGGCTACTTTGAAGTTAAAGTAGTTGGTCGATTAGAAGCCGAAAAAAATGCCATTGCGGCCCTTTCTTATGATACTATCCGTCTATTGGAGGGAGGAATTCAGCAATCAGAGGTAACTATTTACTATGATAAATAAATAGCATTTGTTACTTTGAACAATATCTAAGCTGTAAGGATGACCTTACAGCTTTTTTTTGCCTATGATCTATGTCAAAACAAGCTTAGAAGCTGCTTGGAATAAATACGTTGGTGAGACCAGACACCGATTTTATGAGTTTTCGCAGATAAGCCTCATAATCATCATTTATGAGGTACTGGCAGCAGTTGCTTTTGGCGATCGCATCGATACTTATGGCCAAGATGACATTTGGTTTCGCTTTTTTCACCAATATTTCCCCCTAGCTCGTATTGCCCTCGAAGCTTGGGTACTCTATTTCTATGGTAGGCTCGCCTATATGGACTGGTATGGAATACCTGATAGTCAAGAACTCAAAAAGCTAGCAGAGGAGAACAAAAAGAACCGTAATAAGAAGAAGAAGAAAAAACAAAAGTTCAGCGAGAAGGTAAATTGGTATTACTGGTTTACCAATCTACTAGAAGGATTTGTCTATGGAGCCTTGATCTATATTTTGCTCAAATATGTGATCTTTTTGTTGTTAAATATCTTTTTGGGGGAAGTAAGTATCGGCACCCCGCTAGACACCAATCCTATCCTTCGGGACTATCAGACCAATTTCCTTCAAGACATCGCCTTTTCTATCGGCAGTGGTTTTTACGAAGAGATTATTTTTCGTCTGCTAATTTTTACTGTTTTACTCTTTCTAACCAAACAATTCAAACTTTTTAAGGGAGTAGAGACCGAAGATTTCAAATTGCATTCTACTAGCAAAATCAGTTTTAAGATACCCAAGTTCAAAGCCAAGCAGAGTGGTAGCTTAAGTATGATTCTCTTCGCCTGTCTATTGTATGCTTTCTCTCACTCTATCTTGCCCTTTAGTGATCATTTTGGAATTTTCCCCCTTTTATTTCGATTCTTTTTTGGCTTAATCATGTACCGTATCTTTGTGTGGAGAAATAAGATTTCTGTTGTCATCTGGACGCATATTATGTATAATCTTTTATACTTCGCCCTAGCTTAAACTGCTATATATCAATGATATACCCGAACATTGTCGCCACTATCGGCGATACCCCCCTTGTCAAGCTCAATCAAGTTGCAGACCATATCAAAGCAACCGTAGTAGCCAAAGTTGAATATTTCAATCCTGGCAATAGTATCAAAGACCGCATTGCTATCAAGATGGTAGAGGATGCCGAAAGAAGCGGAAAACTCAAACCGGGAGGTACGATCATTGAAGGTACCTCCGGAAATACTGGCATGGGCTTAGCTTTGGCTGCCATCGTAAAAGGCTATCGCTGCATCTTTACCATGGCCGACAAGCAATCCCAAGAAAAAATTGATATCCTCAGAGCGGTGGGAGCGGAGGTCATCGTTTGTCCAACAGCAGTGGAACCAGAGGATCCTCGTTCCTACTACAGTGTTTCGGCTAGGCTCGCCAAGGAGATTCCGAACTCCATCTACATGAACCAATATGACAACCTGAGCAATTGGCAGGCTCATTATGAAGGCACAGGCCCCGAAATATGGAAACAAACCGAAGGAAAAATCACTCACCTAGTTGCAGGTATGGGGACCTGTGGCACCATCGTTGGCATCTCCCGTTATCTAAAAGAGCAAAATCCTGATATCCAAGTAGTAGGTATCGATACCTATGGCTCTGTCTTCAAAAAATTGCATGAGACCGGAGAATTTGACGAAAAGGAGATTTATTCCTATCTGACCGAAGGCATCGGAGAAGATATCGTACCAGAAAATTGCGATATGTCTGTCATCGACAAAATCATCAAGGTAACCGATCAAGACTCTGCCTTGATGACCCGAAAGATGGCGCGTACAGAAGGGCTTTTTATCGGTTGGTCCTGTGGCTCTGCCGTTCATGGCGCGCTAGAATACGCTCGTGATCTTCCCAAAGACGCATTGGTAGTGGTCATCTTGCCTGATCATGGCACCCGCTATCTCGGCAAAGTCTACAATGATGTCTGGATGCAAAATCATGATTTTCTCACCCAAGACAGTATTCTCACGGCTGGGGAGATTATCAAACTAAAGACTCAGCAAGGCAAGGTTCTTCTCCTAGACGAAGAGCAACCTTTGATGGAAGCCATTCAGCTCATGAGAGAACAAAATGTCTCCCAAATTCCCGTTACCCAAGCCGGCGAAATCATTGGAAGCCTCAACGAAAGTCGTGTTCTCAACACCATTTTGGACAACCCTAGCCTCAAAAATGGTCCTATCAGCCAAGCAATGGGGGATGCCTTTCCCTTTGTATTGGAAACAACTCGCATGGACGTTATCTCTAAGCTAATCAATAAAGATACTCCAGCTGTCCTAGTCAAAAAAGACAGTGGAGATTTAGACATCATAACTGAGTACGATCTGATCCAAGTACTTTCACGGTAATTCCGGAATATTTTCGGAGTCGATGGTACGAATTCACGGACAAAACGGTTGCTTTTGCCCGTGAATTCCTTAACTTTGGCCTAAGCCCCTCCGTCGAATACCCTTACTCAACATGAACCGGATTGCCCTAATATTGGCCCTCTTTCTACCCGCTTGTAGCCTTCTTTCGCCTGAAAATGATGAAGAATCTTCCGCTCCTATGGGCGAATATGAAACCTCCTTTCCCAGTTTAAGCTGGCAACAGGGAGATACCCTTACGCTCCCCAATTTTCAGTTTGGCAGTTCTCCGGAAGCAGTTGGCTACGATTCAACGCTCCAAATTCCAGCCCATGCTTTCAATCAAATGTTGCCCTCAACGCTTCTCGAACAAGCTAGCTTTGATAGTAGCGCTAGACATTTTCCGCTGGGTGCATTAGCGTTTAGCGAAGCTAAAAAAGTGTATATAGTTGGGGTGTATGAGGACTTTCACACCTTTCACACTCAACTGTTTTTATATGACTCCTTGGAGGAACGTTTTACTTATACCCAGTCATTGGCCTACCTTATTGGCGGGGGTGGTTTTCTGAGCGTACGCAAGGCATGGATGGCAGACATTAACCTAGACCAACAACCCGACCTCATTTACCGTAAAGAGGAACTCTATAACTCACCCGATCCGGAGCATTCTTATTTCCTCGATACCCTGCGGGCAGAAGTATGGGATGGTGCTCGCTTCAACACCTACCAAATGGCAGACATTGCCCAGTTCAAAGAAGTATTCGCGATGGAGGATTGATGCCTGTGCTCTCTAAGGATCGTGAACAAAATAACTGTCCGATTTGGCTCAAATCCTAGAGTCTTTCTACTTTCAATGGTTTTGGAAGAGGGGTCCTACTCTGTAGAACGCTTAAGCCAGGTGAGAACTCAACTAAGCGTTCTGCGAAGCAGTCATCTAAAATCGTGAACCAGCCGCCGCTACTCTAAGCAAAGAGTAAAAAGTGTGTAGTACAGAGAGAAAGGCCTAGATGAACCGTATTGCCTCATTCTTCTAGGTCTTTACACTGGATATTATTGTCTAAGTACTTAAAGGGAATTACTTCAGCATGCGTAACATTTTACGCTTTACTACTGGGAGGATGGAAGGTACTTCTGGATAAAGTTGCCTTGAAAGCGCTAGATAGGTCGCAGGGTTGGGAAGCTCTGTATAACTTTTGATGAGGCTTCGCTTCATTTGTTCATAATTATTGGCGAGGCTGAGCTCAAATGATTCGACATGTCGAAAGCTAATGCCGTAATAGTTTTCTTCTACATTTTCGAAAAACGAGATCCGATAAGCAAAGGCTTTGACGGCTTTATAAGCTTCAAATTGCAAAAGCAAATATCCTTCCTGACGATACAAGGGCGTAATCCCAATGGGTTCTATCCGAACATCCGCTTCGATGGTTTCATAGATTTCTTTGCCTGATCTAAGACTGGCTTTTATTTCGGGTAGGGCATACTCAACGATACTGCCAATCTCTTGCAGATCAGGATTTTCTTGAATCTTTGGCTCGTACTGAAGCTTCATTTTGCGAAACTCCTCAACATTTAATTGATTGGGAAACTTACCCCTCAATTTGTTACGGCCTTCATGAAACTGATGCAGGTTTTGATAATGAGAAACTAAATCCGAAAAAGCAGGATAAAGCTTGAACTCAGCAAACTCACGACTCACCTGATTTAGGTAGGCCAAGAGCACATATTTCTTGTATTCAAAATCTAGGGTCCCTTCTAAAAACCAGTCATTGCTCAGATTCTTCATAATAGAATATACGAATTTCCACATATAAAATCTGGCAAAAGCCCCCACAAATCTTAAGCAGCTAAACACGCTTGCAAACTTATCTCAAGCGTTTAAGGCCTCTTGGGCAGCTGCGACTACTTTCTTGGTATTACCCACAAAAATTTGGTCCTCTAACACTAATACAGGGCGCTTGAGAAAGGTATATTCGTCCAAAATCAAAGCCTTGTAATCCTCTTCACTCAACTCCTTTTCATGCAAACCCATTCCTCGATATTTTCTAGCTCTGCGGCTAAACAAGGCTTCATAAGAGCCTGCTAAGCGATACATCTCTTCGATTTGCTCAGGAGTGATAGGCTCAGTCTTTATATCCTGCATCTCTACCTCTGGGCCCAGACTTAGTTCTTGGATGATGCGGGCGCAGGTGTCGCAGCTAGATAGATAATAAAACTTACTCATTAGTTTCAGCGTTTTGCAAAGACTGGATCAATGCGTCTTTGGTATGTTGAAGCTCGGCCTCTAAGCCTACGGGAAAAACTTCGGGCTCATCAAGTGCCTGAAACGCCTCTCCCAATTGGCTCAACTCTGCTTGACAAAGGGATCTAACGTTCTCCAGAAGAGGAATCTCATAGACCAATCGGCCTTTCTCAAAAATGGGTAATAATAGGTCCTCTTCTGCATAAGGCTGCCAAAGCTTTGCTTCGCCTGCAAAAGTAGTAAATTCTCCTTTGGGTTGAGTGCCCATCTCATTCCAGATTATATCTCCGTTTAGCTTACCATCTTTATCACGGCTGCGCCGAACGTTTAACACGCCCGGATTAGAGACTTTGATCTTTTGCTCTGAAAGCTTCACTTTGTAATCCCACTCCCCAGCTTCGTTTTTTAAAGCCGCCAATTTATAAACTCCCCCCAATGCAGGCTGGTCGTAGGCAGTCGCTAAGCGGGTCCCAATGCCCCAGACATTGATCTTAGCGCCTTTTGCTTTTAGCTCACGCATGCGGTATTCGTCTAGATCATTACTAGCCACAATACTTGCATGGGGAAAACCCGCTTCATCTAAGATTTTTCGAGCCTCAATACTCAATGCGGCAAGATCGCCTGAATCAAGGCGTACCCCCAACATTTCATGTCCCTTGGACCTAAGCTTTTTTCCAATTTCAATGGCTTTATAAACTCCCTCAATCGTATCATAGGTATCTACCAAAAAAATACAATTGTTGGGCATGGCTTCAGCATAGTTTTCAAAAGCTTCTTCCTCGGTATCAAAACTCATCACCCAGCTATGTGCGTGAGTACCCTTGATCGGGATACCGTATTGATAACCGGCTAATACATTAGAAGTACCCACGCAGCCACCGATATAAGCGGCTCTACTAGCGCCTACTCCCCCATCCGGCCCTTGGGCACGTCGTAACCCAAATTCTAATACGGGGTCTCCTCCGGCGGCTTTGACGATCCGACTAGCTTTGCTCGCGATCAGGGTCGAAAAGTTGATAATGTTGAGCAGAGCTGTTTCTAGCAATTGGCACTGCAACAAAGGTCCTTGCACTCTCATCAAGGGCTCATGTGCAAAGACTAGCCTCCCTTCAGGGATAGCAGCAATATCACAGCTTAACTTCAGATCACGGAGATAATCAAGAAAATCATCTTCAAACAAGGCCTTCCCATCATTGCCTTTTAATTGACTCAAATAAGTCAGCTCTGACTCAGAAAAGCGAAAGGCACTGAGCCATTCAATGGCCAGCTCTAAACCTGCCGCAATAGCATAACTACCTTTAAAGGGAGGCTTACGAAAGAACAAATGAAACACTGCCTCTTGCTCATGGACATCTTGTTTCCAATAAGCGTAGGCCATGGTCAATTGGTATAGATCGGTGAGTAAGGGAGATAGTGAGGCAAACATTTTGTGTATAATTTACACATATATACGGTGTCAGGAGGCTGATCGTTCGGCGCAGCCGCAAAAAAATCTAGATCTCTTTGTAAACCCCTAAACCAAAAAGGCTAAAATCATAGCGTACAGGGTCTTCAGGGCACATTTTTCGTAATTTTTCGGTCAGTTCTAAAGCTGCCTTCCAATCATTTTGCTTGCGACTAAGTAGGCCTAACTTACGTCCTACATTGCCGGTGTGTACATCTAAAGGCATAATCAAAAGAGCAGGATCGATAGTAGGCCAGATACCAAAATCAACGCCTCGTTTATCCCGCCTCACCATCCAGCGCAAATACATATTGATCCGCTTAGCCGATGAGCCTTTAGCGGGATTTGCCAAGTGCTTATGGGTGCGCTGAGGAAATCCGTCCCATGCAATTAAACGTGCTCGGGCAGAGAGTATGCCATTTTTGATATCCTCGTCCTCGGGCTTGATCCCTGCACAAAAAATTGTTTCCAGACTATCCCCAGCCTGATATACCCCCCGCAATGATTCCAAGAGAGCGAGGCAATCAATCCCGTTGAAGGTGCGATGGACAAAGTTTTCGAGCCGGTGCCAATCTTGTTTATCTGCTTGCAACAAAAAGGTATGAGGCTGCATATCCATTGCCTCAATAATCCGCTTAGCACTCCTAATAATCAGGTCTCGCCTGCCCCACGCAATCAAGGCCGTAAGGAAGCCCGCTATCTCGATATCTTCCTTTTGGTTAAACAAGTGAGGAATCTGTACAGGATCATCTGCCACAAAATGGGGACGATTATATTGTTCATACTTTTGATCAAGTAAGGCTTTGAGTTCGCTTGGCTTCATGAGCTAAGGTCAGTGTGTCGATGGGGAGATTGCTCAGCGTGAATCCGAATCGCATAAGTCGCAACCGCAATCCCAATAAATAAGGAAGAAAAGGCGCCTATGGTAGCACGGTAGTCTTCTAAGAAGAGTAAAAAATCATAGAGACCATGCAGCATAATGGCCACAAAAAGGCCTAGCAAACGATAAACTACGGTCTGCGTAGGTGTCTTGGCAAACTTTGCCTTTCCCACAAAGAAGCCCATCATCACCCCAAACATTGCATGGCCTGGAACCGCCGTCAACATACGTAATACCCCTATGGAAAACTCATTGCCCGCACTGCTCCCGACCACATACATGACATTTTCCACTGCCGCAAAACCTAAGGAAACTGCGACTCCATACATGATGCCATCGTAAGGTTCATCAAATTCTGGATGCGGGTAGTTGTAGATTCGCAGAACCAAGTACTTCATTAGTTCTTCGGTAAACGCCACTACGATAAAGGCATAGATGATTTTCTCAATAAGAGTATTGGCGTAAGCGGAGCTATGGGTGTACTCGCCCAGCATTTGTCCAATGAGCAGTACAGGTACCGCAGTGAGCGTGCCTAAAATAAAAGTGATAATCAAGTATTTGAGCGGCTCCCTTTCATATTTATCCATGAGATAGACATAGGTAAATAGGAAGGCGATGGGCGCAAGGGCCAAAGCCAGCAGCTCAATTAATTCGATATCCAGTTGAGAAAGGTACTCCAGGGTTGCTCGTTTTGGTTTGCATCAATTAGATAGTACTAAGATAGTAAACGAAATACTCATCGTTCTTGACATAGCCAAGTTTTTCGTAAAGAGATTGGGCTGTCAGATTATTCGCTCCCGTTTCTAGCTGCAAGCCTTTGGCCTTGGTTTGGACTGCCATTGTCTTAGCCCGATTCATCAAGGCTTCTCCCAATCCTTGACGACGAGCTTTTTGCGCGACAAAAAGATCATTTAAGATCCAGAGTCTTTGCATAGAAACCGAAGAAAAAGAAGGATACAGCTGTACAAAGCCTAGCCCATTGCCAGCGGAATCATAAGCCCAAAATATTTTGGACTCTTCTCTTTCTAGTCGGTCCTTAAGATAGTCTGCTGCTGCGGTCAAGTCGGAGTTTTGCCCATAAAAGATGCGATAAGCGTCAAATAGAGGAGCTATATGGGGCACATCCTGAATATCTGCGGTTTTAATAGAAAATTGCATGCTCAGAAAGGGAAATTGTATTTTTGAAAAATATGGAAGCAAATGTAGTTAAGATTCCTGAAGAAAAAGAGATTGCTCAGGCAGCGGCTTTTTTAAGCGATAAAGTCACACACACCCCTTGTATTCGCTGGGAAACTGATAAAAAACAGGAGTTATTGGGTCAAGAGACGCAGGTTTACGTAAAGCTGGAGTTGTTTCAGCCTGGGGGGAGTTTTAAACCACGAGGTGCCCTCATGAACATGCAGCAAATGGATCAGGCAGCACTCGACAAAGGGGTAACGGCAGTCAGTGCGGGCAATCATGCAATTGCGGTCGCTGTGGCAGCCAGATCCATGGGCACACATGCCAAAGTCGTTATGCCCAATAATGCGAATGCGTACAGAGTCAATACTTGCAAAAAATTAGGAGCTGAGGTGATATTAGTCGCCAACGTAAAAGCTGCTTTTGATATGGTAGAACATATCAGAGACACCGAAGGCCGAACTTTTATCCACCCTTTTGAAGGCAAGCAAACTATCTTGGGAACTGCCACGGTAGGTTATGAATTTGCCCAACAGGCTCCTGAGCTCGATGCGGTGATATTACCAATTGGAGGCGGCGGTTTGGCAGCTGGTATGGCCGCTGCTTTTCATCGCCTACAGCCTGATTGCGAGTTAATTGGTGTGGAGCCTTTTGGGGCGGACAGTATGTTTAGGAGCTTAAATGCGGGTTCTCCCCAAAGCATAGAGCAAGTAGCGACCATAGCTGATAGTCTAGGAGCGCCCTTTGCCCTTCCCTACACTTTTGGGCTATGTCAGCAATTGCTATCGGAGGTAGTGAGGATTGAGGATGAGCTGCTGCGCGGAACGATGGAATTGATGTTTAGCGATATGAAACTTGCGCCGGAGCCCGCTTGTGCGGCTAGTTTAAGTGCTTTGCTAGGTCCTCTGCGAGAACGCTTAGCCGGTAAAAAAATAGGCGTAATTGCTTGTGGGTCTAATATTGACCTAGATAGCTTTCATACTTACTTAAGATTGTGACAAAAAAATCCCCGGGCTACTACCTCCGGGGACCAAATTAAAAAGGACTACTACTACTCGCGAGCTGCGGGGAAGGAGTCGAACCTTCTCAAATGATGCTTGAACCAGTTTACTCCGCAGTATCAAATCCGTTTGTCTAACGAATTCATATATACATACGCCTTTTGCTAGCAAAAGGTTTAACAAAAATTAAAAAAAACTAAAAAAATATTAGTTGGGTAAAAAAGAAATCCCCAGACTGCTGCATCTGGGGACCGATTAAAAAGGACTACTACTACTCGCGAGCTGTAGGGGAAGGATTCGAACCTTCAAAAGGTGGTTAGGCCCCCCCCGACAAAAACGGGGGGGCTTTATCCCTAACCCTCGCCCCCGAGACAAAGGGGTATGGCTACCAATTTCATCACCCTACAGTTTTAAAGAGCTAAGCGATCTAATTATATATCTCTTTCGATCAGCTTACATTACAAACATAGAGACCTTTTGAAACATTTGCAAATATTTATGCAATTTTTTTAAAAATTTATTTCAATGTTATCTAATATTAACCAAATCTTAAATAAACATATCTTTTTGGCTATAACTAGTCTTCGGAGGGGCTTGTCTCTTCAGGTGGGCTTGCCTTCATATCGTGGATTTGGGAGAGCAATTGATCCACCTTGGCATGGAGACTACGGACATCTGACTCTAATTGGTCATTATTGTCGCGTACCATTTCTTCTACAAAGATAGCATTGACAATAGACAAGCCAAACAATCCACCGGTCCCAACGATCAAAATAAAGTACAATTTGATAAAAAAGGCCTCCGAGGTGTCAAGTCTTGCATGCCGTATTATGCGCTCAGGTACTTCGTACCAACCTTCAATCGTAAAAACCTTAAAGATGCTGTAAAAACTAGCAATGGGATTGCCAAATAAATCAGGCGCAAAATCCTTAAATAAGCGGCAACTAATGAGCGATACGATAAAGCCAAATACCATGAAGGCTACGATCACAAAGACTGAGGCTTTAAAAGCACGCCTGATGCCCGCAACCAATTCATCAAGATTGGGGATGAAACGAAAAAATTTAACAAAGCGGGCTACTCTGATCACCCGAAAGACAAAAACGAAGGCGAGTCGATCATCCGGCACATCAGAGTAGAACAAAAGAAATATGGAAGGGATGCTAAATAATACGATAAAGAAATCGAAACGATTCCAGGCTTGGGAGATATATTCTTGCCATCCTTGGATCCGAATCTTCAAAATCGCCTCTACCAAAAAGTAAAGCATGAAAAAAGTATCGATCAGCTCCAATTCAAAAATATAGGGCGCAGCCTCTTCAAAGGACAGAAAAAACAGAAGTACCGCATTGAGGAGGATCACCACCGCTACAGGCTGATCGTCAGTAAAAAATCGGATGAGAGTATTTCTCATTGCTTTTCAGTTGTGCATTATTTTGCAGCTGTGCTTTCTTTATCGCACTTGCATTCTGGCTCTGGGACCGGATCGTAACCATGTCCACCCCAAGGGTGGCATTTACTGATCCTCTTGATTGCCAACCAACCTCCTCGAAAAGGACCATGTTTTTGGATAGCTACTATCGCATATTGGGAGCAAGTAGGCGTATAGCGACAGCTTGCTGGCGTCAAAGGCGAGATACCATATTGATAGATCCTTACGAGTAATAAAAAAATGGCACTCAAAGGCTTCACTATGAGAAACTGAAAAATTTGCATGCCTTTGATACGATTTCGCGAGGCTTAAGTTAGCACAACAAATTAATGAGATTTTTGGATAAAATGGAGAAAAGGCAGAACAAGAAGAATCCTGATCTGCCTTTTTGACTTTATAGTATTATTGCAATGAGAGAAGCGTTCCGCGAAGCGTGAAGCCAAACTCGAATCAAGCTATCACTGACGAGTGGCTTTGATCGTAAATGAATCATAGCCCATACTTACCTCTCCGTCCATCATGTCGCCATTAAACATCCCTTCGAGATTTAAAGAATAGCCTTGATAAGATAAATTCGCGGTCAATTTATTATCCACCAACTTGACATCTTCCAATTCAAGGGTACCCTCTTCGGTACGTAATTCACCTTTGTAGTCATCGCCCGATTGGGTGATCACCATTACGCCAGCAACTTCACCAGCCGGAGTCCCGGTAACGGTAAAATCCCAATTACCCACGGCAGACCAGGCCACCGTCTTGCTACCTTTACAAGCAGTACCCACCAAAAGCAGCGTAAAACACATCAGAAGGAGTCGTTGAGTAGTTTTCATATTAAGGGGTTTAGTAGTGAAGTTTGTGATATTTGATTAAAGATTGGGACCAAATTTAAATTGCATCCAATCCAAGGCGTAGAGTGGGTTTTCACCCGCATCTCCCTCAAAAGATTTAAAGACCATATACAGATCATGAATCCCGTCTGTATCCACTTTAAAGTTAGTAGCTTCGGCCTCTAAGCTCATGCTTAGCTTAGCTTTGACATCCAATTTGGCCAATACTTCCCCATCCAAGCTGTCTAGCCGGAACTCTAGTATGCCCCCATCCATGATGGGTTTAAAGGCGAGAGCCATAATGCTAATCTCTTCAATATTGGTGAGGTCAAACTGGTCAAAAACGATATGATTGCCGGCCGCTCCAATCACGATGGTAAAGGCCTCTTCGATGCCTGGGGCCATATCAGGAGTAACATCAAAATTTTGCACCTTGGGACTCTTTTGATCAAAGCTTTCGACTTGCACCAAAGGGTTGCGCAAGGTCTTTACCTCTCTCGCAGTCAAACTAGTCGCTCCGCTAGCTCCTTGATCGTCATAGCTTGCGGTCATCACATAGGTGCCTTCGGTGCCTTTGCCAATGTGTTCCGTAAAACGGAAAGGTCCTTGCACAGGCAAACGGCCAATATCAGCGCCTGCTTCATCGAGAGACAAAATATAGCGTACCATTTTTTCTGCTTCGCCAGTAGAGAGTTGAGGGTGAGCAGACATCATAGCATCTCCCCATGAACCGTTTCCGCCATTGATGATTTTGCCGGCGAGCTTACCGACCACAGGATCATTCATTTCATACTTAGCGGCAATGGCTTCATAAGACGGTCCCACAGATTTTTCGGCGAGTTGGTGGCAGGCCCGACAATCAGAATTAGCAACCAATTGCTGCCCAACAAAGAAGGCCGAGGCTTCAGCCATGGCTTCATGCCCTTGAGCGATATTGGTCATATCAAAACCTCGTTCCAGGAAATCAATCGTAACCGCTACTGCCTGAGGGTCAATGCCAGCACCAAGACGACCATCCTCCGCATCTTCGACCATGACTTCATAATTGATAGTTTGGTTATCATTGTAAAAGGTCTGGTTGCCACTCATCTTCCAGCCAATGCTAGGTCTTTCGTTACCGGCAAAGATTTGTACCTCCCGCTGATCAGACTTACCATCGGGGTCCGTAACACTCAATTGTACCGTATAAGCACCTGCTTTATCAAAGGTGAAGCTAGGCTGAATCTCGGAGGAAGTCTGATCGCCCAGTGTCCAAACATAAGAGAGACTATCCCCATCAAAGTCCTTGGAGGCACTAGCATCAAACTGCACGGTCAAAGGCGTGGCCCCTACCCTTTTGTCCGCTGCGATTTGGGCGACCGGTTTGCGGTTTCCGGCGATATACTCAAGGTGGACGAGACGAGCATCTTCATTTTCAGCAAACCAATTTGAGCCATATTCAAGCAGATACATATCTCCATCTGGACCCATCACGATATCGACAATGTTGTTGAAGCTCATGCTCGGTAAAAAGCGCTCCATCCGCAACAAATCTCCCTTTTCATCCATGGTAATGGCCATAATCCAGCCCCGCATCCAGTCGTAAGCAAAGAATTTACCGTCGTAATACTCAGGGAATTTCTTGTCTGAGGCAGGGAAATCGGCATGATAAAAGACCGGACCAGCCATGGCGTTCCGACTGCCTTCGCCTAGGTCCGGAAATTCGGGAGATTGACCGTAGGGATACCAAATAAAGGCTGGCTGAGCGGGCGGGAGTTCCTGCGAACCCGTATTGTTAGGGGAGTTATTGATCGGTTTGAGTGGATCAAAGGCAGCCAAACTAACAGAGTCTTTGTAGTCATATTCTTTGTAAGGCTTATTGTCACCAATAAAGTAGGGCCAGCCAAAGTTACCGGCGGCGCGTGCTTGGTTGACTTCATCATGTCCGGCCGGGCCGAACGCTTCGTCTGGGTCGCCAGCGTCTGGCCCCACGTCTCCCCAGTATAAATATCCGGTACGCTGATCAATGGAAATACGATATGGATTGCGACAACCCATGACATAAATTTCGGGCCTACCTTGTTTGGGATCATCAAATAGATTGCCGTCAGGAATGGTATAGGTCCCGTCATTTTCAGGATGAATACGCAAGATTTTACCTCTGAGGTCTTGGGTGTTTCCAGAGGATTTTTGCGCATCCCAAGGAGAGCGCGTAGGATCAGATTCATCTATTGGGGCGTAGCCAGTAGCTCTGGGACTAGTATTATCACCTAGTGAGAGGAAAAGATTACCGTCAGGGCCAAACTCTATTGATCCGGCAGAATGGCAACATTGTTCACGTTGTACATCCACTTTGAGCATGACAATTTCAGAGTCTAGATCTAGTTCCCCATCTTTGTAACTAAAGCGCGAAAGATGCTGTATAGGCTCATCCCCTGGAGGCGAGTAATAAAGGTATAGCCAATGGTTGCTTTCGTAATCTGGATCGAGCGCCATGCCCAATAGACCGTCTTCTAGGCCATCAAAGACCTCGAGCTCAGCGACAATCACAATACTATCAATCGCTTGGTCGTACCGCTTGACTCTACCATGGCGCTCAATAAATAGGATATCACGATTGGGCAAAATCTCTAGTTCCATCGGCTCGTAGAGAACTTCTGTTAAAATGGTTTTACTAAAGCGATTTTCCTCGGGAGTTACCGTGGCTTTGTTGTAATCAACAGGCACTCCTTCGCCAGCAGCATAACTAATGCCCCCCCAAAGTAATTTTTGAAAATCGGCTTCATCATAGGTCTCCTCGGTATGTCCTAAGCCGATATAGTAGCTACGTCCACCGTCAAAATCTTTATACCAAACCATAGGATGTTGTTCTTCACCATGGTTTCCCCCTTCATAAGAGGTTTCGTCAATTTCGACCAAGACTTCATTGTCAGGGTTAATATTCTTGAAGTTGTACCACTCATCTTCTCGGGTCCAAGTCTCCGCTAAGTGAGCAACGGATTCGTGAGTAGGATCAAGTAGTTTGAGATCTCCTTTGCGGACGTTAGGATCGAGGGGATGGCTGTCAAAGTAAGCCCCGACTAATTCTCCGTACCAAGGCCAGTCATACTCGGTATCACAAGCAGAATGAACCCCCACAAAGCCTCCGCCAGCTTGTATGAATCGCTGCATTTCAGTCTGTTGGGCATCATTTAGGATGTCTCCAGTGGTGTTGAGAAAGACGATCACATTGTAGTTGGAGAGTGATTTTTCCTTAAAAACGTTGGCGTCTTCGGTCGCAAGCACTGAGAAGCCATACTTATTGCCAAGCGTCTGAATCGTTTCGATCCCTTTTTCGATCGAACTGTGGCGAAACTGTTCCGTTTTGGAGAAAACCAAAACGTCAATTTTGCGCTCTTTTCGTAGAAACGCATACGCTCCCCCTACCACTATGAATAGTAAGGCGAGAATGATTAACCATTTTCTCTTCATAAATGCAGCAGCATTTGATATTAGTCCTGAGCTTAAGGTAGCGAATTATTTACTCAATGAGTAACTTTTAC
Organism: Bacteroidota bacterium; assembly: GCA_039024315.1. Lineage (GTDB taxonomy): Bacteria > Bacteroidota > Bacteroidia > J057 > J057 > JBCAWW01. The sequence goes on from JBCCQN010000030.1 coordinate 44,718, forward strand.
TCAAAGAAAGAGTATTTTTTACTCAAACTAAAATGAATTGAAAAAAAACTGCGTTATTGCAGCCATCTTATGGCAAAAGAATTCTTCACCAAACCCTTTCTGGCGTTCCTCGAAGAGGGAAAAGAAAAATATCTACCTCATCTTTCTATAGATTGTGTGGTTTTCGCCTTTCAGGACGGGAAGTTGAAAGTTTTGCTTTCCCAATTTGGCAAGAATGGGCTAGCTGTTTTGGCCGGAGGATTTATTGGCAAGGAGGAAGACATAGATGAGGCGGCCAACCGGATATTGGAAGAACGTACAGGATTAACAGACATTTTTTTGCAGCAGTTTCAGGCATTCGGCCTCGCCGAACGCAGATTCGAGCTAGAAATACTGCCGGAACTGCAGAAGTTTGGCATTCCGGAAGACTCAGCCGAATGGATGATGAAGCGCTTTATCACTATTGGTTATTACGCCTTGGTACGAGCCGAAGAGACCAATCCAGTTCCTGGCCCTTTGACCCAAACCTTGATTTGGTCCGACATTGACGATCTCCCCATCATGGCCATGGACCATGCAAACATCATTGATAGTGCGCGCAAACTTTTAGCCAAAGAAATAGGGTATCAGCCAGTGGCACAGAGGCTGATGCCCAAAAACTTTACCATACCAGAACTGCAAACTTTGTACGAGACCATATTAGGTCGTAGCATTGACCGCGGCAATTTTCGCAAAAAAGTATTGAAAGCCAGTATTTTAGAAAAACTCGACAAGCAAAAAACGGGAGGTGCCCACCGAGCCCCCCAATTATATCGCTTCCATCCCGATCATAGCGACGAGAGCTTCCATGGTCAAATGAAAATGGGATTCTAGCCTACCCTCACTTATTCCGAAATTGCGGAAGTATTATAGGTGACTTATATTAGCGCTTTGTAATCTAAAGCTTGTGCTCCGTTTGAGCCAAGCAGAGTGGATACATTTGGCTTTGTGATGGCGTTCACCGAAGGTGTAATACACAAAGCCTAAATTTGCCCTAACACTTTGAAATAAGCTAGTGAAATGAAAGTAGAACAAATCTATACAGGTTGTTTGGCCCAAGGAGCCTACTACATCGAGAGTGAAGGAGAAGCGGTTATCATCGATCCGCTGCGCGAAACGCAACCTTATTTAGATAAGTTAGCCAAAGAAGGCGCGAAGCTTAAATATATATTTGAGACCCATTTTCATGCAGATTTTGTCTCAGGACATTTAGATCTAGCCCAAAAAACCGGTGCGACCATTATTTATGGCCCGGGAGCAGAGACGGATTTTGAGATCAAAAATGCCGTGGATGGTGAAAAAATTCAATTGGGAAAAATCGCATTTGAGGTACTTCACACCCCTGGACATACTATGGAAAGTACCACCTATCTACTCAGAGACGAGTCAGGTAGGGATCATGCTATCTTTACCGGAGACACTTTATTTTTAGGAGATGTAGGACGGCCAGATCTCGCTATTAAGCATGGCAAAATCACCAAAGAAGATCTGGCAGGCTTCTTATTTGATAGTTTGCGGGCTAAGATCATGCCCTTAGCAGACGATGTAATTGTCTACCCAGCTCATGGAGCAGGTTCTGCTTGTGGCAAAAATCTCAGTACTGAGACTTGGGGCTATCTGGGTGAGCAAAAGCAAACCAACTACGCGCTCAGGGCAGATATGAGTCGTAAAGAGTTCATCGAGGAGGTAACTTCTGGTCTTATGCCTCCACCGCAGTACTTCCCCAAAAACGCTATGCTCAACAAAACGGGTTATCAAAGTATCGAAAGCATTTTTGAGCAAGGGATGCAAGCACTTAGTCCGACAGAATTTGAACAAATTGCCGAGGCCGAAGAGGCTTTGGTATTGGATACACGGACCCAGCATGAATTCAAGGATGGTTTCATCCCTAATTCAATCTTCATTGGTATCAATGGTAGCTTTGCCCCTTGGGTAGGAACGCTGATTCCAGATATCAAACAGCCGATCCTTATCGTGGCCCCAAAGGGTAAAGAGCAGGAAGTCATTACTCGCTTATCAAGGGTTGGTTATGATCATACTTTGGGCTATCTCGAAGGAGGCATAGAAGCATGGCAAGCAGCCGGCAAAGAAATAGATAGTATTGAGTCCATTAGTCCAGCGGTCTTGATAGAGCGGCTAGCTAAGACAGATAATGGAGTGATCGTAGATGCGCGCAAACCTAGCGAATATGTTTCTCAGCACGCAGAAGGAGCCGTTAATATCCCACTAGATTTTGTCAATAGTAATATGAATCGCTTTGGCAAAGCGGACCACTATTATGTGCATTGCAAGAGTGGTTATCGTTCGATGATCATGGCTTCTATCTTAAAAGCACGCGGGATCAATAATCTTACCGATATCAGTGGTGGATTTCTCGCTATGGAAAAAGAAGGTATGCCGATGAGTAATTATGTTTGTCCGACAGAATTGAGTCAAGAATTACTGGAAAACGCCATTGCTGAAGTGATATAAACAAAAATCCATGAAGCGGGAAGCGTCCTAGGCATAGGCTTAGGGCACTTTTTTATCAGAAAAATTGCTTTTTAGTCCTCTGACTCAATCTCTAGTATCGCCGCCTCTGGCAGCTTAGTCCCACTAGTGACAGCCTCGATGCCTCCAATGTATTGATCCATCAGACTCACATTGGTAAAAATCAATTGTTTAAAAACCGTAGAATTGACTTGGATCCCGTTAGCATCTAAGGAAGTTTTGTAGCGCAGTTCACCATTTTGCCAATTCAGTTCAAAATTGCCCAAAATCATATTGTGATTGGCGCGAGTGATGTACTCCACCAGCAAAGGCCTTTGCGTCTCAGTGATGGCTTGGGGGTAATAGGAATAACAAAGAATCTGCTGACTTTCGGGCAAAACTCTCACTACCAGCATCCATTGAGCATGCTCTCCATTAAATTGGATGTGCAATTCCTCTTCACCACTTACGCGTGAAAAACCCCAGTCTTCCTCCACCAAAAACTGGACTAATTGTTTGAAGAGGCTCGCGTCTGAAACAGCTTGGGTTAGTAGACTATTGCCATGGGGGCTAAAGAGTTCGTCGAGGGTTTCTTGAAAAGATTGCATAATAGTTTCACCGATATTGGCGGGTTGGATGGCATCTTGGATCGCGCTAGTACTGAGGCCGGTAGCTTGGGCAAAGCGACCAAAAGCGGCGAATATTTCTTCCTCTTGAGGCCGGTCATTTTGGATCGCTTCCCAATTGACATAGTCCCAGAAGGTGCGATAAGCAATTTCTTTTTCAGTACGGCTTTGCCGAACGCTTAACACCATCCAATTGTCTGGGTCTAGCAGGGCTGCATCAGTCTCTATCTCAGTGAGTCTTTTGATTTGCGCTTCTAGATCTTCCTCTCTCTGTTCCCATAGATCGGGACTGAGGATCATTTTGAGACTCAAAGCCAGCTCCGGTTCAAATGTTCCTTCTGCCTTTACCCGCAGAGCAGTCTTCAGATTGAATTGCTCGGCTTTTTGGATCTCTTGGTATGCGGCATAGGAGAGCTGGAGTTCCACGCAGGGGAGAAGCGCTACCTGAGAAGCAGTAATCATATATTGCGTCCAATGGGTGGTTTGGGTGGCAGCCATAAACTAAGGTTGTTGAACATAGGCGACAGCCTGAGTATAGTCTTTAGAGATGAAGATGGTGAGGATACCGAATTCGCCTAATTCCATATGAAAGGGAAAAAAGTTAGCTTCTCGGTTATTCCAATAGCCATCGATTGGTGCTAACTGTAAGAGAAGGTGCCAATCTTCTTGGGAATAGAATTCTGGCAAATTTGAGAACCCACCGATTACAATCGGTAGCCCCCCCATTTTATTACCTGAAAATTCTGGTCTAAAAAACCGATATCCTTCTTTTAAATCAATTTCAAAAATATCATCAATTTCCTCGAGAGATATATCTGTCTCATTTTCTACAGATTCAAATTCAAGCCTGTACTCTTTTTCAATTTCACTTCCATCGTCTCTAATTTCATATATTGAAGGCCCTTTAGCCTTAGAAACAAATGAAATTTCACTGTCAGCACATTTGATTACACTAGTTCCCGACTGAATAATTACTGCAATTCCTTCATCATATTGTATTTCAGCATCGCTAACAAAAATGTATACCATTGTTCCAACTGCCTTTGAGAATATAGGTTCCACTAAATCTAATTGACATAAGAACAGCATTTGTTCGTTAGTAACTGGATCTAAAGGCCAGCTTGGACTATTTAACCATACTGGTTGTCCCCCAAACTTTGAGACTAAAGTAGAAATACTTGAGCCAACGTTTTCAAAAATTGAAAATCTTGCTTTTAATGCCATTGATATAGTGCATTCAAAATTATTAGCCTACAATTTGGCTAACCATATTTAAAAATAACAGATCAATATGTCCTTTGGCGGGCAGTTTCACGAATAGAGGAAACTCCACTTACTTGTAGTGGATTACCTGGTGAAGGGCCATTTTGAACAGGCTCAAGGCCGTTGCCTCGGTCAATCTCTAATGAGTATTTTACTTTCTCGGTTGCAGTAGAAGGAACATATGTCCGATCTTTTCCCACCGACGAAGGATCGTTAGTATATAGCCTTTTATCAGAGTGATTAATGTTTCCTGTATTTATTACTGTATTGAAAACTTTTGCAGTAGCCTGCCAAAACCCAGGAGTTCTTCTCGTAAATCGCATAGGAGAATTGGCTAGAGCATTATTATCGGCAATTGCGCCCATTACTTGATTGTAATAATGATCGGTATTCCTGAATAAACGACTAAGTAGGACTCTTGGATCATTTATTACATAAGACAAATCGGGATACCTTACAGTTACATTATATTCAACATACGCATTCTTATTACTACTTATAGCTTTTGCTACTGGATTTTCAATTGCACTTGTATAATTAGGTGAATTAAACGTTCTAATTTGGGGGACTAAATTCCAGTGTTCAAACATACTAAAACTCTTATGCCCATCCATTAATTGATCTCCAACTAAATGCCCACCGTTGTATTCTCCAGAAATATAATCTCCTCCTGTCAAAATAACTTTTTCGTCACTTCCAAAATATCCAAATACTGTCTCTCCTTCGCCCGATCTTTTGCTTGAATGTCTCTTTACGCTTGATCTTGCCTCTACTTTTCCTGCTCTGTAATATTGGTCAATCTTATCTTTTGTTTTTAATTTTGAAGGAAGCATATCTTTAGTAAGTGGAGAAACCGTTGACTTCGATTTTTTGGCAGAAGATATTCCAGAGGAAGGCTTTATCGGTTCATCTTCAAAAATTCTGTTAAACTCGTTAATCACCTCCATGCCAGGTGTATCGTAGGGTCCGTCATGGTTAACCGATCTAATAAAATCACCATTGTCTATTGCTTCACTTGATGCTCCGTCCTTTTGACCGTCTAGAATATTAGGATTACCAGAAAGATCATTATCATAATACCCCCAAAAATATCCAGGTGTCGTTAATGGCAACCACAAAGCCGGAGAAGCATAAAGACCAATCTTGGGTCCTTGTTTATCCCCTTCTAAGCTTGCTTTCGAGAGCGCAAACTCCTCTTTCAAGCTAGCCAATACTTGTTCAATCTCCGCCTTACCCATTTCCTTTTTGGTTTTCATGATGGAGACGAATTTGTCTCTGGCCGCGGCTTTCTTTTCGTCGGGGCTCATGCTATCCACATCACCACCGGCCTCTTGGCCAAAGACGTCAAAGAGTTGTTTGAGCAAGCTGACTAGCTTAGGACTATTGGGGTCTTGCGCCAAGATAGTTTCCGCCTGAGTAATCAAGCTCCTTGCGGCTTTGACCGTCGGAATGGCTTCAGGCGTGATGCGAGCTTTCCATTTGCTGAGTTTGGCTTTGACCGTCATAGGGGTGCTCGCCACCATCGGGACCGCAGACTTTTCGCTATTGCCTTTAAAGTAGAGGGTATGAGTACCTGATTGGGTTTTGATTGGCTTGCGTTTTTTCCACCATTTGATGACACTGTCTTTGAGGTTAGTAGCTCCAGCTTTGAGCTTTTTAGCCCCTGCTTTCGTTTTATTCCATACTTTTTTAGCGCCTTTTTTGGCTTTGTTAAAGAGGGCCTTGCCCCCGCGAGCGATCTTGCCGATAGTGCTATCGATGGCTTTGTTGACGGGTTTACGCAGCTTGGCCATGATCTTGGCAATTTTTTTACTGAGTCCTCCTAAACCGATCAACTTGGCCATGAAGCGGAATACCAGCGGTAAGGTCTTGACCATTACCTTTTCGACATAATTAGCGGCTGAGCCTATCATGCCTTTAGAGATCAGGCCGAGAGAATCTAAGACGGTATTGACCAGATCTGCTATATCTCTGATGTTTTGGATAAAGAATTGTAGGGTCTGCCACATCCCCCAAATGGCTTGTACAAAGCCAGAGCCAGGGATCAACATAGCCATGAGTTTGACCACAGCTTTTTGGATCACTGTGGTGATGACCCAAGACTGAATCTCTTTGATAATCGTCGGCTTAAGGGATTGCAGTTGACCTTTTAGCTCGTTGTAAACCGCCATAGGCCCTTGAGTAAAGAGCATTTGGAAGTAGTCGGCTACGCCTTCTAAACGCTCCATGTTCTCCTCCCCTACTAAGTTGACAATCCGCTCACGGACATAGCCCCAAGTCGCACCCAATACTTGGCGTACTAAGAAAAAGATACCGGCAGCATCAAACTTTTTGGGCAACTCTATGCCGGCTTCAGTCAATTTGCCAAATAACCAACCGAAGAGGCCTTTTTCTAGGTGTTTGGCCACATTGCTCATAAATTGCATAAAGCCTTTTGAGCCCGCCTTGAGCAGATTTTTGAGGAAGCTGATTGGATCTTTGATGATGCTCAAAGCCTGATCTTTGGCTTTCATCAGGATCATCCAAAACTCTTCACCCGGCAAGCCAAGAGCATTACATGCAGTCATAAAGGCGATTTTGGGTAGCTCGTCAAAATTACCCGTTACTACCGCTTTAATCATAGCCAAGCCGCCTTGAATAATGGACTCATAAAAATTGGCGACGAAATCAATCGCTTGATTTAGCTTATCTACTAAATATTGAATGCCTTCTTTGAGTTGATTGGCAATCATGTCGATCATTTCGACCGTCGCCTTGACCAGCTCGTCAATCAAGCCGAGTACCTTGTCTCGGATACCGGGGAAAGCCGCCAGAGCTACGCTTAAGAAGCCTTTGGCCATTTTGGCGAAACTTTGGATCGCATTGACGACAAAATTACGAGCCGCATCGATGATGCCGGTAGCAAACTTTTGAGCGGCAGAGATAATACCTTTTACCACTTTTTTGAGCGCCTCGCCGATTTTTTTGACCGCATCGGCAATCGCATCAACTACACTAGAGATAGCATCTCCGATTTTTTGCCAGAAGGAGCGTTTTTTCTTTTTCTTTTTTGTCTTCTGCTTTGCTTCCTCTTTTTGGGCTTCTGCTTTGCTTTCCTCTTCTTTTATTTTTTTATCGGCCTCTTCAAACTTGTTTTGAACCCTTTGGTCATCTTGAGCAATTCGGTTTTCTATTTTTTTGAATTGAGCTGCCTTGGCATCTCCTGCTTTTTGCTGATAATCGGTCAGGATGGCTTCACTTTCGGCGATGCCTTTTTCCTTTTCCGTTTGGATCTTTTGACGAGACTTTTTAACCGTTTCGGCTTGTGCGGCTTGTGCTTTAGCCCCGAGTTGATTGGCCTCAGTTTGAGCTTGAGCCATATGTTCAGCTTGCTCTGAATCTCGTTTTTCGATTGCGTCGCTCACCTGAGTCTGAACATCAGACATACTTTGTAGCAGTTCTGGCTTGGCCACCAAATCTACTTTTGCGCGGAAAGAATCTGGCATTGGCATATCCAGATAGGCATTCATGCCTGGGCTCTTTTCGACTTTGGGTTTGATCTGAGCGTTCTGCGCAGCAAGACTACTAACGGCCTCCAAATCCTTGCCTTGGACACGCTCCGCTCCCGCTAATGAGGCCACTCCCTTGGCGGCGCTTTGCTGCTTTTGTTTTGCTTGCTGGTTTTTTTGATTTATCTGCTGGTCTAATTGTTTAGGATCTGAGGCTCCTTTAGGCTCAAATTTAGGGGCATCTTTACTTTTCACCTTGCTGGCTGGGGCCTTCCAAGAGGGTAAACTCGTAGGAGGAGTAGCTTTGACTTTGGGAG
>JBCCQN010000031.1:0-52361 GCA_039024315.1 Bacteroidota bacterium
AAATTCAATACATCCACACCAGTAGTAGTCCCAAACTGTACAATCGAAAGATCTAGGAAGTTGGCGCTGTTTGGATCAGCATCATATACCAAAGTATGGATGGTATAAGCACCAGCTGCGTTTACAGTGAAGCTAGGCGTAGCCGAAACTTGCTCGATCACCAATCCAGTACCAGAAGTAAGGACAAAGATTTGGCTGTAACCCGTAGGCACAACAATGTTGCCATCGGGAGTAGCCGAGATAGTAGCAGCGCCATTAGCGAGTACGACTGGGTTTTGATCGATGGTCAAAGTACCTGCATCCGCGGTACAGTCATTTACATGCACTGGCGCACCAGCAACGTCAAGTGAAGCACAAAGGCCGTTGGCCGTAACTAAATTCAATACGTCAACCCCAGTAGTAGTACCAAACTGTACAATCGAAAGATCTAGGAAGTTGGCACTGTTCGGATCCGCATCATATACTAAGGTATGGATGGTGTAAGCGCCGGCTGCGTTTACAGTGAAGCTAGGTGTAGCCGAAACCTGCTCGATGACCAATCCAGTACCAGAAGTAAGGACAAAGATTTGGCTGTAACCCGTAGGCACTACAATGTTGCCATCCGGCGTAGCGGAGATAGTAGCAGCACCATTGGCTAGGATTACAGGGTTCTGATCAATAGTAAGTGTTCCGGCATCGGCAGTACATCCCTGTACGTGTACCCCAGCACCCGCTACATCTAGAGAAGCACAAATTTGATTAGCTAGTACAAGGGCAAGTACATCGCCTCCTGTAGTGGTGCCAAATTGTACTACGGATAAATCAAGGAAGTTCGGACTATTAGGGTCCGCATCATATACCAAGGTATGAATGGTGTAGTCGCCAGGGGCATTGACCGTAAAGTTCGGCGAAGCCGAAACTTGCTCAATCACTAAGTTTGGACCAGAGGTCAATACGTAAATCTGGCTGTAGCCCGCTGGAACATGAATATTGCCATCAGGGGTAGCGGAAACAGTAGCGCTACCATTCAAGATGTTTACTGGATCTTGATCAATGGTAAGCGTTCCTGCATCGGCAGTACAATTATTAACTGTAATATCATCTCCTGCCAAATCAATTGAGGCACAGATACCACCTGTTGTGATCTGGATGAGTATATTTAATAGGGTAGTGCTACCCGTGTTGATCGTAGAAATATCAAAATAATCAGGACTATTTGGATCTGAATCATATACTAAAGAATGAAACGAATAGGTTCCAGCGGCACTTACGCTGAAACTAGGCGTGGTAGCCGTTTGCTGAATCACTTGATTACTACCCGTCGTCAGTAGGTAAAGTACTGAATATCCATTAGGAATGACCCCAGGGGTTTGAATATTGGCCGTAATGGTTTGAGTACCACCGGCTCCCAGAGTAATGTGATTGGTGGGCGTTTTGAGGACTTCCGTTTGTGCCGTACAATTGCTGCTTAGGGCATAGTGTACTGCGTCATCAAAAAATGACCAGGCATTATGCGTCGGGTGTGAAGCAGTATTGGTATCAAAGAAAAAACCGATACGAGTGGCTGGAGCCGCTAAGCCGACCATCATATCCCCCGCATCATAGCTAAAGATGGCGTATTGATTAGGGTGATTGAAGAGACGAGCCACTTTGTCCGCATTGTTGCTAGGATCACCCCAACGAAGAGTAGTTTGGGCAGTAGTAACTGTTACATTACCATTAAATCCAGCCGCAAGCGGATGGCTAGGATCAGTAATTTGTACTCGGTCTACAGAACCTTGCACTCCATAATCTACTCCTGTAATATGGCCCGTCATGTGTAAATCATCGAATAGATAAGATTCACACACAATCATCGGCACCGGAGTATGAGTATACATCCCTCCAATATTGGTTGATAAAACCGAAGCAGAGATGATAATCAAATCCTTGCCATTGGCATCAGCCGCCGTTGCTGGGTTGGAAGGGCCACCTACACCGGTAACTGTCAAGCCTAGCCCTTGCAAACGAGCAAGGATAGCTTGATCACTGGCATTGTAGTTGCCTGGATCGGAATTCGTAACAAATAAGGCCTGTTGACTAAATAATGGTCCACTCAGTAAGAGCATCACGAGGAACCATAAAGAGGCCAGGGTTTTCCTTCGCATAATGAAAATAGTTTTGAAAATTGACATAGTAATCCCCCATGCCAGCAAAAGCAGCTTTTGTGGCGAATCAATCCAACAGTTACTTGATGGAAGAGATATGGGCTATGATCTCAAGGGACACAAATTTGTCCAAAGCCCAAAGGCGAAAAGCGAATGATGTTTGGCCCCTTTTTTAGCAGCCTTTATTTGTTAAGATTTTTAAATATCTGTAAATGAGGTGTTTAAAAAGCTATAAAAACTATCGTTCTGGCACAGATGAAAATATGCATATGCAATCAATTCGAAATTATGTAAGCCTTTAGAAAACTTGAGGTAACAAAAAGAAGACCCCCTAATGCTCAAAAAGGCATTAGGGGGTCCAACAAAAAACTGTAAACGGATATCTTTTTAACCAGCAGCGCGGAAGTTGAACATCTCCGATCCTGTAAGATTTTGGTTGGCGAGATCCATGGTGATGTGATAGTTTTCCAAATCACTATCAGGCATATCAAACATAATGTCTAGCATGATAGCCTCAATGATAGAGCGAAGACCGCGGGCTCCGAGCTTTAACTCATCCGCACGACTCACTACCATGTCTAAGACTTCATCGTCAAAGGATAGCGTTTTGTCTTCTAGCTCAAACATGCGCTGGTATTGACGAACAATTGCATTGCGTGGTTCAACCAATATTCTTCTCAGAGCTGACTTATCCAAGGCATCGAGATAAGTCAATACCGGTAGCCGACCAATAATCTCAGGAATCAAACCAAAAGCTCTCAAGTCAGAGGGTTGAATATATTTGAGGAGATTGGTGTCTTCTTTGACGAAAGCAGTTGTATCCTTGCCAAAACCAATTTGACGGACGGCAATACGCTGCGAAATAGTACGATCAATGCCTTCAAAGGCACCACCACAAATAAAGAGGATGTTTGAAGTGTTGATTTGTACTAAACTTTGCTCTGGGTGTTTTCTTCCCCCCTTCGGTGGAACGTTTGCCACTGAGCCTTCGAGCAGCTTAAGCAAGGCCTGTTGTACGCCTTCACCACTTACATCACGCGTGATGGACGGATTGTCAGACTTGCGAGCGATTTTATCAATCTCGTCTATGTAAACAATCCCTCTTTCAGCGGCTTCAACATCATAGTCCGCTTCTTGCAAGAGGCGGACCAGTACACTTTCTACATCCTCACCGACATAGCCAGCTTCAGTCAAAACTGTAGCATCAGCGATGCAAAAAGGTACATTGAGCATACGAGCGATGGTTCTCGCCATCAAGGTTTTGCCTGTACCTGTAGAGCCCACCATGAGCACATTGCTCTTTTCAAGCTCAACGTCTCCTTCAAGGCGATCATCTAGACTTAAGACTCTCCGGTAGTGATTATAAACCGCCACCGACAATACTCTTTTGGCCGAAGATTGGCCGATCACGTATTGGTCAAGATGTTCAAAGATTTCGCGAGGTTTGGGTACTCGGGTGATGCGAGCACTTTGGGGCTTTTCTTTAAATTCCTCATCGATAATGGTGTTGGCGTGAGCTACGCAATTTTCACAAATGTGGGCACCACCATAACCAGCGAGCAAAATTTGGACTTCCCTTTTGGTACGTCCGCAAAAAGAACAGCTTTCGTTTCTCATTATAGATAAAGGTAAAGCTGAGAGCACACAGATGCTCTCAGCTATAAAAAGATTTATTCTGCTTTTTTACCGAGGACTTCGTCCACTAAGCCATACTCTTTGGCTTCCGCTGCGATCATCCAATAATCACGATCTGAGTCTTCCCAGATCTTTTCCTCGGTTTGTCCAGAGTGACTAGCAATGATTGCGTACAACTCCTTCTTCAACTTCTGAATCTGGTCATGTACAATCGCAATGTCCGAAGCTTGCCCTTGGGCGCCTCCCAATGGCTGGTGAATCATTACTCTACTGTGCGGCAGCGCCGAACGCTTACCCGCTTGCCCTGCAGTAAGGAGAACGGCTCCCATAGAGGCCGCCATACCTGTACAAATAGTCGCCACATCAGGGCTAACGATCTGCATCGTATCATAGATACCTAAGCCCGCATATACAGATCCTCCGGGAGAATTGATGTAAATATTAATATCTTTCTTTGCGTCAGCAGACTGCAAAAAGAGCAACTGCGCGCTAACAATATTGGCTACCTGATCATTAATCGGCATACCCAAAAAGATGATACGATCCATCATCAAGCGAGAAAATACATCCATCGCGATGACATTTAATTGACGTTCTTCTATGATATTGGGGGTAAGACCATACACACCGGGAACGCCCGCCATGATATTAGCATTGGCAGCGCTAGTATAGTCATGCAAGGTCATGCTATTGATTCCAAGGTGTCCGGTAGCGTACTTCTGAAATTCGTTCGGATTCATACAATCGTTTCTTAAAGATCAAAATTAAGGATTAATTGGCATTAATAGAAAAATTAGTTTGCTCCCTTAGGGCCACCTAATTTCAATTATAACCCACCCAAGTAAGAAATTGTGACACTCGACTCTAAAAACCTATTCAATTTTTCTAATTTTATACATGCCTTTTTATCGCTTTGGATCGTTATCCTAAAAAAAAGCCTCAAAGGAATTTATGGCATCATGCAAAAAAACCTGATAAACAAAGCCTTACTGCTGCTCCTTGGATTATTTTTCTTTCCCTCTCTTTTCGCTCAACAAACAATCAGTGTTCCTCTTTCCTACCAATTGCCTGAAGGGGCCAAAATCTGGGAAGGGCGCCTGATCTTTAAAGTAAAGCCTCAATACCGGGACCTCTGCTTCCCTCATCAGCTCAATATACCTTCGGTCAACGCTGCGCTCGGAAAACTTAAAGTCAAAGGGCTCGAAAAAGTTTTTCCGCACCATCAAGCACCTACCCAAACTCACAATGCTTATGGCCAAGAGCTGATTGATCTCAGCCTCATTTACAGTCTTGAGTATGATCCTCAATTATTCTCAATCAACGCAGCCGTCAGTATCCTAAACAGATTACCTGCGCTTGCTTATGTTGAGCCTTGGTTTGTACCCGAAACTATGTACCAACCTAATGATTACTTTGCCGATACAACCAATGGGGCAGCTGGCAGCTGGCACCTGCAGATGATTCGAGCCCAAGAAGCATGGGACATCCAAAGAAACGATACCAATGTTGTCATTGGCATTGTGGATTCTGGGACCTCTTTCCTGCATCCTGATATGCAAGACAATCTCTACCTCAATGCTGACGATCCTATTGATGGCATTGACAATGATCAAGATGGCTATATCGACAATTATCGTGGCTGGGACTTTGGTGGAGATTCCCTTGGTGAAGCTGGCGACAATAATGCGAGTACCATCTTTCCTTGGCATGGTTTGGGCGTAGCCGGAGTTGCTGCTGCCACCACCGACAATGGCGTTGGCATTGCAGGAACCGGCTTTAATTGCCGCTATTTGCCCATAAAAGCTGCTCCAGAATCTAATATTGGTAGTATCTACTATGGATATCAAGGCCTAGTCTATGCTGTAGACCAAGGCTGTGAAGTCGTCAACCTATCTTGGGGCTCGCCAGTGCCAACACGTTTTGGTGAAGATGCCGTCAATTATGCAGCGATCAACCGTCAAGCGGCTGTAATTGTCGCCGCTGGTAACAGTAATTCGAATATCAGGTTTTATCCAGCCGCTTTTGATCGCGCTATTTCGGTTGCTATTAGCGGTCCTCAAGATTCAGTTTGTTGCAATACTACCTTCAATCATAGCGTAGATATGAGCGCTCCAGGGATTTTTATCTCTTCCCTCAACGGAGATGATGATTATTTAGGGCTCTGGCAGGGCACTTCTATCTCGGCCCCGATTGTAGCAGGAGCAGTCGCGCTTACTCTCGCGGAATTTCCGCAATACAATGGCGCTCAAGCCGCCCAAAAGGTAAGAGTCAGCGCCCAGCCTATTCCCCATGATTTTAACTTGGAGGATAGAGTAGGCCGAGGACGATTAGATATGTATGCTGCTCTTTTGCCGGATGCTAGCCCTTCGGTGAGAACCAATGATTATCATTTGGTAGATGCAGATGGCGATGGGCGTATTGCCGCTGGTGATACGGTAGCTTTGGATGTGGACTTTCTCAATTATCTCGATCCAGCATCCAACCTAGAGGTAACTCTTAGCATCCCCTTACAGCAAACTCCTTTTGTCCGAGTAGTAGAGAATCAAGCGATGATAGGCCCATTGGGAACGCTCAATTCCTACCATTCAACCAACGATTTCAAAGTCGTGTTGAGTGCCAATTTGCCAGTTGATTTTATGGTTGATCTAAAGTTCACTTACTCAGACCCCAATACAGGCTATGATGATTTTGAATACGTCCAGCTACGGGTCAATCCCTCTTGGCTCAATGTAGAAGAAAACCAATTGCGTACTACTATCACTAGCAAAGGCAGCATCGGCTTTAATGATTTTCAATCTTATCTACAAGGCATAGGCCTTTTGTATCAAAGTAGCCGCAACGTATTTGCTGAGGGGAGTTTCATCATCGGCAATTCAGCTAGTCAAATCTCTAACCGCTTTCGTACCGACGCCCAAAATTCCCGTGATGACGATTTCAGCATCGTGGACTTTGTGCGTCGAAATCCTAATCCGTATCTGGCCGATTTTGAAGCCAGTGCTACTTTCAATGACAATGGAGCCAATATTCCGCTTGGCGTAACGATCACGCAAAACACCTTTGCTTGGGATGAGGCTGAGTATCAAAAGTTTGTCATACTGCTTTACGAAGTAGAAAATGAAAAAGTCTTTCCGATCAACAATCTCAGTGCAGGGCTTTTTGCCGATTTTGATATCATCACCCAGCAGCTAAATCTTAATCGTGCCGAGTATGATCCAAATGAAAGGATCATTTTTACCTATGATGCCCAAGGAGGGACAACGGCTCATTATGGCCTCAAACTCCTCAATGATGGTAATTTCTACGCTCGTGCCTTAGGAAATCCCAACATCAGCAACTTTTCAGACCAAGCCAAATACTTGTCTTTGACCAATTTTCCTTCTCCTGGTACGGCGACTGCAGGTATCAATGGGCCTGGACAAGATGTCATGCATTATATCGGTAGTGGGCCCTTTGATTTACAGCCTGGTGAAAAAGATACTGTTGCTTTTGCCATTTTGGCCGGCAACAATCTCAATGATCTGATGATCCAGTCCACTGCTGCTCAAAATGCTTACGATTGTATTTTGCTTGGTCAAGGCCCCATTCAGCCTTTTAGTATCTCAGACCCCAGCCTAAGTGCTGGAGAAGCCGTAAACTTCGTAGATAATAATCCCAATGCAATCTCTTGGCAGTGGGACTTTGGCGACGGCAATACTTCTAACTTGGCCAATCCTCAGCACACCTTTGCTACTCACGGCAGATATCAGGTAAGCCTTACTGTCAGTGATGGGATCTGTCAATTTAGCTCAGAACAGAGCCTTTCTGTAGGCTTTAGCACAGATATTGAACTCGAAAATCAACTAGACTGGCAGGTATATCCCAATCCAACCAAAGGGCAGCTAGTGATTGAAGGCGCTGCTACTAAGAGCGGCTTCGCCGAACTCCACCTCTATAACCTTGTCGGACAGGAAGTTTGGCATTATCAGTGGCAACACCAATCTGGCGCTGTTCGTCAAGAACTACAACTACCGGTTTTGCCCGCTGGATTTTATACGCTGAAACTCTTCAATGCAGCAGGCCAAACCCAGACGATTTTACAGATCCAAAAATAGGACTCAAAATATTCTTTTCGGAGGGCTAAGTTTCCACACTTAGCCCTCTTTTTTTTCTATCTTATGACTCTAATTACACAAAAGGATAAATAATTGACATCATGACTACTCGCATTCGCACCTACGAAGATTACGAAAAGGTGTATGCTGCTTCGGTTGAGGATCCCGAAGCCTTTTGGGCCTCCCAGGCCGAAACATTTCAATGGCACAAAAAGTGGGACAAAACCCTCGAATGGAACTTTCGGGACCCTGACGTCAAATGGTTTCAGGGAGGCAAGCTCAACATCACTGAAAACTGCCTCGATAGACATCTCGAAACTCGTGGCGACAAGCCCGCGATTATCTGGGAACCCAATGATCCCAATGAGGCACATATCACTTACACCTATCGCGATTTGCATCGGGAGGTATGCCGTATGGCCAATGTCCTTAAGCGCAATGGTATTACCAAAGGGGATAGGGTATGCTTTTATATGCCGATGGTGCCTGAGTTAGCAATTGGAGTATTGGCTTGTGCGCGTATCGGCGCTATTCACTCGGTTGTGTTTGCTGGGTTTTCCGCCAATGCCTTAGCCGATCGGATCAATGATGCAGAGTGCAAAATGGTCATCTGCTCTGACGGTAATTTTAGAGGTAATAAGCAAATCGCAGTCAAAGCAGTAGTAGACGAGGCCATAGAGTTTGACCACGTTGAATCTGTCGAAACAGTGCTTGTACTCAAGCGTACGGACCATACCATCGACTGGACACCTTTTCGCGACAAATGGATCCACGAAGAGTTAAAAGAGGTGAATGACGACTGCCCTGCCGAATCTATGGACGCGGAGGACATGCTCTTTATCCTTTATACTTCTGGCTCAACCGGTAAACCCAAAGGGGTCGTCCATAGCTGCGCAGGCTATATGGTTTACACTGCCTTTAGCTTTCAAAATGTGTTTCAGTATGATGAAGATGACATCTATTGGTGTACTGCTGACATTGGCTGGATCACCGGACATTCCTATATCGTTTATGGGCCTTTGTTGAGTGGCGCTACCACCATGATGTTTGAAGGGGTACCCACTTGGCCAGATCCTGGACGTTTCTGGCAAATTTGCGAAAAGCATAAAGTCAACCAGTTCTACACGGCTCCAACAGCCATTCGCGCGCTCCAAGCCAAGGGCTTAGATTTTGTCACCCCTTACAATTTGAGCAGTTTAAAGGTCCTCGGCACCGTTGGCGAACCAATCAATGAAGAAGCTTGGCATTGGTACAATGATAACATTGGTAAAAAAGATATACCCATCGTAGATACTTGGTGGCAAACTGAAACAGGAGGGATCATGATCTCTCCCTTGGCGGGTATTACGCCGCTTAAGCCTTGTTTTGCCACCCTCCCTTTACCAGGTATCCAACCCGTTCTTGTGGACAAGGATGGTAATGAAATTGACGGCAATGATGTTGAAGGCCTGCTTTGTGTGAAATTTCCTTGGCCGTCTATGATCCGGACTACCTATGGCGATCATGAACGTTGCCGGCAAGTATATTTCTCCTCCTTCCAAGACAAATATTTTACTGGGGATGGTTGCCGCCGCGACCAAAATGGCATGTACCGCATCATCGGTCGCGTAGATGATGTAATCAATGTCTCTGGCCATCGCATGGGTACCGCTGAAGTAGAAAATGCGATCAATCAGCATCCTTCGGTAGTAGAGTCGGCAGTAGTGGGGTATCCACACGATATCAAAGGTCAAGGCATCTATGCTTATGTGATTTGTGCGGATGGAGTGGCTGCGGACGATACGATCGTTCAAGAAATCCGCAATACCGTAACTCATGAGATTGGACCGATTGCTAAGCCTGATAGAATTCAGATTGTTCCTGGACTTCCCAAGACCCGCTCTGGTAAAATCATGCGCCGGATCCTGCGTAAAATTGCAGATGGTACAGCTGACAAGCTTGGGGATGTCTCCACTTTGCTAGATCCTAGCGTTGTGGAGATCATCAAACAAGGCAAGCTCTAGGGCGCTTTTTTGGAGTTGGCCCGCTTCGCGGAACGCTTAGCAATATATTTTCAATCCTGCCAGCTATCTGTATCTTTAGGGAGAGACCGATAGCTGGCTTCTTTATGAAGAAAACCATCCTATTATATAGTGCTGCCATGGCACTGCTGGTGCTGTTGATGAAATTTATCGATTATCGCTTCCTGATCCGTGATATATCGGTAGAATTTTACATCGGGGCGGTAGCAATCCTTTTTACCGCTTTAGGCGTATGGGTAGGTTTGAAATTTACCAGTAGTACCCCAAAGCTCGAGCCAAGCGTTCCGCGCAGCGGTAAACCCCAAAACAATCTTGAAGCGATAGCTGAGTTAGGACTGAGTAAGCGAGAAATGGAGGTGCTGGAGTTGATGGCGCAGGGACTTTCCAACCAAGAGATTGCCGAAAAATTATTTATTTCTCTCAACACTGTGAAGACGCATAGCTCGAAACTTTTTCAAAAATTATCCGCTCGTCGCCGGACGCAGGCTGTGCAAATCGCCAAGTCAAAAGGCATCATTTCTTAGCCTCACCTAAAAGGGTGATTTTCCGCTTTAACCCCATAATCACCCGAAAGTATGAGCCTCTATTGCTTGGAAATGCACTATTTGAGGCATCACATAAAAATATTGTTATGATTCAGATTGTATTCGTTTTCGGTTTAATTGCTGGCTTGATTTGTGCCGCGGTGTTCTTACTCTTTTTCCCACGTGAGTTTTCTGAGATGAATATGGAAAACCAAGAACTCATTGGTTATACCTCCATGATCATCGCGCTTTCAACGATCTTTTTTGCGGTAAAACAATATCGTGACAAGCATTTGGGAGGGACGATCAAGTTTGGGAAGGCTTTTTTGATTGGGCTTTATATCACGATGATTGCGGGTACGATTTATGCCGTGAGTTGGGAAATATACTATCGTAATTATGGGCAGGAATTTGCGGATTCATATGTGACCCAATTACGTGCTGGTATGGCAGAAGATGGGATGACAGAGCAGGAGATTGACGAACAATTAGCTTCCCAAGAAGCGATGATGGAAGCCTATAAGGAAAATGTCGCTGTCAGATTAGGCGTAACATTTATGGAATTATTTCCCGTTGGTTTACTCGTCTCCTTGATTTGTGCGCTAATCTTTGGGGTTTTGCTCAAACCCAATGAGTCCAGCTTGGCATAGGCTAATCTACAAGAAGGGTAAATCCGCAGAGTTGAGAGGGAGCTTTACTCTGCGGATTTAGCTTTTTTAAGCTTGGTACCCAATCCTCAAGCTAGCCGCGAATTAAGTACTTGGACAATAGTATTCAGTATTAAGACTTAGAATAATTACGCTACATGGCTCACCTCTCCGTACGGTGTACTTTTTACTGGCTACTCTGTACTTAAATAAGCGTTCCGCGCAGCGGTAAGTCCTAAAAACTCACTTCTTCACCCCAACTCTGTTATTACTCCTAATGAATATGATCAGGACCTTTGGCGCCACGAGGAATCCGAATGTCTTCGACCATGTCTTGGATTTCTTGCGGGGGGACTTCTGTCATGCGTGATACCACTATGGCCACAGCAAAGTTGAGTATCATCCCAATGGTACCAATGCCCTCGGGAGATATGCCAAATAGTTGATAAGGCTTGGCCGCCTTGACACTTTCAAAGCCCACTCCAAATTTGAAGATCAGGATGTAAATCATCGTGAAACTGATCCCTACGATCATGCCGGAGACAGCGCCTTTCATATTGGTACGCTTATCAAAAATCCCCAAGAAGATGGCGGGGAAGAAAGAAGATGCGGCTAGGCCAAACGCTAAGGCTACCACTGCGGCTACATAATCTGGCGGATAGATCCCAAACAAGCCAGCAACGATTACTGCTCCCGCAGCGGCTAGGCGTGCATAAAGCAATTCTTCACGCTCCGTAATATTGGGCATAAAGGTCTTCTTGAGCAGATCATGCGAGACTGAGGAGGAGATCACCAACAATAATCCAGCGGCAGTAGAAAGGGCCGCTGCCAATCCTCCCGCTGCTACTAGGGCGATCACCCAATTGGGAAGCTGAGCAATTTCAGGATTGGCAAGCACCATGATATCGCGATCCACATAGAGTTCGTTTGCGTTTGCTGTCGGAGTATTGGCGACTACTCGTTCGCCATTGCTTTCTCTGCGTTCTCCTTCAAATTCGATTTTCTTGCCTTCAAAAGCAGGACCAGCGGCCATTTGAACTTTGCCGTCCCCATTTTTGTCGATCCAAGCCATCAAGCCCGAGTCCTCCCACTTTTTAAACCATTCGGGGGTTGTCGTAGCATATTCAGAATTATGGACGGTATTGATAAGGTTAGTACGGGCAAAGGCAGCTACGGCAGGTGCGGTAGTATATAGGATGGCAATTAAAGCTAACGCATAACCAGCGGATTTACGAGCATCTCTAACCTTGGGTACGGTGAAAAAACGGACAATTACATGGGGCAAGCCTGCAGTACCAAACATCAAAGCTGCGGTGTACATAAAGAGATCGATGGTACTCATCGAACCATTGGTGTAGGCATTGAAACCCAATTGGGTCGAAAGACCATCTAATTTATCTAACAAATAGACCCCCTGTTCCCCACTAAGGGTATCGCCAAAACCCAACTGCGGAATGGGATTGTTGGTCATCTGGATCGAAATAAAGATGGCTGGCACCATGAAAGCAAAGATCAGCACACAATACTGGGCTACTTGGGTATAGGTAATGCCCTTCATGCCGCCAAGGACAGCATAAAAGAAGACGATCACCATGCCAATAATAACCCCGATATTGATATCTACTTCTAGAAAGCGCGAAAAAACTACCCCTACGCCTCGCATCTGTCCTGCGACATAAGTAAAGGAAACAAATAGGGCGCAGACCACCGCCACGATGCGGGCGGTTTTAGAGTAATAACGATCTCCAATAAAGTCTGGGACCGTAAATTTGCCAAACTTACGCAAATAGGGCGCTAGCATTAGGGCCAAGAGAACATAGCCTCCCGTCCAGCCCATCAAAAATTTAGAGCCATCACGGCCGGCAAAAGAGATCAAGCCCGCCATAGAGATAAAAGAGGCAGCAGACATCCAATCTGCAGCCGTAGCCATACCGTTTGCCAAAGGCGAAACACCCCCACCGGCTACATAAAAATCTTTAGTTGAACTCGCCTTAGACCAGATGGCAATGGCGATGTAGAGGGCAAAAGTCAGCCCCACGATGATAAAAGTCCAAACTTGTATGTCCATTTTGATTTTGCTTGCGAGTAGTAATCAGAAATAAATGAATGATCATTCATCTACTTCATAAGCTTTGTCCAGTTTGTTCATCAAATAGACATACACAAAGATCAAGGCCACGAAAACATAGATTGCACCCTGCTGAGCAAACCAAAAACCCAATTTGAAACCCCCAATCCTGATTGTATCCAATTGATCCACAAAGAGGATCCCGCAGCCAAAGCTGACCACGAACCAAATACTCATCAAGATCAGCATATAGCGTAGATTGGTACGCCAGTATTTTGACAAATCCTTCATAGTAGTAGTGTGTTAAACCTTCAAATGACTAATATCACTAGAAGCTAATAATTTTTTGTCAGGATTCGTATTCCTCCAATGCGTAAATTAACGTACATGACTACTACTTACTCTCACGACTACCAACAAAGTTTGGCAGCGCCAGAAGACTTCTGGGCTGAACAAGCGAAACTGCTCGCTTGGAAAAAATTTCCTCAACAGATTTTAAGCCAAAACGAAAGAGGTTTTTACCGCTGGTATGCTGATGGCGAACTCAATACGGCCCACCTTGCCTTAGATTTTCATGTTGAACAGGGAAGGGGAGAGCAGGCGGCTTTGATTTATGATTCTCCCGTAACGCAACAAAAACAAAGCTTTACTTATCGAGAACTAAGAGATGAGGTCGCTTTATTTGCAGGCGTGTTGCAGAGCAAAGGGGTGGAAAAGGGAGATCGGGTGATCATCTACATGCCGATGATTCCGCAGACATTAATTGCGATGTTGGCTTGTGCGCGATTGGGGGCTATCCACTCGGTGGTATTTGGAGGTTTTGCTGCCCACGAGTTGGCCATTAGGATAGATGATGCGCAACCCAAATTGATTTTAACCGCTACTTGCGGCATCGAGGTCCAGCGCATTGTACCCTATTTACCCATCGTAAAAGCGGCCATTGCAGAGGCTGAGCATAAGCCTGAAGCCGCGATTGTTTATCAACGTCCCCAACTACCGGATCAGTTGGAGGGGAGTCCTAGTTTTGATTGGGACAAACTACGAGCAGTGGCTACTCCTGCCCCCATCACTTGGGTTAAAGCTGGAGATCCCCTTTATATTCTTTACACTTCAGGTACTACGGGTAAGCCCAAAGGGATCGTTCGAGATCATGGCGGCCATGCTGTAGCCCTAAAATACAGCATGGATATGATCTATGGGGTGAAGCCGGGTGAGGTATATTGGGCTGCATCGGACGTTGGTTGGGTAGTCGGGCACTCCTATATCGTGTATGGGCCCCTCCTCCATGGCTGCACCACCGTGATGTTTGAAGGGAAACCGATCAAAACCCCAGATCCGGGAACCTTTTGGCGAGTGATCGGGGAGCATAAAGTCAACGTCTTCTTTACGGCCCCAACCGCAATTAGAGCTATTCGTAAGGAAGACCCACAAGCTGAATACAAAAAACAATACCCCACTCCCTCCCTAAGAGCTCTTTTTCTGGCGGGAGAACGCTGTGATGTCTCTACTTACGAATGGGTAAAATCTGTACTTGAGGTACCGGTGATTGACCATTGGTGGCAGACCGAATCGGGCTGGCCCATGATTGCCAATATGACTGGCTATGGTTTCGACAAAACGAAGCCTGGTTCTGCTGGTAAGGCAGTTTGTGGTTTTGATATTAGAGCCCTTTCAGGGAACGCTGCTATCCAAGGGCCCAATCAAGAAGGGGCCATTTGCATTAAACTACCGCTGCCACCCTCCTGTTTACCGACCCTCTGGCGCAACGATGATCGTTTTGAAAGAGGATATTTAAGCCGCTTTCCCGGCTGGTACCTTAGTGGCGATGGCGGCTATGTGGATGAGGATGGTTATATCTTCATTACGGGTCGGATTGATGATGTGATCAACGTAGCTGGGCACAGACTTTCTACCGCGGAGATGGAGGAAGTAATCGCGGCACATCCAGCCGTGGCAGAATGTGCCGTCATAGGCGTAGCGGATGAACTCAGAGGTCAGGTACCCATTGGTTTAGTCGTATTACAAGAAGGGGTTCGCATTACCGAAGAAACTATCGCCAAGGAGCTGATTCAATCTGTTCGGGAAACAGTAGGCCCAGTCGCTTACTTCAAAAAAGTGTTTGTTGCCGATCGCTTACCTAAGACCCGTTCTGGGAAAATCTTGCGTAAAATTATGCGCTGTATCGCAGATAGAGCACCCTATTCGCCTCCTTCTACGATAGAGAATCCTGTGGTGCTCGATGAGATTAAAGCCTTATTACTTGCTCCCTCATGAGTATGAGACCCCTGCTTATCTCTGGATTGAGCCAGTAAAATCACACTCTATCGCCCTCTGTTTTGCATCAATAGAGGGCGATTTTTTTTTGCTTTGAGAATTTTATTTAGAATTATTCTAAATAAGTACTGGTTATGTCGAAATAGAGTCCTATATTGCTGTTGTTTAGAATCAGTCTAAATAGGTGCGCTGTTAGGAGTTGTTAGTTGATTAAAACTAATCCTGACACGATCATAACACTGGATATAGTCCCTTAAGTATTCATAGAAATAGCCCCTACCTTAATTGGTTGGGGGCTGTTTTAAGCAAAAATTGCGATGGTAGATTATAATTACGAAACGGTACTAGTGAATAATTTGGGATTTGCGAGTCTCGAATTGCATAGCGGTAAAATCAATATTGGCTTCGCTAACTTTTTATTGGTGTTTTTTCCATTCAACTTCTATGGCTTTGTGAGAGATATGGAACATCAATTGAATATCCGCCGCAAAGATGATGAACCCCGAGATCGTAAAAATATTGTGATCCCCACTCCCGTACCAGAAGTGTCTATTTTGTTGAGCTTCAATGAACTCCGAGAGTTTGTTGACTTTTTACAGGAGCTCGAAGGCATTTTAATCGTGAAAGAGATGGTAAGAAAGGCCACCTCGAGTGATAATAATGCCTCTCTGAATTGATAGCCTAAGGTTCAAGCAAAGGGGATCTGCTGCGCAGAACGCTTATTTCGGTTGGCCTACTTGATAAGGGCGCCGGAACTGAGCGTTCCGCGCAGCGGTAATCACCCTCCCCCAAACTCTCTGAAAAAAGCTTGAGTACAATGTAAAACATAAGAAGTATTGAGTAAAGAGAAAAAGGGTATCGCTGAACTAGATAGCCTCATTTTCCTTGGTCTTGAGTACAGAGTAGAGAGTATCCCGAAAGCTTTCGGGAGTATGCAGTACCGAGAAAAAAGGTTCTGCTGAACCATATAGACCAATTATCCTAGGTCTTAATACTAAATACTACTATCAAAGTACTTAATGCATCTGGACTCAAATTTGATCTACAAATTCAGCGAAGACTTCTTTGTGACGGGCTAAATCAAGTTTTGGCGATAGGGAGGCGCGAATGATATAGTCTTTGTCTCCTTCTTTAGTGGTACCTTGAGTAGAGGTAGCCGGTATGGTCCAATAGCAACCTTTGAGCTGTCCGTAACTCACGCAATATTTACTTTCCTCAGGGATCTTGCCTATCATAAGCTTGATCAGTTTAAGGTTTAAGGCTCTTTTATAGGCTTCCTTTTCCTCCTCCTTTTCGCCTTTTGTGGGCAGGTCCAAGGAAAAAACTGAGGGGGTAAAGCCTTTTTTGGCGAGTGCTTCGGAGACAAAGTTGATTTTTGCCGTTGGCAGCTTTGCCTGGATAAAGTTTACAAACTCCCTGGTATTGGTGTAGGCATCTTTGATTCTTTGGATCATGGAAGGCAATTGCTCCGCCAATATCTGATACTGGAAGTCTGTGGCCTCATTATCGCAAATTTTAAGGTGCAGGGCGACTTTTGCCATTAAGGCTTCTGCTTTTTGATTGCCAATACAATAGCCTGCTGTTACTAGACCACCACTAGGAAATTTGGAACCACTCGCATAAGATATCGCTCTGATTGGGGACAAAATCTCCCCTTTGCCTAGAAAATGGACGTTAGGGCAAAAGGTTTGGTCAAGGATAAAAACCGGCTCTATCGCCGCTTCTCCATTTTGGGTTTGGCGATCTTTGGTGAGGACTGCTTGTAACTCTTGCAGATCGGGCACTTCGACCCTTGGATTGGTGGGGATTTCTGCGATGATGTAGGGGATGGCGTTTGCTCGCGCAATTTGCGCCAAAAGCCTCGCGAGACTCTGATTCATATCATTGTCACCGTCCACCAACCAGTCCACAATTTCAACTTGTGGGATGCACGCCGCTACCCGTCTTGCCTGATCATTAGTGCCTCCATAACAATTGGTCGGTACGATAAATTTGATCTCCTTATCGGGATGACGCTCTAAAGCGTCGTCGATCAATCCCATCATAATGGCGTATTGAATCGATAATCCACTTGAACCTACTACGGCAGGGGTTTTGGTAGCATTTATGTCCTGAATGGAAGCGATAAGCTGCTCTTGTATAGGCTCAATTGAGGGTTCTTTTGCATTGTCCTTTATCCCGACTAACGCCTGCAAAGCGTGCAAGGCATTGGCGGGGGTCATGGCAATGGTCTCTCTACGCCGAACATGTTGGATGTCAGGAATATAACTTTCGTTCTCCTCACCATTGACAAACAAGACTCCACCAAGTTTTGCATGTGTACTCACCAAAAAATCGATATTGGGTTGGAGGACCATATCAAAGATTTGATCAGATTGTGAGAGCAAAATAGTGCTACCCTCAAATGCTTCGCTCGCTTCAGCTGCCTGATACTCAATGAGATCAAATTGGTAACCATAGACTTGCTCTATTTTATCCTTATCGAAGACATCTGGCAAACTACCAGAATAGAGAATTCTACTGGCTTTGCCGTCTAATAGGTTTTTGCGCAATACGGCTAAAAGGGGTATCGTTTTGGAGGAAAAACTAATAACATTATTGGCCTTCAAATGATTTCGTTTTGCAATCGCCCACTCTAACACACAAGATAGGGGATGACCCAGCCTGACATAATCGTAGGCTGTTGGTAATTCACTGAGGGCCTTAGGGGCTGCATTATTATTTGTAAATAAGGCTTCAAAAGCTTCTAAAAACTCCGTTTTAGCCAGTTTTTCATTATAAATATCCAAACGATGAGTGGTAAGTCGTAACCAATCCGCTGGCATATTGTCTAGGACTGCTTTTATATAAGCGAGCAATCGTTTGTCTTCCATAAGTTCTACCATTAGGCAGGTCGATAGTGTTGAGTACTTAGACAAAAGTATTCAGACCGAGAAAAGTAGAGCTATGCGGTTCGTCTAGACCTTTCTTTATGTACTGCATACTTTTTACTCTGTACTTAAATTATTACGCTAATTATGTCTTTGCTAAGGCAATGATTGAGACGATTAATATCTGGAATTTTAGCTCAGACCTTGCTCATTACATAGGCTTGAACTTTTTTCAAAGGCCAATCCATTACGCTAGGGTCTTGGCAAAGCTTGAGCAGGATTTCGTCTTGCTTACGGCCTTGTTGCATCGCCGCAGCGTAGGGTAGCTCTTCTTGGAATGTTACCAAAGAATATTTGCTAAAATAATCGGGCAGCTCTTGCTCCATACGAGTCTCTAACTTGCGCTTGCGCATAAAGGCCTCATCGTCCACATGATCACGCATTTCATAAAAATTATCTATTGCTAGATCGCAAATAGCGTCTGTATCAGCCTTACGATCTTGTTGATAAGCTTTGAAAATACGCTCCCAGTCATTGCCAAATGACTCCATATACTGGTCCAAAACTACTACGTCTTCAAAGGCGCAATTCATGCCCTGTCCATAAAAAGGCACGATAGCGTGAGCTGAATCTCCAATCAACAAAAACCGGCCATTGACCTGCCAAGGATAGCATTTGATCATGCCCAGTGGACTGGTCGGATTTTCAAAGTATTCTTCCTCTAAATCACGTAAGTGGGGTACGGCATCAGCGTAAACCTGCTTGAAGTATTGGCTGACCTTACTTTTGGTATTGAGCGTTTCCAAGCCATTTTCGCCCTTAAAGGGATGGAAAAGCGTGCCGGTGAAACTACCGTCAAGATTCGGGAGGGCGATCATCATATAGCTGCCACGTGGCCAAATGTGCAGCGCATTTTTTTCGATGCGCCAGCCACCTGCCTCAGTTGCTGGTATGCTCAGCTCTTTGTAGCCATGATGGAGCCATTTTTGCTCGTATTGAAAGAGGAGGGAGGCACTGCGTTGCAGAACGCTTCTCCTGACCACTGAGCCTGCGCCGTCGGCGGCAAAAAAGGCACTTGCCTCTACCCAAGTTTCGCTACCATCTTGCGTGTTTTTAAAGGCTACTTTGCCATTGTCTAGATCTACTTGGCTACAGCCCATATCAAAATGCACCTGCACGTCCTCGTAGCGATCTGCTTCATTGAGTAAGGCTTCGTTTAGGCCGCCTCTTGATACGCTATTGATATAGTCATCTTTACGTCCGCTATAAGGCGAAAGCCAAGCTTCTCCCTCAAGAGGGTGGATCATCCGACCATACATGGGGATCACCGCTTCTTGGGCAAAATCCTGCATACCCACTAGCTTAAGTGCTTTAATCCCTCGGTCTGATAGGGCGAGGTTAATAGAGCGTCCTGCGGGAACGTCAGCTCGCCGCATATCGGGACGACGTTCGTATAGATCAACCGAATATCCTCGCTGAGCTAAGCGGATGGCCAATAAGGTACCACACAATCCCGCTCCGATGACAACTACTTTTTCTTTCATTAAATAAGTTTCTGTTCCAGCCTAATCGTTTATGGCGGCTTTTAATATCTCCACAAACTCAAAAACGTCCACATAGTTATTGTAAAGTGGCACGGGGGCTACTCTGATTACATCAGGCTCCCGCCAATCAGCGATCACGCCTGCTTGGGTGATCTGATCAAAGAGAGATTTGTCTGCATTTTTTACTTGAATAGAAAGCTGACAACCTCGCTCTGCTGGATGGCGAGGGGTGATAATCCGGATCCTATCGTTCTCGAAGAGATCCAATAAATACTCCATATAGCCCGTGAGGTGTCTGGCTTTACGCACGAGATTGTCCATGCCCGCTTCATCAAAGATCTCCAATGAGGCCCGCATAGCAGCCATCGGTAAAATTGGTGGATTAGAAAGCTGCCAGCCTTCGGCTCCAGGGATAGGCTGGAAATCTGGCCCCATCAAAAAGCGAGAATCCTTATCGTGTCCCCACCAGCCTGCAAATCGAGGGAGATCAAAAGCCTCAGCATGACGTTCATGCACAAAACAACCAGCCAAGCTACCGGGGCTACTATTGAGGTATTTATAAGTACACCAAACGGCAAAGTCTGCCCCACTATCATGTAATTGTAATGGTAGATTACCCGCTCCGTGGGCAAGATCAAATCCGACTACGCAGCCTCTTTTGTGTCCTGCTTCGGCAATCTTTTGCAGCTCAAAGGCTTGTCCACTGTAATAGTTGACTCCTCCTAAGAGGATCAACGCAATCTCTTCTCCCGCTCGGTCAATGATGGAAAGAATTTCCTCCGTCGAGGTGTAGGCAGAATCCCCTTCATAAGGTAGTTCCAATAAGGCTTCCTCGGGATCAAAACCGTGAAAAGCGATTTGGGACTTTACGGCATATTGGTCTGAGGGGAAAGCACCTTTTTCGATCAAGATTTTGTAGCGCTCATTCGTGGGACGATAAAAAGAGACCATCATCAAATGCAGATTGACGGTCAGGGTATTCATCACTACTACCTCTATGGGTTTTGCCCCCACTACTCGCGCCATGGATTCGGTCAAGAATTCATGATAAGGCATCCAAGGCTTGCGGGCGTGAAAGTGGCCCTCTACCCCGTATTTGGCCCAATCGTCCATTTCTTGCAGGACGTAGTCCCGCGCCTTTTTGGGTTGCAGGCCAAGTGAGTTACCCGTGAAGTAAAGAAAGGGTTTACCGTTCTCCTGTAAGGGTAAATAAAATTGATCTCTATAATGAGCCAAAGGATCTTGTGCATCCATGCGTTGGGCGAAGGCCAGATCCGATAGGTAAGCAGTATCAGTCATGTTGCATTACGCTTAGTCGTTGTTTGAGGTCTGGGCCATATTCGGCCCCCAGCCAATTGAGGACATTATCTTCCCAGATTTCTTGGTATTCTTTGGCGTTGATGATTTCTCTTTCGATAGCAAGATCGAGAATTTTGCCTGGATAAGAGGATTGAGGCTCACTTTCCATTTCGCCCAGCGGATAAGGATCATCCAAGCCCATGATCACTTGACGCGAGCCTTGGCGTTTGAGCATCAACTCAAGAGAATCGGTATCGTGTACGAGGGTATCAAAAAAGATATTGGGGTGGCCTACTGCCTTGCGGGGATGGCTTTTGCCTTCAAACAGGTCGGGACGGCCATCAAAACCTTGGATTCTACGGCCGAGATTGATTTGGGCCAATTGGCCTCCATGTGCAAAGCAAACCCTGATGTCTGGGTACTTATCGTGAAAACCGTTGAGGGTATAAAAATGATAGGCATCGGCGCATTGGGCGAGCATCCAAACCAAGTGAAAGCGCCAGGCGTTATTTTCAAGATGGATAAACTTCTCTCCATCATAAGGGTGTACTTCTACCGCTAATTTGTAGTGATTGGCAAGCTCAAAGATGCGTTCGGTCTCTGGATCGTCAAAGATGCACCGCCATGTGCCCACCGAGTCCATAAAATGCGTTGGCAAGCAGAGTACCCTAAGTCCTAGTTGTTCCACACAACGCTCAATCTCCCACAAGGCGCCACGTACATAGGCACAGTGCACCACAAAACCACAGGTGAATTTATCGGGATGATCATGCTGGATTCTCGCATTGAAATCATTTTGAAAGCGTAAGACCTTCTTCATGGCTTCCCAGCGCAGCCCATTGCCATAGAGTTGCGACAAATTGAGTACAACGGCATGATCGATTTTGTTGACTTCCATCCAAGCCAGTTTCTCATTGAGAAAAAAGCTTGAGTCTGTGATAGGACGCTTCCATCCCTTTTGCAGCATGTGCTTACGATCATCATCTACCCAAAAGATTTCCTCATCCTTCATGAACTGCGGAATTTCCTCTGGATAGGGCAATAGATGTGAATGGCCGTTAATTCTCATGGGTTCTAGGACTTAGTTATATCGTATGGAGTAGTTAGTACAGAGAAGTTAGCCGATTGTAAAGAATAATTTTCTATAATGCTATCTACTCTGTACTGCATACTTACTACTCGCTACCGAACTGGATACAAACATTTTTGGGTTCAGTAAAAAATCTTAAGGCCTCAAAACCACCTTCTCGGCCTACACCGGATTGTTTGGTGCCCCCAAAAGGAGTGCGCAGATCACGTAGCATCCAGCAATTGATCCAGACTATACCGCTTTGGATCTTCTCGGCTATCCGATGGGCACGATCGAGATTACTGGTCCATAAGCTACAAGCCAAGCCATATTGGGTGCTGTTGGCATATAGTAGGGCCTCTGCCTCTGTATCAAATGGGGCGATCGTGACCACTGGGCCAAAAATCTCTTCTTGATTGGTTCGGCAATCATAGGCCAGACCTTCGATTACGGTGGGGGCGATAAACCAGCCTCCCTCACAACGCCCCGTTCGGCGCAGCCGCTCTCCCCCACAAAGGATCGTACCACCTTCTTCTTTGGCCAGCTCGATATAAGAAAGCACCTTATTCATATGTGATTCTGAGACGATAGCCCCCAAATTTGAATCCGCTGCTTGGGGATCGCCTACTTTGAGCGCTTTTACACGTTCGATGAAGTCGGCCTTAAAACGCTCATAGAGGCTGCGCTCAACAAAAATTCGTGAACCGCAAAGACAAATCTCACCTTGATTGGCAAACGAGGAGCGTACGGAAGTCTCCAACATCTTTTCATAGTCACAGTCTGCAAAAATGATATTAGGGTTTTTGCCACCTAGTTCGAGCGAAAGTTTCTTGAACATTGGCGCTGCGATCTGCGAGATGACTTTGCCGGTTTGGGTACCTCCGGTAAACGATACGGCTTTGATGTCTGGATGACTGACGATCGCAGCCCCAGTATCAGGCCCATTTCCGTGCACAATATTAAGTACTCCTGGTGGAAACCCTGCATTGATCGCTAGCTTTGAAAGTAAAAATGCCGTCATAGGGGTAACTTCTGAGGGTTTTGCTACCACACAGTTACCTGCTGCCAAGGCCGGGGCGATTTTCCAGCTGAAAAGATAGAGCGGTAAGTTCCACGGAGAAATACAGCCTACTACGCCAATGGGTTGACGAAGGGTGTAATTGATTCCCTGTCCCGGCATCTGGTGGGACTCGGAGGCATATTGCATGATGGCCGTTGCAAAAAAGCGAAAATTGCTAGCCGCTCGAGGAATATCCACGCTGCTAGCCAATGAAACAGCTTTGCCGTTGTCGCGAGACTCTGCCGCCGCTAATAGGTCTAAATGTTGTTCGATTAGCTCGGAAAGTTTATGCAGGATGCTATATCTTTCGGCCAAAGAAGTATTGGCCCAAGCGGGAAAAGCTGCTTTGGCGGCTTCTACGGCTTGATTGACGTCGCGAAGATCAGAAGCCGGAACTTTAGAATAAACTTTTCCAGTTGCGGGTTCGTAACTATCGAGATAGGTTTCGCCGACGGGGCCCTGTAGGGCTCCATTGATGTAGTTTTTGAGGTAATCCATTGCTAATACGAAGGTAGCGGTGGAGGAGGGGATGTGCAAATGAAAGCGAAGGATAAAAGCTAGGGATAGAGGAGGATTAAGTCAATAGGGCTTGTTATGTTGTCCGTCTGTCTCGAGCTTAAAGAAGTAAACCTGATTTTTTATGAAGAAGCTATTGCTGTGGGGACTCATTCTGCTAAGTACAATACCCATTTGGGGACAAACGCGGGACACAGCTTATGTGGCAACATTTCCTCACAAATTATTGATCAGTCCCTATTTACGTTATCGCTCGATTGGGCAAGGTTTTTTTGCCGGAGGTTCAGGCCGTGAAGGTTTGGTCGCTGCCAATGATTTGGGAATAGACAATTTTGGCGTAGGCCTTGGTCTCAGGGCTGCTTTGGGGCGCTTAGGACTTGGGGGTACCATGCCTTTGGCTTCGATTTATCCCACCGAGTTAGCCCGAACCAAATCCTATGGGCTTTCTGGCGAATTGATGTTTCGCAAATTAGTGCTAGGAGGCGGTATTCGATATCGAATTGGCTTTAATACTCGTCAAGGCAATGAAAATGTATTTCGGGAGGATTTAAGACGGGTTGAGATGAGTGTCAGTACAATATATGCCTTCAATCATGATCGCTTTTCTTTTAGAGGACCATTGCGATTGGTCGAACGACAGAAGCAGACTGCCGGTTCGGTTTTGTTGGCCCTTCAGGTACAAAATCATATCTTCTGGGCTGACTCCAGCCTTACTGCAGGCTTAAATAATCCGCTCAGTTTTCGGACCTACACCCATTTCAATGTTATGCCGGGGCTTGGCTATGGAGGGACACTGGTCATTGGTGATTGGTACGCCAGCGTGATGTTGCTGGCCTATGCCAAAATATCTCTGCTCAATTTGGATCAAGATGCTCGACCTACTAGCATTGGCTTGAGGCCGCATGGTCGCTTTGCCTTTGGCTATCATTCCGATAAATGGTTTCTCAGCCTCAATGGTCTGCTCGAACAGGACCTAAACTGGGGCAGTAAGGCCGTGATTTTGGAAGCCCAGCAAACCTATTACTTAGCCTTTGGGATCCGCCTCAATCCTCCACCAAAGTTCAAAAAGGCGGGTGAGAAAATCGAAAGCTGGATTTATTAGCTAAAGCGCAATTTCCCCAGATTCGACGGTAGGTACACGCATGCATGCCGCACCTAAAAATAAGACTCTGGCATAATAACTCTTTGATAGAGAAGGGCAATCTGCTGAGGTCTATATAACTGAGCGTTCCGCGCAGCGGTAAACACCCACAAAATCACCTAGCTTATAAGAGCCAGCCAATCATGCCTTTTTATAAGCCGTCACCTTCATCTCAATCAATAGGTGTGGATGCGGCAATTGGTGGACTGCGACCGTAGTTCGAGTCGGTCCGTCATAACCAAAAAACTCTCCATAAACCTCATTATAGCCACCAAAATCATTCATGTTGACCAAAAAACTACTTACGTCCACCACATCACTGAGGTCTGCACCTACACTTTGTAGTATATCCCTGATGTTTTCGATTACGGCTCTGGTCTGGACGCGGATATTGAGATTGGTGGTCCCCATTTCATCTACCTCTACTCCCGCAAAAGTATTGTCAGGCAGACGAGAAGAGGTGCCAGATACAAAGATAAAATCTCCCGCAATTTTGAGGTGAGGAAATTTACCCCTGGGTTTAGCTTTACCCGCTACTACTTTACTTTCTTCTTTATTCATGCTTCGCAGAACGCTTAATTTATGTTTGATTGCCTGAAGAATTGAATTTTTGAAGCAATATCTCCCCTCTTCCTGCTACAATTGATTCATTTTGCTTGTCCATTCTTGGATCACCTGATGTGTGCTGTTGTCTTGGTCATAAACTGAATACCAACCTTGATGTTCGTGTGGAGGATCACCGATAAAGTCATCCCCCTTTTGCCAAATGGCGTGGGCTTCACGTGGGCGCCCTTCTCCTCCCCATGCCCAAAAATTACAACCTGCTAAGGCATTACCTTTGCGAGCTTGTTGATGTACTGCTTCAAAAATATGAGCATAATAGGCCTCTCTAATCTCGGTGGATGCCTTGGGATCATGATCGTCGGCATCACGCGAAATCCCAAACTCCTCTAAAACCGCTGGTTTACCAATGTTGTCAGCGATACGAGTATGTCGCTTTAGATAGCGTACGGCTTTCCTTTTGGCCTTAGCAAGATTGGCACTCTGGGGATCGTACCAACCCCAGTTTTGCACCCAAATGTGAAAGGTCGCATAATCGATGTCGGGCAGCTCGTGGACCTTTTTAAACTGCGTATTTGCATAGGCTTTTACGGATGTATTGCCTTCGCTGCCGACTGATACCAGATGCTTAGGATCAAGTTTTTTGATGAAAGCGGCGCTACGCTTGACCCAGTTGTAGTAGGCCGTACCCTGCAATATCCCTCTCGGCTCATTTGCCAATTGCCAAGCCATAATCGTGGGATCGTCCTTATATCTCGTCTTGCTGATGCTGTTGACGCGATTGATGAGTAGGGCCATGTGCCTTTCTGCGGCCGCTATACATGCTTCATTTAAGTAAAATCGAGTAGTGTACACTTGGTACTTATGCCAACTACCCCCCTCTGCTGGTGGAGGATAAGGGATTTTTGAACCTTCCTGCCAGGCTACATATTGAGACATGCCGCCAGACCAAGGCCAAAAGTTGTTGAGACAAATGACTGCATACATCTCCCTTTTGCGCATTTCCGTCAACAAAAAGTCCAAGCCTTCCCAAAGGTCCTGCTGGTATTGACCGGATTCGTTTTGCAAGCTGGGCAACATCCGCCAAGGTTCATGATCCGGCCCTTCGGAAGCTCCCATTATTCGTAGGTTATTGATCCCCAGTGATTTGAGTTGGTCGAGCTCTCGCTTCAAACGCTCACGATCACCGCCTTCGGATGCGGAGCCAAGGTTCATGCCGTACCAAAAGTTAGTACCAATAAAGTGATAAGGCTTCCCTTCTATTTGAAATTGATTACCGACTACCTTGACAAAATTTGGGGAGCTTTGAGACATGATAAGAATGGGTGATAAATAAAGCGCTAAAAATAAGCATAGCATGCTCTTTAGCAGGCTTTTAGGGTATTTTCTTTGGGTATAATTCACGTTTGAAGTGGTAAGAAAAACGATAATATTGTAAAAAATCGCTAGTTGAATATCCTAATTTTACGCTTGAAAAAGGGTTAACTAGTCTGATTCCCCGACCATTTGTATTGATACAGGATTTGGTCGGGGCTCTTTTTATCCCTCCTGCAAGGTATAGCTTTGCTCCTAATCTTGCTTCAAAAATTGATAATTCATCTCCCTCCTCAGTTTCCCCTGGATTTCCCAACTACCAGGGTGAAATAAATAGACCGCCTCCTTGGAGGCGGTTTTTTTGTGATAACATCTGGCCAAGACATTTGAAAACAGGCATTAATGTATAATTTTAGGCTTCTATCCACCTGTAAAAGCAGTATCAAGTATTAAGTACAGAGTAGCCAGTATCCCGAAAGCTTTCGGGAGTATTCAACAAAGAGAAAAAGGTCTTACTGAACCGTATAGCCCTATTTCCCTTGGTTTCAATACTCAGTACTATTGTCTAAGTACTTAATGCTCAATACTAATCTGAATTTTATGACCGTTTGGCAGCAAATTTCTCAGGCCACTGACTGGGCCTGTCCCGAGGATTGGCAAAAGGTAAAAAGCATTGACCTGCACACGGAGGGAGAACCTCTACGAGTGATATTAAGTGGTTTTCCTTCCTTGAGGGGAGGCACGATTTTGTCTTATCGGGCTTATGTTGCGGAGCATTGGGATCATTTGCGCAGGGCTTTGATGTGGGAGCCTCGGGGACATGCTGATATGTATGGCTGTATATTGACACCTCCGGTCACGGAAGCAGCGGACTTTGGCACTTTCTTTTTGCACAATGAGGGATATAGTACCATGTGTGGCCATGCTATCATTGCTTTGGCGACCTTAGTAGTCAAGATGGGGTGGGTGGATACGAGTACACCTGCGGTGAACGTTAAGATCGATACGCCCGCTGGTTTGGTCGAGGCAAGCGTTCTGCAGCAGGCAGGAAAGATCAAAAAAGTCTCCTTTATCAACGTCCCCTCTTTTGTTTATGCCCTTGATCAAAGTGTGGAGGTACCAGCACTGGGCACGGTAAAATACGACTTAGCGTTCGGCGGAGCCTACTATGTCTACACAGATGCCACCGCCATTGGGCTATCACTCGCCGCCGAAAATAATGCCGAAATCATCAGGATAGGTAAGGCGATCAAAAGAGCGGTAATGGCTCAAAGCAATATCAATCATCCTGATCCTGCGGCTGCCGCCCTAGGCTTTTTATACGGCACCATATTTATTGGCCCGGCTGAAGATAAGACCAAGCATAGTCGTAATGTCTGTGTCTTTGCGGAAGGAGAAGTGGATCGTTCTCCAACTGGGACTGGCGTCAGCGGGAGGTTGGCCTTGCACCACGCCCGAGACCAAGTCAAAGCCCATGAAGAAATCACCATCGAGAGCATACTGGGTACCGCTTTTTCTTGTCAAGTAGTAGGTGAAACCACTTTCTTTGGTCGCGCTGCGATCATTCCTCAAGTATCTGGCACTGCCTTTATTACTGGTCGGCATGAGTTTTTGTTAGATCCGGCAGATCCTTTGCGTGAAGGCTTCTTATTAAGGTGATTTTTAGTAACTTAAGCATAGCTTCCACCTACCATTAGCCCCTATGTTTTTATGGCCAATCTGGTAACGATTCAATCTTTTTCTGCACCTGAGGATGCCCTAGAATGGGTAAACCTCTTGAAAGCGCATAATATCCCTTATCATTGGGAAGAGGACGTGCCGGGTTTTGATTACTCTTTTGCGTTTAATAAGAGCTCGATCATATATAATTTCCTGCTGCGTGTTCCGCAAACTCACGTACGCCAAGCCCGAGAGGTCTTGAGTGAAATTGCAGCAGAACATGTTTCTCAATACAGCGAGGATCATTATCTCTACAGCTTCGAATTGGAAGAACTCTATGAGGTGCTTGAGCGCCCCGATGAATGGAGTCCGGAGGACTATATCCTCGCGCAGCGGATTTTGGAAGAACGAGGCCGCCCTATGAGCAAAAAAGACATTCAGACCTTGTATGAGGCGCGTCTGGATGAAATTCGCCGCCCTCGGCGAATGGATAAAAATTGGATCATAGTTGCCTATGCCGGAGCCGTTATGGGCATCTTCTTGGGGATTTTTGGCCTAGCCGCGATTATGTTGGCTTGGTCGATGATGTTTAAAAAGACCGATCCAACGGGACAAAAGTTTTATGCTTATGATCTAGAAACACGAATTCATGCTAAGCGTATATTGATCATAGCCTGCATTGCCTCGGCCTTATGGGCCCTCGCCTTTTATTTCTTTTTTTAGATGCCCCACGAGTTTTTTATTGCTAGTCTCGCTCAGCTTCAATTGCATTTGGAGCGCTACAAATCCTTATCTAGATGCACCCTTTGTGGCCTAAGCTTAGCCGGTGCTAGCGTTGACTGGGAGCATATCCCGCTCGATCATACTTCCTTTTTGGGTTGTGATTTTCCTGTTGGCGTGCTGCCATTGATCCAGCAACGAGGAGGATTGGTAATGCCCAGACGTGC
This sequence comes from Bacteroidota bacterium, assembly GCA_039024315.1. GTDB lineage: Bacteria > Bacteroidota > Bacteroidia > J057 > J057 > JBCAWW01. The sequence continues at coordinate 29,367 of JBCCQN010000031.1, forward strand.
TGATTTGCCTTACAATCCTTATCGCCATGAACTCTATCATTGGCAGGAGTTAGCTTCTCCCCTTGAGGAGGAGACAGCGCGAACCCATGATCTAGAAATTTATGAGCACTTCTCAGCTCAGCGTTATCGACCCGAGATACACGAAGCCCTATTTCAAAGGATCCATGATCACTCCATCGATCAGGCCATGTTTAAATTGATCGGTACTAAAGCCGACGGTAAAACCGAAAAAGCTTGCGTAGGATTTATGGGAGGTCATAGCACCTTGCGTAATGATCCCAATTATCTGCTTACGGCTAAAGCTGCTTTTTTATTAGCTCAGCAAGGCTACTTTATCGTCTCAGGTGGTGGGCCCGGTATTATGGAGGCGACTAATCTGGGCGCTTACTTTGCCGCTTATACGATGGCTGACTTAGAGCAGGCAGTAGGTGAATTGAGTGCTGCTCCTCATTATGAAGATAAAGGCTATTTTGAAGCAGCGAAATCTCTAGTCGAGAGATACCCTGCGGGAACGCAAAATCTTGCCGTGCCGACTTGGTTCTATGGTCATGAACCTAGCAATCTATTTGCCACTCATATCGCCAAATACTTCTCTAACAGCCTTAGAGAGGACAATTTGCTTGCCATCTGTTTGCACGGGGTAGTATTTGCCCCTGGCAGTGCGGGTACGACTCAAGAGATTTTTCAGGATGCTGCCCAAAATCATTATGCCACTTATGGTTATTACAGTCCGATGGTATTTTTGAGCAGGAAGCGTTACGAAATTGATACTTTGATCTACCCTTTGCTCAAGCAATTGGCTCATGGCCGAGCCTATGCTGATTTTTTGTATTTGACTGATAGTCCCGAAGAAGTCAGGGCATTTATCCAAGCCAATCCCCCGCAAGCAAAATAGCTGCTGAATCACAATCCTTGAGCGGCCTTGTCCGTATATAGGATATGGCAAATACGTTTGTTCGATTATCTAGTCTTTTGTTAGTAGGATTGATATGCCTCTCTTGGGCTTCTGCTGACCAACTCAATGATTTTGAGGATAAATACTATGGATCGGTTAGCTGGGAACGATTTTCGCGTTCTGGCATCGCCAACCGAAAAATAGACCTCAGCAATCCTGACATGGAAATACTGAACGCAGCCGTCTTTTTTGCCAGTAATAAGGCTCGAGCCAAGCAAAAATTGGCCTTATTGCGCTTTGATCCTTCCTTACGCAATATGGCGCGTTTTCATGCCCAGCAAATGGCTCGCTTCCATTTTGTCTCACATGACAATCCGCGTTCGCCCCGATATGCTACGGTTGAAGCCCGCGGCCGGCAGTTCAATGCTCAAGTCAATGCCGAAAATGTCGCCAGTACCTTTCTACACCGATACCGCTCGGGTAGTCGATATTATGCCAAGCCTAGCCCTCAAGGATATGTCTTCTTCGATGCTTCGCATCAAGAGATTAAACTTCATACTTACTGGAGTTTTGCCGAAGATATTGTCCAAGGTTGGATAGACTCGCCTTCGCATAGACGTAATCTATTTCACGTTCAGCTAAAGACACTCGGCTGTGCCTGCGAAATTGGCAAAGGTGAAATTGGTTCAGGAGAATTGCCGATGGCCTATTGCGGGCAGAACTTTGGCATCGGTAGAAATAACTAAGCTATCCTTTCAATAGCTCGGTGAGTTCGGCTCGCTGATGTCCGCTACGCCCTCCGAAAAAATCAAAGAAATGCTTTGCGTTGGGAAGGTGTAAATCCACCGTATGTATAAACTCAGGGACGGTAGCGCGGAAGCGTTTCAGCAATTGGTCCTCTAAATCTTGAATGCCGGCTTTGGTGAGAGAATTAGTTTGGGTCGTAGGCTCGAAAAGACCAAAGGAAGTAGGGTACCAGTTTGACAATGCTTGCTGCAAAGTCTTTTTGGCATCCTCAGTCGCAGGTGCCAATTTGGAAATCATAAGCTGAGCATGCTCAAGCCCTACCTTTGCTTGGGGTAAAAAACTTAATGCCAAGTGCTGCAAGCCTGCATATTGCGCGTATTGCAAGTTTTCCAATCTGATAAGGTCCGCTTGGTCAAATAGATATTGTTTGATTAAAGCATCTGCGTAGCCACTGAGGGGAATAGCAGCGAATTGTGAGGAACGGAAACTTTTGGCTTTTGTACGCTCGCGAAATTTTTCGTTGGAAATATCATCTAGCAATTGGTAATAGGCGCCCGCATGCTGATAATATCGGCGAGTCAGGCGGCGAAATACTTGATGGATTTCAGAATTGGGAGCCTTGGTCAGCCAGTTTTCAAGACTGAGGCCCATGACAAATTTATCATCTGCGAGGCGGAGGACTAAATCTGTAACAGAAAGCGCTAAACTAGGAGAGAGACTCATTTACGACGCTTGATGATGACTTTACGTTTTTGGGTCTTGGTCTTATGGGCTTCTAGTTTGACTGCCTGCCATTTGGAAGGAGGAGTAGGTAGGGTAGCGGAGCTTGGCTCAGGAATTTCAATGCTTTTTAGCATCTCTCCGAGAACGCTTGTTTGTTTGGCCAAAGCCTCGACTAGCCATTTATCCGTTTCTGAGATTTGGAGGGAAACGTTCGGCCTAGCCGCTAGGCCAAGAATACGATCTGCTAATGTGCTAATCATCCCTACTTTTTGAGTCCGGCCATAATAAACTCCACGATATTATCCCCGATCACCTCAACATTCATGCTCCCATCGGGACGGTACCAGCGGTGAATCCAAGCGATACCAGACAACAGCATTGAAGTGGTAAATTTGGAGGGAACCTTGCGAAAGCTGCCTTCTTCAATACCCTCGGTGATTAGGTCTGCAAATACCCGTTCATACATGCTGATGAAATTAGAGTACCATTCATGGCGGGCCGGCACTAAGTGCTCCCACTCGTGAAAAAAGATCGCCGCTGCCTCTTGATTGTCCAAGATACAAACTGCATGTTCACGGATCATAGACCTCAGCCTCCCTTCAATGGTGTCCTCTACACTCGCAATCGGTAGCACACGATCATTGAAAATCTTAGCGCAGCGCACGGCAATCTCCCAAAGAATCTCGTCTTTGGACTCGTAATGGCTGTAAAGGCTTGGGGGCTGTATTTTGAGTAATTTGGCAAGATCTCGCATGGTTGAAGCTAGAAAGCCTTTCTCGCTAAAAAGGCGCGTAGCAGTTTGGAGGATCTCTTGCTTACGATCACTCAATGGTTGTATTTCGGTCAAATCCATAGTTGAAACGAACGTGTGTTAGGCAAATTAGCCTAGACTGCTCCATTTTCCAAACTCACACATAGGCTTTTTTATATGTGTAAAGCCCTTTTTTTTACATTTTAACCCAGAAATAAGCCATTTAGTCAAGAATCAAAGCATCCTCAAATGCGAGTTAAGCTGATACTTATTATTTTTGTGATCTGTCTCAAAACCACTAAATCATAGCTTTGGAGGCTGGAAGCTAGTAGATATGAAAATTGGCAAGGATGTAGTCAAAGCGGCAAGGGTATTGAAAGCGGGAGGCTTGGTAGCGATCCCCACGGAGACGGTTTATGGCTTGGCTGCCAATGCATTTGATCCTCAAGCAGTAGTGGGGATTTATGAAGCGAAGCAAAGACCGAGTTTCAATCCCTTGATTATGCATACGGATAGCTTAACCAAGTTGAGAACATGGGTAGAGGAGCTTCCGCCTTTGGCAAACGCTCTAGCTGAGCGTTTTTGGCCGGGTCCTTTGACATTGCTTTTGCCTCGCAAAACGCTTGTCCCAGATATTGTAACGGCAGGGCTTCCTCGGGTAGGGGTGAGAATTCCCCAAAATCCATTGACGCTATCGCTACTGACTCAGTTAGCCTTTCCTCTCGCAGCGCCTAGCGCCAATCCCTTTGGGTATATTAGCCCTACTACAGCTGAACATGTGGCTCAACAGCTCGGCGAAAAAGTCGATTATATCTTAGATGGTGGACCTGCCCAAGTGGGCATCGAATCCACCATTGTCGGTTTTGAATCTGACGGTAGCCCGACCCTCTATCGATTGGGAGGAATTGCCCTCGAAGCAATCGAAGCCATCTCTGGCCCGCTCAAACGATTTACCCTGAGTGAGAATCCCCAGACTTCCGGTATGCTCAAGAGTCATTATGCGCCCCGTGTGGCTTTACATTTGGGCAACTTAGAAGAGTTAATCGCCGAATTCGGGACTCAAAATGTAGCGATATTATCGTTCCGCGAAGCGGTAAAAGGAATCGAGCGCTCTCTACAACGTCAGCTTTCACCATCAGGATCGCTAAACGAAGCAGCCCAAAATCTCTTTGCAAGCCTGAGAGAGCTTGATCAACTCCCTGTGCAATACATTCTGGCTGAGGAGGTTCCGGCTCAAGGAATTGGGTTAGCAATCAATGATCGACTGCAAAGAGCACGTTTTGAACATCGACAAAAGCCAGCGGAGAAATAAAAAGCGCTACTTTTTGAAATGTAGGCTTTGTTATACTATTTTTACCCGCCGAACCAAGCGCTACTAATATCCGATTTCATGGATCAAAATTTTATCTTAAACCTCGGTACTTCCACTGCTCAGGCCGCCCCTATGTTGGTGCTGCTTGCAACAGGTCTTGTATTGATGTTGTTAGATGCATTCAAGCAAAGAGCGGCTCTTTCATGGGTTACTGCTGTTGGCTTTTCACTTTCTGCCGTATGGGCCTGGGTGATCCGGGTTGAAGGGACTAGTCTAATCTTTAGCGGCATGATGGAAACAGGAGGATATGCCCCTCTGGTACACGTTTTCTTGTGTATTTCTGGCTTATTGACGCTATTTTTTCTGCAAGACTATCTCAAACGGCAAGATCGTCCTATTGATGATGTGTATGCATTGCTCACATTTTCGGTTTTGGGGATGGTTTTGATGGCCAATGCCAATGATTTGATCATGGTATTTATTGGTCTTGAGACTATGTCTATGGCTTTGTACATTTTTGCCGCCCTCTACAAAAGAGATCTTAAATCCAATGAGGCAGGCTTAAAATATTTCCTCCTAGGATCCTTTGCCTCGGCTTTCTTGCTGTTTGGCATTTCCTTGATCTACGGTATTTCTGGTTACACCGATCTGACTATGATCGGTATGAACTTTGATCGTATGATGGAAAACGAGCTTATCTTCTTTACCGGAGTGGGCTTGATCCTGATTGGATTCCTTTTCAAAGTAGCTGCTTTTCCATTTCACAGCTGGACACCAGACGTGTATGAAGGTACCCCAACGCCACTGGCTGGCTTCATGGCTACCGGTAGTAAAATGGCCGCTTTTGTTGCCTTCGGGGTGATCATCCAAAAAATGGAACTAGCGACTCGTCCTGAAGCAGGGAAAATTATTACCCTTTTGGCGATTTCGGCTTTGTTGACCATGATCTACGGCAATATCGTAGCCGCACGACAGACTAACCTCAAACGGATGTTGGCCTACTCGAGTATCGCTCACTCTGGCTACGTTTTATTAGGACTTTGTGCAGCAAGTATCGGCTTTAAAGCGGTCATCTTCTATATGTTTATCTATACTTTGATGAACATTGGGGCCTTCGGTATGGTCGGAATGGTAGAGCGTGAATATGAAGATACTCATCTCGACAACTGGAAGGGATTGGGCAAAGTCGCCCCCTATTTTGCCTCGGCCATGGCGGTATTTTTATTCTCCTTGGCGGGTATTCCTCCTTTGGCGGGCTTTATGAGTAAGTACCAAGTATTTATCACTGCGATTGATGCAGATTTGACCTTCTTGGCTACAGCGGGTATTCTGACCTCTGTTATAGGTGCCTATTATTACATCCGAGTGATCGTTTTGATGTTTTTCAACGCAGACGATAGCACACCCGGATTCAATATCAATTTTGCGACTCTTCCGGTGGTTGGGATTGCAATACTCGTGGCCCTCTTGCTAGTGTTTGGCGTTGCTCCATCCCTAGTCCTAGAGCCTATTGATGCTGCCTTTGGTGGCGTACAGGACGCGATCAGCGTACTCCCATAAGGATACATCACACCCTAATTATAGAACGCTTCCTCGATTGAGGGAGCGTTTTTTTATGCCTTGATTACTAGGTCCAACATTTTTTGAGATAGCACTGCGCGGTCAAATTGTGCTTTGGCTAGTTTGCGAGCATTAAGACCCATTTGCTTCCTGAGGGCTTTGTCTTTAGTTAGTGTCTTGATATTGGCAACTAGCGCTGGAAGGTCTCCTTGAGCAGAAGAAAGGCCGCATTGGTACTTTGCTAGGTAGGTGGCCTGCCAGCCTCGGTGATTGATGATCAATGGTAGGCCGGCCGCTAAATAGTCGTAAAATTTGGTAGCACTGTTGGCTTCTAATACTGGAAAGGGTGCAAAACAGGATAAGCCAATATCCGCCTCTGCGAGCGCTGCTAAGGCTTCCTCTTTGCTTACTTGTGGCTGCCAGTTAAAATTAGGTAGTGGATTTTGGGCAAGAAAGGATTGGAGGTTGGGGGCATCGTTACCGGAGCCGATGATGATAAATTCGATATTTTCCTCGCCCTCTTGCCATAAGATTTTTGCCGCTTGGGCCAGTTGGGTGAGTTGGTTAGCGATGCCGATGGTACCGGTATAGATGAGTCTTATCTTTTCGCTAGTTGAGGAGGAGCGTTCTCGGAGAGAAACCCCCGTAAGATTGGTCCCATTATGGATGACATGGATTTTTTGAGGGGCGACGCCATGCTGGAGGATTTGTTTTTTCATTCCTTCGGAGAACGCTGCGATCGCTTTGGCCTCGGCATAGATTTTTAGCGTTCGGCGATGTAGCCATGAACGCCAGGGACCTCTTGGAATGATCCCCATCCCAATCGGAACATCGGGCCAGACATCAGCCACCTCAAATACAAAAGGAATCTCTAGAAGCTGACTTAGCCTACGCCCTAGCTCCCCAACCGAAAGCGGGGCCGAATAGGCTAGCAAACGATCAAAGCCATGCCAATGACTGCTTTGGGACCATACCGCTCGGTAAAAGCGGTAAAAGGCTTGCATACGCCTTCTAAATGACCAAAGGTGATGGTATTCAATCGGGAAGAAGTGAATGTAAATGCCTTCGTATAGATAGCTCCCATCGGCTTGCTTATTGCGCCAAACAGGATGATTAAGAGGAATCCCTGCCGTTGAGCTGACAAAATGCACTTCGTGACCCGCCTCGGTCCAGTAGCGAGCAAATTCAAAGCAACGGGGATTGCCCGGGCAATGAGGGAGTACCAATAATTGTTGGAGGTAAAGCAGGCGCATACTAGCCTGGACTCACCATCGTACGAGAGGACGGAGACTCATTGGCTTGCTGACGCTCTAGCTTGAGACGTGCTCTTTCGGCTTCAATATCTTTCATGCGACTAATGCGAACGCCTTTGCGATAGAGGTAGGCAAAGCTCACAAACAAGATGATGGGGTAAAAACCAAAAAGGACAGAATAGAAATCACTCCACTCGGGAATAAGGCGATAGGCAAATAGCGCCAAAGCCCCTGAAACGAGAGAGACGATCCCCAAGGTTACGGGCACAAAAGCTTCGGGGATGCCCACATGTACCAATTGGTGGGTCAAATGATCTTTCCCGCCTACAAAAGGAGAACTACCTCTTGCGAGCCTCGCAAAGGTAACGAAAGAGGTATCCATGATAGGCACCAAAAAGACCATCAAAGGAATCAAACCTCTGCGGATATGGGAAATATTGTCTGGGGTAGTGGGGATGTTCCAAAAATAGAGGATGCCTACAAAGGCGAGTATCATCCCGATAAACATGCTACCGGTATCTCCCATATAAATTTTGGCAGGTTTCCAGTTCCAAAAGAGGAAGCCGATAAAACCACCAGCGATAATGATAAAGAGAAAATAAAGCATCGAAATGCCTTCACGGGAGATCGACATAGCCATACCTACCATGAGGATGGTGGTAGCAATAGTAGCTGTGACCGCGTCCATATTGTCCAGCATGTTGAGGCTATTCATAATGCCTACTACCCAAAACAGGGTCAGAATGTAGTCCAACCAGATCAGTCCAGGCGACCACATACTAAAAAACTGGATGTGGATATTGAAGTACAGTAAAATCCCTCCGCAAAGTAGCTGACCGAGGAATTTGAGACTGGGGTGGGTCCCATAAGCATCGTCGGCAAAGCCAATCATAAAAGCCAAGGTAGCACTCAAAAAAAGCGCTAAATAGCGTCCTGAGCCTGCTGTAGCCTCAGGGTAGATCAACATCATGATTACAGCACCAATCAAAAAGGTGATGTAAAAAGAAATCCCGCCGGTTGTTGGTTTTGAAGTACTCGCCCATCTTACCAGATTTTGCTGCCCAGCTCGGCTTTCAACGCCAAAGTTTTTGGAAAATCTGAGGAGAATTTTGTTGAGCATGTAGGAAAAGCCCACGGCGCCTAAAAAAAGGAGTACACTCTTCATATCCTAGAAAAGGTTTTCAGCGAAGGTATAAATATCTTGTAAAGGTAAAAACAAGGATAGATTGCCGAGATGTTAGGTAATAGACAACTTTAGTACAAAAATACCTAAAAAAAGGCTCTGAGTTGAATCCTACCCGAATGTAGTGGGCTGGTTTTTTGCGAAATTCGGCCATCATAAATCAAACTCATTTCTACATTACTTAGTACAAACCAGACTAAATTTAATCTCCAAACAGCATTAAGGCCTGGTTGTAAACCCTCTCGCAGCTCGTATTCTGCCGCTGAAGTGGTGCTGCCCTCTTCGTTGAGGGAGGCCAATTCTAGTTTAGCAAATAGGTTATTACGATCCTTCAAATTCCAACTACTGTCAAAAATTAATTTATGGGCGCGCAATCGACTATCTACGAGACCGTCTAAATTGGTGTTTTGGCGGGATTGATATTGATATCCTGCGCTAAAGCGTACTTTGGTCCCAAACTGAAAGTTGAGCTGGGGATTGGTCTCCCAAAATTGAATGTTATAATTCCGTTGGGGAAAACCTGCCGAAGAAAGTTGTCGAGTACCAATTCTGGTTTCCAATTCTATAGAGCGACTTTCGTTTAGGTTTAAGCGTTGTGCGGCACGCCAAAAGGTTAAGCCTCTAAATTCATCGCCTGTATTGAGAAATAATTTGGATTGATTGCGGAACCAGCTGAAGCGAAGATCCCCAGTAGGATTTTTCTGAAAAAAGTTAAGATCCTGCTGTAAAGTCATATTTGCGTTGAGCAAACTCGTATCAGCAAAGGGATCGCTCAGTCGAAGGAAGTAACTAGCCAGCTCCGTATTGCGGCTTTTGTGTTGGATGGCCTTGACGGTGGTCACTGCATTGAGGTTTCGGAGAATTTTGAGGGGGACAGAGCCACTATCTGGGATAACATTGCGAAAATCCCAGCGCAGTATGCCATTGAGACTCAGGCGTGTGGTAGGGAAGAGTTCCCGCGTAGGGCGAATCACTCGAATGAAATTGGCGATTTCGGGGATGGTGGCGAGTTGAAACTCCTCGAAGTCCTGAATACCATCATTATTGAAAAGGGAGTCCAACCAGACATAGTTCCCTTGGCCAGGATTGACCTCAATGAAAAAGACCTCCTGTTGTGCTACCTGCTCCGAGCTGACATCATAGACAAAGTTGGCATAGATCAGTCGATTTTTGGGGCGAAAGGTGCTTTGAAAGTTGGTGTTGAGCACTCTAGAGTCCTGTAAACCTGTTTTGAAAAATACCGTGTCTAAAACCTCCAAGGTGCGGTAGGCAGTGGTGGTTTGGAGATTGAAGCTTTGGAGGGGATTCCAAACGGCATTGGCGTACCAAGTGTAGGCGAGTGTTTTGTCGCGCAGTTGTCCGTCAATTGCTTCACGATCGAGTCGATAATTCCATGAAATATCTAGTTGTAGTTTTTTGCTGTTGACAGTTCTGAGATAAGGTTTAAGGTCCACAAAGGAGAAGGAAGGACGACTCGTGGTGTCGATGCTTTGGATTTGCTTGTCTTCTAGCCAAAGCACGTTTCCCAATTGTAGGAATTTCCCTATAGGGACGAATATATTTCCTTCCTGACGAATCCAACGAGAGCTGCGAAGGAGGCTTTGGTTTTCATTTTTGATGTGGGTGAATTCATAAAATCCCTGTACAGAGCGATCAAGACTACTTTCCATCCGATAGACTTGCCGATAAGCATTATTGCCTTGTCCTGTATTGCGGTAGCCGCCTTCAGCCGCAAAGCGGAGACCGGGTTTATATCTAAGTGCGATTTTAGCCCCTACGATCTGCTCGTCTGTTCGTTCCTCTTCCTCACTGATGTCCCAAATACGATTATATTCTGCTTGATAAATCCGGTCGATATTTTGAAAAGATTGGGCTACGTATTGGTGCCAGGCATCGACATTGAGCTGAAGGCTATCGCTGATTGGCAGATTGTCAACTTTAAGGCCGCTGCGTTGGGCGAGGCCCAAATTATCTTCGTCTCCTAGTCCAGAAAGGCGATTTTTGTCTTCTATACTGAGGCCTGTTTCGCTGTAAATGCGAGTGTGAGCATTGATTTGATAGTTGACTCGAGTATTGATCACTTGTAGGAGGCGAGGTAATACCCATTGTCTGACGGGAGCGTAATCCCCTTGGGGAACGCCCAGTGAGTCCGGTGCTACCCAGCGAAAAACGGTGGCGCCTTGGCGGCGAGGATCAATCTCATAAAAACCTTGATTTGCGCCCACACGAGTGGCGCTGATGGCATAAAAAGTGCTGTCTGGGAACTTAATACGAGCGCTATCACCCACAAAGACATAACGTTCATATAAAACGCCTCCCACCAAAGTATCTACCCGAGCATAGACGGGACGATTGTCCTGCGCTCCTAAACTATCTATCCCACTGGTGATCGCTTGGCCGGTATTGTCGCCTACTCTGGATAGGGTATCTAAGGCATTTTGGAAGGCAGTTTGATTGTCGAAGGGCGCATTGGCATTATCAGCGTCACGGGCATAAGAGACATTCAATTGTAAGTTGTCATCGAACATCCTATGTTCCATTTGTGCTACTAGCAAAGAGCGATTATAGTATTGATCACTATACTCAAAGTCTACCACTATCCGCGTGATATTGGTAATCACATGCTTGGGCATAAAGGTAACTTCAGCCGTATTGTAGTTGATGATGTAATCTTGATTTATGCCTCGGGTCATCAATTTGCCATTGAGATAGACCTTTTCACTACCAGCAAGGACAATGAAAAAGCGCTCATTATTTTGCCCACTCAGCCGATATGGCCCAGCTACTCCATCAATAGCTTGCAGGGTATTGGTGTGGAATTTGCCTTTGGCAACGGCCCCACTGACACTAGCTTTGGTTTGATCGTTGGCCCAAGCAAACTGAACTCCTTGCACGTTGCGGTAAAAATCTCCGAAACGAGTGTTTTTTTGACTCACTTCATAGTCTCCCATGGTGAGGCTAAAACGGTCTTTCATGAGTTTGATAAAGACCCTGTCAAAATCGGAAATTTGTTGGGTGGTACCATCTGGCTGGATGGGGATATTTTCGTCTGTGATGGCACCGACGATTTTGAGGCCATCACCTAGATCGCCTTCCAATTGGAGGCGAAGACCGCTGGTGACGGCAAGACTTTGGCGATTACCGACGGCTAAGCCGCGGGTGAGGCTGCCACTTTTGCGAATCCTGTCGCTGGCTAAGAACTCTCTAGGGTTTTGATCGTAGCGTTCATCGAAGATGACATCTATCTGCTCCTCCTGAGTCGCGGTATCGCGGGTAATCCTAATCTGGCGAATCGCTACCGTGGGAGAGAGGGGGTTGGCAAAATAGCGGTAGGTGATTGATAGCGGAAAACGGAAGAGCGTATCTTTTAAGAGTACCCAGCCTTGGGCATAATTGATTTGGTATAAGGCATTGTTGACACTCTGCTGCTCCTTGTCCAATAAAGTCTCAGAATTGGGCACTACAAACCCATGGGCCAGCCGGAGAGTATCGGTTGCTGGTCCACTAAGGGTATCCGTGGCAGGCAAGGAGTTTTGGGCCCATATGAGGCCGGTGCTGCAAATTAGGCCGAAAAGCAGCCCGACGATGCGTACATATCGCAATCAACAATGATTAGTCAGCAATTTACAGAATGTGTAGGGTATAGAATAAGGCAAAATTAGGCACTTACTTTCTCAAGTTCGAGATTTTGATTAAGGACAGCATCTGCTGCCGGTAGATTGATAAAGAAGGTAGTGCCTTTGCCTTCGACACTTTCGAAGTAGATCTCTCCACCGGTATTCTCGATGATTCTCCTAACAATCGCCAATCCCAATCCCATACCTGAGTTTTTGGTAGAAAAGCTAGGCTGGAAGATTTTGGGTTGAATCTCCTCTGGGATGCCTTTGCCGTTGTCTTTGATTTCAATTTTGGCAATCTGCTCTTCTATCCGCATTGAGATGTGGAGGATGCCATTAGATTCGATGGCTTGAAGGGCATTTTTGATAATGTTGTTGAAGCATCTCCCTAGCTGATCTCTATCCCCAATCGACCAGAAGGCTTCTTCGGTAATATCAATAAGCCAGATCGTTTCTTGAGATTGTGTGTAGAGATCGACTACCTCAAGTAGGATATCATTGATTTTAATACGGGTATTGATTGGCTCTGGCATGCGGGCAAACTCAGAAAAAGAGTTGGCGATATTAGCCATAGAATCAATTTGTACCAGAAGCGTCTTCATTACTTTAGGGAACATATCCTGAAAGCGGGGTGTCTGCTCTTTGAAGGTCCGGCTCAAGTGCTGGATGCTCAATTTCATCGGGGTGAGTGGATTCTTGATCTCATGGGCTACTTGTCTGGCCATTTGTCGCCAGGCGAGCTCTCGTTCCGTCTGCGTGATTTTTTCTTCTGATTCCTCTAGCTGTTCTACCATCTCATTGTAGGCGCTCACGATCTCACCAATCTCGTCCTTAGAGTTGTAATTAATACGTTCGTTTACATTACCGAGTCGGATGGCTGAAAGTCGTTGCCTGATCACGGCTAGCGGCTGGGTGATTGTGCCTGCAACGGCCACAGAGATCAAATTGATCAGTAGGAATACTAAGAGGTATATGTTGGCAAGATAAGCGAGGAAGTCGATTACCTGCGAGTTGAGTTGATTTTGCTGGGCGATAAAGGGGATGTTGATAAAGCCCACTGGGCGCGAATCTGCACCAATAATGGGACGATAAGCCGAAAGGTAACGGAGACTACCAATTCGCTCATTGACTACTAAGTCAGAAACTCCTCCATTTTTTAAGGCAAAGTAAGCAGATGAATTCATCAAGTCCGTCGTCAGACCCTGCTCGTAGGTAAGAGGCTGGGTGGAAGCGACTCTACGTCCATCTCTATCAAATACATTGACATCATCTTTCATGACGTCTTCTAAATCTTTGACTCTCTTACGGAAGGTACCATTGAGGGCCGTATTAGTGAAATTATCTGCAATCAGATTTTGGTATTCTGGCCCAAGTAAGCTAACCATACGAGCAGCTTCATCCGACAGCTCGGCTCGCGCTTCGCGCTCGAAGCGGTTTTGGATAAAGGGATAAAGCAGGACCAAAATGATTATCATCGGAATAATACTAATCCCCAAAAGTCCCAACCGGATCCTTGCTCGCAGCGGAAACTGTAGGTTGATAGATCGTCTTGCTCTAAGCGATTGAATAACAAATACCGGTAATACAAAGAGGATTAAGCCGGCAATCGCAAAAAAGTAAAATACAAAAGAGAAGGTGGTCACTACGTCCAAAAAGGAGAGGACTGGGTAGCGCACCAAGGCTACTTTGTTACCCGAGATTTGATGTTGTATCTCAAAGTATTCTCGATTCGGACCTAGACGCTCGCCATCTTCTTTTCGTGCCAATTCGATGGGGAAAGGATACACGCCTTCCTCATGGTAGAGGATTCCGTCGCGATAGAGAGCATGATCAAAGTTGTCCAATAGCGCGATATCATCGTAAGTTGCTTTATCCAGTGAAAGAGAGGAATACAATCCTTCGGTTTCTCTTGCTGCTGGTGTCAATTCAAATAAAAATTGAACAGCCTGACTGGTATCAAGACCTACGGGTAGAATAAAAGAACCTATATATAAATCTCGATAACGATTGTCTCGGTTTGGTAACTGGTAAAGCTCAAGATTATCATCAATCTTTATGCCTTGATCCGCAATAGGAATACCTGCCTCTGGTCCAAAAAATGGCTCTCGATCTCTATTTTTGGTATCTAGTGGACGATTTTGTTCGTCGTATAAAAAGAGGTCAACATTGAATTCCTGGAAATTAGGTTCTACATAATTGGATCTCACCCAATCGCGGAAGCGACTATCATCTTTTAACTGTTCACGTGTTTCTTGAACCACAGACAGATCGGCCTCCAAACTACCAATCGTAAACTGGTAGTTTACAATGGTATTGGTTACCTCACCGCCAAGGATACTGTTCGAAATGCGTTCTGCCTTTAGCTTGTTTTTTAGGGCAATACCACTCGTTACACCATAGGTAGTAAAAATAGTCATCAACAGTAAGAAGATGAGATAATTGGCTAAGTCATGCTTGAGGAAATGCTCAAAAGGAATCCGATATATCGTAAGGCCAAGGAGCATAATGCCAATCGTGACCAAGATGCTCGTACTGATCCCCATATCGAGGAAGTAAAATAAGGTCAGATTTATTCCCAATGCCATGACAAACTGGCCAAGCAAAAACGGACTACTAAAACCATATCTCCTACCGTAAAAAACATTGAGTTTTAATATAATGAAGCAGAGGAGAGACAATAGTAAAAACAGTAAGCCCGCATCTAACAAGATCAAATAAGAAAAGACATTTGTCTGCAGCAGGTTAGAAAACTCAATATCAATAGTCGAGTCATTGACAATCCGCTCAAATCCTACGATAAAAAGGCTTAACAAATAACCGCAGACGGCCATACCTGCTGCCATTAAAACCCAGCTTAGGATAGGCTTATCTAGGATCTTTTTGATATATACATTAGAAATCCGCAGTAAATAAGTGTACAAAATCCACGTACAGATCAGTACTGTAATCAGATTGAGCGTTAACTCACCCAAGCTGGGAGCAAAAGTGGGGTCCGTAGCGAGGATTTCGGGGGAGAATAGCTTCGTTTCGAGAAAATCTCCAGGTAAGCTAATCCAATGTAGTAATAATCTAATCGCGATGACCCCAAAGAAGAGACCGATGTCTATATGATAGCGTAAGTCCCAGCGTACAATCGTAAAAATCCGCAAAAAGATTGCGAGACAGATTGTGCCCAACAAAAGAAAGACCAATACTGTATAGCGCAATATCGAGCGGAATGGAAAGATGGGTAGGTTACTCAAGCTAAAGGCAGGATCATCCAATAAATCTGTGATCACTACTTCTCCTTCGGTGCCTTCGGGAGTGAAACGTATGTTTTTGAGATACCGAAGCTCCTGACTATTACTCAGCGAGCTAAACTGTCTTCCTAAAAAGAAATAAGGGAGCAAATAGTCGTTACTCACTTTGTGAGTGATGTGGAGAGGAATAAGCGTTAGGGTAGTAGAATCTCCTTCCTTTTCTCTGATCTGGTAGTAAGTCCGATAGTCATCCAGTTTTACTACTCTCGGTTCTGCTGGGATCAAGCGTAAATACTTGATTTTGCGTTCTGCGGGCAGAAACCCATTATTATTCCAACCCATCAAACGACCGGCGGGTGAATATAATAACTGGCAAATTTGGTAAGGATTGTTGCTACGTTCACTCGCGCTAAAAGGCAAATTGGTTGCCTGTTGGATGGCTAGCTGAAAATCTCGTTGGATTTGCTGCTCCACTTGTTCAAACAGGACTTCATCGCTACGACTATCATCATAGAGATACAATACCGTACTTACAGCTAATAGTAACAGGCCGGATATCAACCAAGGATATCCCTTTTGCAACGAATTTCCAATCATCCCTTCTTAGATAATACTATTCGCGATTTGCGATGCAAGATAAGAGCAACTAGCATAGCTAATCAAAAATCGGGCCTAAGATGCCAGAATTTTTGTTTAAATGGTGCGGAGGAGGGGTGTACGGGAAGATTTTGGTCTAATTGCCAGAGAATTGAGTCCTACTAAGGCCTTCATATAAGCCCCAACCTTCATTCTCATCCATACAACGTTCAAGTAGGCCTTCAAATTCATCGCGGCGATAGACGGGTACTCTCAAAGAAACCCTAGAATATTTAAGTGTTTCTTTTTGCACGATGAGGGTAAAGATGACGTTGGGATAGTCAGATACTAAGTAGTAATCAGAAATCTCATGCCATGCAATCACATTGCGATAGTCTGGAATTCTGAAAAAACGGTCATTCAAAACAATGCCTCTGGAAGAAATCACTCGGACCAATAGCATTCTGATCGCTAGATAAGTAAATACGAGTGAAACGATCAAAAGCCCACAAATACCGCTTATTCTAAATAAGTCTGCTTTATCAATCGTCAAAGGGGTATCTACGTATCCCACTGCATTGAAGAGACAAGAAATCCCCACAATAAATAGGATCAGCGCACTTACCGAAAAAGTGATGGTTACAATCACCATTTCTGGTTTTTTCCAAACCATCATAGGCTTATCCAACTGACGACGGTACCAATAAGCCATCAGCACCAAGGCAGGCGTTATAAGCAGGGATAGCAAAAGACCGAAATGCAGCAGAATTTCTAGCACTGGTAGAGAAATTGAACGATTAGAAATTTATATATACAAACGAACAAATCAAAGCGATTGTTGGGTTCAACTCAGCTTAAAATTAAATTTTTTTTCTTTCGGCAACTTCGCCTTCTGGTTGAACGGTCAATAATATTTTCTCAACGACAAAAATTGCTGCACATACTTCTGTACGCCCTCCTCTAAACTCAGGAAGGGAGAACGATAACCAGTAGCCCGAAACTTGCTCATATCGGCCTCTGTGAAGTATTGATAGGCATCTCTGATGTCAGCTGGGGTATCGATGTATTCGATCTTTGGTTCTAGCAACAGACTCGAAAAAACATTCTTTACCAAATCATTGAAAGTTCTCGCTTGGCCCGTGCCGAGATTGTATAATCCTGAATCGGGCTGTCGTTTCATTAAAAAACGTATCACTTGGGCCAAATCTTGCACGTAGATAAAATCTCTTTTTTGCTCCCCATCGGCAAAATCCTCTCGATGAGAACGAAATAGCTTCATCTTGCCCGTTTCGCTGATCTGCTTATAGGTATGATAAACTACGCTAGCCATACGGCCTTTGTGGTATTCATTCGGGCCATAAACATTAAAGAATTTTAGCCCAAACCAAGCTGGTGGCGTTTCTGTCTGCGTCAAAGCCCACTGATCGAAAGTCTGTTTGCTCCAACCATAAGGGTTCAAAGGGGCGTATCTAGGCACCAATGCGTGATCATCCACAAAGCCTAAGCTGCCATCACCATAGGTTGCGGCACTGGATGCGTAGATCAAAGGGATTTGCTCCTGAGTACAATATTCCCAAATACGCTTAGTGTAGGAGAGGTTGAGTTCATCGAAGATGGTCTGATCTTGCTCCGCAGTGTCCGTGCGAGCGCCCAGATGGATCACATATTCGATTTTGGGATGCTCGCCTGCGAGCCATTGCCAGAGGTCTTGACGTTGGATCTTGGCTTCATAGATTTTGTTGCGGAGGTTGGGCTGCTTCGCAGAACGCTCAAAATCATCCACTATCACGATGTCGTAGCGGCCGATACCGTTGAGGTTGCCGAGGAGATAACTGCCGATAAAACCAGCAGCGCCAGTAAGTAAAATCATAGTCCTTGATATATCGCCAGCAATTTCTCCTTTTCTGTTTCCCAATTCAACTCCTTAGCGGCATTCTGGCAGTTTTGGCGCCATTGATCAAATGCAACTTGGTCGTTTAGCATTTCCAAAAGGAGGTTTGCTAGCGCCATGGGCTTGCGTTGCGCGGAGGGCAAAATAGCTCCCACCTGATACTGCTCCACCAGCGCGCGCATCTCTGGCAGGTCAGAAACCAAAACTGGTAGCCCAGATTGGATATAGTCATAAACCTTGTTAGGGGAAGCATAACGATAATTTGCGCCTCTATCTTCTTCCAAGCTCAGCCCGATGCGCGCCTGTCGAGTGATCTCTGGCAAATGCTCTAAGGCTACAAAACCCCAAAATTTGATGCGTTCTCCTAGGGAAAGCTCCTCTGCGAGCCTTTTCATCTCTTCGAGCACATCTCCTTTGCCAACTATCCAAAGCTCTACCTGAGGCATGTATTGCATGGCTTGGATCATCAGATCGATGCCTCGACCGAGGTTCACCGCCCCTTGATAAAGCAAAATTTTACGCGGACTGGCGTTGCTGGGAAAGCTCCTCGCAAAGGGAAGATTGCGCACCACCTTTACTGGGACCTGATACTTTGCTTGATAGATCTTGGCTAGCGAGCCATTGACGGTATAGACATGCTGCAAACGAGGAAATAAGAGCCTTTCTAAGGCCAACCATACCGCCCGAGTGGCTCTGCGGTGGATCAGTTCTGGTACCTCAGTATAAATCTCATGAGAATCATAAACCAAGGCTTTGCGGCGCAAGTTAGCGACTAAAGCGTTCGCGAGTAGCGTATCTAAGTCGTTGCTATTGAGGATGTCTACTCTGCTGAAGAGAAGGAGCAGAAACAGCCGAAAATTGTATTCCAGATAAAATAGCTTGCCCTTTTTGAAGATGAGGCGCATCCGCTTGGTCTCATAGCTTCGGCCGGGCAAAGGCAGAGAGTCTGGCAGCTTTCTCCCAATCACGCAAACCTGATAGCCACTAGCCTGAAGCGTGGAGGCAATGCGATGGATCCTTTGGTCGCCCGCTAGATCATTGATAACGGAAATGGAGATGCGTTTTTGCGGCAAGGTGAATTAAATCATTGTGCAAATAAAGGGAATCATTTCAGGCTTTGACAGAATGGTGCTACATTTGTTTTGCACACAATAAACTACCCATTTGAGAAATTATTGCTTAAAGAGCATAATCTAGCGATAATAAACACAATACTACTAATGAAAACACGCCTACAAATTCTCCTTATATGGGGATTCCTATGCATTGGAGGGAATGTGACATTGTTAGGTCAGAACCTAGTTATAGACCCTAGTTTTGAGGACTACGCTAAGTTGCCTTGCGAATTCTCTCAAAATAATTTCCCTTTTGATTCTCTACTAAATCATTGGGATCAACCAAGTGAAGCAACACCAGACTATTTCTCTACTTTAGTACCCACTAGCTGCTATGCGAGTCAACCTGTAAGTACATTTAAAAATGGTGATTTTTGTTTTTGGGGTTCCCAATTACCCCGCACAGGGGACTTTTTCTTGGGAGTAGGAAGTAGACCTCAAGATGACATTAGAGAATATTTTCAAGGAAAATTAAGTAGCCCTTTAGTGATTGGACAGACATATTGTGGTGAGTTCTGGACTTCCTGGGCTGCGGATAATTCAGACCGAATCACCCAAGGACTAGGCATAGCATTTTGGGAGTCTGCTCTAGATACTTCTGTAAACACTATATTAACAAGCAATCCTCAAGTGTATAGTTCAGACTTTATTGAGGATAGTACCATCTGGGTTAAAGTTTCCCAGACATTTATTGCTGATAAGGCTTATACGCATTTAATAGTCGGTCATTTTGGACCAGAAAACACTCCTAGTGCCTTTATATTTAAGAAATTTTTTGGCACTACTCCAGGATGTCTTAATAGAGGTGCTTATTACTTCATTGATGATGTCTCCGTAGTACCCTATGTTTCTCCAAATCTGAGCATACAATTATCTACTGATACTGCCTGTGCAAATATGCCTTTCACTTTAACTGCCTCAGGTGCAGGTAGCTATCAATGGGCTCGTTTAGATCAGCCAGACAGTATTTTGGCTACTACTGATAGCTGGACATTTTTTCCGGAAGCAGGCGCTAGTTATATCCTCACGGGCATCACTTGTGATTTAATGACTAAGGATACCTTTAGCTTTCCCGTCCATCCTGATCTAGGCGCTGGCTTTGGTGCCGATACGACGATATGCGAAAACCAGCCGCTTTTATTAGATGCTGGTCCCAATGGTCTAAGTTATCTCTGGTCTGATAGTAGCGTTATGCGAACGTTTAATGTGAGCACACCTGGGATATATTGGACTGAGGTTACGGACTCAAAAGGCTGTATTACGCGAGATAGTATTAGTGTAAGTATTGGAGATCTTAACATTACAGACTTGGGGCCAGATACTAGTCTTTGCTCCGGTACTTTTGTAGATATAAACTTAAGCAGTGAGTATCTCCAACCTTCCTGGTCCAATAGCATCCCTGGTTATCAAAATACAGTAGTTAGTCCGGGTACTTATTGGGTGACGGCTTTGGATAGCAATGGCTGCACGGTAACGGATACGGTGGTCTTGGGTAATGCCGATCCGACTCCAAGTATTGGAGGTAATCGTCCTCTGTGTGTCGGAGATAGCCTGCTACTTAGTCCGGTATTGGACTATCTCCAATATATGTGGGATGATGGAAGTACTAGTAAAAGCCGTTGGGTCTATGCGCCGGGTACTTATTTTGTTGAGGTCCTAGCGGAGAACGCTTGTACGGGCCGCGATGCGGTGCTCATCACGGTGGGAGAAGATAGTCTGGATCTAGGACCAGATCGGTTTTTATGTGAAGGAGATACACTGACGCTTAGTCTTGTGGGTACTTGGCTAGACTATGAATGGAGTGGGGGTATCATCACTTCGAGTCTAAGCGTTACCGAGACAGGACAATACCAACTCAAAGCAATCAATGATAATCTTTGTCTCAGCACTGATGAGCTAATGGTATTGCCCCAAACGAATTGCCCCGGCACCCTTGAAATGCCCAATATGTTTAGCCCCAATGTCGATGGCATCAATGATGTTTTTCGACCCGTTAAGGCATATAGTATTAGCCGTTATGACTTGCAAATCTATGATCGCTGGGGCCGCAAGGTATTTGAAACACAATTAGTAGATACTGCTTGGGCAGGTCAAGCGTTCGGCGAAGCCGCCCCCGGAGGAGTTTATTACTGGATTGTAAAATATACCGATGATGAGGGGCAAGAATTTGTACAAAAAGGGAATCTTCTCTTGGCTAGATAAAGCCTCATAACTGCACGTGCACATGATCGTCATGTCTGACGGCCTTGCAACCATGAAAACGAATATTGTGATAGCTGCCGAGTCGTAGGCGTGATTTGATATGCGGTTCGAGCAGCAATTTACCAGTATTGGGGTGTCGGGCCAAGATACGTAGCATTTCTCTGGTCCGCTCTGCATCAAAAGCCCTGCTTTCAATCTGCGGAAAGTACTTACACATCGCGCTGTATTGGCTGTAGCCCTTTTTGGCACAAGCGGCGGGTTGATTGTATTCGTTCGCGCGGGGCGGAACGCTTCCCCCATAAGCAATGACCGTTCTTGCTTTTAGGGGGAGATACTCATCACTTTCTGCATCCTTAAAGAAGAAGGCAAGATCCGCTTTCTTACCGTCATTATGACTGAGGTGGGGGAGAAGAGGATAACCGTTCCGAAAAGGAAAACAACAATCGAGATAGGCAGTAACTGTTCCTGGATATTTTTTATCTAATGCGGCGGCAGATTCCTCTAACAGGGTTTTGAGTTGAGGACGGACGTAGTGGCGATTGAGCAAGGCGTAGCCAATGTGTTGTGGCTTTAAATGAGGATTACTCCAAACCGGCATGGCTTCTCGGCCACTCAAAGGCGGCGCTAAGAGGGGAATGATCACCAAAGAACACAGACACCACCAGACCATAAAAGCCCCTGCGCGAATCCATTTGGCATATTTGACTCGTTTGAGCGTTCTGCGCAGCAGTAATCTAATCGGCCACCAAAGCAACACCACGATGGCGCCTACTTGGGTCGCTAAGGTCAAAAAGGCAGCTAATAATAGCCCTCCTAGGATTTGGAGAAAGAGTTTCATGTGTGCTTAAATATCATCTAAATTCCGGGCGATCCGAAATCCGAGGTCTTCAATTTTCATGGCCACTGGATGGCTCCTGCGGCGATTGGTCGCTAATATGCTTCTGGCTTCGTCAAACCAGCCTCCCCCTCTCAATACGCGATAAGAACCATAAACTTCCTCATCATAAATATCCGAGCACCATTCCCAGACATTGCCCAGCATATCAAAAAGTCCCCAGGCGTTGGGTGTTTTCTGCCCTACTGTTTGGGTCGAGCCAGCTGAGTTTTGCTTATGCCAAGCAATCTCGTCTAACTCTCCGTAGCGAACTGCTGTATTTCCCGCTTGGCAAGCATACTGCCATTCCGCTTCGGTGGGTAAACGATAGCCAATCGTCCCAGTCTTCGCACTAAATTCCTGCTTTGCCTCATCAATTTCATAATAAGGCGATAGACCCATTTGGGTAGAGAGCTGATTACAAAACTTGATAGAATCTAGCCAAGAAACACATTCGACAGGATTTTGGGGAGCTTTGAAATGACTCGGATTATCCCCCATAATGTCTTGATACAAACTCTGGGTGAGCGGATATTTTGCCAGCAAAAATGGTGCGATTTGTACCCGCCATGCTTCTTTTTTACGATCGTCTCGTAGGTTTATTGCCCCCTTCGGTATAGGCAGCATGAGTTCTGCTAGCGCTTGATGCAGTGCCATATTGTGCTTTTGAATCGGTGCGAAGGCCTCTTATGTATGGTGCAAGTCAGAAAGATCAATTTGCTTCCAAGTTTGGGCCTGCTTTTTTACGATGAGAAGGCCCGGATGTTGGGGCCCGAGGGCGGAAATCAAATTGCCTTCTGCATCCCAAAAGGCACTGCTTCCACCTGATTGGGCTTGCCAGTGGGCCCCACAGTAGTTGGACATCAAAACACAAAATTGGTGTCTCTTGGCATATTGACTAAGCATCTGATGGCCGGCGGAGATTCCTTTTTTCGAGAAGAAGATACTCGGGACGTACAGACTGATGCCATTTTCTTGGGCTTTGGCTGGGTGAGCAGGATTATCTATATCAGCGCATATCGCCAAGCCAATGCATTCTCCCTTTAGCTTTAAAATA
>JBCCQN010000032.1:0-51589 GCA_039024315.1 Bacteroidota bacterium
GGGGTGAAGGGTTGAAGGGGTGAAGGGGTGAAGGGTTGAAGGGTTGAAGGGTTGAAGGGTTGAAGGGTTGAAGGGTTGAAGGGTTGAAGGGTTGAAGGGTTGAAGGGTTGATTAAGGATATAATTGCCATTCAAAAATTCAAACCTCCAACAAATCAACAAATCAACAACTTGACTAAGCGTTCCGCGTCCCGAAAGCTTTCGGGAGTAAACCCCAAAAACAGACCGAACTGACTTATGTCATCCTCTCCCCTAGCCTAGCGCATTAAAATCCGTTTCACATCCCACTAGCTTAGTGATAAGAAGAAAAGCTATCAGGAAATGAAACGCACAATTATCATCGTACTCTTTGCGCTACTAGCCAGCTTATTTTTGCTAGGGAGTGGTGCCCCGCAAGGTGAGGATGCGCTTCGCAAGTATGTCAAAGCCATCCAAGGCACTTGGATTAGTCTTCCCGATTATAGCGCCGAGATTGAAGCCGAGCGCCCTGATTTGTTGATTCACATTGATCCTGCTCTGATCAAAGATGGGCAAGTACGGATCGTGGTCAGCGATTATTGTGGCGAGACTCAGGCCGATTACCTCCACTTTAGTCTCCAAGGAGAACGCTTACAATATGTAGGCGCCAGTCAGGATGGTTGTTTCTTCGATATGAGTCGCCTAGACTTCGTTTACCTCAGTTTTGAAGTCGATGGGACTGATACCCTTTTGGTCTACGAAGCCCAAGAAACCGAATACGCAAATTACCAATATCACAAACTCCTACGCATGCCTCCGGCCGATCTCAACTCAGGTTGGGCCTGCAGATTACAAGGCTATTTGACCACCTTCTTAAAAGAAGGTAGCTATCAAATTTGCGATGCTAATGGCTGTGAAATAAGTCTTAGTGAGGCATTTGGTAGCGAGGATATCGTAGCAGATATGAGTTTTGCCAATGAGCATCTGGTTCTATTTCCAGGCCTCGAGGAGTTAGGCGTCAGTACTCCCTTTGACATAGTGATGATTGGGAGTATGCACCCTGCGGGGAACGCTGCGATCTATGCTATCGAATGGCAAAAAGAAGCCATCTACCTATACGAGACCTATCGCGAATATGACGAATTGCTCAAAGGCAATCTGCGCTTTGTGCTGATGCCAGACTTCGTCAAACTTTCAGATTCTCAAGCCCTTAATTAAACGATTATGAAAAGGATTTTAGTTGCACTTGACCTTTCAGAAGCGGATTATCGTTTGCTTGATTACGTCCGGTTTCTAGGAGAACAGTATCCACTAGAGAAAGTATACTTTCTGCACATAAGCCCTGGATTAGAGATCCCACAATACGCAAAAAACTGGTTTGCAGATGAAACGATTGTCCCCTTAGACGAACGAATCAAAGAGGAAATGGAGCGAGAAGTTCGTCTGAAGATCAAGCCGGGTTTGTTTGATTACGAACTCAATGTGCTGGAGGGCAATGTGACTGAGCAACTGCTGCATTGGAGCAAGGTCAAACAAACAGAACTTACGCTTGTAGGCAAGAAGGAAATCTCAATGGGCAGTGGGCTAGCAGCAAGAAGATTTATGCACCGCAGCCCCGGCTCTGTCCTCTTTATCCCTCCCACGGCTAAGACCAATATCCAAAAGATCATGGTACCCACCGACTTTTCGCCCTTCTCTGATCTTGCCTTGAAGCAGGCCATAGAGTTAGGCGTTCGGATGCAGCCGACTCCTATCATACAACTGGTCAATATTTACGATATCCCTAATGGGGTCCATTATCAGATCAGTCGTACCAGAGAGCAGTTTGCCGCCATGGTCCGAGAAAACGTAATAGAATACACCGGAAGATACCTTACCCAAATTGATACAAAAGGTCTCACAGTAGAGATCAAACTAGTAGAAAACGCGGAGTACAATACCAGCCGACACATCACAAAATTGGCCGACCAAGAAAACACAGATCTCATCATCATGGGTGCCAAGGGGCATAATTTACTCGAAAGAGTACTCCTCGGTAGTGTGACGGAAAGGATGCTTTCTACTAACCATAAGGTACCAATGTTGATCGTTCGGCCGCAGCCGAAACCCGAAATAGAAGATGAAGTAATCCTTAGCGACACGAGCAAAAATCTATTGCTCTCCCTCTAAGGAAGTAGTAGAAACCAAATAGTATTTAATACCCAAAATGACTCCGGTAGAGCAATGCAAAAAACGTCCTCATACTGGATACTTTGGTCTCAGTACTAAAAATTGTAAACCTAAATGTTTCACCCTCACACGCTTTGGTGATGTATAAAAAAATATTAGTTCCAACCGATTTTTCTCGTCCCGCATTGGCGGCAGGAGATCTAGCCATTGAAATGGCTCACCTATTCAATGCTGAAGTGCATTTTTTCCACAAGCTGGCGCTCCCTC
Organism: Bacteroidota bacterium; assembly: GCA_039024315.1. Lineage (GTDB taxonomy): Bacteria > Bacteroidota > Bacteroidia > J057 > J057 > JBCAWW01. The sequence continues at coordinate 2,394 of JBCCQN010000032.1, forward strand.
CCAAGTGGGATGTGTTTAGCGAAGCCGAAAAGGCCCGCTTTCCCGAAGTCGGCAAGCGGCTCAAGTACATGCAAAACAACTTTGAAGTGCTGCGCAAACGCTACAAAGGCACGCATGTAAAACTGAGCACCACCTATTCTGGCGGAGATATGGTACCGACCATTTCGCGCTACATCAAGGAAGAAGAGGTCTATATGATCGTGATGGGTTCGCATGGCGCAAGCGGGCTCAAGGAGTTTGTGTTTGGCTCTAATGCGCAAAAAGTAGTACGCCACGCCAACTGCCCCGTGCTGGTGGTCAAACAACCGATCGAAAAGGTTGACTTTAAAAACGTAGTCTTCGCCTCTGACTTCCGCGAGGAAGCCAAAGCCCCTTTTGCGAAGTTCTTAGAGTTTGCTCGCCGCTACAATGCGCACGTTCACTTACTGCATATCGCCGCCTACCCTCGCTTTGAAGCCAGCCCTGAGGATATCGAGCGTATGAAGAGTTTTGCCGAAAGTTGCCCCTTGCCCCATACCATTCATGGAGTAGGCGACCTAGAAGTAGGCGATGGCATCGAGTTTTTTGCCAAAAAGTATAAAGCGGATCTCGTAAGCTTAGCGCATTATGGTGGTGGCCCCCTCAAGCGAGTAATCAAGGGTTCTGTATCAGAATCTATGGTTAACCATCTCGACCTACCCGTTTTGATTCTCAATACAGAGACGGAGACTTACATAGCTCCCGAAAATGATAGTGATGACGCTTCGGCGGATCCCATATGGAATTTCGCTACTCTCTAAAGTAGTGGGATAAGTGTGTGTGGCTTTTCCAGACAGGCAGCTCTTTGAGTTGCCTGTCGCCATTTTTAGCGCTTGGCGTTGAGTACCATTTTGGTACCGATAAGCGCGATCGTAATAAAACTGAAATAATAAAGGATATCGCGACTATCGATTACGCCGCGACTGATGCTTTGATAGTGTTCGTAGATACCCATTTTGAGCAGGAAAGCATTGATACTATCGAGGGTTTTGATCCCTGCGAGGAACTCAAAACCTTGGTAAAAAATAAAGCAAAGAAATACCCCTAGGATAAAGGCTATGATCTGATTGTCGGTCAAAGCGGAGGTAAATACGCCAATCGCTGCAAAAATTGCCCCTAGAAAAAACAGCCCTAGATAAGCTCCGATGGTCGCCCCTACGTCTAGATTACCTACTGGAGATCCCAGCCACCAAACCGAAGCCACAAACAAAAGGGTCGGGAGTAAGGCAAACAATACCAAAAAGACAGCCGCAAAATACTTACCCAAAATAATCTGCCAATCAGTAATCGGTTTGGTTATCAAAAACTCCATTGTCTGTGTTTTCATCTCCTCGGAGAACGCTCGCATCGTGATGGCAGGCACTAAAAACAAGAACATATAGGGAGCCGACTCAAACAGCATATCCAAGCTGGCAAATCCCATCTCCAAGACATTGTTAGGAAAAACCCAGAAAAAGAGCCCTACCCCAATCAAAAAGACCGCGATCACGACATAGGCGATCAAGGAATTGATAAAGGAAGAAACTTCTTTTCGAAATATGGTAAGTATAGGGGACATAGGATTGGTTGAAGGCTTGGGAATTGTTGATTTGTTGATTTGTTGATTTGTTGATTTGTTGATTCAAAAATTCATAAAATCAATCATTCAACAAATGAATGACTATTTGGTCAGTTTTCTAAAGGCATCTTCGAGCGTAAAGGTCTCTTTATTGAGGCTCAAAATAATGTTTTCCTGAGCGACACAGGCGGCAAATAACTGGGCCCTAAGATCCGTCTCTGGCGCACAACTAAGGGCAAATTGAGTAGTCGATTTGCGCTCCACGCTTCGATAACCTTCTTCTGATTCTAGGCTAGAAAAATCAAAGCCTTCCTTGGCAAACTCAACTTGAATCACGGTTTCGTCTTCGACATGCTTACGTAGGCGTTCGACGGGAGAGTCCGCTACTATTTTCCCCCGATTGATAATGACTACGCGTTCGGCGATAGCCTCCACCTCGGATAAGATATGCGAAGAAAAAATGATGGTTTTGTTCTCCCCCACATTGCGGATCAACTCCAAAATTTCTTGAATTTGATTGGGATCTAGGCCCGTGGTTGGCTCGTCGAGGATCAATAGTTCTGGATCATGAATCAAAGCTTGGCTCAGACCCACTCTTTGGCGATAGCCTTTAGACAAAGCACCGATCTTTTTGTGTTGCTCTCTACCGAGGCCCGTCATTTCAATCACCTCATCAATCCGCGACTTGAGCGAAGATTTTTCGAGTTGATAAATTCTACCTACAAATTGTAGAAATTCTTTTACGTACATATCTAGGTAGAGCGGATTGTGCTCTGGTAGATAGCCGACCCGCTTACGAATCTCTTGCTGATGCTCAAAAATATTGAACTCATCCATGCTTACAGAGCCAGAAGTTGGCGGCATGAAGCAGGTAATGATCTTCATCGTTGTGGTCTTACCAGCACCATTGGGTCCCAAAAAACCTAAGATTTCCCCTCTCTCTACCTCAAAACTAAGCGCATCAATTGCTTTTTGTGGTCCATATTCTTTGGTGAGAGCGTTAATAGAGATCATATCTTTACTGTCTAGTCGTAAATTTCAGTAATTTGAGAACACAATACCAATTATCAGATGAAAACCTCCCCCTATCTTCTTCTTTTGTTGCTAAGTCTCGTATTTGTAGCCTGTGGGCCTGAACGAAACCCCAATGTAGTAGTGGTCCACTTTCTCAACGAGCCTCCCAATCTCCATCCCACCAATTCTAATAACGGTTACACTAATCAAATTAATGCCCTTTGTTATCAACAACTGATGTTGACGGGGAGAGAAAATGGCAAGTTGGTGGCAGAATTGGCCGAGGAGCCGATAGAGTTCACAGAGGATCGTCTAAGCTTTAGTTTTACGGTCAGAGAAGATGCCAAATGGCCTAGTGGCAAGCCAATCACAGCGGAAGATGTAGTTTTTTCCTACAAAATCCTCGCCTGTCCGTTAGTCGAAACTGGCCAGAGAGGAGCAGGGATCGCAAGAGTCGAATCTTTTACCGTAGATCCCAATAATAATCGTCGTTGTACGGTAGTCTTCAACGAATACAGCATCAATAATGCGCTTTTTGGTGCGACCACTCAGATTATGGATCGGAGCTTTTTTGATCCAGATAATGTTTTAGGTGGTTTCAGCTTCGCAGAACTCTTATCCGAGGACTCCGTTTTGCTCTCAGATCCCAAACTGGTCGAGTGGGCCGGTACTTATAACGATCCTCAAATGGGGCTAGAGATCAGTCGTATGCAAAGTGGGAGCGGGCCTTACAGGGTGGAAAGCTGGTTACCCCAACAACAAATCACCCTAGTGCGTAATCCGGATTTTTGGGCCAAAGGCATAGAGCATAAAGAGGGGCTATTTGAACAAGGGCCTGACAAAATCATTTACAAATTTGTCAAAGACGATAAAGCCGCCGAGCTACAGATCAAACAACAGGAGATCGACGCCTCCTATATGATGAGCTCCGTTACTTATGAGCAATTGGAAGAAAGTGAGGCAGTCCAAGAAAGCTATCACCTAAGCGTCGTCCCTAGAAATAACTATGCTTTTGTCGCCCTCAACAATGATGCTGACGGCATCAATCATCCCCGTATATTTCAAGACAAAGCGGTTCGTAGAGCCCTTGCCTTAGCCCAGCCTATAGATGATATCATTGAAGAGGTATTACCTGGTGTAGCGACGCGAACGGCTTCCCCTATCCCTCCTTACCATCCTGATTACAATCCCAATATTGAGTATTTACCTTACGATCGTGCTCAAGCTGCTAGTATGCTCGAAGCCGCCGGATGGAAAGATACAGATGGCGACCGTATCCGAGACAAAGTGGTGGATGGCAGCCGTATTCCACTCAAATTTACGTTGACCTATCCCCCCAATGGCAACACCCTAATCAGGCTAGCCGAAGCAATAGCAAAGGCTTGGAAAGAAGTGGGTGTAGAAGTAGAATTAGACCCCCAAGATTTTGCTAAAATCAATGAGTTAGTAGGGACAGGTGATTTTGATGCCTTGATGATTGCTCTACGGACACCAAATGTTCCTTACGATTTCTCTCAAATATTTCACTCCGAAAGCGGCGGTAACTTTATGGGTTATTCCAATGCCGCGGTGGATGATCTTATTGACCAAGCCAATACCGAAAGAGATCCCGCAAAGCGCAAAACTCTCATAGATCAGATACAGGTAGATATCTACAATGATCAACCTTGCATCTTTTTCTATAATGCCACGCGCAAGCTCGCTCTCCATAAACGTTTTGGCGAAGCTGACTTCTCCCCTAATGACCCACATATCTCCATTACCAACCTATCAGTTGCCGGCAATTGGTCTTGGGACGGTAGCAAATGGGTGGAGCAGTAAAGGCAAATCATATAATTTGGGCCACAATCTCAACTTTATAGATTGTGGCCCTTTTTGATGCTGCAAAGCTTCGCTTAACGCCCAAACTCATGATAGTTATTCGATTCAAAGCTACCTTCTGAGATAGTAATCGGATCCGTTGCCCCCAAGGGAGTAATTTTATAGAGGATCAATTTAAAAGTGCCTTTAATCTCCGAATCAGTCATGGTATCGATGGTCAAAAAGCCGCTATCACCGGCAGGATCCCATAGACGCGAATCGTCATCAGTCAGCTTATAAGAGACCACATAGCTAGCTCCATGTGAATTTCCCGGTGCAAAGGCATAAGTACCCGGCACGAAAGGTTCATCTGTGGGCCGAGTAAGGGTCATGCTGATAATTCGGCCATCATTTTGCTCTCCAGTCAAAATGAGCTGATGGGTTTTGCCTAGAACAGTTGTGGCCTGGTTTTGCGCGGCTGTCACCAAATCAGCTTTAAAGGCTTGTCCGTCTACACTGGCGGTGAAGCTAACATTGGGACCAGCAGCAGTGGCGGAACCAGGGTCCGCATTTTTTCCCATGGGGTCACCACAGGCAAATAATAGCAAGGAAAGGCTTGTGAGTAGGATGAAAAAACTAGAGGATTTCATTGTTGATTTTTTAGGGTTAAACAAGACAACTGGCTGTTTATTCTGTGTAATTATCGCTTTCAAAAGTGCCGTTGGTAAACTCCATATAGTCGCCATTAAAGGCGCGAAGCTTCATGCTAAAGGTGCCCGAAATTTTGTTGCCGTTGATACTGCTAATGCTAAAGCTGGCGTAAGTTTCGGGATCGTTGAGGTCGAGGCTGTATAAGGTTTCCGCATCATAAAGGAGATTACCGGCGTACTTATCGCTTTGGTTGGTCCAAAGATCCTTGACATTGTAATTACCAGTGCTGTAAAGGCCGTCTTCGTAACGAGTTAGGCCGATACTAAGTAAGGGGTCACTACTTTCTTCACCCTCACGACCTATCAGCGTAAAAATGTGGTATTCTCCTTTGCTGTCGGTGCCAGCGCTCTGTTTGGTTTGGACAAAAGCTGCCTCCCAGCTTTGGCCATTGAGTTGGGCGCGCATGAAGACGTTACTGCTCTTGGCGGTTAGTTCACCCGGCAAGGCATCGTCTTTTTTAGGATCATCAGGCCCATCAGTAGGGGTACAGGCTACCATTAGGAGGAGAAAAAGGGTGCAGAAAAGGGATGATAATGATTTCATTTCGGTAAAAAGTTTTAGGGTTATGGGGAGTGTGATAGCTGGCGAATTTATTTTTGAACCAGCTCTACGCGACGGTTGAGACTGCGGCCTTGATCGTTTTGATTACTGCTAACAGGGACTAAGGGGCCCACTCCTTGGGCCTGCAGGCGGCTACGAGAGATCTGATAATCTTTGACAAGCGCATCTATCACAGCCTGAGCCCGAGATTGGGATAAGGTGAGATTGTAGGTCAGACTACCTTTCATATCCGTGTGGCCAACGACATAGAGTTCTAGTTCGGGACGCTGACGCAGTAAGGTCGCGATGGCCTCCAAAACTGGCTTTGATTCGGCTTGTAGGACCGCTTTATCAAACTCAAAGTAGAGTCCATAGATCAGCACTTTGCCTTCACGATCTAAGGCTCCGGACATGGCTGCTGGATCGGCCGAGACCAAGTCATCTTCTACCGGCTGCGATTCGATGATATCTAACATGACTACGACCTCATCTTCACGATGCTGAAAAAAAGCGATAGCTACATATACATTTCCTTGTGGACGCTTTAGTTCTCCAGCGAGAAAACCCGTACCGCCTGAGGTCGAAGTACCATGAAAGAGCGTAACCTTACCGCCAGCCGAGATAGGATTTTTGCTGTAAGCCGTATTTAGCCAAATACGACCGCCAACTTGCTTAGCGACATTACTGCCTTTAAATAATCCTTCGGCAAGCGGATCAAAGCCGCCCTTTTTGAGCGCGGTTTGATAATTGAGATAGACTTCAGAGACGGAACGCTTTCCCTCAATGGAGTAAAAGATCCGCGTTAATTTTCCTGCTACCTTATGCCAATCAGCAATGCGGCGATAGCCAATCAGTGGGCCTACTGCGATCTCATACTGCTCAAAGGCTTGCTCGTCATACCAAGCGATCTCAGCACCAGGATAGCGAGTCAAGAGCGGATGGTCTTGGCTGTTTTCGATATCCTGCCCGCATAGACTGAGCGTTCCCCGCAGGGTCAATAAAAGGACAAATACCCATCTAGATAAGGTCAACATGGCTAGAGGATTTGGATTTTGAGACTCGCAACACCTTGCTCAGTTTCCACAGAAAGGAGGTAATATCCGGCTCCAAGCATACTGACGTCTAATTCGTGCTGGCGTTCCCCGATGAAGGGGTAAGTCAACTCCTCACGGATCAGGTCTTGCCCGATGATATTGCTTAGGCGAAGACTGACTTTTTCGGCCTGCTCAAGTTGGAAGCGGATGGATAAGCGTGCCCGTGTCGGGTTGGGAAAGGCTTGGAGATCAAGTTTTGTGGCCAATCGATCTTGCTCGAGGCTAGTCATAATCTCACCACTGCGAAACATATGCGCATGATTGATATCAACAGGCTGCCCAAAAGACATGGTCGCAATACTGTCCATCTGCATCAAAACATAACGCTCATCAGCGGAGTACCAAGTATAGCGCACAATCTCCTGACTACTCGCGACTGGAAAAAGGGTCCGTAGAGTATCCGCGATTGATTCAGTGGTCCGCACCCGCAGCACATTGTTGAAGGTTCCATAAGGGGTAGTGATGTCACCATAAGCGTCTACCGTACGAGTGGTGGTTTTGTCGCGGGTTTGGGCAAAAGTCATACCTCCTACGTTGACCCATTGGATACCATGAGCCTGATCTGAAACAGCCGTACCGAAAGTGAAGGGAAATATCAGTTCTAGATCAGGGTTTTGCTCAAAGATTTGATAAAAGCCCGTCGAGTCTGTCGGCGAAAGAATGCTAGCTGAGCCTAGATATTGAAGAGAATCGTTGGCAAAGCGGTAATAAGACCAGCTCTCAGGCGAATTAGCTACGGGTAGCGCGAAGGCCATATTGGCGGAAGGAAAACTGTCAGCAAAGACCGTTTCGGCAGGATCATAAAAGCGCCAGTCCCAATCCTGATTATGATCTACCGCGCTAAAATCCCAGCTTTGGTTGGCCCCAGCAGGACCTGGATTCCAAAAATTGAGGCCCAACTTTACCGGAGCAGATTCTCCGATATTGAGGACCGTGTTGGCGTCGATCGTGGCTTGTCCCCAAGCGAGGGAGCTCAAAATCAGACCGCAGACAAGGCTTATAAAGGTTTTCATAAAACTGTATTTGTATAAAAAATTAGGGCATGCGAAGTCCGGCCTCTCCAGGGAGAGGAATACAAATAGGAGGGCTAAGTCCGCCTATGGGTTCAGAAAAATCAGTAAGTGAGTCGCAGTACTAGCAAGGAAGGCGCCCAAAAACCAGATCCATTGTTGTTTGGGATTACGGCCCGCTCCAATGCTGTAAATGATCACACTCAGTAGGGAAAAGACAAGCGCCCAAAAAGGATGTGCTACGTATTGCAGTCCTTGTCCTTTGGGTAAGGGGAAGAGGCGACCAATCAACATGAGTACACCAACTTCTAGGACCAAAAGCAAAATGGCTTTCAAGATGATACCACCGATAAATCGCCAGGACTTTTTCATATTACAGGCTTTTAGGGGATTGCTTGTTACAAAGTTGGGGACTTTCATCACTCAAATCAATTACCCTTTTGGGTGATTTTGGGAATTGGGTGAATTGTTGAATTATTGAATTGTTGATTTTAAAATTCAATCACTCAACCATTCAATCACTCAAACCAGCTTGTCCTGCATAGCTTTACGCACCGCTTCAGCACGATTATGGACGTGGAGCTTTTCGTAGATGTGTTTGATGTGAGCTTTGACGGTGTTAGTACTGACGAATAGTTGATCTGCGATTTGGCGATAGTTGCGGCCTTCGCAAAGTAGGCCTAAAACCTCCGTTTCTCTTGCAGAAAGGGGAGATTTGACAGGGCTTTGATGAAAAGAACCAATTACTCGTCTGGCGATACGTGGACTCATAGGTGAACCTCCAGCTTTGGCCTCTTCAATCGCAGCCAGCAGCTTGGTAGGAGGGGTTTCTTTGACCAAATAACCCGTTGCGCCAGCACAGAGTGAGTCAAAAATATCATCATTTTCCTCCTGCACGGTCAGCATGATGATATCAAGTTTGGGATGCAGTTCACGCAATTGCTGGGTGCATTCAATCCCACTCATGCCGGGTAGCTGGATATCCATCAGGACAACATCAGGAGGTTCATGGGTGAGGCCGGCGAGGGCAGATTCTGCATCAGGATAGCTATGGCTACAGCTAAATCCAGGCGAGCCGTTGAGGATCAAAGTCAGGAGCTGACGGATCTCAGGATCGTCTTCTACTATGGCGATATAAATAGGACGTTGATTCATATCTGAATTTAGCAGATAATTGTCACCTCAGCCATTACCCATTTGGGTGATTTATGATTTCCTTGGGGATGAGTACCTTGATTTGGGTACCGATGCTCGGAACGCTTTTAATCTCGATATCTGCGCCCATCTCCTTGACCCGCTGCTGCATATTGTTGAGCCCATTGACACGGGCCAGCTGCTCTCGATCAAAACCAAGCCCATTGTCTTGAAAGGAAAAAGCGAGCCAATCCTCCTCTTCCTCGATGCGGAGCTGTACTTCACTGGCTTCGGCGTACTTGAGACAATTGTTCATCGCCTCTTTGAAGATCAGTAAAAGTTGACGCCTGATATTGAGGTCAAAGCGATAATCAGTATCCTCAGAAATAGAATTGTGATACTGCAAATTGATGCCACTATCCTCAAAGAGATTTTGTCCAAACTCAAAAAGACGCTGCGCTGTATCACTGAGCCGATCTTTTTGAGGATCAAGGGCCCAGATAAAATCTCTCATCCCCCCACTCAATGCTTTGACATTGTCATCGATTTTATCAAGCATAGACTCTAGCTCGGGCACTTCGTCAAGGCGCTGGCGCAAGAGTCCTGTATAAAGGGAAATTTTGGTGATCTTGTTGCCGGACTCATCATGAAAATCTCTTGAGGAGCGGGCTCTCACTTTTTCGCGTTCCGCAAGGCGGGCCTGCTCTATCCGCCGCTTAGTCAACATCTCTTGACGAAGCTTACGGGTCCGGTAACGGATCAAGGCATAAATCAAAGCCGCAAGCAGTAGGGCATAAATGGTGTAGGCCCACCAAGTACGCCAAGGTGGAGTACTGACATGGATCTGCAAGCTAGTCGGCTCTTCTTGCCAAACACCGTCTTCGTTTGCGGCCTTAAGCTTTAGGACATAATCTCCCGCGCCTAAGTTGGTGAAGCTAGCAAAGCGGCGAGTACCAATATACTGCCATTCCTCATCCAAACCCTCCATCTGATAAGCAAATTGGTAGCGTTCGGTAGCACCGTAACCTATGCCAACAAAATCAAATCCGACCAGATAATCTCGCCACGAAAGCGAGATTTGCTCCGCATAGGCGATGTTTTCGAGCAATTGGGTTTTTGATTGCGGTATCTGCTGGCCAACTTTGACCTTTTGGTTGTATAGCGAAAGACTCGCAATCATAGCTTTAGGAACCAGAGTCCGATCGCGTACACTATCGGGGTGAAAGCGGGAAAAGCCCTCTATCCCGCCAAAGTATAAGTAGTCGTTTTGTCCTTGCGCAAAGGCATTGGCGCTAAACTCATTGCTCTGGAGGCCATCTTCAACATCATAATTGCGAAAGCTAAGGGCCTCTGGATCAAAGCGATCGATTCCTTGATTATGGCTCAGCCAGAGTTGAGCATTTTTGTCAGGCAGGATTCCGTAAACACTCTCGTTGGTCAAACCTTCGGCGATACCAAAACGCTGCCAGTTAAAGGGCAAAAAGGGACTCACTTCAGCATCCCAAGGGGACAATTCCGCTCCGGCTGCTAGCTCCACCCGATATAAACCCTCAGAAGCCAGCCACAAAACGCCTGTCTCATCTTGATAAAACATTTTCACTCCTTTGCCCCGTAAGTTGACAGAGTCTATAGGTGGCAATAATATATGTCTAAATGCAAGTTCTCCCGCTTCATTATGATAAGCGCGACTGAGTCCATGACGAGAGCAGACCCATAGATTCCCCTCTCGATCAAATTGAAAACCATCAGCACGGTTATCAAGGGTAGAGAATGGATTTTTACCATCCGCGCTATATCGCGCAACGCTTAGTTGTTCATCTTTGATTTGTACATGCTCTACCCCTGCTGTATAGTCAGCCAACCAATACGAGCCGTCTGGATCAGGAAGGATATCGGTGATGTAGGGCGAGCGGATGCCTTCAGGGGAGGCAGACCAGACTTTAACTACTGGGGGTAGAGCCTCTGCGGGATCATCATAATCAGGAATCTGTAAACGTACCAAGCCCCCAAAACCAGCTAACCATATCGCTCCATCAGCATCTTCCTTCATATCGATATTTTGAGCCGTAGAAAGGCCGATGGCCTCAGCAGGGTACTCAAATTTCTGCCAGCCTCCCTCCGCTTTTGGGATTAAGCGTATCAAGCCATAGTTATAGGCCACAGCCCAAAATTCTCCTTTGCTTGAAACGAGCATACCAAATAAGTCCGCCTTAGCCAGTTTAAACGGCTCCTTAGCAGAGAGAGAGAAGGTTTCAAATTTATTTTGTTTTCTTTGTAGCTGCCATAGTCCTTGGGAGGAACCAAACCAAATGTGTCCTTCCTGACTTTCAATGATAGCAAAGACAGGACCTGTTGATGCAGGAGTGATAATTTTTTGAGCAGAATCTGAGTCAGCAGGGAGGTAGAAAAGTTCCTCATATGTCCCACTCCAAATCCCTGCATTTCTATCAGTCTCAAAACTTCTTATGTAGGGGTGAGTACTATCTCCAGAGATAGGGGGTAGTAATTTATCGGCCTTTAAATTGAATCTAACTAATCCTGATTTGACGGTACCTAAGCATAAAATAGAGTCCTGTAACAGACTGAGCCTTTCTATGCCTTCTCCATCTTGAAGTAGCCCTAATTCGCGAAACTGGTCCTGTTTAGCATCATAGATGTAAACGCTACTAAATATCTCATTTCCCCTTTGATTAGAGAAGCAAAAGTAAAGGCTCCCATTAGAATCTTCTATTCCCCTCTGCGGAGTTTCTTTGGGTAGGTCGGGGTATAGCTCTCTTAAATTTCTCACTACCCAATCTGTGGGAGCGGCTTCGGGATTCTCCAAGCGAAAGAGGCCGGTCTGGGTGCAAACCCAAATTCTACCTTGCGCATCCTGCATGATACTAAAGACCGTCTTATCTCGCGTGACCCAAGGGATCGGACAAAGGGTCCATTCCTCAGTACGAGGATTTAGGCGTACCAAGCCAGCATTGGTCGCAATCCAGAGATGGTTTTGCCGATCTTCAAAAAGAAAGTTAATCCAATTACTTGGTAAGGAGACTTTTCCATCACGTTGTTTATAGACTTCAAAGTCATAGCCGTCGAAGCGGTTGAGGCCATCTTCGGTACCAATCCAAAGTAAGCCCTTGTGGTCTTGTAAGAGACATTTGACACTCGTTTGGCTCAAGCCGTCGGCAAGGCCATACTGCTTGATTCTGTATTCTTGGGCGTGAATCAGGCCAAAAGTGAAGGATGCCCCTAAGAGTAATATAGTCTGAAGGAGTAGGCGCATGGACTAATATTACAAAAATCAAACATTAATAAAACCTTTGAGAATTGCGTACGTTTCTTTACTTTGTATCACAAAGCACTTTTACCATGGATGAAATGTATCGTGAAAGGCTCAAGGATCTGTCGGAGATCCGCTCGATGATGGAAAATTCGAGCAAATTTATGAGCCTTAGCGGCTTATCCGGTGTAGCCGCTGGTATTGTAGCCCTTGTCGGCGCTTGGGTCGCATCCGAGTTTTTGGAGGGCCAAGGCGTGCTCGACAATTTTATCATCTTAGTCAATGATACTTATTACATCCCTGAGGATACGTTGTTGTGGAAGACCATGGGATTAGGGGTAGCCATTTTGTTGACCGCGGTCCTTTTTGCGACCCTATTTAGCGTTCGCATGGCGCGAAAAAAGAATCTCCCGCTATGGAATCGTACCGCCGAAAGATTGCTCATCAATATGATGATACCCTTAGGCGTAGGAGCCGTATTTTGCTTTCAACTCGCTCGCTTTGGCTTTGTGGGGATGGTAGCACCGGCTACTTTGGTCTTTTATGGTCTAGCTTTGCTAAACGCTGGTAAGTACACGCTTCGCGAAATTCGCTACCTTGGGCTCTGTGAAATAGGCTTAGGATTGATAGCCGGCTTTATGGTAGGCTATGGCTTGATCTTTTGGGTCTTGGGATTTGGTGTGCTCCATATTATTTATGGAGTGGTGATGTACCTAAAATACGAAAGGTGAAGGACGCGTTTAATCGGCTCAATAAAGTATTTGAAAGTAAGGTTCGTCTAGGGATAATGTCCCTGATGATGGTAAACGAATGGGTTTCTTATAATGAAATCAAGCAAGCTTTAAGTCCCAATTGGCCTAAGCAAAAGATCTCGGACGGTAATCTAGCCAGTCATATCAAAAAGTTACGCAACGAAGAATATCTAGAAGAGCGCAAAGAATTTTTGAATCGTAAACCACACACGACCTATAAAGCCACCCAAAAAGGGGCGCAAGCATTTGAAGATCATCTCGCTGCCTTAGAAGAAATTATCAACCTCAGCAAAATGTAAATCAGCATTTTCAAACGTTATCTAGGTTTAGACCTCTAGTCGCTTTTAGCATTTATATTTTCACTTCTTTACTCAACATTTCCATCGTGTTTGTAACCAAAGAAAAAACATTTTTTGCTTCTGCTTCTCAAAACCTTAGCCGAGGCTCTTTACCTGTCTTCTTGTTTTATGGTTTAGTCTCTGCGGTATCCGTCGGCTTGCTTTTGTACCGAGTCTGGATGAGTGGCAATGTGACCTTCTTGTTTTTGGCGTGGAATCTATTTTTAGCGTGGATTCCTTTTTTGATTTCCAATTGGTTGGTCAGCAAGCCTGAACGCAAAAACTGGGTGATTATTCTTGCCTTAGGGGCTTGGCTACCCTTTTTGCCTAATGCCCCTTATATCTTGACTGATCTATTTCATTTGCGCGCTAGGCCCGGCATACCGCTCTGGCTGGATCTGATCATACTGCTTTCTTTTGCTTGGACGGGATTGTTGTTGGGCTTGAATTCTCTGCGGCAAATTCAGGTTTGGCTCTTTGATCGCTGGGGAGCGATCTGGTCTTGGGTCAGCGTATCAGCGATACTTTTTCTATCCAGCTTTGGCGTTTACCTCGGCCGGTATTTACGTTGGAACAGCTGGGATATTTTGCAAAGACCTGGCGATCTGATCGCTGATATTTTTGATATCATATTACATCCTTTTGTGCACGATAAGGCCATCGGCTTCACCTTAGGCTTTTGCCTATTTTTATTGATGGCTTATGGCAGTCTTGTCTTCAAATTGAACCAGAACAGCTAATCATGGAAAAAACAAAACCAGGCTTCTTTGAGCGAGCCAACAATTGGCTCAAAAACTCCATCACCATTCGCTTGATGACCATTGGCATTTTGATCCTCTTATTATTGATCCCCGTGACAATGGTGCAGGATTTGATTCGTGAGCGTGAATACCGACAATCAAGAGCGATCTCTGAGGTGAGTTCGAAATGGGGCAATGCCCAAACGATCAGTGGCCTAGTTTTGACCGTACCTTACTACTCCTACACCAAGGTCTATGATGGTAATAGTGAAGCGTACAAACTAGTAGAATCCCGCGAATACGCTCATTTTTTACCCGACGAGCTGATTGTCAATGGAGAAATCTTACCTGAAACACGCTATCGCGGCATTTATAAAGTGATTGTTTACAGCTGTTCGCTCAACCTTAAAGGCGCTTTTCAAAAGCCTGACTTTGAAGAGCTTAAGATCAAAGAAGAGCATATTCTTTGGGAGGAAGCCTATGTCTCTCTGGGGATGTCCGATCTTCGCGGTATCCAGCAAAATGTAAGTGTCAATTGGAATGGAGAAGCTTATCAGTTTGATCCAGGAGTAGAGAGCAATGATGTGATCGGCAATGGTATCTCGGCCAAGGTTCCCATCCAGCAGCTAACTCAAGCCGGAGATCGTCAATATAGCTTTGCTCTAGACCTACAGTTTAACGGCAGCTCTAGTCTCAATTTTATCCCTATTGGCAAGACTACGGAGGTAGCCCTCCATTCCAACTGGTCTAACCCTAGCTTTGATGGTGCCTTCTTACCAGACGAAAGGGACATCAATGCCGAAGGCTTTCAAGCCAATTGGGAGGTCCTCCACCTCAATCGTCCCTACCCACAAAGCTTCAAAGGTTCAGCAGCAGGTATCAGTCAATCTGCTTTTGGCGTCAACCTGATTATTCCTGTCGATGAGTATCAAAAGAGTATGCGTTCGGCGAAGTACGCAGCGATGTTTATCGCCCTTACCTTTTTGATCTTCTTCTTTGTACAGATCCTTAGCGCGGTGCGTATCCATCCGATCCAATATATCATCGTGGGCTTAGCCTTATGTATCTTCTATATATTGTTGATTGCCCTCTCAGAGCACATCTCCTTTATGTATAGCTACTTGATTGCGAGTACAGCCATTATCTCTATGATTACGCTTTATGCTCACAGTATATCTAAAAATATTGCCATAACGCGAGTAATAGGCTTGATCCTGGTCATTCTATATACTTTCATCTACTCCATCATCCAAATGCAAGACTACGCCCTGCTCATGGGTGGAATTGGGTTGTTTATCGTGATGGCAGTAGTGATGTACCTTTCCCGAAAAATCGATTGGTACGCCGTCAAAAGCCCGAAATAATCATCTCAGGTCTCTATTATATACTTGTCTAAACGTTTGAACCCAGAGCCACAGAGAAACAGAGCATTTGATATTTAAATATTAACTCTGTGCCTCCGTGTCTCTGTGTTCTACTACCAACATGATTGTCTTTTAGACTTTTTTTTGACCATTTCACTTTGCAATACAAAGTTATTTGCCATGAAAAACAAACCCATTTCAAGACCTGCTCAAATTATTCATTGGCTAAGCAGCTGGTATTATTACTGGCGCTTTGTCATTCATCTTCGCTACCTAGCCCGACGCCTTGACCAAAAATTGTAAACTGTCCTACAGCACCTCATTCACCTTTCACTTTAGCAAAAAGAATTATGATTTCATTAAGCATCAAAAAAAGATTTCATTCTCCTAAAAGGATCGCTGAAAGTCTAGTCGAAAACCTCAAGATCTACTTAGTAATCAAGCCACTCCAGAAAATCTGGGGTATGAATTACCAAGATGCGCGTATTTATGAATTGAGGTCCCTATCGGAAGGCAGCGTCGGCAAAGCCTATGTAAAGCTTCTCGATCAGCACCGACTCAAATTGATTCCGCTTTTCTTAGAGCATGATTTGAAGCATCTAATTTTAGGTTATGGCATGGATTCAGACGAAGAACTGAAGATGCAGGCCTATTTATTGGGCAATGGTAATTACAGCCCTTTTTGTGTTGGTTTTCTTAGCTTTGGACTATTATTTCCAAGGCTTTGGGGAGAGCTGTATCGCGAATACCAAAAAGGTAAAAAAGCGCCTTCTATTCTTAATTTAAAGCTCAAAGACTGTATAAAAGCAGATTTAAAGGCGCTACAATTACATTATCAAAGCCCCTCCAATCTTCATTGCCCCGGAGCCTGAAAGGGCACGAGTAATCCCCTCAGGTTCATATCGTTTTAGGAGGTTCACCGCTGCGCGGAACGCTTATGACTTGGGACGTATGCAATACGTCCCTACATTGGTCGATTGTAGGGGCGTATTGCATACGCCCCCCAAGGGATAAGCGTTCTGCGCAGCAGTAAGAAAAAAAATCACGCTCCCTGTAAGTTTTTGCGAAGGCCTTGTTACTATTAGAGTAGAAGTGCCAAAATGCAGGAAATAGAACAGCAAAATATCTTCAATCATTGGATTGGCCAATACCAGGCTCTTCTCTTTAAGGTGCTGCGGGCTTATGCTTTTACGGTGGCTGATCGGGAGGATCTCTTTCAAGAGATTGCGATTCAGCTTTGGCGGTCTGTGCCGGCTTTTGGCAAGCGTTCTTCAGAGACGACTTGGATCTACAAAGTGGCGCTTAATACGGCCCTCAACTGGACTCGCAAAGAAAGTAAGCACCAAACAGGACGGGAGAGTTTGCCTACTAGGGAGGTGATTTTGCAGCCTTCTGACCACGTCTTCGACGAACGCTTAGTCTGGCTCTATGAGCAAATTGCTTTGATGAATGAGCTGGATCGTTCCCTTTGTCTGTTGATGCTAGATGGCTTTAGTTATAAGGAAATGTCCCATATGCTAGGCCTCAGCGAAAATAACATCGGGGTCAAACTCCATCGAATCAAAAAACAATTAACGGCTCAGGCCAAAAATCTCGCGCCTCATGAACTTTGATAATCTCCAAAAGGTCTGGGACGCTCAAAACAATGCGCCCATGTACCAACTCAATGAATCTGCCTTGCACCAAATCGTTTTGCGCAAAAGCCGCAAAGCCGCTCGCTACGCTGACATCAACGACTTCGGTCTTATGGGTATCATGCTCGTTAGTAGCGCTTTACTTTTGTTTCTAGATCGTGGCAGCTTATATGCCTACCTATCCGCTGTTTGTATGCTGGGCATAGCAACTTATGTTGGATATCAACGCTGGCGCAGAAAACGTCATAATCTGGCTTATGATCAATCTATCCTCGGTCAACTCGAGCAAGCAATCGCCAATACCGAAAGTGAAATCCGGCGATCCCGCAACTTTGTATGGTGGATGTTGGCTCCCGCAGCCGTCCCAAGCTTGATAAATATGGTCCAAAGCGGCGCTCCAATCTGGAAAATATGCATGATATCAGCTGCCTTTGTGCTGTCCTACTTTGTCACGCAATGGGGCCTCAAAAGCCAATATCTACCACGCAAGCGTTCGCTAGAAGCGCTGAGAAAGAAGTTGACCGAAGCATTGGACTAGCTTAAAAGTCCGTAAATACTTTATCCTCCAAATTCTCGTAAACTGCGACCTCACTCAAATCACGCTCTCCGCGCTCACTGCTTAGGAGGATGCTGCCATGCTGTTGATAATCTATCCAAGGGGTGGTAATACGTGCCGAATCGTCAGAAGCTTGAGAGAAATAGGCCCACTGCTTGACTAAGCCATCGGCCTGGCTGACCCAGACATGATATTTGTTTTGAGGTGTAACCCCCACACCTTCAAATGTCAGAGAAAGGAGTTCTGCGGCTTCTCCGCGTGCAGTGCTATCAGCACCAAGATGCTTGAGCGTAACCCCAGAATCCTTGAGTTTGAAAGGCATAACGAGCCAGTAGGAATCATTGATCCACATATTTTTGGCCCGAGTCATTAATTTAGCTAAGGAGTCGGCCTCCGTGATCTCCTTGCTACCCACCATAGCTTTCCCTTGACCAGTCTCATAGTTGGTAAGCAGGATCATAGAGTCGCGGGGAATTTCGATTCGGACGCGCTTTTGGAGTTTATCCCAAGTCAGTTTGCGGAAACCAAAAAAGTTCCACTCGATATAGCGGGTAGCATCCCAAGCCGCGCGTCCGCCCATGGCTTCCATGGCTTGGTCAGCGATGGTGATGGCTTTTTTGTCCGAGCCCGCAAGATTGAAGCCCTTATAGGCAGGGTTGGAAGGTTCTTGGGTATTAGCGTTCTGCGAAGCAGGCCCACAGGCAATGATCAATACTAAGCTGAGCAATGGAAAATAGCGCACGACGGTAAAATTGAAAGTGAACTTCAAAGATAAGATAATTGGGCTAGTCCACCACAAACTCACGTAGGTATCGCTCTTCCTTGCCCAAGACCTTCAAAAAATAAGTCCCAGGATCATAGTCCGTCATATCAATGGTGATCGTCCCATCGCCTTTAGGTTCTTTGGCGCGGACCAAGCTTTTGAGTTCATTTTGGTCTTGGTCCAGCACGCTGAACGCTAAGTTTTGCTTCCGGAAGTTGCGAAATTTGATCACATAGATACCGGGATTTTGGCTGGGATAGACGGGGCTGATGTAAAAATCCTCGTTGAGAGTTGCCTCTAAACACATAGGTGCAGAATAAGCCTTTTGTCCGTCAGCTTTGATCTCAACGATGCGATAACAGTAATTCATCCCTTCGGTAAACGCACTGTTGTGAATGTATTCATATTCGGCGGCACCATTTGAACCAACGGTATTGCTCGCCTCTACCCTAGCGATATTAGTGCCGTAAATTCGGTCTCGGTATTGACGAACCTTTTGAATAATAAAATAACGGGTATCATCCTGTGTTTGAGCCGTCCAGCGTATCACTGCTTCATTATTGGTAAAAAAGGTCTCTGCCTCTGGCAACTCCAAAACGGGGGGTGGGCCGTCATAATCGTTTTGCTCTTGGCTAATGGTCTCCGGATCACGCGGATCCCTTTCATATCCCATCAAACGTAATTTGAAAGAGCATTGAGTACCATCATAGCCGTCGACATAGATTAGATAATTGACCCCTGCCTCTTCCTCGCGCCAAACCATTTGCAAGGCCTCTTCAGCATAGGGATTTACACAGGCTTTATATTCATAAGTGGTAAGATCACATGCTTCCGCTTTGATCACCATAGCCTGTAAACCGGCAGGAGTATTACAAAAGATCGGGTCAATGATCACTTCATAATGCGTATAGCCCGACTCAGTGGTAAAGCGGTACCAAAGGTCATTTTCAAAAGTTTTGATGCAGGTAATGGGTGATTTTTCCGGCGTCTCTGAGGGCGTAGTGGTGGCTGATTGATTGTTTTCGGCGGGTAGTAGCTCCCCTAATTGTATTACCTTGGCTGCTTCGCATTGGTCATGGGGCCAATCTTGAGCCGCTAAAATATAGCTAATTACCAATAGAGGGAGCAGGATAAGCGTACGGATCATAAGCGAGAATTGTATCTGCTATACTAACGTGTAAGTAGGGAAAAGTTACTTATATGAAAGCATCTCCGTCTAATGGATGCTTAATATCTATTCCCAATATTTAATTTGCGCCTCAAATCAGACGATACCTTATGCGATTTTTATTAATAGTTTTTGTGGTCTTTACTTTTTCGGGCAGCCTATCGGCCCAAGGAAAGTCCGCCATCCAGCTTGGCTATAGCGGCGAACTGGGCTTTCATCCGGGTCTCCAACTGGGCTATGAGTACGAGGCAAAAAATTGGAGTAAGGAAAAAAATGGTCGGAATAAGCAAAAGAGCCTTGTATGGCAAGGCTCTATCAGTCAAATCTGGCATCCAGATACGCGGAGCTTTAGTTTTGTCGAAGGCGGGGCTTACTATCGTACCCTTAAGGTAAATGGCTTTACGCGCCAGTGGAGTTTAAGGGTAGGCGCTAGCTTTATCGAAAATGCAGGTACTACCTATGTGGAGCAAGAAGATGGCAGTGCCGAAGGCTTTCAATTTGCGGGAAATACCTATGCAGTCTTGAGCCTAGGCTATGGCTGGGGCTATGATTTTCGTAGAGAGCTACTTCCTTTTGCTTTGATTCTGCAACCCCAAACCTCTCTTTTGTTTGGCTACAATCACACAGTACTTCCCCTCATCAGAGTAGAACTCGGCTTACGCTATTTCCTCAACGCAAACTTAAAATCATGACTCATTGGATAAAAACGGCCTTATTGGGACTAGTGATACTTAGCACCGCCTGTCAGCCAGACGCTTTCTTCACGGAAAAGCCAGAGGTGCTTTACATCCGCCGCGATGGGGCTGATATGCCCGCCTACATCTATGGCAATACGGATTCCAAAGTTTTGATGCTCATCGTCCACGGAGGACCTGGTGGCAACGGTTTGGAATATCGAACTGGCTCTTTCGCCGAGGCGATGGAAAAAGACTACGGCATGGTCTATTGGGATCAAAGGGGGCAAGGTAGCTCCCATGGTAAATTTGATGAAAGCTCACTTACCATAGCTACTCTAGTCGAGGACCTCCACTTTTTGGTTGAGACCTTGAAATCGCACTATGGAGCGGACACTAAGATTTTTATGTTTGGGCATAGTTGGGGCGGAACTTTAAGTACTGCCTACATGCTTACTGATGAGTACCAAAAGGATATCGCTGGCTGGCTGGAGGTGGATGGAGCTCATGACTTACCGTTGCTCAATCGAGAAGCGATCTTGATGTACCGCAGCATCGCCCAACAAGAAGTCAACAAAGGAGGCGAAAACGAGGTCCGTTGGCAGGAGATTTTAGACTTTGCCAATGGAGTAGATATCAATAATATTACCGATGAAGAAAGTGGACAAATCAATTCCTTTGGTTTTGAGGCCGAAGGCATATTAGAGGATGTCTTTAGCCCTGAGGATCCACCGACGCCGGGTTTGATGGAGTTCTTGTTTGGCTCACCGACCAATCCTTTAACCTCTTTCCTTGCAGGGAACGCCACCAATAGCGCCTTAAATGACGAGATTGAGCAAACAGCTTTTACTCAGCAATTCAACAAGGTGGAAATACCCGTGATCTTTTTGTGGGGTAAGTATGACTTTGTCGTACCACCAGCTCTGGCTTATACGGCCTTTAATTGGACCGCTAGTCCCGACAAAGAGCTAGTAATTTTTGAACATTCAGGCCACTCTCCTATGGCCAATGAGCCAGAATTATTTACCAAGGCAGTTCGTGATTTTATAGAGAAACACCGCTAGCTGCGATAAATTGGGACGGGGAATGATTGTCTAGGTACTTCGCTTCGCGTTCTGACTTTTCAACTGGCTCACTTTGCATTGGGATGAACTCCCCAGCTCCCCCTCAGCACAAGCAAAAAACAAAAAGCAGGACAAGCTTATCATACTCCCGATTTTCATGACCAATTTATTTGGGGTCATCTTACTTACTCATGCTGCCTTGGGCCAATAAGCTGGTCCAATAGTAAAGCGGATCAGTATGCTTACCACTAAATTGATCTTCGTTGACCATCAAAGCAATAGACAGTTTTTGCGCTGGATAGTATAAGACCACGGTTTGAAAGCCTGGCATAAATCCTTCATGTCCATAATTCACCCCTAACGCATCTTCTCGGACCATCACTCCAAGTCCGTATTTTGCCTCTCCAGGAAGGCCTGTAGGATAAGGTGCAGTGCTTAGTAATTGTTCCATCTGAGGTTCGCTAAGGATTTTCCCACTGTATAGCAAACGAGCCCAACGGGCGAGATCCGTAGGCGTACACATCAAACCTCCTCCCGTCCACTCAAATTGAGGATTGATGGCATAGAGACCATTTTCATAAACTTTAGCAGGAAATTTAAAGGGGTTATCCGCAGCGGTATAAGCTGCAGCGAGTCCAGTCAATGCACGTTGATTAGATGGATGGGTTTCATCCAAGCCGTTGGGCTTGAGTAAGCGTTCTGCGAGCAGAACATAAAAATCCTGAACATTGATCTTTTCCAAGATCATACCCAGCAACAAATAATTGGTATCTGAATAGGCCCAACCCTTGCCAGCAGGATGCAAGGCAGCATCTCCTAAAATACCAGCTAAACGATCTTCATGCGACCAGACCTTATCGGGATCGGCCTGCATAGCCTCCCAGACTGCCGGCTTAAAAACCCATCTAGGCAAACCCGAAGTATGATTGAGCAACATTTCTACCGTGATCTCAGGTGCATTCGCGAGGCTATCAAACCACTTCTTATCTTCAAACCATTTAGATATCTTATCCTCTAAGCTTAGTGTGCCTTTTTCGACCTCTTGTAGTACCAATGCTGATACATAAGTCTTGCCGACACTGCCCATGAGCAGAAGATCACTGGGCTTAAAGGGCTGCTGAGCTTCACGATCCGCATAGCCACTAAATAGGGTAACCGGCTCAGTATCTCCCTTGATAATTGCCACTGAAATACCAGCAATGTCTGTAGCCACTCGTAAAGAATCCAAAGTCGGTTGCAAGCGCTCTTTGAGCTGTGCAGAGGAACTTAACTGACAAGCAAAAAGACTACTAATGATCAGGCCCATCAGGAAGGCACGGAATAGCAAAGAGGTAGAATATCTCATTTGGGCTGAGAATTGAGGGTGTTTGTTAAGGAGGATAAGCTATAAGATTTTTTTCAGTCTCGAAAGTAATTTGCTGCTGCGCAGAACGCTTGAGATGTTGTATTTTGCAGTAATGAACTCGCAGCAAGAATACCTTCCCCAGATTACGATCGATTGTGTGATTTTTGGTTTTTCGGGCGCTCGACTACAGATCCTCTTACAAAAGCCCTCGGTAGAGCATGCTAAAGGCTTGTGGAAACTACCGGGTGATCATGTACATCTACAAAAGACTACCCTCCAAACGGCGGTTGATACGCTGCAGAGTCTGACGGGGATCAGCAATGTCTATCTCGAACAATTGCACACCTTTGACGCGATTGATCGCTTTCCTTTAGAAAGGCGCTTGACTGTCGCTTACTACGCCCTGATTCAACCCGAAAACTATACCATCAAACTGGGGGCTAAGAGTAGTTCAGTAGCTTGGTTTCCCTTTGATGAAATACCAGATTTACCTTACGATCACAATGAGATTGCGCTATTTGCTCGCGAACGTTTGCGACAGCAGGTTAGGATCAAGCCCATTGGCTTTGAGTTACTCCCCGAGAAGTTTAGCCTAGCAGAGTTAAAGACGCTATACGAAGTCTTACTCGACACCAAGCTCGACAAATCAAACTTCCGTCGTAAAATCCTCCGTATGAACCTCCTTATCGGCTTAGAAGAGTTTCAACAAAACAAAAACCACCGCCTAGCCCGTCTTTATAAATTCGATGCGGAGGCTTATGAGGAGCTGCGAGAAGAGGGTTTTAGCTTTTATTTTTAGGGCTGCTTCGCAGAACGAGAGAGCGGGCAATTTCGAATGGCCAATTTCGAAGTAGTGTCAATCCCTAAATAGCGTTGACCGCTTTGGGGGTTCAACTGAAAGAATCCAAATATTCTTTTCGAGCGAGGCCCAATTCTCGGGACTCTGGCGAAATAAATCGTCCGACGGATGGTTGGGCTGCGACAAGGCACTGCCTTGTCGCATGCTAGAGATAAGCGTTCCGCGCAGCGGTAAATAAAAAAAGAGAATGTATCAGGCTAAGCCCTCTACATTCTCCTTGTATTATTAATAGCCTAAAAGCCTTAGGCGAGGGCTTCTTTTACGCGAGCCGCAGCATCAGCCAAAGTGATAGCTGAAGTTACCTTGAGGCCAGACTCGTCGATGATTTTAGCGCCAAGCTCAGCATTAGTGCCTTGCAAGCGAACGATAATCGGAACCGGTACTTCACCGATGTTTTTGTATGCTTCTACTACCCCATTGGCAACGCGATCACAACGTACAATACCACCAAAGATATTGACGAGGATAGCTTTTACATTAGGGTCTTTGAGGATGATACGGAAACCTTTCTCAACGGTCTCTGCACTAGCTCCACCGCCTACGTCGAGGAAGTTGGCAGGCTCACCACCCGAAAGCTTAATCATATCCATCGTCGCCATGGCAAGACCAGCACCATTCACCATGCAACCTACATTTCCATCCAATTTGATGTAGTTGAGGTGAAATTCAGAAGCTTCAACTTCCAAAGGATCTTCTTCGTGGATGTCGCGTAGCTCAGCGAAATCCTTATGGCGGTACATTGCGTTACCGTCGATACTCATTTTACAATCAACCGCAATCACTTTCTCGTCAGAAGTAGAAAGCATAGGGTTGATCTCCAACATCTCAGCGTCAGTTTTGACGTAAGCGTTGTAGAGCTTGGCGATGAACTTGGTAGCGTTTTTAAATGCCAAACCGCTGAAGCCCATTTTGTAGGCGATCTTACGGATTTGGAAGCTTTGAAGTCCGACCGATGGATCGATGCGCTCAGAAATGATGGCATCTGGATTAGATTCGGCTACTTCTTCGATATCCATCCCTCCTTCGGCAGAAGCGATGATCACATCCTGACCAGTTTCGCGGTCTAGGGTGATAGATAGATAATATTCTTTAGGGTCATGCTCACCAGGATAAAATACATCCTGAGCGATCAAGACTTTGCGAACGAGTTTTCCTTCAGGACCGGTTTGGTGGGTAACCAAAGTCATACCGAGGATTGAATCGGCGACTTCTTTGACCTGATCCAAAGACTTGGCGAGTTTTACACCGCCTCCTTTGCCTCGACCACCAGCGTGGATCTGAGCTTTGACGACAAACCACTTACCGTCAGGGCCGTCTTCATATAAGTTTGCAGCAATTTCGTGAGCTTCGTCAATGCTGGCAGCAGTTTTACCCTCTTGGATAGGGACACCAAAGGATTTGATGATTTCTTTGGCTTGATATTCGTGCAGTTTCATGCGGATGGAATATGATTGATTGAATCGGGCGCAAGTTACATGGATACGGACTTTTTTCAAACCCCAAACTTGAATCTATAACGGAAAAAAAATGAGCTGTAACTATTCGAGGGATTAGCGTTAGGGGATAAACAAATAATCCTTTACATCATGAAATCACTCTTCTTTGCTTTCGCCCTGATTATCTGCTTTTTAGCCGCTTGTAGCGGCCCCAAGTACGTTGAAAAGGAGGCCATCGTAGCGGCTAGTTTCCCGACTAAAAACTGGGTACAAGTATCGCCGAAATTATATGCGTACCGCTTTGAAATGGACAACATCGGATTTAAGGAGTTTTTAGCAACTCAAAAAAGCGAATGTAGGCCTGATTCTCTGGCGTGGAACGCCATCCCCGGAACAGTTGATCCCTTCATTGAGAGTTATTTTAGTCACCCTGCCTTTAATGCATATCCAGTAGTCAATATTTCGCATAACTGTGCCCAAGCCTATTGTGATTGGTTGACGCTGCGTTACCATGAAATGGAAAAACGCCCCTTCAAGAAAGTGATCTTTAGACTCCCAACAGAAGCAGAATGGGAAATAGCCGCTAAAGGCGGAAATACTGAAGCGGAATTTCCTTGGGAATTAGGAGTGCCGAGCTATTTGTCCTCTCCCCTACAAGACGATAAAGGACGCTACCGAGCCAACTTTTTGAATGTCAACCAATTGGCAATCATGGCTATTGAAGGAGATAGCGCTTTAAGACTTTCGCCGGAGGTGAGTCGTTTGATGCAAGAAGCTTATGATATGTACACCTACTTAGCACCAGTTAAAAGTTATAAAGCCAATCCATTGGGTATTTTCAATATGGGCGGTAATGTAGCGGAGATGGTGCAGCGACCCAAACTCAGCAAAGGTGGTAGCTGGTTTCAAACTGCTTATCATCTTCAGATTGGAGTATCAGATCAATATGATGGACCAAGCCCAGCGGTTGGTTTTAGACCTTTTATGGAAGTGATAGAATAATCCTTAGGGAAGCGAGCTAGGGGACTGTCTCGCTTCCCCAATCCTCTCTTATTCACCAATTCTCCCCAAAAGGAAGATTTTTGTCGCATGGCTAATCTCTAATTTCATCATATCAGCAGTTAGGCTGATAATGATGATCCTATGAAAAATCTCCTCATGCTACTTTGCTGCTTGCTTAGCGCTCAAATCGTGCTTGCGCAGCTTTCCATTAAAGACACCTTGCTGCAAGCAGGGATTCACGCTAGTCTACCGATGAGCGGGGACCGTCCTGTTTGTCTTAGCTTGCTCCCCAATGGCAATCTTTGCTATAGCGATTTGGGCGGCAAAATCTATGAAATCGCCAACGGCAATCGCCAATTACTCTTTGATGATAATGATCATCATTTACCCTATGTTTCTCATATGGAGGTGAAAGGAGACCAGATGTATTTATGTGGTTCGGTGGTACAAGCTGGGGATTCGGTGATGATCGGTTTTGTGATGCAGGGAGATCTGAGTACTGGAAATTGGGATACGCTGGCTATATCAGCGCCTCACTATTTAGGGCTTTCATTTAATGATCATCGCTTTAGCTCCCTCTTGATCGGGCAAGATGGGCAGCATGTTTATGTGCATTGTGGCTCCCGTACCAATGCGGGCGAGCTTCATGAGTTGCCCGGCGTCGCCGGAACGCAAGGATTGCGTTGGGAACCTATCAGAGGCAAGCTTTTTAAACTTCCCACGGATCAGGATACTGTTATTTACATCCCCAATGACAGCAGTCTTTTGGCGGCGAGTCCTTATGTCTATTTAGAAGGATTGCGGCATCTATTTGCCATGGCCTGGGGCACTGATAGTCTGATGTACGGAGGTTCAAATTCCGATCGAAGAGATGCCCCAGAAGCTTTTTATCGCTTAGAAGCGGGGGAACATTATGGCTATCCTTGGTGGATTGGCGGTTCTCTCAATCCCTTGCAATTTGCTAGCTACGATCCAAATACTGACCTATTACTGCCGAGTGGAGCCAACAATCAAGGTTACTATGATACGGATCCCAATTTCCCGGCCATGCCGACGGGGATCAATTTTGTTCAACCCTATATTAACATTGGGCCAGACGCTGATAAATACCGTGATCCTCTGAGTGGAGCGGTAAAAGATGCCTCTGATGAAGATACGGTCATCACTTCTTTTAGTGGCCACCGCAGTCCAGTCGGGCTTATCTTCGATCAGGCAGGTGCCCTCCCCTACCACTTTAATGGTGCCGGTTTCATGGTATCCTACTCCAACAACAGTCGTTTGCTAAATAATGATGGGCACGATTTAGTCCAAATAGATTTGCTAGGGGGAGATAGCATAAGCGTGCATCAGCTAGTGGCAGGTTTTATCAAACCCATTGATGTGATGATTCGAGATAGCATGATCTACGTGCTCGATATGGGTAATAGCAATGGGACGCTGCGGAGGATTTATCAAATCAGCTTTAAAGACACCACTACGACTAATACTACCGCCATTGAAGATTTTGAGAGTAGCGTTCAACTCAGTTTGATTCCGAACCCTAGTCGCGATTTTGTCAAAGTAGTACTCAGCGATCAGCAAGCGCGGATCCAACAAATCAGAATCTACGATTTGGCAGGCAAGGCCTACAGCGCTCCTATCGATCAAAATCTGCAATTGGATCTCAGACAACTGCCACCGCAGCTATATATGGTGGAGATTCAACTTGTAGACGGTAGTAAAATCGCCCAAAAACTCAAAAAAGAGTAAAAATACCAAGTCATAAGAAACTCATTATCAATCTATTAACATCACAAACCCCAAATTCACCAACTACAAAACACCCAAAATGTATTAGCAATTAAGTCTTGACAAAGAGAGCTTAGTATCAACAAATTGAGATGGATGATGAAGCTTTCTAGTATTATTCTTTTGCTATTGACCTTCGGTCTAACGCTTAAGGCCCAAGATTACAGCTCGATTATCTCAGGGCGGACCGCCTACTTTGGGGATTCCCATTTCAATAACTCCTACCGGATTGACACAAGCTATCAAGCGGGAGATACCCTCATTTCCTTGCTTTATGAACAGGCCAACTTTTGTACGCCTTTTTGGGACGAGCGAGTCTTTGCGCAGCTCAAATACATCGCTAACGAGCAGCTAGTGCTTACAGAAAAGGGACATCATTTCTACCTCAACACTCAGCCAGGCGATACCTGGAGCTTTCAAACTTCCCCAACGGGAGACTCTGTAGCGGCTCAACATATCAGTACAGATTGGATGCCCTTGTTCGGCGAAGCCGATAGTGTCAAGAAGATCCTCCTTACTCACTATAACAGTCAAAGACAATTAGCACCAAACGGCTATTGGCATGAAGTTGAACTCCTCTTGAGTAAGGAGCATGGCGTTCTGCGCAGCATAGACCAATACAACAAAGCGCTGACCTTTATCAGCAATCCAGACCTAGGACAAGCGCCCTTAACAGACTTTGCTATTTGGGATATGGAGGTAGGGGCCGAACTGCACATTTTTGAAGGGGGAGAAAGCAGTATGCCTCTGGCCCAAGAATATACTCGTTGGCTGATTTTGGATAAGCAGATTTCGCCCAATGAGGATACCATTCGCTTGTCCATCGATAGGATGTTTGTTGGCTACCAAACTCAGCTAGCCACAGAAATTGACACTTTTTTCCGGGATAGTATTTTATTGACCATCCCGCTGTATCAGGAGCATTACCTTTCTGGTCTCGTTTATGAGCCTGGTGGCAATTTAAAAATGAGCCGATTTCCGCTCTCCGGTTCCCCAGACTTTCAATATCGTGTTCAGTATGGCAGTTGGGGATATTTTCCGATTGGGGGTCGTCGAGCCATTAGTATGTTTCCCCACCATAGAGAAATCCTCAATCCAACCGAGTCTTGCTGGCGTGAAGAGTGGTATCCCAAAGTTTATGAAGGCATAGCCGGTTGGGGAGGCTGGTATTATCACACTGCGGGTATCAGTTGGGATATTGATCGGAAACCTATCTACTACAAAGACAGCGATGAAGCTTGGGGTACGCCTTTCGATTTTGGCTCTTTTGTCACCAGTATTGATGATTTGCAGGGGCTTGAGCTTCGTCCCCAGCTTTTTCCTAATCCCAGCAGCGGTCGAGTCTATCTACAATTCAACGAGGCTTACCATCAGGTGGAGCTGAGTTTATTCAGTCTTTCGGGCCAGTTCCTGGAACGCTACTCCCTATCTCGTCCGAGTGGATCTAGCCAGCCATTCGAACTAGACTTTGGGCATCTTGCCTCGGGAATCTATTTTTATCGTCTTCAGGTAGGTGAACAAATGATTCAGGCCAAATTTGTCAAATTATAATCCTTTTTTAATATCGATTAAAAAGCCCTTATACTTTCAGCATTTTGACAAAAACAAGCGTTTCCAGCAACTTAGAGGTACTTTTTTGTTATACCTGATCATAGAATTGAAACCTAGATTTTGGCTAGGCAGTTTATATAAATGAGTACATCTTCGAGCGGCACAGATCATCATCTTTTATGAAGAAACTCATTTTTTTGCTTGGCTTTATCCCCCTCATCGCCCTCGCCCAAACCCCTATTGGCTCCGCCCCCGCTTCTTCCCAATATCTTAGCATCGTCCTTCAATATGAAGGTAGAATGCACTTCTATCACATCACCGAAGGACCTGAGCAAGTCCGCTCTGTGGCAGTCCTTTCTGAGGCAGTGGCCCATCGCAAAGAAAGGTTTGAAAGGGAAGGTTATGAAGTCAGAATTCTTCCCCGATTGATCCGCTACGACAATCGGGTTCTTTTTCAACTCATTGAGGAATATGAGGCCCAAGGCTGGAAAATACACAGCCAAAGCTTATCCCTCTCCCGCTCCGAATCTGAGATCACTACCAATTCAGAAAGAGTACAGTACTTTCTATTTACCAAAGAAAAATCCTCGACTCAAATGGTCGAATTTCCCTAAATGCAACCTCAGTCCTAAGTCCAACTCTGTCCACCTCTTAAGCACAAATCCATATGAAAAGCCTCCTCGTCCTGCCGATTTTCCTCCTCACGCCTTTATTCTCTCAGCCTTTAGCAGCCGACGGCATGTCCTATCTAAGTATCATGGTGGAACATAACCGCTTTAACCAAAATATCTACATCTCAGAAAGTGGCAAGGACATTAGAGTGATAGAAGTATGGCAAAACCCTAGGGAACAGCTGATCCGGAATAATAAGAGCAATGGGATCGAAACCATCGGAGTCTCTAATTATTGGCGCTATGACAATAGTACCGTCTTTGCCCTCATCGCTGAATATGAAGCCGAAGGCTGGCAATTGCACAGTCAGAATTTTAGTACGGGGGAAGCCAGAGCACAAACAACTTCTTTTACTTCCCGCATGAGCTATTTTCTCTTTACAAAGGAGTAAATTTGCTTCATGCATAAAATAATTTGGGCAGTGCTGCTGAGTATTTTCACCTTTAGTTGCACCGGCTCCAAGCAATTGACCTTACTGAAACAAGGAAACACCAAGCAAACAGCTTTTTACGAAGAGATAAGCTTTCGCTATGTGAAAGATCACATATTCGTTGATGTAGAAATAGACGGCAAGCTTTATAATTTTCTTTTTGATACAGGCTACGCCATATCCTTCATTGAGCAAAGCTTAATAAAGGAATCTGGCTATCAATCTATCATCAAAGACAAACTCAAAGGAAGCTCTTTTAAAAAACATAAGGTGGGCTATGGATTTATTCCAACCCTCAAAATTGGAGCGGTCGATTTTACAGAGCTTGGCATAGGTACCGATGATTTAGCTTTTATCAATCAAGATTATATCTGTGAACAAAAGGTTGACGGTATTATTGGCGCCAATCTTATGCGTAAAGCCCATTGGCAGATAGACTATGAACAGCAAATCATACGCTTTACCAATGATTGGGACAAACTGACGATAAGCCCGCAGGCTGATCAGGTCCAAATGAAAGCTCATCAACAGGGATATGGCTATTGTAGCCTGAGTATCCAGTTGGATAGTATAAAAAAAGACTTCATTCTTGATACTGGTTCAGGAGGGGCTTTTACCACTGGGCTAGAAAATTGGGAACAGATCAAGGCTTCTGAACCTGTCCATAGCCTATATCTAACCAATGCTAGTCCTGCAAGCAAGCGCTACCTCATACAAGTCCGAAAGGCAAAAATGGGAGATTTCACAGCTGAACAAGCGGTACTTTCGCTTGAAGAGGGCGTCGCTTCTTTGCTCGGAAATGATTTTCTAAAACATTATCGGCTGAGCATTGATTGGAGTAAAAATCTCCTTTTTCTGGAAAGGAACACCGTAGCAAGCCAGGCGATAATAAGGGACTGGGCTCTTTTGATTCGCCCAGATTGGGAGCAAAACAAAATCGTGATCGGGGCTAAGCGTTCTGGGACAGAATATGAAAATGTTGTGCTCAATACACCCGTATTAAAAGTAAACGATTTTGACCTTTCTCAACTAAGTCGCACTCAATTATGTGATTTCTGGCAGAAAGAATGGCCACGCTTATCCAATCAAAAAGAAATCTTCTTAAGCATAAAAGGAAAAGAGGCTCCCATCAGATTAAGAAAGGAGAGCCTCTTTTCGCCATAATTAGCGCCAAATTACTAGGCCTCATTCAAGCTAAGCGAAGCCTCGTTGCCAAAGGCAGTATAGATTTGGCGGGTAATGTCTTTTGATACATTGTTTAAGTGTCCGACCGCTTCACCCATGCCCATATAATCTACTACCGTGCGGAAAGGCTTCTCTCCATAAGGTTTTGCCAACAGGTCCACAATAGCAGTAGCAACCTGCTCCGGTCTTTGCTTAGGATTGGCCATCAAAGCTTGATGAAAGCCTTCTAAAGCCGCTTCTGGAGCATTGGCCATCTCACCATATTCAGTAGCTCGCTCGGCATCACTGGGACGAAGCAAACTGTCCATAAAGGCAGTAGGCATGCCTCCAGGCTCCACGATACATGATTCGATACCAAAGCCCGCCAATTCGGCTCTATAACCTTCTGCCAAGGCTTCTAAGGCATATTTAGAAGATCCATAAACGCCATAGAAACCAGAAGTAAAGCGACCTAGGCAACTTGAAATGTGCATAATAGTGCCCTTGCCTTGGGCGCGGAAGTGTGGCAAGACTGCTCGCATCACTCTTTGGACGCCAAATACATTGACATCATAGACACGCTGCATATCTTCCACGCTAAATAGTTCCTGAATACCAGTCGAGCCTAGACCTGCATTATTGATGATCACATCGAGACCACCAAGCAACTCAATCGTCTTAGCTACTCCCGCATTGACGCTCTCCTCATCGGTTACGTCTAGTTCTACAATTTGCGCCCCGAGAGCCAATAGGTCTTGCGCTACTTTTTCGTTTTTCCCCTGCGTGGAACGCATCGTCCCGACTACGCTATGGCCTGCTTCGATAAGGCTTTTAGCTGCTAAAAATCCAAATCCGCCACTGGCACCGGTGATTAAAATTTTCTGATTCATTTTTATTTGTATTGGTTGTTGTTATTAGGTGAACAATACAAATATGGACTCCTAAACTAGGCTTCTTTAACACAGATTTCGGAAAGGAAAACACTTTTTGTAGGTGGGGCATTTGTAGTGTTGGCATGCATGCCAACACTACTAGAGACAATCGTTCTGCGCTCCCGATAGCTATCGGAATAAAACAAAAAAGACACAATCCCGAAAAGCTTCGAAATTGTGTCCTGCTAATATCTAGCTTGGCCTATGCGCCTGCCTAATACTGCACATCGTATTGCATCGGGAACTGGTCCGGAATTTCATCCTTTTCCTCATCGAGATTTTGGCGCAGATCGATCTCAATCCCTCGGGCGATGGTAGATATCGGCACATCATTGGCAGTGCCTTCAAAAGGGTTTTCGCCCGTACGACCGATGCGTTCCATGGTATGGAAAACCCAAGCCACCATGCCATAAAAAGGGATGCTCAACCACACAAATAGATCCGCAATCACAGGAAAGTTGGCTTCAAATTCTTGTCCGATTTCGGCAAACTGAGGTACCAAAGCTAAGGGCAACAAGAGCACAAAAATCCACATAAAGAAGTGGTTGAGCGTCGCGAATTGCCGCGGGTAGGGAAAGTTTTTGATCCGCTCGCTCTTACCTTGAAGCGTAAACAACTCCCCTAAAACGCCTTCTAATTCCAAAAAGGAGAATTCCCAGATTACGCCAGACTCTTTTAATCTCCGCAAATGGTGTGATTGCTGATAAAGGATGGCCGTTTGCTTATTGTTGCGCGTCATTACTTTTTCTAGATCTTCAGCGGATAGATAAGGCTTTAAGTCTTCTTTCAAATCCGAAGTCATTTCTGGCGGTTTGAAATCCCAAGATTGGTTGGAACGGCTTTCAGAGAAGGTTTCCCAAGGCTTATTTGCCCGCATAGCGTGTCGCAACGCCGTCATCCAAGCGATATGTCTGTAGGTAAGCACCTTAACCTCTGCCTTTAGTTCTGCTGGAGACAAGGGAATCTGTGCATGCTCATTGGTCAGCATATCCTGTACAAACATGCCAAAGGTTCGCGAAGTGTTGACGATGCCGCCCCAAATTTTGCGAGCCTCCCAAATCCGCCCATAAGCGGCATTGTTTTGAAATCCAATCACGAAGGCTACCGCCGTACCAATGAGCGCAAGCGGCGTCCAAGGCACCTTGAGCCACTCGAGATCCAAAAAATAATAGAGCGCGACCCAAAGCGCGCCCAAGCCCAAAAATAGTAGTGTTTCAAACCGAGTCCATAGCGCCATGTCTACCGCTCGGTAAGTCTTTTTAGTGTACATAGGAATGAATTTCGAACTGACAGCCCCTAGTTATCTCGGTATTCTTGGGGCGTCAATCCCGTTTTATTTTTAAACAACCTACCAAAATAATGGGGATAGTTAAAACCCAGCTGGTAAGCGATTCCGCTCACAGTATCATTACTGCCAAGCAGGAGATTTTTGGCTTTGTCGATGATGAAGTCATTGATGTGCTCCTTCGTAGAACGCCCTGTCTCTTTGCGTAGCAAATCACTCAGATAGCCGGGAGAGAGATTGCAAGCTTCGGCCAAATATTTGACGGAGGGCTGGCCTTTTTCTAGCATGCCTTCAGTTTCATAATAGCTTTTGAGAAGATTTTCTACCTGAGAAACCACATCATGATGCTGAGTCGCTCGAGTATTGAATTGACGCTCATAGAAGCGTAAACAATAGTTGAGCAAGAGCTCCAAATTCGAGACAAGCACATTCTGGCTATGATTATCAATCCGCTGATTGATTTCCAGCTCCATCATTTTGATGCAATTGGTGATGGTGTCCTGCTCAAGTTTAGAAAGATGCAGGGCTTCGTGGACTTCATAAGAAAAGAAGCTGTAGCTATCCATCTTGCTACCCAAGGGGCTGTTGCGGATCAAATCGGGATGAAAGTACAATAGCCAGCCGTTCATCTCACCGAGTTCATGCGCTCGGGTAATGGTAATAATTTGCTTGGGAGCCGTGCAGAGCAAGACGCCTTCCTCAAAATCGTAATGATTACGCCCATAATCCAAAGCACAGCTCTTGTCTTTAAGCGCGACGCAATACATATCACTGCTCAGTCGGTTAC
Source organism: Bacteroidota bacterium (assembly GCA_039024315.1). GTDB lineage: Bacteria > Bacteroidota > Bacteroidia > J057 > J057 > JBCAWW01. The sequence continues at coordinate 36,845 of JBCCQN010000032.1, forward strand.
CGATTGCCTCTTCGCCATGACTCATTTTAGCCACGTCTATTACGGTGATCAGTGGATGCTTAGGCTCATCAAAACCTAAATGCTGCCGCAACTGATGAATCGATTCGTGGTGAATTAAAGGTCCCATAGCTAATTTATTTTCCCACAAGTTCGCACTAGGCTCAGACAAGCCTTAACACATATCACATTTAAGCTAACACTTTTCTCCGAGGGAGACGATTGGGCGGGGAAATTACCTTAATGCAAACTGATCTAGGCCATCTCTGGTAATTCTCGCCATTGCTCTGACTCGGCCACGGCCTTGATCATTTCATTTCTTTCGATGAGGAGGTTTTGTAGATATTCTTTAAGCACCCACTTTTCTGCTAATCGCCCCAAAAAGCCCAGGGGAGCCTCAAAAAGTAATCGATCTTGCATGAGACAAGCGTCTTGGCTGCTTTCTTCAAAAAAGTGTTCGTGGCTAAAGGATTGAAAGATGCCTTTGATCATCTCATCCTGAAAATAAACAGGTGCTTGTACAGCAGTGATTTTGACCGTCATTTTTTGCATCACCCCGAAATGCCTCGCCCGCCAAGTGACGGTTTCGCCTAAGTCAATTAATCCTCTCGTCTTGCCCGCGATGGCCTCCTCTTCAGTTTTCTGGGTGCTTAATTTATGTAGATCAATGCTTCGAGAAAGGTCGAAGCACCTTGGGACAGGAGCGTAAATAAGCGTTTCTAATTTGATCTCGGTCATGGCTTTTTCAATTAAACAAAAAAGCCGAGGCAAAGCCTCGGCCTAAACGTCAAATTTCCAATTTCAAACTCTGAGCCTTGGGCTCTCTATCACTATTTCGCTTGCGTGTTTTGTACAGGACGATCAGATTGATAATGTGCACCACTCCTAAGATTACAAAGAGCAATCCTAACTTATAGCTCAACTTCTCCACCATATGCTCAACTGTGCGAATATTTTGGCTGCTATACATGCTCAAAGAGACATAGCCCACATTGAGTAGATAAAAGCCCGTCAACAACAGTCGATTGATACTATCCGCTAGCTTGCTATCACCCTTAAAGATATCCACCAAAAAGGGTCTCCCATTACGAAAGAGGCTACGTCCTACCAAAAAGGTCAAGACAAAAGCTAAACCGAGGTAAATCAGATAGGTGAGGAGAGTATAAGACATTTCAGTAGTGTTAAATGATAAGATATACAATCTTTCATTATATACTGAAAGTTCAGAACAAAGTTGCAAAATCTATTGATTTTCTACCCAGGGATAGTCTTTTTCAACCTCTTCAGCGCTAACAGGGCCCCAATGACCTAGGTAAAAAGTATGAAACCCTTCCCCTAATAAGGACCTGATTTGCTGATCAACTTTGCTGCGATCAGCGTGAAAAAAGTGTAGTCTTACCTGCTTTTGGGCTAGCATACTGCCTCGGATCAAATCACCTACAAAGATTTCTCCGCTTTCCAGTTTGATGGCAAGCGAACCAGGCGTATGACCGGGAAGCGCCACTACTTCGCCAGCAATGCCATAAGGCGCGAGGTCCCAGCGTTCGCCGGAGGCTAACCAATGATCGGCTTGGTAAGGAGGAAAAGGATAGTTGACAAAGTTTTCTAGCACCCGTCCCATAAAACTCTGGACTTGAAACTCGTCGTTCGTACCTCTCGCCATCATCTCTGCATCTCCTTTCCCGCCCAAAACCGGCACCTGATACTTTTCTTGAAAGTAAGCAGTCCCTCCGCCATGATCAGCATGCCCGTGAGTCAAAACAATGAGGGCTAAATCATTGGGCGTCAAACCCAACTTTGCCAATCCTTTCTCGATTTTATCTGTGCCCTTCGGCGTACCAGAATCGATGAGGATATTTTGAGTCCCCTGCAGGAGATACACATTACTGCCTCCCACTTCGATTAGATGTATGTTTGTTTTTTGAGGGCCGCTGCGCGGAACGCTTAGCCCACTCGGCATGAAGGCCGTACTGATTATCAATAAAATGCTTAGGAAGAACTCCATACTCTTTGTTCGAAGATCGCAGACACGATCGCCGCAGGCAAAGCGATACTAGCAAAAAGCCAGCCTCCATCCTCTATCACCAGATGGCCAATCAAGGCCAAGGCGGTATCAATGATAAAGCCCGCGTAAGCCCACTCCTTAAGACGTTTTGACTTACGTGTCCACACAGCCACTAGGCCGAGTATTTTTAAAACTGCTAAAGGATAAACCAAGTAGGTCGGGTAACCCAGATTCTCAAAGATGCCCGCCATGGCGTCATGATTGAAGAAGTACATACTCGCCGAAAACAACATGATAATCGTGAGTATACCCGTCGAGATCCAATAGATAATTTTGTCGATATTCATTTGCAGAAATTTTCCTGCAAGTTAATGTTTAGACATTATCATCCTGCAATTTGGGCGACAACCATTGATACAAGACCGGCACCATCAACAAACTCAAGATCGTTGAAGACACCATACCGCCTATGATGGTCCAGCCAAGTGGAGACCATAAGGCACTGTTAGTCAGGGTCAAAGGCAAGAGCCCAAAGATGGTCGTCATAGTCGTCAGCAAGATCGGAGTAAATCGAGTCTCACTGGCTTTTTGGATCGCTTCGCGCAAGGCCATGCCTTGTCGGCGCAATTGGTTAGTATAGTCCACCAAGATGATCGAGGTGTTTACGACTATCCCTACCAAGGAGGTAAAGCCTACAAAAGCCATAAAGGAAAAGCTAAATCCTGACAAGAAGAGCGCGAGAATCGAACCGCCAAAGGCCAAAGGTATCGCTGAAAAAACGATAAATGGCTGCATAAAGGAGCGGAATTGCAGGATCAAGACTGCAAAGATGCCCAGCAAAGCTACAATCAGCATTTGTCCCAAATCCCCAAAAGAATCCTGTTGAGTTTCATACTCACCACCAATGAAAAAGGAATAACCCTTGGGCAACTCAATCTTTTCCAAAGCTTCAATGATCTCGACTGTAACCTCAGTGGTATTGTAGTCATCTAGGACATCGGCTGTTACCACCGCGGTGCGTTGGAAGTTATAGTGATTCATCTTGGCTGGGCCAGGCTCGAAATGCAAACTGGCTAATTGACGCAGCGGCACTTGCGCTCCCGTAACTGCGGGCACATACACTCGGTCAAAGGCCGAAATCTCTTTGCCTTTCGCTACCGGCATCCGCAATACCATATCGTATTCTTCCCCATTGTCTTGAGACATGGTACCAATCTTAGTGCCTGTCAAGGCGGTACGTACGGCCAAATCAATATCCGCCAACTGTACGCCTAGCATACCTGCTTTGTCGCGATTCACCGCCACTTTAAGGTCGGTCTTAGGGATGCGGAGGGGGTTATCGACATTGTCAGTGCCGGGAGTACTGGCGATGACATCTTCCAGTTGGGTCGAAAGTTTGGTTAAGACCTTGGTCTCAGGGCCTAATACTTTGATTTCGATAGGCGCTGCATAAGGAGGGCCATTTTTAAATTCATCCACCGTAATGCGTGCACCAGGATAAGCCTTAAACTCTTGGCGTAGCTGAGCTAGGAAGCCATTCATCTTATTGCGATCCCACTCGTTGAGATTGACCAAGAGTTGCGCGTGGCGCAGATTATAACGCTCCGGAATCACATTGTAATAGATACGAGGATTGCCATGGCCGACATTGGTAGTATAATCGGCGACGAGCGGCATGGTATCCAACATGCTTTCTACCCAGCGGGCCGCCTCATCGGTTGTCTCCAGATTAGAACCCTGAGTGGTAAATATGTCTACCATCACGATGGGTTTATCCGCTGCGGGGAAAAAGCTTACCCCTACCAGTGGGAACAAGGCCGCACTGCCCACTAATGAGCCCACAGACAAAGCCAAAATCAACCAAGGACGACGCAAGGAGAATTGCAGAGTCGGGCGATAAACCTTTTCGATGAGGCTTTTCATACCCTGTTCTACCCTAGTGAGAGAAGCGTTCGGCGCAGGCGGTTTGAGCCACTTACTCGCCAATAGCGGAGTAAAACCAAGCGCCAAGACCAATGAAGCCAACAAACTGAAGATCACAATCAGTGGCAATGACTGAATAAACTCACCAGTACCCCCTCCCAATTGGGTCATCGGGAAAAAGGATAAGACGGTAGTCGCCGTAGCGCTCACCAAGGCCCAACCTACTTCTGAGGTCCCTTTGATAGCAGCATCTTTGAGACTCGCGCCTTCGGTGAGGTAACGATTGATATTTTCAATCACCACGATACCATTGTCAACCAAAAGTCCCAAGGCAATCACTAGGCCTGCGATCGAAATCTGTTGCAAAGCAAAGCCACTCAAATCCAGCATATAGATCGCCGCGATAATCGAAGTCGGAATTACCGTACTCACAATCAGGGCATTACGGAAGCCTAAGAAAAGAAAGATCACAAGACCTACAAGTGCGATCCCTTGTAAAAGATTACCAAAGAAGTCATTGATCCGAGTCTCAACGGCTGGCGCCTGGGCAAAGACAGTTTCCATCTCCACATGAGCAGGCAGCTCCTCTTCGAAGGCACTGACAGTGGCCATCACGCGCTCATTGACTTGTAAGATATTCTCACCTGCTTTCTGAGTGATGGACAGGAAAACCGCTTTTTCCCCCTGATAACGACCCAAATACTGCTCGTCTTGATAGGCCATATACACTCTAGCGATATCTCTGAGATGGATGATATTGCCTTGAGCGCCGCCGATGACGGTATTGGAAAGTTGACGAGGCGCTTCATAACCGCCTGAAGTCTTAATTGCGAAACTGTAATCCCCTGCATCCAACTCACCAGCAGGGATATTGCTATGATTGGCCTGTAAAGTACCCATCACTTGCTTGAGCGGGACGCCAAGCTGAGCCATCTTTTGCAGATCCAAGGCGATACGTACTTCCTGCTCTGGATAAGCCTCGATTTCGACATCTCGTACCCCTTTGACCTTGTCAAAGCGATCTTCTAGTTTTTCGGCCTGACGTTGTAGTTCACTGTAGCTAGCCGTAGGTGAGACAAAAGCCAATTGTAGGATTTTCACCTCTTGCGGGCTGATTTTGGTTACCTCGAGATTGAGGATACCTTCAGGTAGCTCTTGCTCTACTGAACTTACTTGAGCTACGATTTCGTCATACTTATCATCCACGTCCACGTCAAACTCAGCGTCAATCTGAATCACGGCAATACCATCTTCGATACGGGTATTGACATCGGTGATATCTTCTACTTCTTTGATCGCATCTTCGAGCGGGTCTACAATCAACTCTTCCATGTCCTTTGGGCTAGTGCCGGGATAAACCGTCAGCACTGTATAGCCAGGGAATTTGAGCTGAGGGTCCTCTGAACGAGGCATATTGAAGAATGAGATCAGTCCAGTGCTTAGGATCATGAAGATCAGCACGACCACGAACTGATAATTTTCTATTGCTATTTTGGGGAGTCGCATTTTGCTGATTTAGTTGTTAGTGGTCAATGCGTCTGCTGGTTCCATAGGTTTGGGCGTAGCAATTGTAATTGCCTGCTCAGGACGGAGATACTTGGCCCCTCTGGTTACCACTTCTGTCGGTTCTCCCCATTCGCTGGCGGCAACGCTAAGCCACTCATCATGAATCTCATAGTGCTTGATGGTGTGTAGTTTTACGCTCTTACCATCATCCGTAGGGATGTAAAATGCAGCGTATTCCGGACCTGCTTCTACCAAAGCGCCTAAGGGAATCTGACGCATCTCTTGTTGCTCAGAGGGATAGATCGAAACATTGGCTACAAAGCCATTTTTCAAGGCGGCTGGCACCTTAGTGAGGGCTAATTCTACTTCGTAGGTACCACTCATAGGATCTGCTCCGGCGGCAATTTCACTTACCCTTGCAGGGAACGCTTGCTCGGGCCAGACGTCAAACACTGCCTCAGCTTTATCGCCCTTTTTGAGGCGCACTACATCCTTATCGGCCAATCCAACTTTGACGACTTGAGTACCTTGAGTTGAGGCGATATAGAGGATAGGACTGCCAGGCCCGATGAGTTCTCCTTGCTCTGCAAAACGCTTTAGCACCTTACCACTAGTGGGAGCGTAAATGACAGCATGCTGCTGATTGAAGCGAGCAATCTCAAGATTTGCTTCGGCTACCGCTTTGGCGGTTGTGAGGTCTTGGACATTTTCCAGTGTGGTAACTGAATCTGTATATAATTTCTGTACTCTTTCGAGATCGCGTTCTGCTTTGCGGACTGCCTCCGTAGCTTGTAACACCTGAGCATTGATCTCAGTAGCATCCAAACGGGCGAGCACCTGTCCTTTGCGGACATTGCGGCCTTCTTCAGTATAGACACCTTTGATGATGCCGCCAATTTTAAAAGATAAGCGTACTTCTTCTTGAGCGGCTAAGCGACCAGTACCTACTACGGCATCTGCCTCAAGGCTGCTTTCCACTTTAGCTGTACTAACCACAATCGCCTCATCGGCTTTTGTATTTGTCTCAGCCTGTGGTTGTTTATCTCCGCAGGCGATTACTAGAGCGAGCAGAAATAGTATGGGTATATTTTTCATTTTTTTGGATTTGAAGATTTAGACCTCAGCGAGCCCCTTCTCTGTCAGAAGGGAAAATTTGAGAGTGATTTTGAATTTTATTCTAAGGGGTTTTCGTTCCCCTACTTTCCGAGGGCTGGGATAGTTTAAAGATTTCCCCCAGTAGCATATTCAAGTTCTGCCAATTTGGCGAGCCAATCGTAGGTGGCGATCGTCAGATTAAGCTGAGCCGTAGTAAACTGGGTGCGGGTGTCGAGCAAGGCCAAAAGGGAAGCCTGATCCTGTGCATATTTTTTCTGGGTGATACGGAAGGCTTGGCGAGCACTTTTGAGTCCGGCCTGCGAAGCGGCTACTGCTTTTTGGGAGGCTTGCATCTGAAAGAATGCTTCCCGCACTTGCAATTGGATTTGCTGTTCAAGCTGCTGGCGTTGGAGGCCTAACACCTTTTGATCTATCTGTGCTTGCTGTTGGCGGGCCTGGCGCTGGAAACCTTGAAATACATTCCAGTTTAGAGAAACTAATGCTAGCCAATATTCTTGTTCGCTAAAGTTGTAGCCAAAACCCTGAAAGCCCACATCTGCCACTAAGTTGAGCTGTGGGAGCAGAGAATATTTTTGCAAGGATACGGCTTCGAGATTTGCCGCTTGAGCCATATTGATTTGCTCAATTTCTGCTCTTTGGCGGATCGCTCCGTTTTCGAGTTCGCCGAGGGCGAGAAACTCGGACTCGGGCTGCAATAGGCTATCTATTTCAAGCGGTGTGTCCAAGGGACGATTGAGCAAAAAGTTGAGATAGGCCTGCGAAGTTTGTTGCTGGCGTTCGGCAGAGGCGACTTCCTGCGCCAACTTACTCAATTCATATTCAGCACGATAGACCGCATCTCGGGTAGCTTTATCATTCTCAACTAAGCGCTGATTGACCCGAAGAATTTCTTTTAGTAGCTCTTCGGTCTCAGTATAGATTTGTAGGACGGCATCCGTTTGGAGATAGCCATAATAGGCTGTCTTGATTTCCTTAACCAACTCTTGTTCATAGGCTTTCATATTAGCAGCTTCCACACCAATTAAATGCTGTTTTGCTTGATAATTGAAGTAGATATCGCTGTTGAAGAGGGGCTGTATAACCGTAATCTTGGTCTCTTGAAAGTTGTTGGGAGCAAACTGCTCGTTGACGTTTTCAAGATTGGTGGGAAATTGCTCGCTACCCGTGAGTTGGTTGAGGGTCGCATAAACCGGATTGAGCAAATCACCAATCGGAAACTCTAAAGCACGGCCACCGCCAGCGAGAGAATAGCTAGCCTGAAAATCTACTTTTGGCATAAAGAGACCCTTGGCTTCTCGCAATGCTTGTCTGCTTTTTTCTACCGAAAGGCTCCTTTGCTGTAAGCTAAGGTTGCTTTCGATACCAGCATTGATGTAGGTTTCTAAAGGACTCTGCGCTCTGAGTAAGCCTAAATTACCTAAGAGCAACACCAAAATACTGATACCAATCAGTAGCTGACGGAGCTGAGCGTTCTGCGCAGCACGCTCTGGTAAACTCCCGATGGGGCAGTCTTTTTTAGCCTCCTCCAAATAGAGCGTTCGGCGAGGCCGGTAGTGATAGTTTCGTGTTAAATACATTTTTTATTATATGATCTTTTCTGAATATCGTTTATTGATTGAGCGTTATATTTTTTCTGAACAGTGTTCAACAAAAGGCTAAAATTTTTTAGTTGTCATAGGCTTCAATCATCGCCTGGAGGGATGCTAACCCTAACTGCCCAATATTTGCCTGAATCTCTTCTGGGTACATTTTTAAACGTTCACGGATGACCAAGGAAACCATACCGTGGACCGATGACCAGATCAGGAATGTCAAGGCGTGAGCATCATGATCCTTCATCCGCCCACTCGCTTGAATATCCAAAACCGTCTGGTGCAAAACCCCAAAAGTCATATAGCCACAATCCCAACTATCGAGATTTTTTTCCGCATGCATGGGAGATCTGACGAGGAACATAAGGTCGTAGTCATCGGGATTTTCCATGGCAAACTTCCAATAAATCTGCCCCATGGTCTGAAGCCTTTCCAATGGATCTTTGATGCTTAGGGTAGCTTTGAGTAAGGCGTATAACTCTTCGAAGCCTTGCTCATGCACAGCATCTAACAACTCATCTTTATTGTCAAAGTAATTGTAAATCGTACCGGGACTGTAGGCAATGCGTTCCGCAATTTTGCGGATGGAAACCTTTTCGTAGCCTTCCTGCAAAAACATCTCTCTTGCCGCCAAGACGATCTTGTTGTGCATTTCCTGCTTTTCGCGTTCTCTGCGTTCCTGTATTTTAGAGGATTTTGCCATAGTTATGATTGAACAACGCAAATATAATGAACAGTGTTCAGAAAAATTTAAAATTTTTTCAAAAAAGTCTTCTACCGATATTCGCAGCATGCTGAGTTTTTACTTCATTAGACATGCCGAGAGCGAGGCCAATCGCGACCATAGTATCATTTGTGGACGCTCCGATCATATGCCCCTTTCGGCCCAAGGTCGTATCCAAAAAGAGCTCCTAGGCGAGCGCCTCAAGCAGGAAAACCTGCAGTTTGACCACTTTTATAGCTCCCTCTCTGTCAGGGCTTTAGACACGGGAAAAGCGGTAGTCAAGGCTTTGGGAGTAGATGAAGAAATGATCCAAATCACCGATCAGTTGGTAGAGCAGTCCAAAGGAGATTGGGAAGGCAAAGTGAGAGCAGAGATGTATGATATGAGCGTTCAGCGCCAGCTGGAAAAAGACTCATATACTTTTTATCCTCCGGGTGGCGAATCCCAGCAAGCGGCGGAGCAAAGAATGATCAATTGGTTGGAGGCTACTCGTCAAAAACACGAAGGCCAAAGTGCTAATATTGCGGCCTTTAGCCATGGCTTTGCTATCAAAAGCATGCTCGCTAAACTGCTCAAAGCGGATACAGAAAGTGTATTTAGCATGATGATCCACAATACTTCTCTTACGGTATTGCAATGGAATGGACAGAGATGGCGTCTAGAGCGAATCAACGATTTTGCCCACTTACAGGGTACTCCCGTGATTGGGTATTGAGTAAAGAGTAAAGAGTATCCCGAAAGCTTTCGGGAGTATTCAGTACCGAGTAAATGGTCTTGATGAACCCTAATGCCCAATTTTCCAGAGCTTGATACTGAATACTATTGTCTAAGTACTTAGCTATTGCCATAGCGCTTTGATTCCTGAGGCGACAGCGACAAAAACGCTATTTTCTCCATTTTCAAGGTGCTGAAGTAAGGCTAAAGCTTCTTCTTTTTGTTCGGCAGTAGTTTCCGCGGGCTTGTTGAGATGGTTGATACTCATTTGGGAGACTTTGGCGAGATCAGCAGATAGTTTTTTGATTTCCTGCACCTTCGGTGAACGCTCAATTAGCTGTGCAAGCACTTCATGATTGATTACCCAGATATTGAGTTGAGACACTATCAGGGCTTTGTCTCCGGTATTAGGAGCAGCCATATACTTAGCCACTAATTGATTAAACGCTCTCGCTTCAAAACTCTCTGGCCTTGCGGCATCCACTACCCTATCCATCGCGAGATCAGGCCAAAAGATACCCCCTTCGGCCATGTACGGCCCTAATCGATTGTAATATTTTACTTCTTCTAATACTGCCAATAGGGTCTGCAAAGCTTTCGGATCACTACCGTTGGCTAGGTCTAAGGTGATTTTCTCTAATTGACTCTGGTGTTGAGTACCTCGCTCGGCAAGCATTTTGTCCACTTTCTCTAGTCGGCGGTACATGTCATCCTCATCTTGAGTCAAGTCCTGAGGCGACCAGAGTTTTTCGGCAATCGCAGCCGTCCTCGGCCAGATACGAGACTCTATATTTTCCGCTCCAGAGACCTCGGTCCACATGCAAGCTTCGCCTCCCAAGATTCTTTTTTGCTCTGCCTCAGTCAAAGGCCTCACCACTTCAATTTCAGGTAGGGGTTCACCATTCATATCGTGGCCGCCCGTCTTGGTGCCTTTAGAATCCATCTTCAAAAAGCCAAAGGCCATCTCGCCTTCCAAAGCATCGCCATTCAAGTTTGCAGTGTATGCCAAATCTCCCATACTAGCTTTAAACTCCGCCACTAATTGACCGCTTTCATCAATACTGGCGTTTTTAAAGCCGTTGAGCTGATCCAAAAAGGAAAAGAAGCCAGAGACATTATTGGGATCACGATCAAACAAAACGAGTTTGCCTGCCATCTCCCCGCTAGGGAGATCCATCGTGATATCGTACATCCGCCAATGGTTGGTATCCGGCACTACATCGACTGCCCCCGGCAAAACCATCGGATCTACTTGGTAATGCTTACCCGCGGGCAACTTATGATCTAGATACCAACCAGCAGACAAAATCCCGGTGCCACCTGCCTGTACACTTTCAAACAAAACCTTGTGATTGCGCCAAGCCTGAATGACAACAGACTGCGCTAAATCTGGGTGCATGATCTCATCCCAACCCAGCATTACCTTGCCATGCTTTTGGACTCTGGCGTGTAGTTTTTGATTGAAATAGGCTTGCAGTTCATGGGAGTCGGCGATATTATTTTCTTGCATAAAAGCCTGAATGGATTCGTTTTCTTCCCAGTATTTTGGGTTGACTTCGTCTCCCCCGATGTGGAAATAATCATCCGGAAAAAGGCGTACCATTTCATAGAAAAGCTTATCCAAAAATACATAGAGACGGCTTTTGGTCGGATCCATAGGAACCGAAAAGATTCCTTCACCCTTATTCTTTAGCGTAAAAGGTCCTTCTGCAGCGGCATATTCCGGATACCCCACTAGCCAACTGTGAGTGTGTCCTGGTACGTCAAATTCTGGAACCACTCTAATCCCACGTTCAGCAGCATAATTGACTACTTCTTTGACCTCTTCTTGGGTGTAATAGTTCCCGCCAGAGCCTTCTTGATGAAGCTTGCGGAATAATTTACTCTCAACCCTAAACCCCTGATCATCAGAAAGGTGCCAATGCAATACATTGAGCTTGACCGCCGCCATGGCGTCGAGATTCCGTAAGATGATGTCTTTGGGGATCCAATGCCGGCTAACATCTATCATCAAACCTCGCCAAGGAAAGCGAGGACTATCTTCCAACTCCATACTACGAATAAAGGCACCTTTGTATTCGACATTGACTAGCTGAAGCAGGCTTTCTAGACCATAAAGGACCCCAAAAGGACTAGCGGCCTTTAGCTCTATTTGTTTGGGAGTAACTATTAGTTGATAGGATTCATCCTGACCCAGTTGGGGTAGCGCCTCCAAGCTCGCTTGCTCACAATGGATCAGTAAGGGAATACCCGAGCCTGTGGGCGTACCGATTTTAGCGTTCAGCGCAGCTGTAAAACGCTCCACCCCCTTTTGCAGTAAGCTACTAAGGCGAATATCAGCACTGAGCTCAATACCTCCTTTCAGGGAGATTTTATCACTACCTAGCGAAAGCTTGGCGGGTAAAGGCATCAGACTAATGGCAGCCCGATCTTCTTCGCTAATGGCCGGAGGCTGGTAAAGGACAAAGCGATAATAGGCAAAACCCAATGCTCCAACCAAAAGGAGCAGCCCCAATACCCAAAGTAAAATCTTCCGTATCATATTTCTGCCGGTTTGGAATAAGCGCTAAGGAAAAGTATTTCCAAAATAGGAAGAACATCCTTAAGGTGAAACCTAGGCGAAACAATAAAAAGGCCCAAAGCTTAGGGAGCGCTTCGGGCGACCTACTTACAGCTAATGGTCTATACGAGCTAAGGCAATCGCTCAAATCACACACATTAATTTCTTCGGGGAGGTTTGGGAGCACCAGCTTTGAACTCCTCTTCATCAATTAAGCCATCTTCATTGGTATCTATTCTGGAAAAATCATTTTTCAGTGGCCCTGCGGCTTCCTCCTTAGAGATTTTGCCATCCTCATTCTTGTCCAAATCTTTTAAGATCCTAGCAAAGTTGGGAGGCCCTTTAGGCCTAGCACCTCTTTCTCCTGGCTCAACTCCGGAAGGGGGCCCTTGCTCATTGGGGGGTGGCCCTTGGCGATCTTCGGGTGGTTCGGGAGTACTTTGGGCTTGGGAGGCTTGGTTGGAGCAGGAAAGCAAGCAAAAACCAAAGGCCAGACTAAATAGGAAAGGGACTAATTTGAACTTCATTTTTTCTAGTGTTTCTTGTCTATTCACAGCTAAGACGTCCTTTTGACAAAATACTTTCGGTCGCCTTATTTTTTTTATAGTCTGTCTACGTTTTTATCTCAAATCAGCAAATATGAAAGTATCTATCATCCAAGCCGCCCCTGTTTACTACGACCTAATGGGGAGTTTGCATAAGTTAGAAGGGCTATTGGCAGCAGCGGCGGCGCAGGCTAGTGAGTTGGTGGTATTTGGTGAGTGTTGGTTGAGCGGCTATCCGGCTTGGTTGGATTACTGCCCAGGTGCGGCGCTCTGGAATGATTCGGCGACCAAAGAGGTGTATGCCCAAATGTACACCAATAGTTTGGTTTTGGGCAGCTCCGCTGAACGCTCACTTGGGGCCCTTTGCCAGCAATATGGGGTCTGGATGGTGATCGGAGTCAATGAGGCAGTAGAGCAGGGTCCGGGGCAAGGCACATTGTACAATAGTCTTTTGACCTATGGCCCCGATGGGGAACGCTACCAACACCATCGCAAACTCATGCCGACCTACACCGAGAAACTCGTTTATGGCTTAGGTGAAGGAGATGGCTTGAGCAGCATCCAAATGCCACAGGCTAAGCTGGGGAGCCTCATTTGTTGGGAACATTGGATGCCGCTAACTCGCCAAGTCATGCATGACAGCGGAGAAGACCTCCACGTAGCGGTTTGGCCTACGGTACACGATTTGCATCAATTGGCTTCACGGCATTATGCTTTTGAAGGTAAGTGCTTCGTACTAGCAGCGGGCCAACTTTTGCAAGTCAAAGACTTACCCGCCACTTTGCAGCTACCAGATGAGCTAGCTACTCAGCCTGAGCATTATCTTTTGCGAGGTGGCAGTGGTATTATCGGACCGGACAGCAATTGGCTTGTAGAGCCGGTCTTCGAAAAGGAAGAAATCGTCAGTGCAGAGCTCGATTTGACCATCCTCCCGGGCGAACGTATGTACCTCGATGTGAGTGGACATTATCAGAGGCCTGATGTTTTTGACTTTCGTTTGAAGAATCAAAAAAATCCTTAATTTCTGCCAAACGAACCTAATTATGGCGATTTCATCGCGACCCTCTTCTTTGCATCCGCCCTTTACGCTTGACCACGATGAGGTCATCCAATCTGAAAATATCTATCTCGCCCAGCGGCGAGCGCTTTATGATCAACAACATCCTGATGACACCCCAGCCCAATTACAGGAGCTTTGGGGTATCGCTTTTTCGGGCGGAGGGATCCGTTCAGCGACGCTCTGCCTCGGCGTCATCCAACAGCTAATCGTAGAGGACTACTTTAAGAAATTTGACTATATGAGCTCGGTCTCTGGCGGAGGCTATATGGCCGCCTGCTTCAATTCTTTGATGAATAATGAGACTGATGTTTTTTTCGTACCTAAGCGCTACCACGGCTCCGCCGAACGCGAGAAAATACCCGGCCTTACCGCTGACACTTCTCCCTTGGTTCGACTCATCGAGACCAAAGTAGCAGCAGAAGCGTTCTCCGAAGGAGTAAAACCCCAAAAGTCCCAAAGAGCTCGCTACATCCCCTCTCAAATGCAAACTGAACCGCAAAAAGAGGAGAGAAGAGCCCAAGAAGAGTCTATCGTCCTTGACTATAAACCAGCAGAAGAAACTAAACTGGACGTTAGACATCAAATCCATCACCTACGGACTCATGGCGAGTATTTGACGCCTGATCGAGGTTTATTGAGTGTAGATGTACAAAAGGTTGTCGGTACGGTCCTAGCAGGAATTGTTCACAACTTTTTCTTGTTCTTCCTGTTTTTGACGGCGGTCGTGGCTCTGCACTTTTTGTTCTTTGGTTCTCTCTCGGATGGAGATTTTTTTAGCAGTATTATGGGTAAGGCAGGGCCCCAAAAAAGCTTCATGCAGGATGGCTATCAGGTCTATTTGGAAAAGATCATGGTGAGCTTAGCCAAGCATCCTAACTTTGTCGCCAGTATTAGCGGCCTTGGCTTATTGTTGAGTGCGATATTTGTGTGGCTTTCTCGGAGCTCGGCGCGGCAGTTTCTGGAATCAGATAAGCTCGCCAATGTATTGGGTCTCATCGGTACA
>JBCCQN010000033.1:0-51013 GCA_039024315.1 Bacteroidota bacterium
ACTAAAATTGTCAAGGTAATTGGCCTCAGCTACAACGGTAACGGGTGAGATAAAGGGGCTGAAGTAACTTTGCGTGCTCAGGAAGGCCTGCATTTTTTCGATCTCTGCGAGAACGTTTTGGTCTGAAAATTTGGCCTCTCCTTTAGGGTGTAGACCTAACTCAAAAGGCCTCATGCCATAAGAGTTGTCCTCAAAAAACTCCATAGAAGTCCTAACCGGATCATTTTGGCCAATGTCTTCGATCAGATAGGTATTGAGCGGTATCTGTGTAATCAACCAGCCGCAGAGGGCCAAAACGATGACTGTCCCTAATAAAATAGACTTAGGTCTGGTTTGGGTAAAGCGATGCGTAGCCGAGAAGAAGCGTTCCCATTTAGGGCTATTTTCTAATGACGGTGCCTTAAGAAACACCTTAGGATCAATCGACAGCAAGGCATATGGCAGCACCACTACCGTGATGAGATAGGTAAACAATACCCCAGCGGCGGCAAAGAGCCCAAAATCTCGAATGGGTGGCACTCGCGAAACCAGCAAGGAGGCGAAACCAATAGCGGTGGTAAGGCTGGTAAGAAAAATAGCGAAGCCAATCTCACGCATGGTATCACGCATGGCTGTACCACGATCTTTGCCTTCTTTGAGTTCGTTGAGATAGCGGGTGGTCAGGTGGATTACGTCTGACATCCCGACTACAAACATGATCGGGATCAGGAGATTGCTGATCAAATTGATGGTCTGCCCGCTCATTCCCATGAATCCTAGTATCCAAATCAAGGCGATGATAACCGTTACCATTGGGATCAGAACGCCCCAGAAATTACGATAGGAAAGGAAGAGGACAGTTACGATCAAAAAGAGGGCAAGTGAGACAAAGACAATGAGCTCACTGGCGATTTTTTCTACGTATTTGGAGCGGATAAAGGGAATCCCTGTGATGACGTATTCAAAGCCTGAATCCTCGAGCGTTTGCTCTAATTCTTGGCTTAGGATATCGCGTTCACGTAGATCAAAGATCTCAGGCTTGATAAAGATATAACCGCAGACATATTGACGGTCTCGAGTAATAAAGGCGCCGATCAAAGTAGTATCCTTTTCGATCCGTTTTTGAGACCTCTGAATAGCCTCCTCACTATCAAAGCGGAGATAGGGTTTGCGGGAGATACCGATGCCGGAACGCTTAATTTGCGGAATAGTAGTGGCGCACAACATGGAATCTACCCCGTTTAGCTTAGCTAAGTCTTTGAAAAGTTGGTCAGCATCTTGGAGGAAAGCTTGATCATAAATATCCGTACTCGGGCTCTTGACCGCCATATAGACGATGTAGTTTTGTTCCTCGCTAAAC
This sequence comes from Bacteroidota bacterium, assembly GCA_039024315.1. GTDB lineage: Bacteria > Bacteroidota > Bacteroidia > J057 > J057 > JBCAWW01. Next base: position 1,340 of record JBCCQN010000033.1, read on the forward strand.
TGCTTTTTGTACTGAGCGTAATATTGGTATTCGTCGTCGTCCTTAGGGTAGAAATCCTCGAAGCTAAAGCTGATCCCCAACTGACTAATACCTAGTGCAAATCCAATAGTCAAGGCGAGGACACTCCAGCGTAAAAAATGACGGTACTTTAAGAGGAAGTTCATATATGAGAAAGGCCATCAAATAGAGCCATGATCAAGCGCTGGCAAATATAGATAAAATGCGGCGTACCTTGATTATGGCGGATAGGTTATCTATTTTGAGTGTCACATCAACCGACAATCGTGCATTAATTTCTAATTAGATTTTCATTAGAATTCACGAACACACTCCCAAAGACAAGCGTTTTGAACTTTAAGATGTATGGTTTCATTTTTAAAAGCACCTTTCATGAAAAATGTTTGTCTCTACCTAATTTTCAGCCTTTTTATCTCATTCCCGCTGTACAGTATGGCGGGAGTAAATCGATTAGTAAACCCTCCTGACTCTAGCTTGGCGAGTCTGTTTGTATTAGATGAAGCGGCTGTTTACCAAAGTGTGGAAGAGCTTACGCAGCTGGAGCAGTATTTATCGACCCAGCCTGAGGTCAGCTTGAGCCAATTGCAAGCGAGTGGAGACCCTATGATTGCAGACATTCAATTTTCATCCGATCATAGTCTGAATCTGACGGAGCCGCCTTTAGGAATTCCTTCCTTTATTTGGGGCTTTTGTTTAGGCTTTATTGGGATGGCCGTAGTATATTTCGTCACCGAGGACAGAGAAGAGGTGATGAGTGCGCTATATGGTTGCTTGGTTGCGGGTGCAATTAGCGCTATCCTCCAAGCAATTGCGATCCTCTATCAACAATAATACTAAATACTTTCATAATGAAAACCCTTAACTATCTCGCATGTCTCATGCTATGCCTGATGAGCCTACCTATGTGGGCTGTGGGCAATGGCGGAGGCGAAAAAGATGCGCCTGCCGCTGCTCTATTTAGCTTCGACGAAGCTGCCGTCTATCAATCAGTAGAAGAACTGACAGAGCTAGAGCGCTTTGTCAAAGCCAATGCAGGTACGACCTTGTCGGACCTACAAGAAGCCAATCACAACTTGGTGGCTGAACTTACTTTTGCTGACCCTGCACAGGCTGCTCTTAGCCCGCTTGATGGCCCACTCGGTATCCCTTCCTTTATCTGGGGATTTTGCTTGGGTATCATCGGACTGGCCGTTGTTTACTTCGTTACCGAAGACACTGACGAAACCAAAAAAGCCCTTTGGGGATGTATCATTTCGTCTATCGTCGGGGGGGTAGCAGGTGCCTTATCTAGCCTTCAATAGAAGAAACAGAATTGATGAGAATTTTTTTACTCATATCAATTATCATGCTGCCCATAACCAGTTATGGGCAGCATTTTTATCGGGTTGAAGCAGATTTTACGATCAAAGAAAAACTCAACGATAGCCTCTCTCAATTGACCATAGGTAGAGCCTATTATGACCAAAAACGTGAGAATCTGCTTTATCAAGTCAGTTTTCCCGAACCCCAGATCTGGTTCTTGAGTGATAGTAACTTTTACCGGGTCCAAAACGAAGGCGATTCTGTATCTCGCCAAACTATTTCTCCTTTGACAGTTCAGGCCTCAGTCTTCAATATGGTGCTCTCCGATCAATTGGGCACCTTTGGTTTGAGCGACAGCATGTATCAAAAGGTCAGCACTGTCAATCAGGGCGGCATGGTGATTACAACGCTAGAGCCTTTAGAAGCCTTTAAGCCTTATTTGGGCCGCGTACTGATCTCTCGCAAAGGAAAATTAGTTCAGGGGGTCATCCTGATGGATACTGCAGGAGAAATCGCTAGTAAACAGTTCTATCGCGATTATGATCTCAGTGGAGGCCTCCCTTTTCCACGGGAAATTATCCAACTCAGCTATCAATTTGGGAAGCAAGTTTCGACACGCATAACCACTTTCGAAAATATTCAGTTCAATGCAGAAGACACGCATCAGCTGTATCATTATCAGTTGCCTACTAAGTAGTCTCGCCCTTTGGGCCCAAAGCCCCAATGAGCTCGCGGCCATGCGTCAAGTATTGCCCGTTCCGGAAGCGGAAACTCCCTATTGGCAGAGCCTCAAAACCGAAAATAAGAATGAGGTCGAGTGGGTGGCCACCCAGATGTTTGTCATGTACAAAGTCTTGATTTCCTCTCAAGACGGTCAAAAATGCTCCTTTCATCCATCTTGCTCCGAATATGCCCTTCAGGTGGTCAAACAAAAAGGCATCCTCGAAGGTATGCTCGCTACATTTGATCGTCTCACTCGCTGCAATGGACTCAGCCCCGAGTGGTACGAGATAGATCCTGAGCGACGTGTTTTAATCGATCATCCATAGTATGCGGATCATTTTTTTACTTTGGGCTTGTTGTGGTTTTTTTTACTGCTATTCGCAGAACGCTGAGAATCTGTTCGACGAAGCGAATTCCTTGCGTTATGCGAAGCATCTCTACGAAAGCCGACAGTACCCATCCGCTGCTATCGAATACGAACGAGTGCTCTTTTTTCAAGCAGGCGATACTAGCGTACAACAATTTTTATTAGAAAGTTATTTTCGGGCGGCCAACTATCAAGTGGGGCTGCGGAGAGCGCAACAACTTTATCCGGTAGCTCAGACGATGCCCGCTAGCTTAGGCTATACCTACGCCAAGCTGCTTCTACGCAGTGGCAATCACCTGCAATTGACCGGTTTCTTGGAGCGTAGCAATAATTTGAGACGCACCGATAAAGCCATGCTGCAAATCGGTACTGCTTTACTGACGCGCAACTGGCAACTAGCTCAGAGTGCGTATCTGGAATATCAGGATATCCCCAAAGTTAGCATCACCTATGGTAGTTTGGTAGAGCGAAGCCAAAACCTCTCTCGTAAAAAGCCTTTCGTGGCCATGAGCATGAGTATTGTCGTTCCCGGTTTAGGGAAAGTATATACAAGTCAATGGAAAGACGCTATCATCTCCTTCTTGACGGTAGGCAGTTTTGCCTTTACTGCTTGGCGCAGTTACAATCGCAATGGTTTCGAAAGTCCCTTTTTCTGGATTTATGGGGGCATAGCCCTCGGTTTTTATGGCGGCAATTTGTATGGCTCTTGGCAGTCAGCAGTGCGTTATAATGAAAGAGAAGTTCATAATCTGATTCATGATACGGAGGCTAGTTTGTACCCTCGTCTTTAGTGCGCTATTGCTTGGTGTACTGCCGGCGCAAAGTCTGGAAGAGACTTATGCTATGGCCCAATCCTTTCGGGAACAAGGGCGATATGAGGCCGCTATTCCCGCTTATGAACGGGTGATCTTTTTTGATACCCAACAGCGATATCAAGGCGAATGCTACCGCCAACTGGCCAATTGTGCCGAGGCTTTGGGGCGCTACAAACAGGCAGATCGTTACCTCAACTTTGCTTACTATTTACAAACAGAGCCTCCGATACAACGTGAAATACAGTTTCAGCAGATAAGAGTACGCCTGCTTCGCCAAGAGTTTGTAAGTGCTCAAGAAGAGCTTTGGTTGTTAGGTACGCTCAGCTCCGCTGAACTCGGGACTTATCATTTATATGCTTTTGTGGCCGCTTTTGGGATGGGAGTCTATGACTCTGCTCAGCACCATATCAACTATTTTGTTGGCGATAATGACAGCTTAAAAGCCGTAGTAGCTGACTTATTTGTGCAAAACAAGAAAGTCTCAAAAATTAGCGCCCGCAAAGCCAAAATTCTCAGTATCATTTTGCCCGGTCTAGGCCAGTTTTATGCAGGTGAGGTCAAAGCCGGACTCAATAGTCTAGGACTCACGGCGGGGATTTTGATCATAGGCTTTCAGGTGGCGCTGCGCTCCAGTGCTTTGGATGCCATCTTTGCCATAGTCCCTTGGTTTACCCGCTATTATCAGGGGGGCTATCTGCGGGCCGCTGACATGGCCACTCGTAAACAGGAGCGCCGCCGTGCAGAAATCTATCAGGAATTGTTAGAGGTGATTGGGAGTTAGTTGTTTATGGGGCCCTCTCGAAAGCTTTTGGGAGTGGGGAACGCTTGTCTTGCTGGTGCGGCATGCATGCGCGCACCTACCGAGCGATCGTTTCGATAGCGCCTGATAAGGCGAGGAGTCTCGCGATCCTAACCTTTGGGATCTTGGGTTAAAAATAAGCGTTCTGCGAAGCAGTAAGCTTAAAATAGGTACTGAGACAACAGTATTCAGTATTAAGACCTTTTTTCTCTGTACTAAATACTCCCGAAAGCTTTCGTGATACTTGCTACTCGGTACTTAAATCCCTCCCCCAACGATCCCTAGAACTCACTGGTAAAGTGGAAGGTAACCTCTGGAAATAGGTCCTTGGTAGAGTTGAGATCCCAAGAAGTGGTCGCTAAGAACACATCCCTACCATCCTTGTCCACGGCCATATTGCGGGCCTTGCGACGCTTGAACTCCTTAAGCTGCTCTTGGTTCTCTGAAGAAATCCAGCAGGCTTTGAAGAGACTGGCATTTTCGTAGCGTACGGTAGCGCCATACTCATGCTGGAGGCGGTATTCGATCACGTCAAATTGTAGCGCCCCTACGGTGCCAATGATTTTACGGGTATTGAAAGTGCTGGTAAACAACTGGGCTACGCCCTCATCGGTCAATTGGTGCAAACCTTTAGCTAGTTGCTTAGACTTCATGGGATCGCCATTTTCGACATAGCGAAATAGTTCTGGCGAGAAGCTGGGGATGCCTTTGAAATGAAGTTCCTCACCGCTGGTCAGCGTATCGCCAATTTTGAAGTTGCCAGTATCGTATAAACCGACAATGTCGCCAGGATAAGCCTCTTCTACAATTTCCTTTTTGGCTGCCATGAAGGAGGTCGGACTGGGAAATTTGAGCTTACGATCAAGGCGAATATGTTTGTAGTTAGTATTGCGCTCGAACTTACCCGAACAAACCCTCAAGAAGGCAATCCGGTTGCGATGCTTAGGGTCAATATTGGCGTGTATCTTAAAAACGAAACCTGAAAAGCTGTCTTCATAAGGAGAGACTTGGCGTTCCTCCGTAGGAGAAGGCTGAGGACTAGGCGCGATTTGGACAAAGCAATCCAGCATCTCGCGAACCCCGAAATTGTTAATCGCGCTACCAAAGAAGACGGGCGAAATCATCCCCTCTTGGTACATTTCTAGATCAAACTCTGAGTAGACTTCATTGATTAGCTCGACTTCCTCACGCAAGGTGTGGGCAGGCTCACTTCCTATTTGTTGGTCTAATTGAGCATCGCTAAGATCGTTGATCTCGATGCTATCACTGATGGTTTGTTTATCGCTGCCGGTGAAGAGCGCCAGATTTTGCTCGAAGAGATTATAGACGCCTTGAAAGGATTTACCCATGCCGATCGGCCATGAAAGAGGACGAACATTGAGCTTAAGCTTTTGCTCGATTTCGTCCATGAGCTCGAAAGGATCCTTACCTTCACGGTCCATCTTATTGACAAAGACGATGATAGGGGTATCACGGCGGCGACAAACCTCTACTAGTTTTTCGGTTTGGGCCTCGACCCCTTTGGCTACGTCAATTACCACGATTACGCTATCTACTGCGGTGAGGGTACGAAAGGTGTCTTCGGCAAAGTCTTGGTGGCCCGGTGTATCGAGGATATTGATTTTGCGGTCGTTATACTCAAAACCCATGACGGAGGTAGCGACAGAGATCCCTCTTTGTCGTTCGATCTCCATAAAGTCAGAAGTAGCGGTCTTCTTGATTTTATTGGATTTGACGGCCCCGGCGACTTGAATGGCCCCTCCGAAGAGAAGCAATTTTTCGGTGAGGGTGGTTTTACCGGCATCAGGGTGGCTAATGATGGCAAAAGTGCGTCTACGCTTGATTTCTGATTGAAAGCTCATGGGTAAAAAACTGAGTGGCAAAGGTACAAAAAAATGTGTCTAGGTAGGACCTAGACACATTTTTTATCTTTTAAGCTGAAGCAGCTAAGCGGCAAATTAGTTGCTGCTAGAGCTTTCCATGCCTTCATCATACATGCGGTAAAGACCTTCGATCTTAGGCACAACGATGAATTCAGTACGACGGTTAGCTTGACGACCTTCTTCAGTTTCGTTGTCAGCTACAGGCATAGTATCACCTTTACCGCTAGCAGTCATGCGATTTTCATCAACACCGTTTTCGACTAGGGTGCGCACAACATTTAGAGAACGAGCCACGCTCAAGCTCCAGTTGTCTTTGTACTTTTTGCGGTGGATACGTACAGGCTCAGAGTCAGTATGACCTTCAACCAAAACGCGCAGACCTTGGTTGCGGTTAAATACTTCAGCAAGCTTAGCGATTACCTCTTCAGAATCTTCAGTGAGTACATCACGTCCAGATTGGAACAAAATGTTGTTGGCCATTGTGATGTAAAGTTTGCCATCACGCTCTTCGACTTTGATATCATCAGCGTCATAAGTACTGAATACGTCAGCGATAGCGTCTTCTAGCTCCTTGATCTGATCGTTGCTAGCTTTAACCTGCTGGCTGAGAGATACGATCTCGTCAGCTTTCATGTTGAGGTTATTTTCTAGCTCGCCGATTTGACCTTCTAGCTTAGCGTTTTCTTCTTGAGAGGAAGCTAAAGAGCTTTCAAGTGCGCTCTTCTCAGCTGCCGCACGAGTGAGGGCTTCTTCGTATTTCTTTTTCGAAACACAGGAGCTGAGCACTGCCATAGCAGCGATCATCATTAGTACAGGTTTGAACTTTCCAGAAAGTTTCATGATTAAAAATAGTTGTAGAACCAGTTTACAGTGAAAACCAAGTGTATCGTCTTGCCTATGTTTCGGGTGCATAGTTATTGATACTTAATTAAATTAGCAAATTATGCACCTTAGCAGAACGAATATATTTTGCGGTAAAACTACTGATTTTCGGACTTTATGCCCAATCTTTTGTGTAGTATTTCCCTTAATCGGCTTTTTCAGAGCTAAATAGCTTCATCAAACAGCGCTGCTTGGAAACATTTCGTTTATCCAATAGCTTGTAATCTGAGAGCAAAAAGGTCGGTAAATCTTTACCGCAACGCCACTTTTGACGCATTGAATATGAAAAAGTTACTCCTTTTGAATTTTGTCTTTCTCTGGCACTTTGCTTCTGGGCAAGCGCCTATAAATTTGGTGCCGTTTGCAAGTGGGCTTGATCAGCCTGTCGCAATAGTAAATGCAGGGGACAGCCGATTGTTTATCGTCGAGAAGCCGGGCCGGATAATGATTGCCGATAGTAATGGACAGATGATATCGACACCATTTTTGGATATCACTCTAGAAGTACTGGACAATCGCAACGAACGAGGCCTATTGGGTTTGGCTTTTCATCCCGCTTATGACCAAAATGGTCTATTTTATGTCAATTATACTTTCGGCGATGGCCGAACGCGTGTTTCCAAATTCATGCGAAGTACTAATGATCCAAACAAGGCGGATTCTACCTCAGAGGAGGTTTTGTTAGATGTGCCTCAGCCCTTTGCTAATCACAATGCAGGGGACATGGCTTTTGGGCCAGATGGTTATCTCTACATTACGATGGGTGATGGGGGGAGTGGTGGCGATCCTGGCAATCGCGCTCAAAATATGAAGGATCACCTGGGCAAAATTCTCAGAATTGACGTCGATGTACCGAGTGGATATGGCATCCCTAATGACAATCCCTTTGTCAACGATACGAGTGCTTTGGATGAAATTTGGTCCTCAGGCTGGCGCAATCCTTGGCGGATGTCTTTTGACAAGCTAACGGGTGATATGTGGGTAGCAGATGTAGGCCAAAACCAATATGAGGAAGTTAGTGTTGAATGGGCGGGTACACCTGGTGGCCAAAATTACGGCTGGCGCTGTATCGAGGGTAATACTCCTTTTAATGGGACCGGCTGCGGCAACGCTAATCTCTACACCCCGCCTTTGCATACCTATTTGCAGGGATTCAATACGGGTAAATCGATCACAGGCGGCTATGTTTATCGAGGGGCCACCTATGTCCCTCTGCAAGCTAGCTATGTCTTTGGGGACTATGAATCGGGCAATGTTTGGACCTTGGTACCTGCTGGTGGTGGGCAATATAATCTTGTCGAGCACGGCAAACTTTTGGGAGCCCAGCAGATTAGTACTTTTGGGCAAGACGCCTCCGGCGAACTATATGTCGCGGCCTTTGATGAGGGTAATATCTATCAAATCACCTCTACCACCAGTAGTATTGATCCGGCTGCTGATCCTTATGGCATTGATTTGTACCCTAACCCAGCAGAAGATAAAGTATTTGTTAGGCTCGAAAATCCCCCTCAAGGCAGCTTTGAAATATTGATCCATAGTCTAAATGGAAAAATAGTGGCTACGTTCCCCGCTTTAGGGGCAGGAAAAGAAGAAATTATCCTCGCTGGGATCAGCTCTGGGGTTTATCTACTTGAGGTCAAAGCCGAGCGCTCGGCCTATCAAAAGCTGGTGATTAGATAGATGGGGGGTAAACTATTTTGTGAAAAATAGTTTACTTTTTGCGAGTTATCTCTTATCTTAATGGGGGAAATTAGAGAAAAGTGTTGAGTATTTAGAGCTAATAAAACTTGGCTCTAAAGATTATCAAGACCATTTTTCTCTGTACTTAATACTTTATTCTTCCTACTCATTACTAAAAAAAAGTTATGCTCGCCCGGAGAATTTCTGCCCTCAAATACCTAACTACGATCAGTTTGCCGATCTGTCTCGCCATTGCTTTTATGTGGCGGGGCTGGTGGTCTTGGCTACCCTTGGCCTATGCTTTTGGGATGATTCCGCTATTGGAATTGTTTTTGAACCCTCGGACCGAAAATATGGATGCCGCGGAAGAAGCGGTGGCTAAAGCTGATCCTTTTTACGATTGGTTGGTGTATATCATGGTCGGGATACAGTACTTGGCGTTATTTACCTTCTTGTGGGTGGTTACGAATGTCCCATTGACGCTCATGGAAGGAGTAGGGCTTGTCTTTGGGATGGGCTTGATGTGTGGGGTCTTTGGCATCAATGTGGGGCATGAGCTAGGCCATAGAACTAAAAAGCACGAAAAAGTGCTCGCCAAACTCGCCTTGTTGACTTCCCTATACATGCATTTTTTTATTGAGCATAATCGTGGACACCACAAGCGTGTTGCCACGGAAGAAGACCCTGCTACGGCTCGTTACGGAGAATTGGTATATACCTTTTGGGCACGCTCCATTTTTTATAGCTATCTATCTGCTTGGAAGTTGGAGAGCGTTCGCTTGAAGCGAAAAAAGCTGCCTCTAATTTCTTGGCACAATGAAATGATTCGCTTTCAAGTATTTCAATTGGCCTTGTTGCTTGGGATTGGCCTGGTATTTGGATGGTTAGCAGTGGTGTATTTTTTACCGGCGGCATTAATCGGCATTTTATTGCTGGAAACGGTGAATTACATCGAGCATTATGGTCTAGAGAGAGAACGGAAGGATGAGCGATATGAGCGCGTGAGACCTCACCACTCTTGGAATTCTGACCATGTTTTAGGACGGTTGTTATTGTTTGAACTTTCACGACACTCTGATCACCATTTTCAGGCGAGTCGCAAATATCAAATCCTGCGACACTATGACACAGCCCCCCAAATGCCAACGGGCTACCCAGGAATGATGGTGATGGCTTTGATGCCCCCTATTTGGTTTAAGGTGATGCATCGAAAGCTGGCGGCGATAGGATAGTTGGAGAGCGGGTAAAGTGTAGGGAAAACTGTATATTAAGTAGCTAGACCTTCCCTAAATACTTTGATTTATATGCCCAGCTCACACCAACTGAATTATGCGCAATCTCTACCTGCTGCTCATTATCCTTCTTTGGGGTATATGGAATCCCCTTAAGGGGCAGTCGGACCCAGACATTTTACTACAATCAGGCCGGATCAATCCTCCTGAAAATATCTTGGAGTTTCTCTCCGAAACGATCCCCCAAAGCGAACAAATAGGGGGATATTACTATCGATTTATACAGTTTAAAGAAGCGCCGAGCCAGACCCTACAAGATGAAATTCGTAGAGCTGGCGTTCGCATATATGCATACGTCCCCCATCAAACCTATTTAGTCGCGATACCGACGAGTTTTGATCGTAGTAAACTCATAAATTGGGGGGTGGGAAGCGTTCTGCGACTAGCAGTAGAACATAAAATCCAACAAAGATTACAAAATGAGGACTTTCCTCATTGGGCGATAAAGGGCGACAAGGTAGATCTAGTGATCCGCTTTAAGCCAGAGATGGCTGCCTATCGCTTTCAACAACTCATGCAGACCAAGGGCTTTAAAATCCTCAAGAATATTGAAGGGGAGAAAGAAATTCATCTGAGATGTCCTCTCACTAAGATCTCCGAAATTGCCGCTATGGAGGCCGTGCTCTTTGTTGAAGCTGCTCCTGAGCCCGGCCAGGCAGAAGACGTTCCGGCCCGTAATCTCCAGAGAAGTAATTGGCTCTCTTCTTATGCCCCCATGGGACGGAAGTACGACGGAGCAGGCATCAACATTATGGTAAGAGATGATGGAGAGGTAGGGCCACACATTGACTTTCAGGGCCGCTTGGATCAGTCTCAGATTAGTGGCAATCTCGTTGGAAGTCATGGTGATGGCGTAGCAGGCGTTATGGGTAGTGCGGGCAATCTGCGACCCAGAGCCAAAGGTGGAGCGTCTGCCGCTAACTTGTGGGTGCTAGATTATGAGCCGAGTTTTACCGACAACACGCTCGCATTGCACCAGAGTCAAGACGTGATGATTACCAATTCGTCTTACTCTAATGGTTGTAATGCTGGATATACGGCTAGTACACAGCGAGTCGATCGCCAGACCTATCAAAATCCCAGTCTGCTTCATATATTTTCGGCAGGTAATTCCAATTATAACAATTGTAATTACGGCGCTGGCACAGAGTGGGGAAATATCACAGGAGGTCATAAGACGGGTAAGAATGTCATCGCCACCGCCAATTTGTTTGAGGACGCCTCCATTGTAGGGAGTTCAAGCCGTGGGCCTGCCACTGATGGCAGGATCAAACCAGATATGGCGGCGCATGGACAAGGCGAGTTGTCCACCAGCCCTAATCATTCCTATTTTCCATTTGGAGGGACTTCGGCTGCTTCTCCTACCGGAGCAGGCTTGATGGCCCAACTGTATCAAGCTTATCGCGAGCTCAACGCAAACGCTTATCCCGCATCAGGTCTGATGAAGGCCATCGTGATGAATACGGCGCGAGATTTAGGCAATCCTGGGCCAGATTTTACGCATGGTTGGGGCCTTTACCATGGTTTGAGAGCGGTCAAAGTACTGGAAGAGGTGCGTTACCTAGAGAATATTCTGACGCAAGGAGATACGATGTCCCATACGATAACGATTCCCGCTGGGGTGCAAGAAGCAAGAATTATGCTTTATTGGACTGACCCAGAGGGTTCGCTTTTGAGTTCGAGAGCTTTGGTAAATGATCTCGAATTGCGTGTCTTAGACAATAGTGGGGCAATAAAGTACCCCTTGATTTTAGATCATACGCCCGATCCTGTTGCACTTGCCGCTGCCGCCGTACCCGGTGTAGATTCCATAAATAATGTCGAGCAGGTAAGGCTAGCCAGTCCACAAGCTGGCGTGTTTCAAATACAGATTGAAGGCAAAGAGGTGCCGATAGGGCCACAAAAATACTTTTTGACTTATGAGTTTTTGTTTGATGAGACGCTATTGACCTATCCGACAGGCGGTGAATCTATGGTGCCGAGTGAGGTAGAGATGATTCATTGGGATGCGGCACAAGGTACAGAACCCTTTACCTTAGAAGTCTCCTATGACAATGGCGGACAGTGGAATTTGATCGCCAATAACATTGATCCTGCGGCCCGCACCTATGATTGGACCGTGCCCAACAATCTTGGCGGAAGAAATCTAATCCGAATCACGCGAGGGCAGCAAACGGCTAGTAGCTCTGAGCCCTTTTCTATCAGTGAGATTCCCAACAATGTTACAGTTGATCAAGTTTGTCCAACCTATACCCGTCTTAGTTGGAGCGCGATTCCCGGAGTTATTGCCTATGATGTTTTCATTTTGGGCAACAAGTTCATGGATTCAGTGGGTACGACTACTAATAATTCGATAGACCTACCCAATATCAATCCTACAGTAGGTCATTGGTACTCGGTTCGTGGTGTTGGGGTCGATGGTATGAAAGGTCGCAGGGCTGAGGCGGTATTTCATCCAGCGGGATTTTTGAATTGCAATATCACCAGCGATATACATGTCGGTAAGTTGGCTGAGCCACTCAAAAATCGTTACAATCTTTGTGAAGATTCTCTTTCCGTAGAGGTTTGGCTGTACAATGAAGGGGCGCAGGCCGAAAGTAATATTCCTTTGCATTACCGCCTTGGTGCCAATATTCAGATTGATGAAGTCTTTACTGGAACAGTCAACAGCGGCGATTCGATTCTATATTCATTTGCTCAGAAAATAGATTTGGCCTTCTTCAATGGTTATGGTGGAGAGTATGAGCTTATGGTCTGGCAAGACCAAATACTGGATCAAAATTATTGGAATGATACACTGAGTAAGTCGATTCAGTTGATGGATCAGGTGATAAGCCCTATCTACAGAGAAGATTTTGAGGGTTTTCCGCTTTGCGGAACGCTCAATGACTGCGGTGTGACCGTTTGTGAGTTGAGCAATGGCTGGATCAATGTTGCTAATGGTATCGGGGACGATATTGATTGGCGGACCCACCAAGGTCCTACTAGCAGTAGTAACACAGGGCCTACCTTGGATCATTTTCCGGGGACTTTGACAGGTAATTACTTGTACCTTGAATCCTCTTTTTGTGCCAATAAGGAGGCCTATCTCATTAGTCCATGTATCGACTTAACCAATGCCATCGCGCCTGCGATGAGCTTTTGGTATCACCTCTTTGGAAATGACATTGGATCATTGTCGGTTGATATCTATGACGGGCTCAGCTGGCAAAATGATGTTATAAGTCCCTTAGTCGGCGATCAAGGGCCTGATTGGCTGGAAGCAGAGATCGACCTTACCTCCTATCTAGGGAAAGTGATTCAGCTAAGGTTTCGAGCTAACTCTGGCGGTGGTTGGCAAGGAGATCTGGCGATTGACGATGTGTTATTCTTTGATTTAGGCTTACCTCCAGCGATAGATTTTACGGCTGATCGGGTATTTACTTGTCCTGGAGATCCTGTCATATTTGAACCTCAGACTTCTCCGGGTATCGTGAGCTACAACTGGACTTTTAATCCCACGACAGTTAGCTTTTTAAATGGTACTTCTGCCCTTTCGGCTCAGCCTGAAGTTAGTTTTGACGTACCGGGCCTTTATACCGTAGCCTTAAATGCCTCGACCAATCTAGCTGCTAACACCTTTGTCAAAATGAGTTATGTACAGGTGGACGACATTGGGATCAATTTGCCGCTACAAGAAGATTTTGAAAGTGGGGTATTCCCACCTACAGATTGGTTTGTAATCAATCCTGATACTTCATTTGGCTTTGGTACTACCGCAGGAATTGGGGTTGATGGCATTCCTTCCAATCTTACTTTCGTCAACAATGCTTTATATGGAGATCTTGGCGAAGAGGACTATCTCCAGTCCTCTCATATTGATCTGAGTACGATCAGCAATCCGTGGTTGAGTTTTGATGTAGCTTATGCGCCTCACTCTATCAATCATATGGATAGCCTGCGGATCGATCTGAGCCTTGATTGTGGGCTTACTTGGACCAATACGATCTACCTCAAAGGAGGTATGGATCTGGGTACTACGGCCACCAATCCGATCCCTTGGAGCCCCAATACCGCTTCTGATTGGCGGAGAGATAGCGTCGATCTAAGTGCTTGGGTTGGTAGTAGTATCAATCTGAGGTTTGTCAATATCAACCACTTTGGTAATAACTTATTTCTCGACAATATTTCACTGGACGGGGATCCTACGCAAGCCCCAATCGCTTCTTTTTATACTAATAAGTTTCAGACTTGTGCTGAGGAGCTTATCCAGATTAGCGATAATTCTATCGCTGTTGGGGGGACTTACAATTGGGATTTTGGTCAAGATGCTGTACCTGCGAGTGCAAATCACGCTGGCCCCCATCAAGTGCAGTGGCTCAGCGCTGGAGTAAAGACGATCACCTTGACCGTAAGCAACGCTTTGGGAAGTACCAACTATAGCCAACAGGTACAAATTGATCCACTACCCGAGGCCAACTTCTCTTACGCTTATATCAACAATCATCAAGTTGCCTTTAACAATATGAGCACCAATGCGAACGCTCAGTTCTGGGACTTTGGTGATGGATCCAGTAGTAGTTTGTTTTCCCCTTCCCATGCTTTTTTGGCCAATGGTACTTATCGGGTGCGGCTCCTGACGATCAATAGCTGTGGGACAGATACGCTAGATCAATATGTTACTATCTCTGGGATTACGGTCCCTAATGTCAATTTTACAAGCTCAAGTGCAGTGTTGTGCGAAGCGGAAACCTTTACCTTCCATGATCAAAGCCAAGGGATAGGAATTACCCAATATCATTGGGATTTTGGTCCAGGGGCAAGTCCTGCGACTGCCAATACTGCTGGCCCTCATCAAGTCTCTTATGTCGGTCCCGGTCCCCGAACGGTTACCCTCAGTGTAGCAAATGGGAGTGGAACTGGAGTACACACTTCTGCGATTTCCGTTTCTCCATTGCCTCAGGCAAGTTTTACTGAAAATCAAACGGCTTTCAATACTTTCATTTTTGCGAATAGCAGTCTTTATGGCTCAACTTATCTTTGGGATTTTGGGGATGGCAATACTACCTCTAATGTTGCTCCTACTTATAGCTATCTCAGCAACGGTAACTTTACCGTCAGCCTAGTAGTAGGCAATAATTGCGGTTTAGATACCTTTCAGCAAACGCTTACTGTGAGTGGCATCCAAAGTCCACAAGCCGAAATGAGCATTTTGAATACAACCGTTTGTCAAGGAGATACGATTCATTTGCTCGACCAGTCCCAAGGGATAGGGATTAATGCATACAATTGGGACTTCGGAGTAGGTGCTTTTCCCGCTAGTTCTACTTTGCCAGGGCCCCACCAAATTATCTATAATACTCCTGGGACTAAATTGATCCAACTTAGCGTAGCTAATGGCACGGGGATAAGTCTGGACAGTCAGTACGTTGAAATATTACCTCCTCCGGCTCCTGCAGGGATCAACGCGAGCTTGCAAAATGGCCAATCTTGGTTATTTAGCCCTGATAGTCTACAAATCGGCGATAGTTATCTCTGGGACTTTGGCGACGGGCAGCAAAGTGTACAAGTAACACCGCTGCATACCTATGTGGAAGGAGGCGAATATGTAGTCAAATTGATCTTAGAAAACCAGTGCGGGAAAGATACTGCATCGATCATATTGGTCGTGGGAAGTGTAAGTATAGAGGCCCCCTTGGCGGATCTCCAATTACGTATTGCTCCTAATCCTAGTCAAGAGCAGTTTGAATTATTAGTAGAAGGGGCTGAACCCAGTGCATTGGCCTTGCAGCTCTGGGATACGAAAGGGAGAATCGTTCGCGCAGCGAAACACCAACACAACGGTGGTAAAAGTAGTATCGGATTTGAGGTAGGGAATATGCCTGCCGGACTGTATTTATTGCAAATTTCGCGGGATGGGACCAGTGTTTATCGGCGAGTGCTTGTATATTGAAACTAGGCTGGCAAAAAATTGTATCTTTGCACAAATCCTCTATAAGATGAAAAAGTTTCTCTCTATCCTTTGTGTAATCTCCCTCTTAGCAGTCTGGGGGTGCGATAATTCTAAGCAAGTTGGGCTCCGTAAAGGGAAAGCCAAAGCGCTAGAAACGCAAAAGGACAGTATGGCTTATGCAATTGGACAAGATATCGGGGAAGCTTACAAGAGACAAGGAGTCGAGATTAATGCAGAAGCCTTAGTCAATGGCTTGATCTCTTCAAGAAGTGAGGGGGAAGCCTTATTAAGTGAAGAGTCCAAAACAGCTCTGATTAGTGCAATGATGCAGGAGGTGCGTCAGAAACAAATGGCTCAGCAGCAACAAACTAACTCTAATAGTAGCGCTGCAGTGCAGGTCGGCAAAGAAGCGCCCGATTTTACCCTTGATACACCCGAGGGAGAGGCGATTGCGCTTTCAGATCTTCGCGGTAACTATGTCTTGATTGATTTCTGGGCTAGCTGGTGTCGCCCTTGCCGGATGGAGAATCCTAATGTCGTGCGAGTCTATAATAAGTACCACGATAAAGGCTTTGAAATCTTGGGGGTAAGCTTGGATAGGACAAAGACTGCTTGGCTGCAAGCGATAGAAAAAGATGGGTTGACTTGGAAGCACGTAAGTGACTTGAAATTTTGGAATAGCGCCGCTGCGCAACTTTATGGGGTGCGTGGGATTCCCTACACTGTTTTGGTTGACCCCAAAGGAAACATTATTGCCCAAAACCTAAGAGGTGCTAGCCTCGAAGCGAAGCTTGCGGAGCTATTGGGCAATTCATAAGCAAACTAATCTTGAACGATGATGACCGGAGGGCTTTGGGTAAAGTCGCTCCAATTGCCTGCCCTATCTTGGATACGGGCCGTGAAAACCGCTTCTTCTGTTTCCGCAACGCTTAGCAAAAATAAACGAGGGATGTGGACCGCTAAGGTGCCCTTGATCCATACCATACTGCCAAGAGGTGCAAGGGGTTGTACATGGTAATAATCTGGCTCAGGCAGCCTACTATCCTTTATAGAAAGAGTTCTTACCTCAGGAGATTCCTCTCCCAAATCCCCTTCTGCGTCCTCGTATTCCAACCATAAAATCAAAGTGTCTTCATTGGCAATGATGGTATCTGCGCTCGTTTCGACAAACCTCAAAATAGGTTTTGAGTCCACAATCGTTTGGCGATTGCAGGCAGTTAAGACAAACATGACGGTAATTACAAGCAAGCCATAAAGTATAGGCTTAGTCATAGATCTCAAACGCAAACATTTCCTTCATATAATCGGCGCTACCATCTCCTGGGATTTCAATCAACTCGTTTTGACCCTCTACTTGGATATAAACCCTAAAGTATTGGTAATCTCCCAGCACTAAAGTATCTAAGGGTATGGTGATATGATGATAAAACTCTTCTAATTCACCGGTAAAGCCATAAGAAACGATAGGACTGGGTATCACCTGCACCGCATCACCGCTGGCACTGTGAAAATCATTTCTATCTTTTGATAGCCGTAGTTTTACCGAACTAATTTGATTGGCCGGACTAATATCTGCTTGCAAGCTGAGGTAAAGCTCCAGCCGTTGCGTTCCCGGAGAGATCAACATCTTGCCATTTCCTCCCTCTCTTCGGATTGGATCCCGCTCACTAGCAATAATTCCGATTGCTCCACGTACCGAGGGCGGCAATGCTTCCGTAATGGGAGTGTTGCCAAACATGTCCGGTGCTCCTGAAGCAATCCAATCATGTATTGCTTGCAGAAGACTGTCCTTATTTTGTTCCCATTCGCTGCCCGATTCGACTACTAAGGGCATAAGCCCTGATTGGCCATCAATATCGTGGGTCAAGCGTTCCCAAAGGACCGAACGCTCAGGATGAAAAGGGTCCACTCGGTATTGAAAACTTCCTTGTGGATTGTTTTTAATTACTTCCTGATAGACGAGAGTATTATAGGTGCTTTCAACCGTCCTAAAGTCTGGCTCAAAACTGCCGTCATGGCAGCCAGAGTTGGCACAGGTTGGGCTAAATACCCTCTGATGCAAGGATACGATATGCGAGGCTGGTAATGAATTTACAAGCCCGCTGTCCGCTATTGGAATCTGAATTGATTTGCTCATCTCAAAAGGATTGGGAGGCATATCTGGGCTTACCATACAAGCCCCAATCAACAGACTGAGGTAGGCGGTAAACAGTACATATTTTTTCTTGGCGGTAATCATATGAAAAGAGAGTAAGGAGGATTTTTTAGATTCTATCAAACCATGATAAAGATGAGGGATGTACTAGGCCTTGCTGAGCTACTTGTTCTTTTATGCCTAGTATGTCTGCAATGGTGAGGACTACATCAGATGTCTGACCGATAGGATTATTTTCGTCTCCGATACTTAGATTTTGGGGCACATTTTTGCCCGCCATCATACCAAATACCCTTTGACTGTTTAAATCTGAATGGTCATAGGCAAACCAATTATTTTCGTCCCGAATTGGATTCGGATTTTCATTGCGGCCACACTCAGGGACCACTAAGAGGATGGTTTCTTCGGCCATCTGGGGAAGGTTTTGCTGGATGTAATTCCACAAAAAACCTACTGCATGATCAGCGCGATGCATATTGCCCAAATATTGAGTAAAATTGCTATGGCAAACGTCTGAACTCTCAAGATTCACTACGGTAAGCGCCGGCTGAAACCTACGGATGACCTCTGCTGCATAGCCGATTGATTTGAGGTCATTATTGTCTCTGACCGGCGGCATGAGAATTTCTTGAGTGCGAGTGCGTGCGTAAAGATCCTCTAAAAAATCTCTTACTATCACTTGTTCCGCCTTGGTGTTTTGTACCCCTCCAAGGGAGTCTGAAACTTTATCATATTGTAGATCAAGAAAGGTTTTGATTTGCTGAATCGGCGCTAATTCTTGCTCGGGATGATAGGTCCGGCCGTCAGCAAAATGCTCATATCCTTTGGAACTAAAGGTTATGGAAGGAGCCAAAAAGTTGGCGGCATAGGCTTCCCCATAATCTGGGTGCAAGCTATGGTGCAAGAGCGGAATAGAGTTGCCAATCCCACTGCCAATAAACCAAGTATCGGTAGCCGATAAGCCGGCGTGGCGCCTCAAATACTCAAATATAGTAGGATTAAGTGGTCGCTGTTTCAGTCCTTGAGTAGCTTGATCTGTACCCTGAAGGCAAACATTCAAGCCCCCGTAATGGCCCACATTAGAAGCATTGACCTCTCTAAATAAAGTTCCTTGCTTTTGCAAGGTGGTACCTAACATCCTATCGATCGGAATTTCGCCCGCTCTACTCCCATTTTGACCATAGACAATCTTATCTTCTGGGGGTTCTCCTTCGAGGAGGTTGTAGAGGATATTGCCGGGCAGCGCTTCATTTTGGCTCCCTTCTAGGTAACGCTGGAGTATGGATTCTTGCTGTCTGATGCCTCCGGCAAATAGAATCAATACAACATGATTGGCTTTGCGCGAATTTGTTTTCGCGAAGACCCTTCCAGAAGGTAGTATATAGGGCATCGATAGTATTCCTGCCATCGCTGCGCTGCTTTTGATAAATTGTCGCCTATTCATCATCTATTGGTTTTCAATGCTTATGGTTCATTCTTTTGGGGCAGTCGGCTCTGATTAGTAGAACTGATATTCCTCAGCAAGCGTAAAGGAGAGATAGATCATATCGGGAGTCAATTGAGGATTTTTGATCAGTATATTTTTTAGATATGTCCGTTCTGCCATACTGGGTTCTCGCACTAGAAATCGGCGATAAGTTTCTTCAACAAAGCCATCTAAGTCCGCTCGCATCTCTGCATTTGTTGGGATGTTGATCTCTGGATCCACCAATAAGCGGGAGATGAGCATTTGGCGTCCTAGGTCCTTATCTCCAAAAGAGGCCATCACTTCGCGCATATCTGCGAGTTTGTTGCCCGAGACCGACTCTTGATAGAGATTGGTATAAAGCGTGGCTAAGTATTGATCCTCTGACTTTTGTCGAGACTTATGGTCATTAGAGGCTAATACATCCAAGGTATTAACCTCATATAAGTATTGGTCATCTGACCTACATGCCGCGATAAACAGTAGGCCGAGCAAAAGCATCCATCTAGAAACGTGCATATTCATCGGTCATCATGATTATTCGTTGCAATTTTTCATAGTCTTGGTCGGCATAGAAGTCTTGGATCAAGCCAAGCATCTCCTCCGAATCTGGTTGCCGAGCCATTAAACTCAGATAAGTAGATCTGATCATGGCCTCTGCAAACTCTCGTGAATGTGTCAGGGCAAGCGTATATTCTGCCTTGTCTTTACAGGCTTCATTGAGTACCAGACCTGGTAGGTTATACTCTATCACTCCAAATGCATCTTTGTATTCAGCATTGGTGGGAAATCGGTCTAAAAAATCCTCAAATGAGGCATAGATAAAGTTGTAACTCCCCTTATTGATATCATCATAAATAAAGTTTTGAATCATCCGGCCGTAGGCTTCTCGATGATCAATCTCTCGATCTCTGAGTAAGTAGGGGACTTCAAGCACCGCTTCTAATCTCGCCTCTTCTTCCATGGCGTAAGCGATCCCAGCAGCATCTCCCTTCAAAGAATCCTCATATGCTTTCTCTACAAACCTATCGATGCGATAGGCTATATAAGCCTCACTGGCCCCTTCTATGACTTGCTCTTTGGCTAACTCATACTGCCTTCTTACATAAGCATGACGGTAGCTACTGTCCCCTGCCACAAAGTTGAGATTGGTTTGTAGCTTGCGAATCAGACTATCTCGCGCGGCCATAGAGAGATTTTCTCTCCTCAAATCGGCCAAAGCCAAAATCCTCTCTTCCTCCAAAGGCTCTCTCCCCAAAAGATCGATAAATAAGCGATTGATATAGTTTTCAATCGCAATGATGGGGACTGCCGAATAGACGGGCGGATCATTATCGGGAATAACGATTACCTGCCCCTTATTGCAAGCAAAAAGTATGGGGATGAGGAACAATATTTTTATTGAATTTTTGTTCAATATATTTTTCAATTTTTCATGATTTACCAAAAATGGGAATAAATGCTGTTACTCGTAAATGAATATTACCTCAGATATAACAGGGTCTAAAGAAGATTATGTATCTTTGGACGGGCCACGGACAGGCCCTATTACAAGCGCATTTCTTACACTACTATGTTTATTGAAGTCAATTCTGCCAATCGTAAAACAGGTTGGATAGAGGTTGTTTGTGGCAGTATGTTTTCGGGTAAGACCGAAGAGCTCATAAGACGCCTAAGGCGCGCAGAAATCGCCAATCAACGTATAAAAATCTTTAAGCCCGGAGTTGATACTCGCTATAGTGCCAAAGAAATTGTCTCCCACAATCGGAATGCAATCCCTTCTATAGCAGTGGAGGAATCAAAACAAATTTTATTGCTAGCTGATGGAGCTGATGTGATCGGTATTGATGAGGCTCAGTTTTTTGATGAGAGTATTGTAAATGTTGCCAGAGAGCTGGCCAACCAAGGATTTCGCGTAATCGTCGCAGGTTTAGATATGGATTTTAGGGGGCAACCTTTTGGCCCGATGCCAGGGCTCATGGCAACGGCTGAATTTGTGACCAAAGTACATGCAATCTGTCAACAGTGTGGCAGTCTCGCCAATTTTTCCTACCGTAAAAAAAGAGACGACAACGAAATTCTTTTGGGCGAAAAAGACGCCTACGAACCTCGTTGTCGTAAATGTTATTATCTCGAAGAGGTAGCTTCCGAAGAGCTTAAGGAGGAAGAGATCAAGGAGTAAGTTCAAGTTTCGTCTAGAGAGCTCTTCTAAGGATCACTGCTTCGCAGAACGCTCATTCTCAGTTGTAGCCTATGCAATGCGATGCTGCCAGAAATAAGCGTTCCGCGCAGCGGTAATCTACCCCCAATGAGCACTATGCCAAGAGGAAAAGCTGGCATAAGAACCCCTCCTCATCTAACTACCCAATACTTTCTGCTCCTTACTCATCCGCTAAAGCGCGATTACCGGAATGGTACTCAACAGCTTGATATTGCTTACATCACTATAGTCATATTGATAAAAGCCATCTTTGCCAATCAACAATAGGACATTGGGCAATGGGATCACATCATAGGCGTTGATATCCGGAAAATGCGCCAACTGATTTTGGTCAATCTTGGAGATATCACTAGCGTCATAAACCTTCAAGCCAGACTCACCATCACAAATAAAAAGGATGCTATTTCTGATTCCCAGACCGTAAGGGCCGTCCATTAAGTAGGTATGCAGCAGCTTGGGATTGCGTACATTTTTGATGTCAAGTACATCCAATTGATTGGTAAAGCTACCACATAGATTCCCACCTCTAAGCGTTACGTAGGCGATATCATCTTCTGCTACTACTGGATCACAGCTCTGTACGTGCCCAAATTCTCCCTCAAGCTTGGGACTTTCTGGATTATCCGTAGAAAAAATAAACATACCTGTCTGTGAGCCAATCAAAAGGTGATTGCCATACGGAAAGATCGTCTCTATCCCCCAGCCGATTTCCACATCTTGGCCTTCGACCGGAGCCGTCAAAGTCGAAATATCAAATACCTTAAGTGCCTGTCCCGTAACGGTATATAAATAATCATTGAGGATGGTAAAGCGAGCCATCGAGCCGCCTATACCAGTGCTAGCCCCTCCGCCGCTAGAAGAGGGCGAATTAAACTGGGAATTGGAGGAAAGGGGGGCGGCTAAATTAGCGGCATCTTCTTGCACAAATCCATTGCGAGGCAACCAATCGCTGATGCCACGGGTGATACTCTCACAGGGCACTTCTTCTGTAATCTCTGTCTCTATCCAATCGATGGCTACCCCTCTATCTATGTCAGCATAAAGCCCATCGTGCCACATGCCATAAGGAAAAACATTGACCTCTCTGCCAACAATACTGGTGTTACTGGGGTCTGTAATATCGATGGCCACTAAATCTGTATATGAATCCGAATATAAAATATTGCCCTTTGCTGATAGGTCGTGTGAACCTGGTAGGTTGATAAAGGCAATATTGGTGGGATTGTTGGGGTCGTGGTTATCAATTATATGGATGCCTTTACTCACTTCATTGACGAAGATGAAGCCATCCTTATAGTAAAATTTGCCCGGACGATTGAGATCGCGAGGCGATTCGCTCTTACCAGCGGCTCTGAGTTCTTCAAAGGTCAGATAGACGGGTTCGTAGCTGATGTAAGTGACCTGCTGCGCACAACGATCCTGCACACAGCCCGAAAGGCTCAACAGGATAGCGGCCAAGCAAAAACTGAAAAAAGCTAAAGTAGATTTCATTGTCTGCAATGTATGATTTTCCTCTAGACGCAAGCTACATTTTTTTTGCTGCATCTAGGCTTATATCTTCGCAAGATGACTAGTATCGCTGATAATTTGGCGGCTATCAAAGCCCGTATCGAGGAGGCCACCGCTAGCGCGGAACGCTCCCCTCAAACCGTAAAACTAATCGCCGTTTCCAAAACCAAGCCCATGTCTCTGATCGAAGAGGCCTATGCAGCTGGGCAGCGTGATTTTGGCGAAAATAAAGTGCAAGAGCTCACCGAAAAGCATCCTGCGCTGCCCGACGCCCATTGGCACATGATCGGCCACCTCCAGCGCAATAAAGTCAAATACATCGCGCCATTTATTTACTTGATCCATTCAGTGGATTCGGAGCGTCTGCTAGCTGAAATCAACAAGCGCGCCGCCCAAAATGATCGCATTATTGCTTGCCTATTGCAACTCAATATCTCTGAGGAAGACGCTAAATCTGGCCTCAATGAGCAATCGACTTATGAGTTGTTAGAGCGCTTGGATGAGTACCCCCATGTGCGTATCAAAGGATTGATGGGCATGGCGGAGTTTACTAGTGATGAAGCGGTGATTAGCAGCCAATTTGCTCGTCTAGCAAGGGCCTTTAAACGCTATCAAGAGTTTAACCACCCCCGCATTCAAATGGAAGAACTTTCTATGGGTATGTCAGGCGACTTTGAGTTAGCCATCGACCAAGGTGCTACGATGGTACGGATTGGCAGTGCAGTCTTTGGGGCGCGTAACTACGGATGAGCAAACGCTTCGATATCTCTCCCGGCTGGCTATTGACCATGGCAACGGCGATGTTCATTTTTTTGCCCAATCTCTTTCGGGAGGGCATGTTTATCGACGGGACCTTATATGCAATTTTGGCCCGCAACCTCGCCGAAGGTCAGGGCAGTTTTTGGGCCCCTTATTTCAGTGCTACCTATGAACCTGTCTTTTTTGCGCATCCTCCGCTAGCGTTTTGGTTAGAATCAGCTTTCTTTTCCCTACTGGGAACCTCTTTCTGGGTAGAAAATATCTTTGGTCTATTCATTTGGGGCATTTGTGTCTGGTTGATCGCCCAGATATGGCGCTTGCTATTAGCGGCTTATAAGCCTTATGCTTGGTTGCCAGTATTGGTTTGGCTGATTGTTCCGAGAGTATTTTGGTCTTTTGGCAACAATATGCTCGAAAATCCGCTGAGCATGTGGACTTTAGCGGCTTTTTGGATGGTGCTCAAGGCCCAGTTTCAATTCTCTTGGCGCTATTGGGGCGGGATCTGCGCAGGTTTGTTTACCTTGGCAGCTCTACATACCAAAGGCCCAGTAGGTTTATTTCCGCTTGTGATGCCTTTGCTATTGGCGGTAGGTATAGGCAGAGATTGGAAGCGAAGCCTTGTGACTACCTTTTTATTGTGGCTGAGCTTTGGCCTAGGACTTGGGCTTATGCTACTTAAGGAGGAAATTTGGCTCTTTTGGGATCGCTATTTGGGTAAACAGGTAATACGCAGTCTCAATGGTCAGTTGGCTACTGATACGGGTCCTTGGTATCTGCTCCGCCGCTTAGGAGAAGAGCTTTTGCCCAGTATAGGGCTGGGTACTTTAGTCGGTTTGTTTAGCTATCGCTTTTGGCGCAAAACTGAGATTGAATGGGGAGCGGTAAAAATCTTTTTTGCGGTAGCGATTTCCGCTTCTTTCCCCTTGTTTGTTAGCCCCAAGCTAAGGGATTTTTATCTGGTACCTTCCTTCCCCTATTTTGCCCTGGCTTTTTGTGCGTTGATCGTAGCCGCTTGGCATCGCTGCAGCAATCTTTGGGACCGTTTGAGGCGACCCATGCAGTTAATGGCCTTAGGGCTAATGCTGGGAGCGATTGTTGTTTCTGTTTCCCGTTGGGGAACGCCCAAACGCGACCAGAAGGTACTTGCGCAAGTGCATCAGATTGGAGCTATCGTCCCCCAAAGGGAAACCATACATATCTGTAATTCGCTTGAAAAAGCCTTTGCTCTTCGCTGGTATCTCAACCGCTTTTATTACCAGAGCCAAGATCATCGTATGCGGGATGAATATCAATACTTTTTGGTGCAGGCGCCTTGTCCTGAATTTGAGGCTTCTGCTTTTGAGCAAGTTTGGGAGGATGAAGGCTTGAGCTTATGGAAGCGGAGGTGATTTTCCTGCGCAAAACGCCAAATTTTTTAGTTCCTTCCGCTAATGGTCAGGATGACAATTAGAAAAATAGGGGCAAAGCCATAAAATTTTCATGTCATGCTGAGCTTCGATCTTAGTTAGCCGACGCACCTTTAAAGAGATAATCGTTCCGCGAAGCGGAAAAAACTCAATGCTCCTCCATCTCCGTTTTTGTCTGAATCACTCTCACCTCATTGAGTAGGGCCGAATTGACAGTCTCAGGCAAAATATGAGCGGTATTGCCAAAGGCCTTTTGGGCGAGGGTCTCCATTTCCACAATCTTAGCGGCGGGTAATTTCCCAAAATAAAAGACACTCATAGGGATCTCACTCCTGGCAAACTTATTTAAGGCTTTGTCTAAGACCTCGCTTTCAAAACCACCGTCGGTGGCAAAAATGATCCGATTGTTTCCATTGGGTATGAGATGCTGATTGGCCAGTTGATAAGCGATTTCGACCGCTTTGGTGGGTTTGGTGCTACCAGAAGAGGCTAATACTTTGATCGTAGCCGCGATAGAATCCCGCTCTGCGGCAGAGAGATTACTCAACAAGGTCTCGGCCTTGCTAGAATAAGCTACTACTGAGATTTTATCTTCCGGTCGCATATAGACCAACAAATTGAGAAAGGCTTCTCGTAGTAAGGGCAAACGCCAAGGTTTATTCATCGAAGCGGATACATCCAACACAAAAATCAGATGGCTCGGTGCGTAGCTCGAAAGATCGTATAGGCTGTCCATTCTCGCGGAGTCTAAGGCCGTAATGGCATCGCGATAGATCCAGGCTGAGTCTTGGGCGGTAAGACTGAGGGCGCGCTGTTGGAGTTTGCTGGCTTTGGCATTGGCGGCTGATCTTAGTTGAGGGGAGACGATCCAAAAGGCCCCTTGATTGGGCCCTGTTTCATCGTCTAAGTGACCATTGATAAGGAGATCTGCTTCTCCATCTTGATTATGGTCAGGGCCTCTAGCCAAGCTGCGTCCAAAATTATAATTGCTGGAAAGCTTAGCCGAAAAGTTGTCGGCATCTTGATAAAAGCGGTTGACCCATTGGACGTTTTGGAGCGAGTCCAAAAATAAAATATAGACAGTACCCATATCACGTCCTCCATCATCAGCTCGAGAAGCTGAGACAGCGAGTTCGGCGCGGCCGTCCCCATTCCAGTCTCCTATGGTCGCCAGCGAAGTCCCCCAACGATCTTGGGCCTTGAGTTCGGGGCCAAAGCCTTGCTTATGCGTGATCTTTTTTGCTTCCTTTAGCTGCCCATCCGATTTGATCCGCAGTCGCCAAATCGCACCTGCATTTAGATCTGCCTTATCATCGCCTAGAGCGCCAACAAATAAAACCCCACTCCCCGGCTCATAGGCGCTGAGACTACAGCCAAATTGATCCCCTGTCTTGAGACCTTTTTTGGGAAAACCATTGTAATCGTTGCTATAACGTATCGCTTCTTTGATGGAGCCGTCTTGCTCCAAAAGTAGCAGCCATACTTCTCCCAATCCTTTGGACATCAACATGGGGGCACCGATGGCTATATCCCCTACGCCATTGCCATCAATGTCGCCCATCGCGGTCAAATCAGTGCCAAAGCGCCGATCCCGCCCTAGCTGCCCTACTAAGCCTTCGGTCCGGCCACTGTACTCAAAATATCGCTTGACGCTACCGTCCTCCCTCAACAACAAAATCCACGCACTGCCATAATTGATCGGGCCTGTATTTGACTTGGGTTGACCCACCAAAAGATCGGGTATGCTATCCCCATCCCAATCACCAAGGGGCGCTACGCGAACGCCAAATTGTGTGCCTGGAGTAAGCTTTTCATTAAAGCCATTGAGGTCTTGAGTGATGGGGGTGTAGGCATAGATCGCATCGTTCTCCGCAGGAAAAAGAATAAAAACTGTCCCCTCTCCAAGATGAGGAGCACCTACTGCAATCTCCTCTATCCCATCTCCATCCAAATCTCCTATTGTGGCAATCCCCTCGCCCCATTTGTCTTGGTCAAGTAAGCTGGGGGCACCAGGCGTTAAGGCTGAAATCTTACTATGGCTGTAAAAAAAACGAGGGGCTTGGCCTTGGACTTGAACAATCCATAGAAGCCCTATCGTGATCCAAAGGTATCTCATAGCTACAAGTTAAGTACTGAGACAATAGTATTTAGTATTAAGACCGAGTAAAAGTGGGTTCTATGGCTAGAAAGGACCTTTTTTCTCTATACGTTTTACTTTCTACTCTGTACTGCAATAGCAAGGATAAAGAAAAGAAGTAGGCTGGATTGGAAGCCTTAATCAATTAGGGGCCTGGGACGAGCGTTCTGCGAAGCAGTGCTCCATATACAATCACGACAAATAAAAAAGGCCCTAAGCCAATCGCTCAGAGCCTTGATATATTTTTGAAAATCCTCGACTTAGTTCCTACCAAATGAGGATAGATCCATCAATTCGTAACCGCTAAGATCAAAGACTTTTTCATCTACATGGCCCGGCTTTATGTACTGGGTTTCCATAAAGATTTCTTCACCATCATTATTGATGAAGATCGTACGCATGGGAAAGCCATTGATGCCATAAATATTGGCGGCTTGTGTACTTTGGTCCCCTTTTTTCTGGGTGGCCATGACATTCATGCTTTGCATCAAAGTGAAGTAATCCATGTCGAGATCAGTGGTGATCCAATACTCACCCTTACCGTCAGGAGTTTCTACAAGGTATTTGCGGCAACGATAGCCGTTGATGGTTTCGTAATCATTGGTGGGGGTAATCGTAGCCTCTGTCTCTTCATATTTGCTCTCTACGGTAGTTTTGAAACGAGGGCGCTTCATGGTTACAGCAGTTGGTTTGCCGTCAGATTCCATTTTGGTGGTCATGGTGTTGTCCTTGATGTTGATAATCATCATTACGCCATCAGCCTCGGTTTCAGGGGATTCGATCACCATGCCGGTACGCCATTCGTCAAAAACAAAAGTAGTATAGGTGGGGCCATCTTTGGCTGGCTTACCCTTTTTTGACATTGCCATTTTCATTTTAAAAGTGCCAACAAAGTCATTGGGGATGGCCTCGTATGGGCTATTGTCTTTGACAACGGTGACTTCAGCATTTTCGACTTCGCCGGAAACGCCTTCGCCATTTTCGGCTCTTTCGTTCATTTCTTCTTCGGCGGCTTCCTCGGCAGATTCTTCTACCTCATCGAGGACCTTATCTACGGCCTCATCGACCTTTTTGAGGATGCGTTCTTCAAGATTGCGGTTGACGCGATTTTTGATCCGACGAGGGGTAGGAATCTGAGCTTGCGCAGGCAGGGCAAAGAGGAGAACCAGAAAAAGACAAAAAATGCGTTGTAATGTTTTTGCTAGGGGAAGATTGATGTTCATTGTTTTGGGAGTTTTATTTTAAAGAACGACGGACATCGGTACATAAATACATCCGCCCAGTTAAAATTATCCTTTAAAGATACCTTTGAGCTTAGTTAACTGGAAAGCATCAAAGGCCGTTTTGAGGTCTATGTTTTGGCCGCTTAGCTGATCAGGATCAGAGATCGCGACGATAAAAAGTTTGTCGGTAAGAGCGAGTACCTCGGGGTCTAGTTCTGGATGGAGTAAATCGCGCTCGATACCTTCGCGATAAAAATCGATCAGTGCTTGAAAAGCAAGCTCTTGTAGTTGTTGGACAAGCTGCCAAAGGTCCGGATATAATTGTTTGAGATCGTCCAAAAAGGTGGTCGAAATACCCGCCATCTCTAGACTTGCGGCGCTTACGGCTTCGGTGAAGCGCTCCATATAAGGTCGCTCATTATCGCGAAGGATGGGGGCAAAAACGGCTATCTGATTGATTTTACGCTGCACCACTGCTTTGACCAAATCGCCCTTTTGAGCGAAGTATTTGTACAAAGTAGCTTTGGAGCAATTGAGTTCTTGCACAATATCGTCCATCGTATATTGTCGAATCCCATTTTCCAACAATAAAGGACTCACCTTGGCCGCCCAACGCTCTTTGAGCGCAGGATTATTTTTTCGCTTTTTTTCGATGGGTTTACGGCCCATCTTAAAGGATGTACTGGCTGAGATCTTTCTGCTGCACGACGGTACCCAGTTTTTCTTGCACGAAGTCTGCGGTGATCACAAACTTACGCTCAATGCTCAGATCAGGGACTTCAAATAAGATCTGATCCAGCAAATTGCTCATGATGGTATGGAGACGGCGCGCGCCGATATTTTCTACGTTCTGGTTGACATTGTAGGCCATCTCAGCCATGAGGTTAATCGCCTCCTCGGTAAACTCAAGTTCTGCTTCTTCGCTTTCTAGCAAGGCTTGATATTGGCGAGTCAAAGCATTGCGAGGCTGAGTGAGGATCTTGACAAAGTCGTCTTTGGTCAGAGAATCGAGATTTACTCTGATGGGGAAGCGTCCCTGTAGCTCCGGAATCAAATCAGCGGGTTTGGCTACATGAAAGGCTCCGGCGGAGATAAAGAGGATATGATCTGTCTTGATACTCCCGTGCTTGGTATTGACGGTGGAGCCTTCGACGATGGGCAGTAGATCGCGTTGTACCCCTTGTCGGGAAACGTCTGCTCCCCCGCGGCCTTCGCTAGAAACAGCAACCTTGTCGATTTCATCGATAAAGATGATCCCGCTGTTGCCCGCTCTTTCGATCGCTTCGCGGGTGACGGCATCCATATCGATCAATTTAGAGGCCTCTTCATCTGCGAGGTACTCGCGGGCATCTTTGATCGGCATTTTACGGGTCTTTTTCTTTTTGGGGATCATGCCGCTTAGCATATCTTGTAAACCGTCCATGCCATCCATACCCATCGGGCCCATCACTTGTACATTATGGGTAGGTACGATCATTTCTACCTCAATTTCCCGCTCTTCGAGCTCGCC
Source organism: Bacteroidota bacterium (assembly GCA_039024315.1). Taxonomy (GTDB): domain Bacteria; phylum Bacteroidota; class Bacteroidia; order J057; family J057; genus JBCAWW01. Next base: position 31,418 of record JBCCQN010000033.1, read on the forward strand.
CCGCTTGAGTTTTTCGCGAAACTTATCGCGGGTTCGCTCATTGAGTTCATCATCAGAGTATTTAGCAGGGCTTTCGAAGCCTATGCTATTGTCTTCGCCTTCGGTATAGCGTACTGCTGCTTTGTCTTTGCGTTTGCGGATAGGGGGAATCAAGATGTCGAGAATTTGCTCCTCGGCATTGATGAGCGCTTGCTCCCGAATCTTTGCTTTTTGCTCTGCTCGAACGAGATTGACGGATTGTTCGACGAGGTCGCGTACCATACTCTCTACGTCACGCCCGACATAGCCCACCTCAGTAAATTTTGAGGCTTCGACTTTGATAAAGGGCGCTTCTGCTAACTGCGCCAGACGACGCGCAATCTCAGTTTTACCGACACCCGTAGGGCCGATCATCATGATATTATTGGGGATGATTTCTTTGCGTATATCCTCTCTAGCGTTGAGCCTACGCCAACGATTACGTAAGGCAATGGCCACTGATTTTTTTGCGTCTGCCTGACCAATGATATATTTATCCAGCTCCTGCACAATGCGAGCCGGCGTTAAGCTTTTTTCCATAGGGTAAAAATACGAAAATTTAGGCTTGCCGTCCTACAAGCGGCCATCTGCAGCAGAGATAGCCCCTTCGGTACCGAGTTTCTCATGAATTTCTCTTCTCATCTGGAGCAAATGCATATTGATCTCTAGCCAATAGTCGAGTTGTTCGGCCGCTTGTTGGTCTTGCGCCTCTTTGACTTTTTCTCGGCTTTCGTGGATGAGCCGGTCGATTTTCTTGCTTTTATAATGAAATAGAGGGCCTTGAACGGTTTTGCGTAGGTCCGAGTCTAGGTCCAAGACGTAGGCACCATGTTTGCGCCAGCCAGGACTGATCTCATGCCGAGGCACCAGCAAGTCGGAAACCAGTTTACGGATATCATCATTTTCATGATTGAGGTAGCGATTGATATCGACATTGCCTTGCTCACTGTACTCCGCAAAGATCAGTTTTTTGAGGTTTTCAAAATGGGAATTCTCAAAGACAATATCTTCTAGTTCTTCCACAAAGAAATCCATCAAAGGAATCTTTTCTACTTCGATTGGATTACCAGCGGCATCTTCTAAAGCCACATCCTCTTCGGCAAAACCTTCCCCTGGATAGTTGACTAGTACCCTGAGCAGTTCCTTCTCTTGATTGGCGAGCTCAAGCTTTTCAAAAGCTTTTAGGTCTTTTACCTCTGCTACCTCAGGTGGAGGAGGCATGCCTGGAGGGTAATTGGTCGCAGATTCGCGCCTTCTCCGATCCCGCATATCCAGCTTATTGTGTGCCTTCAATGCTTCTTCGACCGCATGGGTCATCAGGCTTTCGCTGATCTCCATGCGCTGGGCCACATGTTTGACAAACATCTGCCGCTGCACTCTATCGGGAAGATAGCCTAAAGTATCTGCTAAGCCTTTGACAATCTCAGACTGTACGACTGGGTCCTTGACATTTTTACCTTCGCTCAGGACGCGCATCTTGAAGTCAATAAAACTCAGCGCTTCATTTGAGACATAATCAAGAAAAGCCTGTGAACCCTTATCATTGACATAAGAATCTGGATCGTGTCCATCTGGTAGGATGAGGACCTTGGCGTTCATCTCCTCCTTGAGAAGTAGATCAATCCCTCGAGTCGCGGCTTTTATCCCTGCATTGTCACCATCATATATCATGAGAACATTGCGGGTAAAACGACGAATCAAGCGTATCTGCTCAATGGTGAGAGCCGTTCCGCTGGAAGCGACCACATGCTTGATACCATTTTGATGCAGCGCGATGGTATCCATATAGCCCTCTGTCATGATGCAGAGATCCTCATCACGAATGGCTTTCTTGGCCTGATATAAGCCATATAAGACCTGACTCTTGTGGTAGATATCTGACTCGGGCGAGTTGATATATTTACCTACATCTTTGCGCTGGCTGAGGATCCGACCCCCAAATCCTAGCACTTTACCTACGGGGCTGAGGATGGGAAACATCACCCTGCCTCGAAAACGGTCGATTAGTTTTTTAGTCTTTTCAGAGCGACTATTGAGGCCTAGTTCGATGAGATAATCATCATTGAACTGCTGTTTAGTAGCAGCCTTGGCAAAGGTATCCCAGCTGTCAGGTGCGTATCCCAGTTGAAACTCCTCAATAGTCGCGTCTAATATGCCGCGCTCTTTGAAGTAACTCAGCCCAATTTGCTTGCCTTCGTCTGACTCAAGCAACTGCTCTTGAAAAAACTTGACGGCAAACTCGTTGACGATGAAGAGGCTCTGGCGCTTGTCGCGGGTCAGTTTTTCTTCGGGACTTTCTTCAACTTCTGGTACCTCGATCCCATAGCGTTTGGCTACGTGTTTGAGCGCTTCGACATAGGTGTAGCCCTCCATCTCGATGAGGAAGTTGATCGCATTGCCTCCTTTGCCGGAGGCCCCAAAGTCTTTGTAGATACCTTTGACCGGATTGACCGCGAAAGAGGGTGATTTTTCGTTTGAAAAAGGCGAAAGCGCCCAGAAGTTGGCTCCCTTTTTTTTGAGCTGGACGTAATCCCCTACGATGTCCACAATGTCCATTGCGGAATAGATTTGATCAACTACGTTTTGGGGAATCCTGCTCATGCTATAAAGATAGGGATTTTGCCGCGATATCGTCTATCAGGCTTCCAAGGCTTTGCGGCAATATTCGAGGCATTTTGCGACCTCTTGGACCGCGTCAGAACCATCTGGGATCTTATATTCCAGTTCGATAGTGCCGGGAAATTGATACTTTTTGTCGCGCATCATCTGCAAAGCTGCAACGACGGGCGTATCTCCTAAGCCCCAAGCAAGATTTTTTTGGCCGTTGGCTTTGGTCTGTCGATCCTTGAGGTGGATACTATGAATTTTTTCGTGCTTGGCTTCTAGAAACGGTAGCGGATCATAGCCTGCGGCGATATAATGCCCAATGTCTATGTTTATGCCATTGTATGGGGATTGGTTCATGGCTTTGTCCCAAGCAGTAAAGGTCTGTTGCAAGTGGCCATGATAGCCGATACTGACCTTTTCTTTTTTGGCTAGCTTGCCGAGTCTTTTGGACTGCTTCGCAGAACGCGGGAGCTCTACTGTAACATGGCTAGCTCCTAAGGCTTTGGCTGAACGAAAAGCATAGAGGATTTCTGCATCGGTATTTTTTTCTCCCAGCGCACTTGGTTTCCAAGCATAAATACTGACCCCGGCCTCTTGGTACATTTTGCGGAGCTGCTCAAACTTCTCCATGGAGACTTCTGCTCTCCATTTAGCCAGTTCTGCCGCATAAGCCGCGCGGCCTTTTCTGCGTTCTTCGGCTTCCTTTTTCTGCTCTTCTGTCATGGGGCCTTCTTGTTTGGGTCTCCTCCGCCTAGGGTAGGGGTTTTCTGGAGCACCCGCAAAAGGCTCCGCAGTCCAGCCCATCAATTCGATCGCACTGATGCCACTGTCCACACAATATTTTAGGGTAGATTCGGCATCATTGGGCATGCCTCTAAACGAATAAGTAATAACGCCAATTTGGACGCCATTGATCAGAGAATTGGGCTTGCCATAACGCTGAATGATAGCGGGGAAGCCCCAAGCTTTGGAGCTAAGCAGAATCCCTCCGGCGGCCAGAGCGCCTCCATTTTTGAGGAAGCGCCGACGAGATTGTTTTTGAGTAGTTTTCATTGTGATGTTTTTTTGGGGGTTTACCTCCCGAAAGCTTTCGGGAGCGCGGAACGCTTAGCGCTAGCCTTCCGGCGTAGCTAGGCATTAGCTTGCCGCAAAGACAAGCGTTCTGCGCAGCAGGTCAAAATTACTTAATGATTATCCTTCGGTACAGCTGCTCCAGATTTGCCAATTAAAAAATCTAGGTCTGCACCTTCATGGGCTTGATTTACATGGTCCACGTAGAGTTTGACGTAGCCTCTTGGATCGGGACCTTCTGGGGCTTGCCAGCGAGCGCGGCGTTCGGCAAGGACGGCCTCACTTACTTCCAAATGCAATCTCCGATTGGCTACGTCCACTTCGATCCAGTCCCCCTCTTCTACCAAGGCCAAATTGCCGCCAATAGCCGATTCTGGGGATACATGGAGAAATACTGTGCCGTAAGCTGTCCCACTCATGCGGCCGTCTGAGATCCGAACCATATCGGTGATACCTTGCTTGAGTAGCTTTTTGGGGAGTCCCATATTGCCTACCTCTGGCATGCCTGGGAAGCCTTTAGGGCCGACATTTTGCAAGACCATGATGGAGTTTTCGTCTATCTCTAGATCTGGATCATCGATACGAGCGTGGTAGTCGTCATTGTTTTTGAAGACTACGGCTTGGCCACGGTGCTGCATCAAGGCAGGAGTGGCGGCGGAAGGTTTGATAACGGCCCCGTTTTCGCAGAGATTACCATATACGACGGCCACCCCACCTGCTTCATTGATGGGCTGTTTGAGGGTACCTAAGACCTCCCGATTATAGCATTCGGCAGCTTCGTTGTTTTCTTTTTGGGTTTTGCCGTTGACAGTAATGGCGTCCGTATGGAGCATTTCGCCCAGCTCTTTAATGACGACGGGTAGGCCTCCAGCATAATAGAAGTCTTCCATCAAGTACTGGCCAGAGGGCATGAGATTGGCCAAGAGCGGAATGCCTTCGCTGAGGCGGTCAAAGTCTTTGAGGGCTAAATCGATGCCCACCCGTCCAGCGATCGCCAACAGATGGATGATGAAATTGGTAGAACCGCCGATAGCTGCATTGACTTTGATGGCGTTTTCAAAAGCTTTACGCGTGAGGATGTCGCCAATTTTGAGGTCTTCATGGACCATTTCTACGATGCGATTACCTGCTTCATGGGCCAGTACCCGACGGCGAGCGTCAACGGCTGGGATGGCAGCACCCCCTGGGAGAGTAAGCCCCAAGGACTCAACCATACATGCCATAGTCGAGGCGGTCCCCATCGTCATACAGTGGCCTCTAGAGCGAGACATGCAGGCCTCAGCCATGGAAAACTCAGCTGGTGACATACGGCCCGCGCGCAGCTCCTCACTAAATTTCCATACCATAGTTCCAGAACCGATATCCTTGCCTTTGAACTTACCGTTGAGCATGGCTCCACCCGAAACCACGAGCGTAGGTAGATTGACGCTAGCAGCTCCCATCACGGTTGAGGGAGTCGTCTTATCGCAGCCACAGAGCAATACTACCCCATCGAGTGGATTGGCCCGAATGGTTTCTTCGGTATCCATCGCTGCGAGATTGCGAAAAAGCATGGCGGTGGGGCGCATCAGGGTTTCGCCAAGAGAGGTTACCGGAAACTCTAAAGGGAAGCCTCCTGCTTCGTAAACGCCTCTTTTGACATATTCGGCTAGTTCACGAAAATGAGCGTTGCACGGAGTGAGCTCAGACCAAGTGTTGCAGATCCCGATCACGGGCCGACCATCAAAAGAAGCATCTGGAATCCCTTGATTTTTCATCCACGAGCGGTAGATGAACCCCATTTTGTCTTTTTTGCCAAACCAGGCTTGAGAGCGTAGCATATGATAGTAGTGTATGGGTGCTACGCTAAGACTTGACTATGCTTGGGTAGTCCAGTCCAAGGCAACACCTTGCTGATTGGGTTCTGGAAATACACAGTTGAAGTTATGGGTATCCATTTCTTCTTGCGTGAAAACCCCTCTTAAAGTATCATTATCGAAGTTGAAAATAAAGGAAATGGCTTGTTCTTTTTTGCGGTCGGGGTGCATAATGATGCGGGCGAGCGCTTCTTTGTTAGGGAGACCGTGGCGACTCCCATCTGTGCTGATGATATATCGAGGGCTAATGATAAGGTCTAATAATTCATAGGTGTTGCTAGCCTTACTACCATGGTGAGAAAGTTTGACGGCATCTACTCGGAGCTTATTGAACTTACTGTAGCCAAAAGATTGGAGGGCATTAGCTACGTCTGAGGAATGGGCATCTCCTAAAAATAGGATTTTGACGCCTCCATGTTCAAATAAAAAGGCAATACTACTTTCATTGGCGATAGAGGAGTCTTCCTTAGGCTTGCGGGCGGCCAGCTCGGAGAGCTCGATTTTGTAATCTCTCTCTCCTGCGGCTCTCTCTCCCCCCAATTCTGCTTGCCACTTTTTATTGAGCCTTTCGAGAGAATGCTGATTGGGTGTGAGGATGGTCAAACGCGCCCCTCCTAATCGATGGACTTGGCCAAGCATGATCGGTTTATCGTGCCAGCGATTGCTCTCCTGCAGAAAACTCTCAAAGTTGATTCCCTGCTTGATACTGCGACTGTTTTCGCCTATTTCGGGTAAGGGGAGCGATCTGGTTTTGTCTGCTTTTCCATCAAAATGCTGGGAAATAATCGTGCCCGAGTTGAACCAAAATTTGTCTACGATCTCGCTAGGCATACTGGCATCGTTGGCAAAGGCAAGAATACCTCCAATGTGGTCCTGATCGATGTGGGTCACCATCATAATATCAATTTTGCCACCAGCTTGGTGGAGGCGTTTTAGATAAGCTTGATGATGATTGGTGTAGGACTTGACTAAGCCTCCATCGATCCAGATTTGGTGGACTGCTTGATCGGCGGCTTGAAAGCCAAGGACGAGAGTATCGCCGTTGTTGGCGGGCAGGATTTCTAATTTGATTTTGACAGGGCTAGTCCCAATGGCAGTTTGATCGACAGAGTTTTCTAACTCTTTGAGGAGTTCCATTTGTTCATAGGGAGCTAACTGAGCAAAGAGGGCTTTTATCTCAGGCTTGATGGGCATGTATGTTGAAGATTTAAGCTGGGCTGTTATCTACAAGTTAAATTTTTGTGATGGAAAAGCAACTGAAAGTAATACAGGACCGGTACTCTTTTATCCAACGGCTATTTTGAAAGACCACTCGGTAGGCGTTTTTAACCACTCAGGATACAGTCCCTAGAATATCCATGGGGAGAATCTATTTTCGACTATTCCAAACCCATTACGTTCTTTTCGTGCGATGTTTAGAGAAATTTAGTTTTCTCTCTCGCTTCATTTTACCCCCTTATCAAATTACGATCAGAACCTATTTTATTTATGACAAGACAGGAAGAAATGCAGCATTTGCTAAATGAGCTCGCCCAGCTTCGTGAAGAAAATACTCGCCTCAAAGCCGTCAGTGGTTTATCGCAAATGCCAGAGCCTTCTGAACTTGAAGTGGATCCCTTGTTTTTGAAAATCAAACAGCAGTTGATCCATCTGCAGGATGCCAATATTATCACGCAAAAATCTATGGAGCTTACCCAGCAGGCAGAACAGGCCCTCGCGGCTATGATCCCAGCGCTGGAAGTAGAATTTCATGGCAAGCACAACCAGATAGAACAACTTAAAGCCGCGAATGTGGACTTGGAAAATACGTATGTTTCGGTAGTTGAAAAGCTCGAAAGTCAGCTCAAGGAGCTCAGAGAACATTTTGTCGAACAAGAAAATCGCTTTGATACAAAACTAGCAGCCTTGCAAAAACGGCAGCGCGAATTAGAGGAGGCCCTTAAGCAAAGTCAAGTGCTAAACGCTGAGCTTAAAGAAAAAGCACAATCTGTGCAACGCAAAAAGGATCAGACTCCCGTGGAGGCCAATCCTTTCAAATCTTTAAATATCTTCGACCTATAGAGGACGGATTTTGACGATCTGCCCAACTTTGATCGTATTGGATTGCATACCATTACGGGTCTTGATGACATCCACCTTGACCCCGTACTTGCGATAAAGGGAGTAAAGCGTCTCTCCTTTTGTCACTTTATGCACGACCCAACCGTCTTGGGTGAGCAAGCCTTCGGTATTGGTAGAAGTCTCCGGTGTGCTAGGCGTGGGTTGAGTAGGCGTGATCGTAACATCCGCTTTGCTTGGTGGAGGCACTACGTTAGAAGCAAAACCAGTATAAGGAGCATTGGGTAAGACCCTTGTCTGATTGTCCATCAACATATAAAATTCATCCATGTCGCGAACTCTTCTGATGTTGCCTTGGGGATTGACGATGAAGGTAGCAGGAAGGGAGTTATGCTTAAATGCACGCTTTAAGAAAGTGTAATCAGCTTCGCGAGGGAGAAACATATTTTCCCAAGGAAGCTGATAATAGTTTAACTGACTCTCCCAAACTCGCCGATTTTTGTCAACCGAAACACTGATAAAGCGAACAGGCTTGTTGACATAACGTAGTTTGGCTGTTTTGAGCTGTGGCAGCATATTGAGAGAGGCATTATTCCAGGTAGCCCAAAAATTGACCACCCAAACCTCCTCTCTTGGAGCATCCGAAAACTCCATACACTGGCCCAGAAAACTCTCATAAGTAAGGCTAGTATCTGGATCGTATTGAGCAAAGCAAGGCACTTGACACAAGAATGCGGTCATCAAGATGCATAGAAGGGAGCGAAATGTCATAAAGTTTGGGTTTGGTTGCTGAGGCTGTAATATAGCAATTCCTGCTTTATTCCAGTAACTTGCCCATTCTACTGTTAATTAGCTTAAAAAGTTGCGCGGGTTTTAGCTTGCGCCAAGGCAGTTCGTCTAAGTAGGGGCTCCAATAAAAATAATCAAGAATTCTGTATTCTTGCATCTCTTGTCTCACCTCCTCACGCATCCTCATGGCGCAAATCCAACCATCTTCCAACTCTTCCTGCATCGCCTGATAATAATCATCGTTTTCAAGGTAAATGTGAAACACGTTTTCACAGATCAAAATGAAATACTTGATGCCTTGGTCGGCTAAGTAAGTCAGGCAATTTTCCGCCAAAAGCTTGTAGTCGTTATAAAAGAGGTCATTCCACTCGCCAAATAATTCGATAATGGCATAAGCTTCTTGGTAGTTGACATACAGTATTTTGATCAATAAGCTTTCCGAACCAATGTCATCCCACAGTGGGTGGCAAGGGATATTGTGGATATATCGGTCATATTCAAAAAGGTTATGTTCCACGCCGTGGAACGGTGATCTCTCATCCATCTCATGACTGTAGAGCGGTAACCATCCATAAAAAGGCTCTATTTCGCGGAATTCAGACATAGAATATAGACCGTATCAACTAGCAGTTTTTATTAAACAATTGATTAACTTTATTCCTGATCTTAGCAAGGTAAAAGACATTTTGGGATTTTCTTACTTCCAATCCAGTGGCGTATAACAACTTTTATCTATATGTTGTCGTATCTTCTATTGCCTTGTTTCGCCAGAATAAATAAATAGTATGCATTTGAGGCTTTTTCCTCTTTTGGGTTTGTTAACCCTTAACCTTTCCAACTTGTTTGCCCAAAATGTCCATCGGGCTGATACCCTTACTTTGCCTGCGGGTGAAGCCGTGGATCATATGATGCTCAAGCTGGAAATCCCTACCGGTGAAAGCTTCCTGAGGACCTCCGGTTGTCAAGGCGCTGCAATCTATCGTCTAGCCGTACCCGACTCCCAGGAGCATTACAAAGTTGAAACCAGACACGAGCCAAGTGGTACTTTCATTTGCAATCTGGCCTTAACCCCCCCCAAGCCCGCCGAAAACCCCGGCTTGGCCTCTAATCTTAGACTCGCCGAACCTCTTTCTGAATTAGAAACCTATACTACCTCCGGCGAATACAAAACCTTCTTCTGTCCTGATCCCAACCTTAGTACTGATCTCTATCTCGATCTTGGTGTAGGAGCTTCGCGTTTAGACTTGTCGGGTCTGCAATTGCAAAATGTCAATATCAACACTGCTTTTGCCGACGTAATGGTCCATTACAATAAGCCCAATCAGCAAGAGATGAGCCAAATGTCTATCCACGCTGCTAGTGCAAACGTAGTGTTAAAAAATCTCGCGCACGCTCGTGCCCGTCAAGTTACAGTGCACAATGATATGGGTATGACCAAGTTGCTAGTAGGCAAAGGATATCTGCCCGGAGGAGAGATTACTATCAGAAGCGGAGTAGGTGGTTTAGTGCTAATTCTCGATGACGAGCAACCTGTGGAGCTACGCCTGAAGTCTGGCTTTTTCTCCGAAGTCAATTTGCCTGAAGAAGGTTTCAAAGAAATTTCTGAGGGGACTTATATCAATCAAGCTGTCCAAGAATCTCCCAACGAACGCATCATCATCCGTTTGGAGGTTGATTTCGGTAAGATCAACATCATCGAGCAGTAGAGCGCTATTCCCAAATGCCTTTATCGTCGATTAAGCGTATGCTCATAGGAGCATTTACCTCTATCTGACAAGCGAGGCGAGGGTAACCAAATTTAGCGGCTAGTCGATCATGCCAATGTTTGGCTCTCGGCACCCCCTTTAGCGGGATCACGCCACAGGTCGCGCAGATGCCATTCCCTTGGCAGTTTAGCTTTTGCGTATAAGGTCCATAAGGCGAGATTCCATTGTCTAGCAGCGCCTTTCTCAGCCTTTCCCCTCGGGGAACGCTCAGCTCTACCACTTCGTCTTTTTGCCACACTTCTAGGCGAACCTTATCCATCTTGTAAGAATTTTTACTACCTATGAACAGAGAGAAAAGCGAAAACCTCTTATGTTTGTTTTCGTTTTTAGCCATAGACCATTGATTGGTTTTTTATGTGGAATTATTTGCAGGCGAGATTTAGGAGTTTTGGGTACGCGTTTAAAGGCATTGCGACTTTTTTTGCTAGTCAAGCTCATGCCAAAGTGCATTTGCTAGCGATCATTCTCATCAGTCTGCTCGGCTGGGGGCTGAGACTAAGTGCCAATGAATGGGTGCAGATCCTAATCTGCATGGCACTTGTAGTAGTGACCGAAGCGATCAATACTGCGCTCGAATTTTTTGTCGATCTCGTTTCCCCTGAATATCATCCCCTTGCCGGTAAAGTAAAAGATGTAGCTGCAGGTGCGGTTTTGCTGGCTGTCATTTTTTGTGCTATCATTTGGGGTATTATTTTTATACCCAAAATCCTCTTGTGGCTAGATGGTCTAGCCATCTAGAGCAACAATATTTTCATTCCTATGCTAGTAGTTACAACCCCTGAAATCCCTGGTTACGAGGTACTAGAAGTATTTGGCCTTGTTCGCGGCAACACCACTCGGGCCCGCTTTGTCGGTCGTGATATCGTCGCTGGCCTCAAAATGATCGTTGGTGGTGAAATTTCTGAATATACTGAGCTGCTTACCGATGCCCGTGATCAAGCCATGGATCGGATGATCGAAGATGGCGAAAAACTCGGGGCCAACGCGATCGTCAATATGCGTTTTTCTACCTCGGCGATTGCGGGGAGTACCTCCGAAATCCTTGCCTATGGTACCGCCGTCAAAGTAGCCCGTAAGCCTTAGATGTCTTTCAAAATAAGTATTGTTGGAGCTGGGAAAATGGCTTGGAGCCTTATCCCAGCATTACAAAAGGCAGGCGGAGATGTCATCCAACTGATCAGTCGTTCGGCGAATAGCCGAAAAAGATACACAGAGGCCTACAATATCCCTTATCAAAGTGCTTCCCTCTCTGCTCTGAGCCCAGAAGCTGAATGGATCATCATGACGGTGCCTGACCAAACGATCGCTCCCCTAGCGGCCCAACTCTCCGGTATTTTGACGCCAAACCAATGCCTGATTCATACTTCGGGCAGTACTGATATCGAAAAGCTGCGGACAAGTGGAGCAAACTGTGCGGTCCTCTATCCGATGCAGATTTTTACGCCAAATATTGTGGTGGACTTTAGCGATGTGCCCATCTTTGTGGAGGGTGATGCTGAGGTTTACCCCTCCGTGGAACGCTTCTCTCAAAAGCTAAGTAAGCGGGTTTATCCGCTAGATTCAAAGGGACGGATGAAGCTTCATTTGGGAGCCGTGATTGCCTGTAACTTTTCCAATTATCTCTATCGCTGGGCCGAAGAAAACCTACCGCCTATTGAAGGCCTAGATTTTGGCATTTATGAGCCCTTAGTGCGTGAACAGGTCGATAAAGTATTTCAATTGTCGCCGCAAAACACCCAAACGGGTCCAGCTGTTAGAGGAGATGTCAATGTGCTATTACAACATCTGGCTTTGCTAGAAAAAGAAGAACAAAGACGTCTATATCGCTGGCTCTCCTTACAAATTAATGACCGACTGCCTATCTAAGCGAGAAAGCAACAATATTTGTAAGTTTACGCTCCTTCAGACGACAGATATCCCAAATTTCCAAGCGTGAGCAATCCTCAAGAATTTTATCAAACTCATCTTCAGCAACATCAAAAGGACTACGAGGTCCTAAACCGGACCTACAATACGATCTCTTGGTCTCGCGCGATTGTGTTTTTTGTCGGTGCCGGTCTTAGTTACTTGTTGTTTATCAATAGTTTTAGTTTGGGGATGCTGATGAGTGTAGTTGCGCTTTTTGGCTTTTTGTATTTGATCAAAAAACATACGGAGATTTCTAGTCGACGTGATCAACTCAAGCGAGTGATTGCTTTACATGAAAAGGAATTGGAAGCGCTAGCCTTTAATTTCTCGTCATTTGATGAAGGTAAAGATTTCATAGATCCACAGCACGCTTACAGTTATGATTTGGACATCGTTGGACGTGCTTCTCTTTTTCAATATATCAATCGTACAGGCACTGATACTGGTCGCCAACGCTTGGTGCAAGATTTACATTATCCGCCTTTAGAGGTGAGCGCTATTCGCGAACGCCAAGTTGCGGTCCAAGACATGGCCAGAGATCCGCAATGGCAAATTCGCTTTCAGGCTACTGGTCAGGGGATGGAAGAAAGTGGCAAGGAGCGAGCTTCCTTACAAAAGTGGTTAGATGAACCCTTATTTTTTAGTTTAAATCCCTGGTATGGCCGTTTACTTTGGCTATTACCTGGAATATTTTTTGTCGCCTTAGCAGCATGGTTAATCCCTGACCTCCCCCCTTTACGTGAAGCGCTTGGCCCTTATCGTGCACCGGGCTGGGTGCCAGGTTTGATTTTCTTTTTCAACTTAGGCGTCATTGGGCAGCATCTCAAGCGGACTGCTCGTCAACAGCTTCAAGTCGGGAAGCAGTCGCGTGTACTCAAAGCCTATGGTGAGCTCTTAGCTCAAATGGAGATGCGTTCCAGCGAAGCTGAACTCCTCACCCGACAGCAACAAGCCTTAGAAAGCAAAGGAGCCAAAGCTTCTGAAGCTATTCAAGGTCTAGGTGAATTAGCGGGGCTGCTTGACCAGCGGCTAAATTTCCTCGTAGGGATTTTCTTTAATGGGATGCTCCTCTGGGACATTCGTTATATGTATAAACTCGAAATTTGGAAGCAAGCTTATGCAGAGCAACTATTGCCTTGGATCGATTTGATCGGAGAGTGGGACGTTTGGCAGAGCTTGGGTCGTAATTGCTTCAATTATCCTAGCCACACCTTTCCCAAAGTCGAAGAGGGTGCGTTTACTTTAGCAACGAAAGAACTTGGCCACCCCTTACTCAAAGCCGAAACGCGTGTTTGTAATGATATGAACTTGGATAAACCAGGTGAGTTTTTGGTCATCACAGGGGCAAATATGGCGGGCAAAAGTACCTTCTTACGGACTGTTGGTACCAATCTGATTTTGGCTCATTGCGGAGCTGCAGTTTGTGCCGCATCCTATCGTTTTGCGCCTATTAGCTTGATTACCAGCATCAGAACGCATGACTCACTCGAAGACAATGAATCTTATTTCTACGCGGAGCTTAAGCAACTCAAAAAAATTATTGACAGACTGCAAGAAGGAACGGCCTTTGTGATCGTCGATGAAATGTTGCGAGGTACCAATTCTCGAGACAAGCAAACGGGTTCACGTAAGTTTATCGAGCAACTGATTCAACTCAAAGGGGTTGGCATGATCGCTACTCATGACCTTGCTTTGGGGGAACTCGCTACTGAGTATCCAGACTATGCGCGCAATAAGCGTTTTGAGGTAGATATTAAAGAAGACCATCTACACTTTGACTATAAATTGCAAGATGGCATATCGCAAAACCTTAATGCGACTTTTCTTATGGAACAGATGGGGATTATGCCCAGAAGCTAGGCAGAGCTTAACTAATATTGGTTAAAATTTTCTTTTTTGAGTTCAAAATCATCGATTCTGGAGCCGTATGCGATATTCTTAGCTCCATGTAACCTTCGACAAAAAATTACTCATTTTTGGGTTGCACAATGTGAGGGCGTCTCTTAACTTGGTTGATATAATTTGAAATTCTTTTCACGATTTCATGACCCTGTTTGAGGCCATAATAGAAAACCGCCTGGCTTTTGTAAACCGCTATCTCGAAGGTGGGGGAGACCCTAATCTTTGCAATGATACGGGCAGTACTTTATTGCATGAGGCAGTTTATGAAGGGAGTATCGATATGATACGCCTCCTCTTGGCTTTTGGGGCCTCGGTACATACCGTCGATGCCTTTGGCAATACACCTATGCACCTTGCAGGCATCTACGGCAGACAGGACGCTGCCTTCTGGCTATTGCATCATGGGGCAGAGATTGATAGTACTACTGAGCACCGCCCTTGGACTCCCCTAATGTTAGCCCTCAACGAAAATAATCGTGAAATGGCTCATTGGTTGATCAAGCGCGGGGCGAATACCGATCATGTAGAGCCGCAGCAAGGCTGGACTCCCTTTTTGGTAGCCTGCGAACAAGGCCTAACCGATATTACCCTAGACCTCATCCAAAGAGGCGTGCAAGTAGAAGCCCGTCTTAAAGCCGGTGATGCTCGTGGTCGCTCAGGGGTCCATTTGGCTAGCTATTATGGTGCTGTCGAAATCATTCGCGCCCTAGTCGAACGCGGTGTCGATGTCAATCAGATTCCCGAAGGTGGCGGTTTAGGACCTCTACATTGGGCCGTTTATAACCATCATCAGGAATTATTTGATTATTTGCTACGACTAAAACCAGATGTCAATCTGCAAGCAGCCGGTATTTATTACTCTCGTACGCCGCTGCATTTTTCTGTCTCTGGTGATAGGGAATATATGACCATGCGTTTGCTGCAAGCAGGCGCTGATCCCCTCTTCAAAGATCAGGAAGAACGAAGCCCCCTAGATATTGCCTTAGACCGCTTTGAAGAAACTGGCCTCTCTGTGCACGAAAGAATGATCCTCTTGCTAGAGAGTTTTATCTAAACTTTTGCCAAAGCCAGCCAATAAGCCCTATTATTAGACTTGGCAAGGCGAGGTAAAACAATTCGCTTTTTATCACTCGCCATCCCCACTCGCTAAAAAAGTTTTCTACTCCTATAGGTGATACTTGAACAGGTCGCCAAGGAAAGAAGTATCTGCTATTGTCGAAGGGAGCGAAAAAGGCTACTCCTAAGCCACCATTAGTCAATGCATCCAAAACCGCGTGGGAGGCGGTGCAGAGAAAGAAGTATCCTAACAACATCCACCAGGTTTTGCTGCCTCGGGGAACCTTCCTGAAAAACAGCTCACATACGAGCCAGCCCCATATCAGGGCAAATAAAAAGCTATGGGTGAAGCCTCTATGCCCCAAGACATGTCCATAGGGAATCCCTAATGAAAAGGAGATGACGTCTGCATCCGGTAGGATGGCGCACAACATTCCCAATACCCAAAACCGCCAGCCAAACTGCTTTGCTGGGTAAAAACTACCCATTGCGGCTGCCGCTAATGCATGAGAAAATGCAGATGCCATATCTCAACTTGCAGGAAAGACTACATTTTTCCAAATTCAGCAAACAATCTTCACTACCAATTCATGCCTAGACCTCTAGCACTCCTATTTATATTTTGCTGTATATCCTTTGTCGCCCAAGCTCAGGAAGCTCTTTTGCCCTCTCAGCATGGAGGAGATCCCAACAAAGTTTTGGATCTAAGGGATCCTACCCAAAATACAATCAGAAAAACGCCAGAATATGATTTTGCAAGGGACAATCCCGGCATTCGTAGTCTGCCCCCTCTCAGTAGGAAATGCGTTACCGTAGAGGTCCAAAAAGAACAATCCGCTGAGCATGCAGAAAGCGGCGAAACGGAAGCCGAATTTGAAGATTGGATCGAGGAGTCCATTCAGCGTAGTCAGCAAAAGAGTCGTAGTCTGCGGCGGCGTGGCCCCACTATTTACAACATCCCCGTCGTCGTCCACGTGATCTACAGTTCTCCGACGGAGAACATATCAGACGAACAAATCTTTTCGCAGCTAGAGGTCCTTAATAAAGATTATCGCCTCCAAAATGACGCTTCAGAGATCCCCGAAGAGTTTGAAGATGTAGCGGCGGATACAGAAATCTCCTTCTGCTTAGCCAATTTAGACCCTAATGGCTTGCCTACTGCGGGCATCAATCGAGTTTCGGTAAGCGGAGCGCCTTTTACCGAAAATTATGTCAATGAAGTGATCAAGCCCAATACTATCTGGGACCCCAATCGCTATATGAATATTTGGGTGTGTAATCTGGCCGGTGGCATCCTGGGTTTCGCCCAGTTTCCTAATTCTTCTGGCCTGACTGGTATCCCAAATGGCATTGGTACCGCTAATACAGATGGCGTAGTCGTCAATTACTTGGCCTTTGGTACCACAGGGACAGCAGCCTCACCTTTTGATGGGGGCCGTACGCTCACCCATGAAGTGGGCCACTGGCTAGGTCTCCGTCATATTTGGGGAGATGGCCCTTGTAGCTTTGATGATTTTTGTTTGGACACCCCTCCTACTGCTCAAGCATTTTTTGGCTGTACCCCTGAGGGGGCGCTTGCTTGTGATGGTAGCTCGGCTATGTTGCAAAACTTTATGGATTACTCTGATGATGCTTGTATGAGCCTCTTTACTCGCGATCAAAAACTACGGATGCGAGCAGTACTCGAAAACAGCCCGCGCCGTAAGTCATTACTGACTTCGCCGGTTTGCAAACTAGGGCAGACCGCCATGGAGCCTGACTTTATGGTTGATCTACAAGCGGGTTGTGCGCCTCATACTGTCAATTTGAGGCCATTGTTGCCCGAAGGGGAAGCAAACGAAGTGCTCAGCTATAAGTGGAACTTTCCCGGTGGTCGCCCCTCTTCTTCCTCAAAAGCCAATCCTAAAGTTACCTACAAAAAGCCCGGCCGCTACAATGTTTCTTTGCGTGTACAAAGTCCGGGGGGGGCTCTTTCCATCGAAAAAAATGCCTATATCAGGGTATATGAACAAGGCGTAGGTTTGCCAGTAGCGGCCAAATTTGAAAATACCCAAGTAGCTGAAGGATTTTACTTCTACAACCCCCAAGACGATCTTACTTGGGGACAGAGTCAATTAGTCGGGGGAAATGGCCAAAGTCAGGGCAGTTTGAAAATGCCCAATTTTGATAATAATCATGTCAATTCTGCGGACTGGTTACTGAGCCCTATCATGGATTTTGGGACGGCGACTAAGACTACTTTGAGTTTTGACGTAGCTTATGGCTTCTTCGAAGAACGCTATTCCGATTCCCTCGGAGTGTTTATCTCTACCGATTGCGACGGGCTTTTTCGCAATATCTATTACAAAGGCGGCAAAGAACTCAGTACCCAAAGCCTAAACTCCCAAACAGAGTTTGTCCCTCAGGCCAATGAATGGCGGCGAGAAGTGATTGACCTTAGTGCCTTTGACCAGTATGAATTTGTGCAAATCGCTTTTGTCAACTTCTCTGGTTACGGCAACAATTTATATTTAGACAATATTTCCATCGGGGGTATTCCTAAACCTGCTCCAGAAGCCAACTTTACCGCTTCTCGCTTTGAGATCTGTCCCGGAGACTCAGTGCGGTTTAATGATATCTCGGCCAACGATCCACGTGAATGGATTTGGACTTTTCCTGGAGGATTTCCAGCTAGTGATACTACAGCTAATCCAAGCGTGGTCTATCCTAAATCAGGGGTTTATGATGTTGTATTGACCGTAAGCAATCGTAATGGGAGTAATACGCTTACGCGGAACGCTCAGATCCGAGTAGGCAGTACGCCAGCCCTTAAATTGTTAGCCAATAAAAAAGAAATCTGTCCCGGCGAGGCGGTAGAGTTACAGGCAGAGGGTGCTCAACAAATATTGTGGGAAGTCCCAGACCAGCTAGTAGGGGCGGAACAAAAAACGGTGATTGTACAACCTACGAGCGACCAAATCTATCGGATCAAAGCTCAGGATGGTTTTGCCTGCCCCGCGATGGCAGAAATCAGTATTAGAGTTGAAGCCGGTCGCGAACTGCAAATTACCCCTCCCAATGCCACTATCTGTGAAGGGACTAGCCTCACCCTCAATGCTACAGGAGCCGATCAATACAGTTGGGTCAATGCTCCGGGATTGGTCAACAACAACAGTGGTCAAATAGAAGTAAGGCCAAGCGCTACCACCGTTTATACTGTACTAGGCTCTACTCGTAATGGCTGCCAGCTAGAAAAAAGTATTACCGTCAATGTCAAAAAAGAAACGGACCTGATCAGTATTCAGGCCGAACGCAAGCGCGTCTGCCCCGGGCAATCCGTCCAACTCAAAGCCAAGGGTGCAGCGAGCTATCGTTGGTCGCCAGCGACAGGACTCAATACTACCGAAGGTTCTACGGTCATTGCTAGCCCAGAGGGACCTACGACTTACACCTTAAACGCCGTAACTGAAAACGGTTGTATATCTGAGTCTCAGATAAGGCTCGAGATGGGCCAAAAACCCAATATTACGGCTTTTGCCACTGCGGCGGATATTTGTGAAGGAGAAGCGATACAGTTGATCGCCAATGGAGGGTTGCGGTATCGATGGTCTCCTGAAATTGATTTAGCGCAAACTACAGGCCGATTAGTCGACGTAACTCCTAAGCAAAACACCCTCTTTCAAGTCATAGGTGAAGCTGAAAATGGCTGTAGTGATACCGCCCAAGTGCAAGTCAATGTTTATCAGCCTAGTCCTATCTCCATCAGTCCTCAGAATCCTTCGATTTGTCCCGGTCGTAGTGTGATCTTAACGGCCAGTGGTGGAACTTCTTACACTTGGACGCCAACGGAAGGTCTCAATGCGAGCTTTCGCCCGCAGGTAGCGGCAAGCCCGACCCGAACCACCAAATACCAAGTTACAGCCATAGACGAAAGAGGCTGCCAAAGCACTAGCGAGACGACGGTAAGCGTTAGTCAAGGACTAAATCCACTGGCAGACTTTAGTGCGGAAGAATTTTTTGTCTGCGCTGGCGCACCGCTAAAGTTTATCAATCAGTCTCAAAACGCGGCTGATTTTCTTTGGGAGTTTCAAGGTGCAGAAATTGAAAATTCTCGGGAAGCTAATCCTACTGTACGTTTTACTCAGCAAGGCGTCTTCAACGTCAAATTGACTGCTACTGCCTGTAATGGAGTCTCGGATACCAAAGAATCGGTAGCGATGATAGTGGTTACAGCCCCGCTCAATTTGAGCTTAAACGCTGGTGAAAATATTTCGGTTTGCAAAGGTTCCCCCTTCCCATTGGAGGTTGAGCCTGAAGCCGGCGTCAGTTATCGTTGGAGTCCTGATATTGGATTAGATCAGATAGCCGGGCCCAAAGTGATGGCCTCCCCCGAAATTACCACTACCTATACCCTAAGTGCGGTCAATCAAGACGGATGTCGTGCAGAGGAAAAAGTTACCCTTAGCGTAGTAGGGGCTGGTAATCCCCTCAAACTAAGTCCGGCTAATCCTTCTATCTGTTTTGGCGAATCCGTAACGCTTACCGCTAGTGGTGCTTACAACTATAGCTGGTATCCCAAAGATGGA
>JBCCQN010000034.1:0-50922 GCA_039024315.1 Bacteroidota bacterium
AAAGGCCTACGTTTGATGGATATCCTTACCGAGCAATTTGAAACGGGCAAGACTGGCAATGAGATTTTAGCAGCGGCTTTGGCGCAAGCTAAATCAGAAGGATTAAAACCAACGATTTACACCCATCCGATTGGCTATCACGGCCATGGCGCAGGGCCTACTATCGGGCTTTGGGACCAGCAAGGCGGCGTTCCGCATCGCGGTGATTATCCGCTATACCCCAATACGGCCTACTCAATCGAACTCAATACCGCAGTCTTTATCAAAGAGTGGAACAAAGAGATCCGCATGATGATGGAAGAGGATGCCTTTTTTGATGGGGAAAGGGTACGTTATATCGATGGACGACAGACCGAGTTGTTTTTGATTCCCCGGCCTAAAAGTCATTTGGGGGAATAAAAAATTATAGGTGTGGCATGCATGCCACACCTATAATTTTTTTAATGACTCCCCTCCAACCAAGACTGATAATACTTACCATCATCCAGCCCTAGGGCCGCTTCAGTAATTTGTAAGGGTCTAAAAGTATCAATCATCACTGCTAGCTCTCCCGTTTCTTTTTTGCCAATACTACGCTCATAGGCACCCGGATGTGGACCGTGTGGGATCCCCCCTGGATGAAGGGTGATGTAACCTTGATCTATATCGTTGCGGCTCATGAAATCTCCATCGACATAATAAAGCATCTCATCTGAGTCGATGTTGGAGTGATTGTAAGGTGCTGGAATCGCTTGCGGATGATAATCATACAAGCGAGGGCAGAAAGAACAAATCACAAAAGACTTGGTCTCAAAAGTCTGATGCACTGGCGGTGGCTGGTGAACACGTCCTGTGATCGGTTCAAAATTGTGAATAGAGAAGCCGTAAGGAAAATTATAACCATCCCAACCAATCACATCAAAAGGATGATAGGCATATACCAGTTCATGTAGCATCCCCTGCTTTTTGATCTTCATGATGAATTCACCTTCTTCATCATGCGTCTCTATGGTTTCGGGGAGTTTATAATCTCGTTCACAAAAAGGGCTGTGCTCTAACAATTGTCCAAACCAGTTGCGGTAACGTTTTGGCGTATAAATAGGCTCAAATGATTCGGCATAGAGGATGCGATTATCTTCTGTATCAAATTCAATTTGATAGATCATCCCTCGTGGAATGATGAGATAATCACCATACTCAAAGGAGATATTTCCCATGAGGGTTTTGAGCGTGCCTGTGCCCTTGTGGATAAAGAGCATCTCATCAGCATCTGCATTTTTGTAGAAGTAGCTCATCATCGACTGCTTGGGAGCAGCAAGGCCAATATGGATGTCATTATTGACCAACATCGGTACTCTACTATCAAGAAAATCGTTCTCCGCAGGAAGATCAAAGCCAATCAACTTACGGGCAGTCATGTTTTTGCTTACCGCCACTTTGGGTGTCATTTCCTTAGCCTCATTGATTTGCTTGACTTGGGTCGGGCGATGGATATGATAGAGCAATGATGACATACCATCAAAACCAATGGTGCCAAAGAGTTGCTCGTTGTAAAGTTTGCCGTTGGGTTGGCGGAAGATCGTATGTCGTTTGGGAGGAACTTGTCCCAGTTTATGATATATAGGCATAATTTCGGGGGTTTTTCGGAAAACACGAAAGTACAAATTGTTGGGGAAAAAGCCTTTCGCATCTTTAGCAGCATTTTAGCAAATTGCTGCTATGAAAGTCTGTGTGGCGGAGAAGCCAAGCGTAGCGAGAGAAATAGCTAGTATCCTAGGTGCGACCACCAAAAGGGATGGTTATTTTGAGGGCAATGGCTATTGTGTTAGCTGGACTTTCGGTCATTTTTGTTCCCTCAAGGCCCCTGACGACTATCAACCGCATTGGAAAAAGTGGGACTTGAATACCTTGCCAATGTTGCCGCCCGTCTTTGAAATCAAATTGCGCAACGACTCAGGGGTAAAAAAGCAGTTCAAAGTCTTACAAAATCTCTTCAAGCAGGCCGAAGTGGTGATCAATTGCGGGGATGCCGGGCAAGAGGGAGAATTGATCCAACGCTGGGTGTTGAAAGAAGCCAAATATCAAGGACCCGTGCAGAGGCTCTGGATTTCTTCTTTGACCGCGGAGGCGATTAGGGACGGCTTTAGCAATCTGCAAGACGGTAAGAATTTCGACAATCTTTACTATGCAGGCTTTTCTCGGGCTATCGGAGATTGGTTACTCGGCATGAATGCCACCCGACTTTATACCCTTAAATATGGCGGTTATAAGCAGGTTTTGTCCATAGGGCGAGTTCAGACCCCTACCCTAGCCATGCTGGTCAAACGCCATTATGAGATCTTCAATTTTAAGCCTGAACCCTTCTGGGAACTCCAGACCTTGTATCGAGAAGTACAGTTTAACTGCACCAAGGGGCGATTTACAGAAAAAGAAAAAGGCGAAGTCCTATTAGCGCAGATCAAAGATCATCCTTTTACCATCACCTCTGTAGAAAAGAAAAATGGTAAAGAAGGCCCGCCGAGGTTGTTTGACTTGACAAGCCTACAAGTACATTGCAATAAACGCTTTGCTAATTCTGCAGATCAGACGCTCAAAATCGCCCAAAAGCTTTATGAGCAAAAAGTGATCACCTATCCACGGGTTGACACCACCTATCTACCTAATGATATATATCCCAAAATCAACGGTATCCTGAGTCGTTTGCAAAACTATCAGGCCTTTACCCAGCCACTTTTAGGCAAAAAGATTCGCAAATCAGCCAAAGTTTTCAACGATAAGAAGGTTACCGATCACCATGCCATTATTCCCACTGGCGTGGAACGCTCACTCGGGCCGGATGAGCAAAGAGTTTATGATGCCATTGCCCGTAGGTTTATCGCGGCTTTTTATCCGGACTGTCTGGTAGCCAATACTTTAGTCAAGGGAGAGGCGAACGAAGTACCCTTTACCGCCAAGGGCAAAGAAATCCTTGATCCAGGTTGGCGAGTGCTCTACCCCAAGAAAAAATCTCAAAAGGAGGAGGATAAAGACGATAAGAAGGAGGAGGACAAAATCCTACCGGCCTTTACGGTAGGCGAAAATGGGCCCCATGAGCCAAGCCTAGTCGAAAAGACCACCAAGCCCCCTAAATCCTACACCGAAGCGACTTTGCTGCGGGCCATGGAAACCGCTGGCAAACAGGTGGATGATGAGGAGCTGCGCGACTTGATGAAAGCCAATGGTATAGGTCGTCCCTCTACTCGGGCCAGCATCATTGAAACCCTCTTCAAACGCAAATACATTCAAAGGCGCAAAAAGTTAATCCTGCCGACTGAGACAGGCATTCGACTGATTGATACCATCCAAAACGATCTACTCAAATCGGCGGAACTTACAGGCCAGTGGGAGAAGCAGTTGCGAGATATTGAAGCCGGCGCTTTTAGCGCAAAGGTCTTTATCAATGAAATGAAGCGTATGGTTGACGGCCTCGTGACAGAGGTTCGATTAGCGGCTTACAAACCCGTCATTAGTGCCTATACTACGCCTGCGGCGAACGCTCAGCCTAAGCAAAAAGCCCCTAGAACTAAGAAAAGCGTTCTGGGCCAGACTTGCCCCAAATGCGAAAAAGGCCAGTTGCTAAAAGGCAAAACTGCCTATGGCTGCAATCGCTACAAAGAAGGCTGTAGTTTCAGGCTTCCTTTCTCCTTTATGGACAAAAAGATCTCTGACAATCAACTACTTAAGTTACTGCAAAAGGGTACTACTTCAGAGTTAAAGGGCTTCAAAGAGGGCAAAGAAAAGCTCACGGGGAAGCTCCGATTTGACGACGACTATCAAGTCCGCTTCGAGCCCAAACCGATCGTCCAAGCACATGTGCCCGATGTCTTACGTTGTCCCAAATGTGGCATAGGTGAAATCAAAAAGGGTAAAACCGCCTATGGCTGCAGTCGTTGGCAATCAGGCTGCGATTATCGCTTTGCTTTTGCTGACGTTCGGCGAATAGCCGGAGACCAAAAAATGACCAAGGCCCTGGTCTGGGAAATTCTCCAAAAGCCTCTCTAAATATTGTACATGCTACCATTGCAAGGAATTAAAGTACTCGAATTCACCCATGCGGTAATGGGGCCTACTACGGGCCTACTACTTGCGGAAATGGGTGCTGAAGTGATTCATATTGAGCCCATTACGGGTGATTATACCCGAGAGCTCAAAGGCTTTGGCTCTGGTTTTTTTGACATGTATAGTAGGAGTAAAAAGAGTCTCTCCATTGACCTCAAACAAAGCGAGGGTAAAGAGATCATCTACCGCCTAGCCGCCGACTCTGATGTGATCGTGGAAAACTTCGGTCCCGGCACATTTGAGCGATTAGGTTTTGGCTATGAGAAGATGCAAGCCATCAATGATCGATTGATTTATTGCTCACTCAAAGGCTTTTTGGATGGGCCTTACGATAAGCGCCCCGCCATGGACGAAGTAGTACAGATGATGGGCGGTTTGGCTTATATGACCGGGCGTGAGGGAGATCCACATCGCGCTGGGAGTTCGATCATCGATATTACCGGTGGTATGTTTGGGTATATCGGCATCTTGCAGGCCTTATACGAACGCGAGAAAACTGGCAAAGGTCAATTTGTCAAAGCGTCCCTTTTCGAGACTTGTGTTTTCATGATGGGGCAGCATATGGCTTATTCCGCAATTTTGGGTCCAGAGACTAAATTGCCTCCGATGGCAGGCAAAGCTAGTCCTTGGTCGGTTTATCGACCCTTTGATACTGCGGACGAGGAACAAGTATTTATAGGGATCATCAGCGATAAGCATTGGCAGCGATTCTGTACTGCTTTTGGATGGTTGGATTGGGCGGATGATCCTCGCCTAGAAACCAACAATGGTCGTATCGCCCAAAATGATTGGTTGATACCGACCTTAGTCGAACGCTTTGCCTCTATGCCCAAAGCGGAGATAATCACCAAATGTGAGACTGCAGGCGTGCCTTTCGCTCCTATCTCCAGACCCGAACAGCTTTTTGATGACCCACATCTCAATGCCGCTAACGCATTGATCCCCACGGAACTCAAAGACGGCACTCAAACCAAGCTTCCTCGCCTACCTCTGCAGTATGGTAAGCGTTCTGCGCAGCAGCTCTCTAAAACCCGACCACCCAGACTAGGAGAACATACCAGCGAAGTATTAGTCAGCCTAGGGTACGATGAGGCTGAGATCCAAAGGCTTCTAAATAGCAACATTTGTAAGGGAGAATAGTGATATTTTACCCCTATGAAAAAGCTTGTCTTCCTCTTCTTTTGGCCGCTTACTTTTTGGGCCCAGACTCCTCCGGAGAACGAATTCTCTTTTATCATTTTTGGTGATAGCCAATTTGAGGAGCCGGCGGAGTTTAACGAAATCGTAGAGGAAGCGGCCATGCTCAATCCCTCCTTTGTCATCCAAGTGGGGGATTTGATTTATGGTCGCAAGCTAGATTATGCAGGACTGCAGGCGGAGTGGCGACGTTTCAAAGGACAGCTTCAACCCCTAGGGGATATCCCCTACTATCCTGTGCCTGGCAACCATGATGTGGAGACGAATGATAAGCGGGACCAGCAAAAAGAAAAGGCTTACATGGAGGCTTGGGATCGGGAATTGTACTACTCTTTTGACTATAAAAACGCCCATTTCACTATCCTCAACAGCATTGATCCAGAAGAGTATAGCATTGGTCCTGAGCAGATTAAATGGTTGGAGAAGGACTTAGCTGCTGCGCAGAACGCTCAGCATCGCTTTGTGATGTTTCACCACCCAATCTATACCATGGAAATGGAAGATGAGCTACATGCACTCTTTTTAAAATATGAGGTAAGGGCCGTTTTTTATGGACATTTCCATCATTATGAATCCATGGTACGAGACGGAATTCCGTATATCATGACCAATGCCACGGGACGTTCTGCGATCTATCAAGAAGAAGTGGGCAACTTTCATCATTTCCTCCACGCTACGATCAAAGATGATGAATTTAGTTTCTGTCTTATCCGCAAGCGGAGCATCTTGCCGCCTTTTATGATCAAACCGGAGGATAACCGATTATATCATTTGGAGCGCTTTTTATTTCCTCAAAATCCTGTGAGCATACAAAGCCTCACTAAGACTGATTCTAGCTATCAATTTACCCTTAGCCTCAACAATCCGACTTTTCAAGACCTTACCGCTTTTGTCCAATGGGAACACCCTAATCGCCGTTGGCAGGTGTATCCTTCAAGCGGAGTCAAGCTTGAAATGAAAGCCGAGTCCAAAGAAAATCAGTACCAATTTGAATTTGTCCGTACAGACGAGTCGGTCATCGAAGCTTGGCCTAAGTGCAGGATTAAAATCCCCTTTTTAACTGCAGCAGGTACATGGATTGAGGGAGAATATGTACTGAAATTAGAGGAGTAATTAAACAAATACGACTGATTATGGCTTATTTAATAGTAAGACAATAGTATGCAGTAATAAGACTTTTAAAAAACGCCCACATTGGGGTATAGAAGTGATTATTCTTCGTACTAGATACCCCCGATAGCTATCGGGATACTTACTACTCCGTACTTAAGACAGTACTAGTTTGGGCTAGCAACACATAGCATTTTCTGATAGATTTAGGAGTCCTTTTGCAGTATTCCTCTTCATTTTGATGAAAGGAATCGACTCAAAAGGGGAACTATTTTCCAATCGTAAGATGGTGGATTATTGAGCCAAAAAGCCTGTTTTAATCTTTTTTGTGAGTACAAACCAGACAATGGGGACGGATAAAAATCCTGTTCATCCCCATACTATTTCTGTAATATTTACCCCAAAATGGGAAAATAAAAAAGGTAGATAAGCGCTACCTTTTGTACGTTAAATTACTTACGCACACTGGGTTGGATAATTCCCTCTGAGGTCCTTTATGCAAATTTCAGCCTCCATACAACCTGAACTGCTCTATCCTTTACTTCCTCCTTTGTCCTTACTTGATAAGGACGGAAACTTTATCTTCCACTCTGAAAAAGCAGCTAAGGTAATCCGTCATTGGAACCCGCAGGACCTGCCTAAAAATATTAAGGGCCTGAATTACCCTGAGTTGACCGAACAGTTAGGCTACCATCTAGAGATAGTGAGCGTAAATAAAGAGAGTAAGGCGTTTAAAATAGTCGCTCCTAATGAAGAGGACCATATTCTAAGCTTTCAGCTAGAAGTTCATCCTAATTTGTCGGATACTTATATCCTTTATTTACCCCAAAGAGCTGAGCCTTATCTTTCTCAAGCACAAAATTCAAACAGATTTTTTGAAAATGGCCTTGATAATCTCTCTATACCAGAGGCCACATTTTATAATAATGCGCTAGGTCTGACAATTAGTGGTCTAGATGGTATCATACACCGTGTCAACAAGACTTTTGCCCAAATGTTGGCTTATGAACCGGACGAATTGGAAGGGCGCTCTTTTTACGAATTAAATCATCCTTCTGACACACCTCCTAATAAAGAACTCGTCCAGAAGTTGTTGAGGGGTGAAGTCGATTGGATCACTTTCGAAAAAAGGTATATCAGAAAAGATGGACGCATTGTGTGGAGTAAATTGTGGGTTCGTCATTATGAAGATGCAAATACCTCATTTCTCATCTCCACTATCCAAGATATCAGCGAGGAGAAAAAACGAGCAGAACAACTCAAACGTCAGCAGCAACAAATTGAATCTATATTTAGCAACACCTTAGTAGGAATTACTTTAGTTTCGACAGAGGGCGATATCCTTTCTGCCAATCCTGCTTTTGAAAAGATTATCGGTTATACCGAGACAGAGTTAAAACAACTCGCTTTTAGAGAGCTCACGCATCCTGAAGACAGAGGCTACAATCATCAATTGAGACAGCAA
This sequence comes from Bacteroidota bacterium, assembly GCA_039024315.1. Taxonomy (GTDB): domain Bacteria; phylum Bacteroidota; class Bacteroidia; order J057; family J057; genus JBCAWW01. The sequence continues at coordinate 7,850 of JBCCQN010000034.1, forward strand.
GTCATCAATCAGGAGGCCCCTTATTATTCGATGATTAAGCGCTATATCCGCAAAGATGGGCAGATCATTTGGGTAAATCTCAGCGTATCAGGGCTGATCAATGAAAATAATGAGATCAAGGAATTGGTAGGTACGGTTGTCAATATTTCGGAAGAAAAAATTCAGGCCCAAAAGCTGCAACAGAGCGAAAAGCGTTATCGCCTTATTGCCAATAATACCCAAGATTTAATTAGCTTATTTAGCATTGCAGAAGAAGCTAAAATCAATTTTTTGTCTCCCAGCGTCAAATCTTTGCTTGGCTATCCAGCAGAAGAGTTGACCGATACTCCTTGGACCGATCTAGTTCATCCTGATGACAGAAGCTTTGTTGCCGAAATTTTGATGACTGACCTGATCGAAAAGACCGTAACGCGCTATCGGGTCAATACTAAATCTGGTCAAACCATATGGCTAGAGTCAGTTTTCGTACCCGTCAGATCTGCCCAAGGAGAATTACTTTACCTTCAAGCTAACTCCCGCAATATAACCGATAGCGTAAAGGCAGAAATAGCACTAGACATGAAAGTAGCCGAACTAGATGACGCCAACCGCAAACTAAAACAATACATCTCATCTAATTCGGAATTAGAAAAATTCGCTTATATAGCTTCCCACGATCTTCGGGAACCCTTAAGGACCATCATTGGCTTCACTCAGATACTGGCTTCTCGCTATCGCAAAGAACTCAAACCTGAGGCCAATCAATTTTTAGACTTGATTCTTGATGCCTCCAAACACATGCACCAGTTGGTGCAAGACCTTTTGCACTACTCGAGGGTGAGCAATGAATCGATGGATTATCAAGAAATCGCCCTCCCCAATTTGATTAGAAGGCTAAGATCGGATTTGGAAGAAACCATCATAGAAAACAATGGTGTCCTTATCGTATTGAATCTGCCCTCGATAATTTTTGGCCATGAAACAGGCTTATATCGTGTTTTTCTTAACCTGATATCAAACTCCATCAAGTTTAGGAGAAAAGAAGTAGCGCCTGAGATTGTAATTAGCGGGTTCGAAGAGGAAGATCATTGGCATTTTAGTATTAGCGATAACGGAATTGGTATTGCAGCTGACTATCACGAGCAGATTTTTCTACTTTTTAAACGCTTACACAGCAAAGTCGATTATGAAGGGAGCGGTTTAGGACTACCCATTTGCCGTAAAATCATCGACCGGCATCAGGGAAAGATTTGGGTTGAAAGCACCCCTAATGTGGGCTCTACTTTTCATTTTACTGTTGCCAAAAGTCCTAGCGTGAGCTTTCGATAGCATCATTGATTTCAAGCATTGTTTCTTCAAGACGCCAGGTCTTATCTAAGCGTTCTGCAAAGCAGGCATCCCAATCCTATCGCAAATACTCCAGATTTTGAATGTTCCGATCTAATTGCTTTTGACTCTCTTGCAACCAAGTAGGATTGGGACTAGTCTGCCAAGTTGGTCTTTCGCCTTGATTGAAGAGTAATTTCTGTGCTAAATCTGCATTTAGATTGTTTAATTGCATCTGAGCCAAGCGCAAAAATGTTATTTCGGTAGGAGGCCGATTGGGCTTAGCTTCCATCTCTTCGATTAGCTTTTCGAAACGGTCTCGAGCTTCTAGCAGGGAGCTTATTTCCGCCAAATGGGGAGTTGCCTTTTTTTCAATTTGTTTATTTGCGGCCTCATCGACCGCCCTACTTTGCCACCAAAACCCAGTCCCTCCCAAAATCACCATAATCACCACCAAAGTAAACCAAGGCACTACTTGCTTTTTTGTCGTCTGAGGTTCCGCTTGAGCTTTTGAGGTGGTAGGCTGAGGAGCTTTCTCCTGCGGAGAACGCTCAGTCGCATCCTTGGGACCAGCATCAGCGAGAGGGCTACCAGAAAGATTAGGGTTAAAGGAAAGCCCGCCTACTGATTTCCAAGTTTGCTCCTTGATAAAAGTGCTTGCCAAGCGATAGAGGGTATCGGCACTCGGCCTCCTATCTGCTTTTTTTGCCAGCATCAGCTGTAGGATATGATTAAAACGAGCCGAATATTGCGGTAATTCTGGAAGAGAGAGTTGCCGCTGAGCAAGATTTTGGCCTCCTTGCGAGCCAAAAGGCAGCTTAGCAGCTGCAAGCTGATACAAACTAACCCCTAAAGCAAAAATACTCGCTTCTGTTCCCGCACTCCCCTCATCTAGGAATTGTTCAGGTGCTTTATAGGCAGCAGAGGCAAACTTCTGGGGGCTAAACAGATCATCATAAAGGACCTCAAGCCCCCAGCCATAAAAAGCAAAACCGTCCTCAGAGCGACGATAAATCTGGCTGTTGCTGACCGTAAGATAGCGAGGCAAAGAATTGAGCGAGATCAAAGCCTGGCTCATGTCCAACAAAAGCAAGGCCAACTCTAATTCTGTATATCCCCTTTCCTCAATCGCCAAAAAGGGCCCCTTAGGTGCTGGAAAAACGATCACCCCTTGATTTGCTTCTCGCTGTACCTCATGTGGGATAACCAAAGATCTCGCTATGCGAGCTGATTTTAGACGCTCCCATTTCTCTTGCCATCGAATCCAAGCTTGAATGGCCGCCTCCGAATACAGCGGAAAATAATAAACCCAAAAGGGTTTAGCCTCAAATTCTCCCTGCCAAAGTTCCACTTTATCTTTGAAGGGGAGCTGGCGAGATAATTTGTATTTCTTGGCAAATAAGCGAGGGTGGTCCAGGGGTTGTGTAGGGAGGTCCTTTGACAAAATTAGCGAATACTTTCTTGAATGCGTTTAAGGTTTCCTTTGTGTTGTTGTACAGATGCATTCATCTGTTTTAGCCAAATGGCGTTGTTTAAATCCTTTTTCCAGCCCAAAATTGACCCATTTTGATCAAAGACGACTCTTCCCTCAACTTGCTTACTGAGCAGGTTAAGCTCGCTATTTATCTGTTGGAGATAAGCTTGATCATTTTTGCTGATACTATCCCCTTTGAAAGCCAAATCAGAAAGCTGAGATTCTAGCTGATTAGTCGAAGATATTAGGGCTTTTAAATCTCGCAATTCGCGGGATTTTATGCGAAAAGAGGCAGGCTTAGGCCGCTCTGGATTGGGCTCCACAATGGTTTCAGCAACTTGGGGCTGAGTTTCTGCCTTAGGAGGCCTAGGTGTTAGCGCTGGGGGCTTTACCGTCTCCTCTTTGGCCTCAACTGCTGGCACTTTCTCTGGCAGGGGATCAGTGATTACCTCCTCAGGAATAGCGGCTTGAGCGGTTAAACCTACTTGGGAAGCAGAGTTACTATCGGGCACTGCTACTATTTCTTTCTGCTCGATAGGTTCAGCAGAGGGAGTCGGGGCAAATATGGGTCCTTGAGAGCTAACTTCATTTTGCTCCGCAACCGCAGGCTTGTTATTGATATTTAGGAGAGGATTGATAAAGTATAGCGTAATCCCTATACCAAAGGCAATGGAGGCGGGGATCAGCCATTTGGCGCTGATATTAAAGCTCTTTTTATTGGCGCTATAAGGATTGACCGTTTGCTTTGTCGCCTTTTTGGTTTTAGGTCTGGCTTTTTCTCGTTTGCTTTTACGTGGCTTTAGCCGGCTGAGTATCGGGTTTTTCTTCTTCGCAGAACGCCCTACTCCAAAAGAGAAACCGGGGATAGATTTCCATTCTTCATCCGCAAGGTAGCGTTCCGCGAGGCGGACCAAAATATCCGCACTAGGCCGACCAGAAGGGACTCGACCAATGCAAACCTGAATGATCTGATTGAAACGATCTGAAAAATAATCTGGCAGCTTAGGCGTCTGAACCCAATGTAACAAACGTTGTCCTCCCTGGGGCCCAAAAGCAGTCCGACCAGTAGCCATCTGAAACATACACATCCCAAAGGAAAATATATCTGCTTCTGGTCCATAAGTCCCTTCCTGAAACGTTTCCGGAGCTTGGTAAGCCTTATGAATAAAGCCTTCTTCTTCTTCCTCACAAATGTTGCGTAAGGCTCCTGAGAGCTCCACGTCGCTCAAAACATAATTGAGATCTTGATCGATGAGAAAATTGAATAAGTGCAGATTGCGATGCAAGATAGGAGGTTGGGCTTCATGCAACATCTTGAGCGCTTTGGCGCCTTGATACATAAAAGTCGCAAGCTCACTTTCACTCAACTTGCCCGCCCATTGCTGAGCAGAGCCATACTGGCAATAGGGCAAAATCACATAAGGCAAGCCATCGATCATCCCATATTCCACAGGTCTTTGTAAGAGGGGGGAAGGAAATTGCGGGAGGTTATCTAGCACGGCCTGCATCGCTTCCCAACGCTCTTCCGAAAGAGATTGTGGTAATAAATAGAGCTTAACGGCCCAGATTTTTTTATCCTTTTCGGCTAGCCAGACATCAGCAATATTGCTGCGCCCTAGCCTTGCTTGCAGACTATATTTTCCGGCAATTTTTTTGCCTGGATATAAAACTTCAGTCGTATGGTCTTTTTTGACCCCCATTAATTCAATTTACCTTTCTCTCCTGACAAAAATAACAGAATCGAGCGATTTTCTTACAGCCTCTGTTAAGTAGTATGTACATCCTCCCCAACTGAGCAAATAAAGGGCTAAGCGGCTGATAACCATTTGCCCACCTATATTTCGCGTTGCCGCAACAATTATACCCAAACAGGTATTGAAGGCATAAAATTTGCCCAATGAGAAGTAGATTTTTTATACAAACCCACCATTTATGATTCTTCGTCTTGGCCAAAGATTGATTTGGATCGTAGGGATATGGCTAGTCATATTTCTACCCATTCAATTATTGACCAGCGAACGAAAAAACACAACTAAGCAAATTGACACCAAGCAGCTAGACGAATTGTTGGCAGAAGCCGCTATTTCCATTACAGTTTTTAACAATGATAGCCTTGCGGAGCTGAGTTCCTACCTACCCAAAGGCATCAAGCTCGATCATATTCCAAAATCCGCTTTTACCCGTACTTCTCAAAGAGTTTTCAGTCCAGGTGTATGCTACACGCTTTTGGAAGACCCTAGTTTGTACCAGCAACGCTGGGACACCATGAATCAAGTGCGATTTTGGCGTACCATCATGCGACTACCCAATGATACGGCTCTGATTACCGCAACGCCTAGCAGGCGAGTATTAGGTGGCATTAATTGGAAGCAATGGAACGAGTTATCAGAAGAAGGCCAAATTAGCTTCAAGGACAGCCTCGAAAGAGTGCATGTACTTGACAGCACCGAACAGCTCATGATTACTTTTGGTAAGTCTCATTATTATCATTTTGACCGAGTCATTCCGACTCTAGCGCGAGGCATTCAAGCCTTTGAAAAAGCAGGCGTAGATCCTTGGTATGCACAGGCTATCCTCTTGATTGAAAGCCCAGGTCAGCTGGCCCTATCGCCAGTTGGTGCTTATGGTTCCTTTCAATTGATGGAGTCAGTAGCGAGGGAACACGGACTCATTGTCAATGATACCCTCGACGAAAGAGCAGACTTTTTCAAAGCCGCTTGGGCAGCTGCTAGCTTGCTTAGGACACGTTGTATTCCCCAAGCCCGCAACATAGTCCAGAGATGGGAGCTCCCTCCCAATGAAAAGGATCTTTGGTTTAGGCTCTTGGTATTGCATATCTATCATGCGGGTGCAGGCAATGTGGGCGGTGCCATCAATCAAATGCAACCGGATATGTATGGTCCCCCTCTGCTGGAACGCCTCTGGAGAACGGAGTATGGAGGATTTAAAAATGCTTCGCAAAATTATTCGCAAATAGCACTTGCGTCTCTGCTCGAATTAGATCAGATTGTTAAACAAAACGCCGATACTGTTTGTTTTGACAGGAAAGCTTACCCTACAATCAACCTTTGATCTACTAGCTACATGAACATTTTGGTAAACAGTGGGATTGTCATTGCTACAATCCTAGTGATGGAAGCCTGGGCTTGGTTTATGCATAAATACCTTCTCCATGGCCCTCTTTGGTTTCTGCATAGAACCCATCACGAACCTCAACCCAGTTGGTGGGAGTGGAATGATCTCGTATCAATTTTGTATGCAGTGGGTGCCGCCGCTGGCATTTTGACTGGTGCTGCTGATTATAGCTGGCCCTTTTGGATTGGGATTGGGATTACACTTTATGGCATTTTATATTTTGTCTTCCATGACATCATCATCCATCGCCGTATCAAGGTCAAATATCGCTTCCAAAGCCCGTACATCAATCGCCTAATCAGGGCTCACAAAAAGCACCACAAGCATATGCAAAAGGAAGACAGTGAGGCATTTGGGTTTCTATATGCTAGTCCGAAGTACAACGTCAAGCAGGTAAAGAAGTAGATTGTTTTTCCAGCTTCGCAGAACGCTCATCTCTATGGTCTGGCATGCATGCCAGACCTATAAGCAGATGGGTAGGGGCGCGTGTGTATGCCAGACCGAATGAGCGTTCTGCGCAGCAATAAAAAGAAAAAGAGCTAGCCGCTTAGTATGCCTAATCACATCCTAGCTGCTAGCCCAATATTTGTATTCGCGTAATTACTCGTCTATTTCCCAACCACCGCAACCGGCGTTGAGCTTTTCAATGCATTTATCTGCGTCCTCGCCAGAAAGGCCAAACTCCATGGCGTTGCGATAATCTTTGCATGCGCCTTCGCTGTCCCCATCTTTTTCTTTGAGCATCGCTCTAAAATAGTAAGATTGAGGATTTAGGGCGTTGATCAACAAGGCTTTATCAAGCGAAGCCTGCGCATCCATCGTCTGTCCCATTTCCATATGTGTCAGGGCCATATGGTTATGAGCAGCGATGCGAATCAGCATATTATTGTTGCGTTTGATAGCGGTCTCAAAATCTTTAAGCGCCCCTTCGTACTCACCTGCTTTGAGGCGATAATACCCACGGCTGTATGGCAAATAGGTATTGGCTGTATCACATTCCATCAAGCCTGAATACACCCAAGCAAGCTCTTCATAGTTATTTTCTTCTAGGCCCATATCTGAAAGCAGGGTATAAACGGTACATTTTTGCAGGCTGTCATTGTCAAGCACCCAGCGGTAGTCTTTACGCGCCAACTCATACTCATTTTTGAGCTGATAGGTATAGCCTCTTTCTAAGTAAAGGAGGGGCTTCATTGCTTCAACGGCTGAGTCTTGATACTTCATCTCTGCCATCAGGGCAAAAGCTTCTGCATAATCGGCGATGGCATCATCATACTTTTCCATACCCACCAAAACTGCTGCGCGGCTGTAGAGAGAGTAAACCAGATAAGCGTAGGTGTTTTTCGCTTTTTTCTTTTTGTTTTTGCGAGGGTTGAGGGCGAGACTCTTATTGAGGTCTTCAAGGGCCTCATCATTATTACCCAATTGACTTTGCTCAACCCCACGTTTGTGATAAAGTTCATAATCCTCGGGATTGGCCGTGATCAGTTTACCTAATGAATCTACTGAAGCTTTAAGGCGCTCTTCCTCTTCATTGACGAGTCGGAAGTTAAAAGGAATATTGACCCAAAAACGGATGGGTTTATTTTTGAGGATCGCGGGACTAAACTTGAGCTCAGCGATACGATCCTCTACGGCTTTGCCCAATACAGGGTGAGCCGAAGCAATCACAGAGTGATCTAGATAATCTCCCGTAGTGTCCACCAATACCCTGACAACTACATTACCTTGAAGGTTTTGCTGAATCGCCATTTCGGGATAGCCAATGGCCTGCCTCACCTCCGAGAGATTAGTAGGTTTTGGTTCTTCATCAACAAAAATAAACTCATTAATTCCGGGCGTTTCGTTTTGGGCCCACAGCAATGCGTTTGCTCCCAATATCAGCCCAAGTAATAGCCACAATCTTTTCATAGTGCAAAATCTATATTTTTAGCACCGCAAAGGTACATAAAGCTGGGGAATTTGGACACGCTCGTCCAGAATTCCCCATTAATCATTAATATATCATTACCCTAACGACTTGACTAGCGCTATCGTTGGTCAGCTGAATGAAGTAAATTCCAGCGGCCCATTTAGAGACATCTAGCTTGATGCTACCCTCGGGCTCTGCGACACCGAGCGCCCGCGCATAGACTGTCTGCCCAGTAGAAGATAGGACCCGCAGGTTCATACTTCCCTCGCCGGCATTGGCGTACTGAAGATTGAGCTTCGCATGCGCTGGATTCGGATATGCTTGCAGATTTAGACTCGTAAAGGCTTTGCGTAGATCAAGCTGGGCTTCTCTGACGGCTCGCACTTGGCCATATGCATTTACAATTTTGAGGCGATAGTACACTACTGCCGCGTCTGTATTTAAGATGTTTTTGTCGGTATAGGTATTGAGCGCTTGGTCAACGATGATTTCCTCATCTTCCAGTAGCTCATACAATTCACCATCAAAGGAGCGTTCGAGCTGATAGTAATCTTCAAACTCTTCGTAGAAGTTGCCCCAATTTACTTTGGCGTCTTGATCATAGCCTTCGACCCCAAATCCTTGGGAAATCATTAAGGCGGCAGCGCCTCCGCATGGGTTGCGCGGACTTTCTGCGGGTCCGAAGCCACTGAAAGTAGTAGGTATAAGTCTCAAGACGATCTTATCTACCTCTACCCCGTCTTCCCGCATCCAAAGGTTGAAGGTGTACTGGCCAGCAGAAGGAACAACAACAGTAACTGGATCGCTATCGTTAGCGACATCTTTCCAAGCCCATGGGCCATTACTACCCATACCGTAACCGGAGAAGTTGGTAGTGGATACGCCATTTAGTCCCGCATGATAAGAATCATCCGCATTGGTAGGACCCGCGCTGCGTACAAATACTCGATAAGTGCCTGCAGTAGCAAAGCTAATCTCATAGTCCAAACGGGGGCCATTGAGATTGAGACCTGTCGCACCACCAGTGTTTGGTGTGGCACGTACAGCGGCGCTACTACTAGCCGTTGCATCAGAATAAGTCTCCCAAGTGTGGTTGGCCACATTACCCGTACCAGCTACGATGCTTGAGAAATTTTCTGCTTCCATCACTAGCTCACCATTGCTCTCCTCGAAGCACAAAGGACCGTTGCCAGAAGGGCTAACCGAAATCGTATTGGAAGCCTGTGAACTCAGACCAGCAGTATCAGTTACAGTCAAGACGATATTGAAAGTTCCAGCATTGTTGTAAGTATGGCTTGCGCTTACCCCTGTCGCTGTGGTACCATCCCCGAAGTCCCAAGCATAGCTGGCGATTGGACCATCGGGATCGGAAGACGCACTAGCGTCAACGGATACAGGCAAAGGCGCGGTACCGCTACTAGGAGTAGCAACGAAACTCGCGATCGGAGCGAGATTAGCCGCGCCACCACAAGCAATCTGGCTGCTTTCGACGGGGCCAGTCGCACTAGGTGCCGCTAGCTTGGTGATCACTAACTTATCTAAGGCAACACCATCTTCTCGCATCCATACACTGAGGGTATGCTTACCTGCAGATGGTACGTTGATAACAACTTGTTCACTATTATTGGCGCTAGAAGCCCAGAACCAAGGTCCTACTCCTCCCATACCGAATCCAGAGAGGTTGGTAACCCCTATACCGTTGAGTCCTACATGGTAGGAGTCATCATTAGCATTGGGCGAGTTAGTGCGGACAAAGACTTTATAAGTTCCTGCGCTATTAAAGTTAATGCTATAATCTAGACGAGGACCGTTGAGGCTTAGCCCGGTCCAAGTCCCTGTGTTTGGCTCTGCCCTCACGGCTGCGCCATTACTAGCAGCAGGATCAGTGATATTGACCCAAGCTACGCCGGCGGCATTGCCTGTACCCGCTCCTAGGGCTGAGTAGTTTTCGGCTTCGATCACTACCTGTCCGCCCGCTTCATCAAAGCAAATGTCCCCGTTACCCGGATCATTGCTTACTTGAATTTGCGCATCGTAGGTATCGGTCAAACCATCAGCATCGCTTACCGTAAGGCTCACTGTGTAGATACCCGCTGTAGCAAAGGTATTGCTAGCATTTACGCCCGTGGCAGTATTGCCATCACCAAAGTCCCAAGCATAGCTGGCGATTGGGCCTTCATTGTCGGTGGAAGTACTGGCATCAAAGTTTACGGGCAGGGGAGCAAAGCCAGAGCTTGTGCTAGTCGTAAAGTTAGCGATTGGTGCCTGATTGCCAGGACCATTACCACAGCCGCCACGACTGCTTTCGGCTGGGCCTTGGCCCGTAGGCGCCGAGTCCGCCGCTTTGATGACGATTTTGTCAATCTCAGTTCCGTCCTCACGCATCCAAATATTGAAAGTATGCTTACCCGTACTGGGTACGTCAATGGTAACGCGTTGAGAATTATTGGCCGTTGACTCCCAATCCCAAGGACCATTATTGCCCATACCAATACCGGTTTGGTTGGTTACACCATTACCGTTGAGACCAGCGTGGAAGGAGTCGTCCGTTCCCGAAGGAGCCGCCGCTCTGACATAGACGTAATAAGTGCCAGGCAGATCGAAGTAAATATCATAATCCAAACGAGGCCCATTGAGGTTGAGACCTGTCCAAGCGCCTGTATTAGGAGAGGCTCGCATACCGAGGCCACTACTGGCATTGGGATCATTGAAGCTTTCCCAGAAAGAAGCACTGGCACCCCCAGAACCTGGGGCACTATCGGTAAAGTTTTCGGCTTCTATCGTTACCTCTCCATTAGCAAAAGTGAAACAATCACCTAGCTGAACCTCTACCGTGCTGGTAGCAGTGTCAGATAATCCTTCTTGATCACTGACGATCAATTGCACAGTGTAAGTACCAGGAGTAGTAAAGGTATGACTGGTGTTTACTCCAGTACCATTATTACCATCGCCAAAATCCCAAGTATAGGCAGTAATTTGATCATCATCGGTAGAAGCACTAGCATCTAAACTAACAAGCAACGGAGCAGGCCCAGCGTTCAGCGAAGCCGTGAAACTAGCAACTGGTGGAGCATTTGGCGCATCAACTTGCACCGTTTGGAAAGCGGTATCGGTCTTGCCGCCTTCATCCGTAACTATCAGTCGAGCATTATAGCTCCCTGCCGAAGTATAAGTATGGGTCTGAGTCATGCCCGTACCGGTATTACCGTCCCCATAGTCCCATTCATAGGTATCAATACTGCCATCAGGATCATTGGATGCTACCGCATCAAAAATCACAGGTAGTGGTGCGATACCATTGTCAGGGCTGACCGTAAAGCTCGCGACTGGAGGCAAGGGAGAATAAATCGCCCCTTGCGGAAACAAGAAGGTCGGTTGCACAAACTGGCGAGGAGTAAAGGGGCCTTCCCACTCCAATTGAGCGACAGCACCACCGCCACGTTCGTAGTATTCCATTTTGATGGGTACCAATTGACCTGCGACCAAATTGATGGTACCCGACCACTCTTTAGGTGCTTGTGGGATCCATTTGTCGATCAGTTGTTGACCATCTACCCAAAGGCGTACGCCATCGTCGGTAATAGTATAAAAGGTAAAGCTTCCTGTATAAGGAGCCACTATCCCCCCTTCCCAACGAATGGAAAAGTCGTCTGGCCCCATGCTAGGATCTGGTGATCCGGTACCCCAGTTAAAATCAATAAAGGGGTCAACCCGACTAAAAGCTGGGTTGGTGAAATTATTGTTGTCGAAGTAATTACCCGTAATTCCTGAGCCCCCAGGATTGACCTGTGCTGGCGGGAAGGTAGCATCCAAATCAAAATTACAGATTTCATGTGCATTGCTCAGACCTCCCGTAGCAGCCGTAGCTCCAACATAGACCCAAGGATCGCCACCAAAGATATTTTGTACCACATTGTCGGTATAAGTTGCCCGTAGGGAACCACCAAAGTAAACTTGCAGGCGTTGCAGCGTTGCATTCCACTGTATTTCAACGGCATGCGAAGATCCGTCCTCGATATTGGAGCAAGAAGCCAAGGCACATACAGGACCCGCAAGGGCAGTAGTGAGAACGCCATTTTGCCAGATTGAAATCTGATCGTTGGCCTGGCCATAAGTATCAAAAGAAATACCTAAAGAGGGAGTCACTCCCGCGGCTGCTAAGCCACCACCTTGACTGCCAATCGCATCTAGGCCTTGGCTCTGGAACATAAAAGTGGCTCCATCGGCACCGGCATCATTAGCCCCCAAGCCAATATTGAAGGTGATGGTAGCGTCCTCGTTCATATTGATGAGCTGTGGATACCATACAGCCCCACCCTCGTTTGGCTGATCTAAAGTAAGTTGATAACAGCCTCCCGCTTGCGCTACTGCATCTCCGACCGCTATAAGGTTTTGAGTAGTATCAGGCGTCAAGCTATTGATCCAATCTTCGATCAATTGGACTCCCTCAGCGTCTACCTTATTTTTGGCCAATGGAGGCATGGCAATACCACTCAGCAAAGAATTCATGCGATAGTGGGCGACTGATTGGGCTATATCTTGTGGCACAATTACCCTCGCATTGCTGAGACCCAAGGCTTCAATCACAGAACCATTTATTAGGGCCTGATTTGATAAATCAGTCGTTAAGCGTGCATCAAAAACGGCACGATTACCAGTACCCGGCTGGTGGCAATAAGCACAGTTGAGATCGAGATAAGACCTAGCCCTAAGCTCCAGACTAGCATTAGGATCATCCTTGGCCACGCTGGTGATAAAACTGCCAACATCAGTATCCGTGATTGCCTGATCCAGAATACCGATATGGCTTAGGCTAACCAATTGGTTGGCGCTTAGGCCCGTTTGTGGATAAACGATCTCTCGGTTGAGATAGCGCGTTCTGGCCCCTAATACAAATCCACTAGCTGAGTTGTGGCAATTGAGGCATTCACTGGTACTAGGATAATGCCAAACTTGACTTTGGTTTCCGACGGTTACGGTTTCATCGAGCCCAGCTGTAAGCAGGGTCGCATCAGTGCCTTGATCGTTCCATTTGTAAGTGAGATAGTAATAAGTTCCGTCTATGCCATGAACCTCAAAACGAGTTTCAAGACGCTTCCCGAAGAGTTCGAAGTGTTTGATGAGGACAGTCCCTTTGGGGAACGTCCAGTTGCCGTTTTCTGAAAACTGAATTTGCTCGTCAGGGGTATCATGTGTACCATCATTGGGGATCGCGATCCAGCGGTCTTTCTCTGCTCCATCGGACCAAAAGTCTTCGATCATATCATAAGGCAATACCCCTGGCTGAGGCGTTAAGGTGGCTAAATCAGCAAAGGCGCCGAGCTGAGAGAGCTGAGTCGGTGCTGGTGCCCCGATGCCTGTACCATTAAGGGTGTAGAGATTGGTATTGCCATTTTGGCGCCCCATCAAGATCTCCCCATTATTGTCTTCGCCAAAGGTGATCAAACGCCCAGGGGTGAAGCTGGTCAATACGGTTTTGTTGCCAGTAAGCGGATCTACACTAAAAATCCGGTTTTGGGAATAGCCACCACAGATATACTGGCCTGTAATATTGGGGTAAAGTGAACCTCGATATACATAGCCTCCAATGAGCGCATTGGCTTCACTGCGGAGGAAGTCAGTCAATGGGGCTTTATAAGTACCAAAATTGATCGTTGTACCGGAGCCACAGCGGTTGGTGGGGCCGAGATTGCCTTCGAAAATGGGCCAGCCATAATTGCGACCGCTTTCTACTACATTAATTTCTTCTCTTTGCCCGCCGCCTACTTCACCGATAAAAATATCTCCCGTACCGCGGTCCTTGGTCATTCTGTGCGGGCTACGATGGCCGACGGTATAGAACTCTTCAAACATACTATTATCAGCAGCTTGCCAAGGATTGCTATCAGGAACGTAGTAGCCTACTCCCGTAAACTCATCAGAAAGTCCCGTTTCAACCCCCATTTTACGCCGCGGGGCGTGGCTAACATTACCCCCCTGCTGATCAACATCAATACGGATGACTCCACCTTCAAAGTTATTGACGATGTTGAGGGCGCCCGTATTACGAGCTTGGTCTCCGATGGTGAGATACAAAAAACCATCATCGCCAAATACCATCCCGCCACCGCGGTGGGTGCCATTGTACTGACGAATATTGATCATCCGCAGTTCAGTATTGGGATTGATCGTATAATTATTGGGATCGACGGTAAAGCGCGAAAGCCGCAAATAGCTTCCATACCAATTTGGATTATTAAAACAGGTAAAACACCCACTAGAACAAGCAAAAGGACCATTTTGGCCATTTGCTCCCTTAGCAGTATAGTATAGATACACATAATTAGCGTTCGGGGAACCCGCCAACCCAAAGTCAGGGTGGAGCACCATCCCCAGAAAACCAGCGTCCCAGACCTCAGCCACTTGATTGCGTAGATCTATCACCGTTTGTTTGCTAGCGACATTGGGGTCGTCGTCAAATACTTCTAATACCCCATCCCGAGAACCTACAAAAATCTTGTTGGCGCGCTCATCAGGTACGATCACTAGGGGATCATCAAAAAACAAGTTGGGATAAACCGGTGAGATCCCCCAAGTCACCGCTCCTCCGTTTCCAGGGGTCCGGTCAGGTAGGGTATTGTTGAGAAATGGTCCTATCGCCTCTGGACTCGTCAGTCCAGGCGGAGGTAAGAATAAAGGGGTAAAAGCAGAAAGAGCAATAAAAAGAAGAACGAGCAGCAGAGGTTTCTGCTTAATTGGTGTCGGCCTCATGTGTAAGTACTGTATTAACCAGTCGATAAAGTCCAGTAAGATTCACGTGAAAAATAATTACGAAATTTGGTAAATATGCATAAACAGGATAGACGGTCAATTTTGGGTTCTGAGTTGATCACGATGAAATATTTACATACTAAAATGTTCAACACCTTACAAAAAAGCAGGAAAATTTGGCCAGCCTCATCGAACCTTTATTCTTTTCCGTATGTTTATAAATTAGCACTTAGATGCAGACAATAGTACCCTATTTTTACTCGCACTTTTATGACCTTAGACGCCGCAAAACAACGCTTTTTCATGCAGGCAGCCCTGGCTGAGAGCAAACAAGCCTTGCCTCACTGTCTCCCCAATCCCCCCGTAGGCTGTATCATCGTGCGAGATGAAAAGATCGTGGCCAAAGGTTATACCTTACCACCGGGACAGCCACATGCTGAAGCCAGTGCTTTGGCCCAAATAGAGGGTAATCTATCTGATTGTGAGATATTTGTAACGCTGGAGCCTTGTTCCTTTCATGGACGTACCCCTTCCTGCGCGAGAAGCATGGTCCCGCGCAAACCCAAAGCAGTGCACATCGCGATACTCGACCCCGATCCAAGAAATCAAGGCAAAGGGATCGAAATCATGCGGGAGGGAGGCTTAGAAGTATATGTCGGTTTGTTGGCAGAGGAAGTACAAAGCTTTCTCGAGCCGTACCTCAACTTGACCGAGAACCAGATTTGAGAGGATAACGGTTTTGCTTACCGCTGCGCGGAACGTTCATTCCTTGGGGCGGCATACATGCGCACCCCTACTAGTCTGCTCATAGGTGTGGCATGCACGCCACACAGATTAAGCGTTCTGCGCAGCAGTCCTGCCCTACCCCAATTTCAAAATACTTCTCCCTCATAAGTTCAGATATAGTATTTTAGAGGCCATGAAACCTAAGATTGTCAAGGTAGGCAACTTCAATACTTACAATTTGGTATTGCCAGAGGTGAGCTACTACCGCCGTAAATACAGCCAGAAGACTTATCAAAAAAAATGCCGCTGGATCGGAGAACAGTTGGACCGCATGGGCACTGATTTAGTGGGTCTGCAAGAAGTCTTTCACCCCAAGGCCATGCAGGAAGCCCTGTATCACTCCAATCGCCTCAAGCAAGCTAATCTAGTCGTGGCCGATCCCAATGAGGATCTTCTACCCCGAGTGGGGCTCGCGACCAACTTCCCTATTTTGGAATATTCAGTGATAGAAGCGTTCCCCGCAGGGGTAGATATAGAAGGTACAGCAATCCCTATCAAACGCTTTTCACGCCCAGTCCTGAGAGCCTTGGTAGAACTACCCCTCGGACATAAAGTGATCGTATATGTGGTTCATCTCAAGAGCAAACGCCCCGATTTTTATGAGGGAGAGGCTCGTAGCGATCATTTTGCTTTAGCCAAGGCACAAACTCGTTCCTTGATTCGCAGAGCTATGGAGGCAACTGCTTTAAGAGGCTTACTGCTTGAAGACCTCAAAAAAAATGACCATCCATTGATCCTTTTAGGAGATGTAAATGACTCAGGCTTAGCCGTAACGACTCGTCTCCTCTCCGGAGAGCCGCCACATCGCAAATACCCCATGGATGTCAAAAAAGAAATTTGGGATGTACTCCTCTATCAAGCCAAAGATATCCAAGCAAGGCGTAGTTTTGAGGATTATTATTTTACTCATATCCATAACGGCCATCATGAGGCCTTAGATCACATACTAGTAAGTCAAGAACTAGTCGAAGAAAACCCCAATCATATTGGCCGCATTGGTTACGTAAAGGTTTACAATGATCATTTGGTTGACGAAACCCAAAGTGATGATGATTTGCCCGCTTGGGAGTCTGACCATGGTCAGGTGGTGGCCACGCTCGAACTTGATCGCCGTCGCCGGCAAGATGGCAAAGCGCCTAGTGATCCGGTTTAGTATTGAGTATTAAGTAGTTAGTATTAAGTACTGAGACAATAGTATTCAGTATTAAGACCTAGAAAAATTGGACTATATGGTTCAGGGAGACCCTTTTTCTCTATACTAACTACTCCATACTTACTACTTCATACTAACCAATGTGTACTTTCCACACTATCCCACAAAACAATAAATCATGAGCTTCACTTTACTTTTTGCCAGTCTATTTAGTCTCTTTGGTAGTACTCCTAGCGCCGCAGAAGTCCTCGCTAAGTGCATCCAATATCATGATCCTCAAGCCCAATGGGCCAGCGGCCCCATATACCTAAAGATCCGATCTGAAAGCCCTAAGGGGAGTAGTAATCTTCGAGAAGCGTGGATAGATATACCGGGAGAGAAATTTGAAATGCAAGCTACTCGAGCTTCGGCCAAGAGTATGCGAGCTATGCTTAAAGACAGTTGTTACTTCTCCCTCAACGGACAGACAGAACTACCAGAGGATAGTGTCAAAAAATATCGTTTTGATTGTGAGCGGACCTTGATGTTTCGCAATTATTTGACTTATCTTAACGGCTTGCCTATGAAACTTACCGATCCCGGCACTATCCTAGACGAAAAAGTGGGAAAAGAGCAATACATGGGACAGGAGGTGCTGGTCTTGACCGTGCGCTATGAACCAGAAGTGGGGGACGAAATCTATCAATTTTACATATTACCGGACACCTACGCCATGATTGGCTATCGTTTTTATCGAGACGAGGATAGCCCTAAAGGCGAATATATCGTGCTCAAGGAGGAAACCATGGTAGGCCAAATGAGAATTCCCAAAATTCGAGAGTGGTACACTTTTCCCGATACTAGCTTCCTTGGGACGGATATCTTAGAGGAAGGAAGATTTGAATAAAAGCAAAACCTCACTGCATTATATACAGTGAGGTTTTTCATTTACTGCCCTGATGGAGCTTTAATTTGGAATGAAATTCTCCGAGATACTATCGGAAATGGAGGAGAATATTACATATCCTCTCTAAGAACGTTTTCCAAACTTCCTTAGTTTACTTACTGTCAAAACTATGCCAATTTTTATCCGGCACTCACTTTTTTGCCTCTACATTAGCATTTTATCCATGTGCAGTAATTTGAGTCTGACCTTGGAAATCTCCTAGACAAGCTATAACTAGTAATCCTGACAAATAAAGCATTATGGGATACCGTTTTTTTATTTTAGTCTTACTTGTTTCTTTTGGATTACCGGCGGAGCAGCTTCATGCTCAAAGTCAAAGCCTAGAAATCAGTGATATCATCAATCCGGCTCATTTTCCCGATCGCATTCCTCAGTTGCAGTGGAAGGGAAGTGAGTCAGTTTATACTCAAATTGATATCACCAATCAAAACTTAAAACAGATTGATCTCAAAGGCAATGAAACTGTCTTGCTGCCGCTGAATGTCCTCAAAAACAAATTAGGAGCTGAACTTAAGCGTTTTCCTAGGATCACTTGGGTGGATGACAATACCTTTTCCTTTGTACACGAAAACCGGCTCCTCTATTACCATTTGGACAAAGACCTACTCGAAAAAATCACGGACATTGACCCTGAAGCCGAATTAGTAGAATGGGGTCCCAAAGGCATTTATGCTCAAGTCAAACAGCACAATCTTTATGTCAACCTCAACGACTCCATTGGGCTGCGACAACTCACCGATGATGGCAATTATGAACTCACCTATGGCGAAGCGGCTCATCGCTTTGAGTTTGGGATTCGTAAGGGTATGTTTTGGTCTCCCGATGGGCAACGCTTAGCCTTTTATAAAGTCGATCATAGCCCGGTCAAGGATTATCCTTTTGTCAATCAGATCGCAGTCCCTGCCTTGCATGAGCCCCAAAAGTATCCCATGGCCGGAGATAGCAGTCATCAGGCAAGCATAGGTGTGTACGATATCAGTACGCAGGAAATCATCTATCTGGCGATCTCAGGACCTTTAGATCAGTATTTGACCAATGTTACTTGGAGTCCTGACGGCCAGTATATCTACGTAGCCGTGGTCAATCGCGATCAAAATTATATGGAGCTACAGCGTTATAGCGCCGTCAATGGTCGCCTGAACCGCAAACTTTTTGACGAACGCCAAACCAAATATGTCGAGCCAGAGCATGGGCCTATTTTTTTGCCCAACAATCCTGAAGAATTTCTCTGGTATAGCGAGCGTAGTGGCTTTGATCATCTTTATCACTACGATATATCAGGCAAATCTTTGGGTGCCATCACCAATGGCAATTGGAAGGTAAACGATATCCTTGGCTTCGATGAAAAAGGCAAATATGTCTATATCCAAGCCACCAAGGAGAGTCCCCTGGACCGCCATATCTATGCCGTCGATCTCAACAAAAAATCTATGAAGCGGCTCAGTCCTCAAGCCGGTACCCACCGCGCTAGCCTTAGTGCTGATGGCAAATATATATTAGATCAATATTCCAGTCTTGAGGTACCATATGAGGCCCAAATTATCAGCACCAAGAAGGGGGAAATCGAACGTACTTTATTAACCGCCGGCAATCCACTAGAGGATTATCAGCTTGGCAAGACCAACCTCTTTTCCCTTAAAGCCAATGATGGAACCGATCTATACTGCCGCATGATCTTGCCCGCTGGCTTTGATAGCACCCAAAAGTACCCAGTTTTGACTTACGTATATGGGGGTCCGCACGCTCAATTAGTCACCAATACTTGGATGGGCGGCTCCATGGGTCGTTGGATCATGTTGATGAACTATTTTGCGAGCCAAGGATACATTGTCTTTACCTTGGACAATCGAGGCTCTGCCCACCGTGGGCTTGCTTTTGAACAAGCCGTTCACCGTAAATTGGGCACCTTAGAGATGCAGGACCAATTGGTTGGTGTAGAATATCTAAAGCAAAAGCCATGGGTAGATACCGAGCGGATGGGCGTACTTGGCTGGTCATATGGTGGTTTTATGACGACTAGTCTGATGTTACGACAACCAGGCACATTTCAGGTAGGTGTGGCTGGAGGGCCTGTAGTAGATTGGCGCATGTATGAGATCATGTACACCGAACGCTATATGGATACGCCACAAAGCAATCCAGAGGGTTTTGATCAAGCCAACCTCATCCAGTACGTCAAGCAATTGCAGGGCGACCTACTGCTCATCCATGGCTTACAGGACAATGTTGTAGTACCTCAACATAGCTATCGCCTTTTACGTGAAGCGGTAGCCCAAAATGTGCAGATCGATTTCTACCCTTACCTCATTTATGAGCATCACGTAAGGGGCATGGATAATCTGCACTTGCTCGAAAAAATATTTACCTATTTCGATAGCAGACTCGGCGAGGAGTAGGGCGTTTTTGTGAGGGTTTACCGCTGCGCGGAACGCTTATCTCTGTGGGACGGCACATATGCATGCCCCTACCCATCTGCTTGTAGGTCTGGCATGCATGCCAGACCGAATGAGCGTTCTGCGCAGCAGTAGAAAAAGGCATAAATGAACCGCATGACCCTATTTTTTCGGTCTTAATACTTAGTACTTTTGTCTAAGTACTTAAAAAACTCCCGCAGCAGTTCTGGCTTGAATCCAGGCATAAAACGCTTGAATCCCTTCCTCAAAGCTCGTCTGCGGTTGATAGTTGAGCAACTGCTGCGCCTTAGTAATATCAGCATAGGTCTGCGGCACATCGCCTGCTTGTTCGGGCAAACGATTGATATTGGCTTTGACCCCTAGTACTTTTTCTAGGGTTTCGATCATCTCTGCTAGGCTAACGGTTTTGTGATTGCCTAAATTGATGATTTCGTACATGCTGTCTCGATAATCCAAAGCAGCCACGATCCCTTTGACGGTATCAGCTACAAAGGTATAATCTCGCCGAGTACTACCATCGCCATACACTGGGATTTCTTCTCCCTGCAGCATTTTTTTGGCAAACTTATGGATCGCTAAATCCGGCCGTTGGCGAGGGCCATAAACCGTAAAAAAGCGAAGCGCCAAAAAGCGGATACCATAAAGATGAGTATAGACGTGCCCCATCAATTCGCCGCAAACTTTTGAACTGGCATAGGGACTGATAGGCTGCAAAACGTAGTCATTTTCGGCCCAAGGGACTCTTGGATTGATCCCATAAACGCTACTAGAAGAAGCAAACACAAACTGCTTGATGCCTCTAGAACGGGCAAACTCCAGCATATTTTGTGTACCATTGACATTGATCTCTTGGCAGACCACCGGCGCTTTGATAGAAGGCCTAACGCCTGCTTGAGCGGCTAAATGAATGATGGCTTCATACTCATCCTCCAATTTTGCCTCTAGGCTTTGACGATTTCTGATGTCGGCTTCGACCAAGGTAAATCCGGGATTGGATAAGTGCTTTTGAATATTATGACGCTTGATAGATTCGTCATAATAGGGTTCAAAGTTGTCTAGTGCGCTTACCTTAAATCCTTGATTGAGTAGTGTATCTACGACATGGCTACCTATAAAGCCGGCACCTCCAGTCACTAAAATGTGTCTTTCCTTTTTCAAAATTCATTTATTCTTATTCCCCAATACCTCTTCCTGTGTTGTTCGAGAAGAGAAAAAAATCTTATTAACGGCTTCAAAATCTCAAACAAACGGCAGGAATAAAACCCATTACTACTTAAGCCGCATTATTCACTCCCAAGTGGTCATAATCTTTCCCTGTATCGTTTTTTCCAATCACCAAACCACTAATCCCCACGAAATCAGCATTATTTACCAATAAGCATCCGATTGCGTTTGTTCCCCAAAGTTTTGAAAATTGATTAGGCCTAATCCACTATTTTTAGGGAACCTCTGATAGCTAATATTAAGGCCTTGAACAACCATCGCAAGAAAAAGATCATCACTCGATTCGCGCCCATATTAGGCGCAAGCGGGATTCCTCATTTAGTAAAGCCATTTTTTGGTGGCCAAGGCCATATTTTGACTTTTCACAGAGTCATTCCAGACAGCAATTCTGCTAGGATACATAATCACGAGAGCCTAGAAGTGAGTCCAGCACATTTAGAGGCTGTGATTCAATTTTTTGCAGAGCGTAACTATCAGTTTTATTCTTTGGATCAAGTAGCTCGATGCCTAGATCAAGGCGTGTTTCCAGACAAGTTTGTCTCTTTTACCTTTGATGATGGCTATCAAGATGTCTATCAATACGCTTATCCGATCTTCCAAAAGTATGAGGTCCCTTTTGCCGTTTATATTTCCACCAATTTTCCCGATCAAACGGCGATTTTATGGTGGTATATGCTAGAAGAATTTTTGTTGAATAGTAGTGAGTTAAAATTTCGATGGCAAGGTCAAGGCTATGCGTTCAGCGCAGCTAGTACGCCCGAAAAAGAAGCCGCTTTTGCGCAATTGAGAAGGCTGATCCTACAAGAAAAGACCCAAGAAAGTCAGTTGGGATTATTACATACCCTCTTCGAGGAACGCTACCCCCAATTGCTAGAAAACGCAAATTCTATGGCCATGACTTGGGATGAAATCATCGAGCTGAGCCAAGATCCGCTAGTAAGTATTGGGGCTCATACCCAAAATCACTTACCACTTTCCCAGATTAGTCAAGCCCTCTTGGAAGAGGAAGTAGCGGGTTCCAAAGCGCAAATCGAAGCTTATATACAAAAAAGGGTAGACCATTTTGCCTACCCTTTTGGAAAGCGAACAGAGGCTTCTATTCGTGAGTTTCAATCGGTCAAGTCTGCCGGATTTAAAACTGCCACTACCACTCGTATTGGCAATATTTTTCCCGGACATAAAGCCTATCTAGAAGCGCTCCCTCGCATCAGTATTAACCGAGCTACAAATAATAAAGTCTTAGCCTTGCAGACCAGCGGTCTGATCTCGATGGTCGTCAACAAAGGCAAACAATTGATTACGGATTGATCCCCCCTATTGGATCAATAGTTGATGGGTCGCAAAGCGACTATTTCGATTAGCCGAATGGCTAAGTTTGATCATATATAATCCGGGACCAAGCCCTTCTACATCCAGTTTATAGACCTGCCATCCAGCTAGTACGTTGTGTTTTTCTACTACCTTGACAAGCTGTCCTACCTGATTATAAACCTGAAATAACAATCGCTCCGTTCCCTCAGTCCAAACATCAGCGGTCAATTGTTCTGATTGTCCCACAGGATTGGGATAAAAGCGAGCCTTGAGTTCATCAACCGTTTCGAAGGTGAGCAATACAGGTGAAAAGGTCTGAAAAGTACCATCTAAGTCTGTCTGCTTGAGGCGGTAATAGGCAGCTCCTTGCAGCGGTTGTTCATCATACCAGAGATAGTCTCTTTTGACTGTGCCACTGCCTTGCGAATTGAGTCTTCCGATGGGAACAAAGGCTGTACCATCGACCGAACGTTCGATCGTGAAGAAGTTATTATTTTCTTCTTGAGCAGTACTCCAATTGATCCGCACCCTCCCTTGAATCGGTTCTGCTACAGCATCAAATGCTAGCAGTTCTACAGGGAAGGTCTGTTCGTTACCAGGCAGGCCCATGCTGACATTATCAAAGGTAGCATAAGTCAAGGTCTGATTGGCATGACTCGTAACCGCCAGTCCAGCGTAATAATTGGGGCCAAAGTTGAGGGTAGTCTCTTCTACTTTGGTCCAGCTTTGCCCATCCGACGAGACTTCTCCATACACCTTATTGCCCGATTTGACCAATCGAACCCAATAAGGTAAGCTGATAGCTCCGGGACCACTTTTGGTACTGATCGTGCTACCGCCATTTTGGGTTCTTCGTTGAAAGGACCAACGCCCCTCAGCGGAGGTATAAAGCATTACATTGGCGGCATCGGGATCAATCCCTGTCCGGATCATCACTCCTGCTTTGGCCCAAGCATCCGTACTATCTAAACTAGTGACACGAGTTTGGATCTGTAGATCAGCCCCATTGACCATAGGTTTGAAAGCGTATTGAAAGGCATCTTCCGTACCCCAGATATCGGCACCAGAGGCAGAGAAGCTAAATACTCCAGAAACGGAATCATAACAAGCACTACCGCTAAAGCCTACTGAGCCGATATCGCCATTGAGCCAGTCGTTAGGGAGGTAGCAAGATTGCCCATTGTTGATGATAGTATCACAAGCAAAACCTGTAAGCCCAACATTAGCGGGTATATCTGCGAGTTTGCTAAAATAAAATTTATCGATCCCCAGCCCCTGTTCACGTACAGCAATCTCGATTACGTTATTACCGGCATTGAGGCTAAAACTGACAGGGCTATTGTTGTGATTGGCGTCTCTTACCTGATCCCAGATATAGCTACCTTTTCCGGTTTCTACGCCTCTGGCGAACGCATGAAGCCATTCTTCCAGATTGGTGTAACCATCTCCATCATCATCGCCACTAGGGTTGTCGGGTAGATCAAGGGTCCGATATTGAGAGGCTAAAACGGGCCAACCACCGGCACTTTGCTGACAACCGGTAACGCAGGTTACGACGGCCTTGGTTTCATTTTCTAAATGGTCAAAAAGAGCCTGATCCAAATAGTTGCGGTCGAGGGGACGCGCACCTGCTTGGCTTTTGACATAATTCATCACTTTTTGATGGTCCGTTTCGTATTGGAAGCCATTGATCCATGCCGCAGGAGTAGAACTTTGGATGGCACTATTAGCATCCTTGACGTAGTTCCACTGATTGCTATAGCTAACTTCGGACCACCAATTGGCGTCCATGTAGAGCTTACTACTGGTCAATTGACCATTTTTATCAAAAGTTACCGGACGTTCATGCGGCAGATTGTAGGACATGTCGGGGCCTTCGATAAAGGCATTACCAACAACAGTACTATTGGTCGGAAAACCACCCGACCCAAAAGCATTACGATTGCTGAGATACACAAAGCGCAATACTCGATCATAGAGCATATTATTGGCAAAAATCAATTCCGGAGAGCGACTTAGTGGCTGACGATCACGATTGCCCGCATAATAAGAGCCCATAATCGCTACCCTAGTTTGGTTATCATAGGGGCCAATCAAGTTACCATAACTTGGCTGGCCATCTATTTCAAAGGGATCGCGCATCGCTTGGGCGATGATGCAATTATTGATGGTAACATCGCCAATGAGGCCCCAAAGGTCTAGATTTTCATCCATCCCCCAGGCTAAACTGACATGGTCGATTACCACATTACCTACCCGACCGGCAGTTCCATTGATTTGCAAGCCATCACGATTACGATAATCCGTACCTGGACCATCTCCAGGCCTAACCCCAATGTGTTGGATCAGCACATCATTTGTCCAAACTTGGATCCCATGACCTTTGCCCAATAAGATACCAGGAGCCGGGGCTGTTTGACCTGCAATCGTGAGATAAGGGTTTTTGATGCTGAGAGGAGAGTTGAGATTGATAAAGCCACTAACCTCAAATACACAGACTCTAGGGCCACTGGCTTGTACACAAGCGCGCAATGAACCTGGTCCCCCATCGTTGAGATTGGTCACTTTGATGATCTGCCCACCTCGTCCTGCCGGGGTATGGATGCCATAGCCTTGACCGCCAGGGATTACTGGCAGAGGTGCATTGGGAGTTGGCTGATCCATCGGGGATAATTTGATATCCTCCCACGGGACCCAAGCTCCACCATTGACCCTCATCCAAAGTGAATTGGAGGCGGGATCAATTGCTTTAACTCTGGCGAAGGCAAAATAATTGCCGTCTTCAGGAGCGTCAATTTCGTATCGTAATATTCGATTGCCGTCTGAGGTAGGATTGTTGATAAAATCTGGGCCGAGTGCTTGTACTGCGTCGAGGCTTTCGGGTAGGCTATCTGAGGTATTTTCCCATTGTTGGGTCCAAGTACCACATTCAGCTTCAATCCAGATATTTTGTGTGAAAAGGGAAAAAGGAAACAAGAGGATAAATAAGGGAAGAACAAAGATTTCCCTAGAAAACATATAACAGGTTTAATTAAAGAATGAGCTAACTGGGAGCTATTTAGCAGAATTATCCGGAATAAAAAATTATATTTTCGCCAAAAGATTACGTTAACATATAAAAATCTAACAACCAGAGTCGAGCCTAATTTCTGCCTAGTAGCGCTAGGCAAAATGCTCACTAAAGGAGTGGAGTTAATTCCTTGTTAAGGAGAGATTCAATTAACTTTTGATAGTTTTTCTGGAAGGCTTCGTAGGTATAATTTTCGGAAATGATATCAAAGCTATTGCTACTGTAATTTGCTCTGAGGCCATCATCTTCGACTAGCTTTTGGAGTGCCTTTGCTAAACCTTCGTAATCCCCTATAGCTAGGATATGTCCATTTTGGCCTTCGCGGGCAAGTTGGCTATTATCTCCGGCATCGGTAGCTACAATGGGTAGAGAGTAACTCATTGCCTCCATCAAAGAATTAGAAAGTCCTTCTACCAAGGAGCTGCAAAGGTAAAGGTCAGCCTCAGCATAATAGTCTCCTAAATTGGGCGGGCTGATGATCATTTCTGCATCTTCTTCTATACGGTATTGCTTGATCCAAACTCTAAGTTGGTCTTCCAACTCACCATAACCAATCAATTGCAGCTTGACTTTTTTGCGACCTTGCAGGTATTTTTGGAGCTGTGCAAAAGCTTTGATAGCAGTTTCTAGGTCTTTTTGTTCGACATAGCGTCCTACTGAGATGATTTTGATGGGCTCCTTCGGAGAACGATAGCGCTTGACCTGATCGAGCTCTATGCCATTGGGCATCACGAGTAGGCGTTCGGCGCTGTAGCCGTACTTGATAAAATTGTCTCTACCAGTATAGCTATTGGAGATAGCATAATGCAGGCAATGATTGTAAATCTGATGCAATACAATACGCTTAGAACGCCCTAATTCAGCATTACGAATGCCTCCAATAATATGAGGCACATTTTCTAGCCTACCCGCCAAGCCTCCAATAATGGTATCACTCGGCAGATAGGTAAACATCATTTGGATTTGATGATCCCGCAGATAAGCCCGCAGTGCTGCAAATTTTTTCAGGGCAGAGCCTTGCAAAAAATGCAGCGGTAACTGTTCTTTCTCGATGTACTGGAGATGCTTTTCATGCTGAGGCTGTTCGTCCAATACGACTAGGTGCACATTGGCAAATCCTTTGAGCGCTTTGACAAGCATCAGACATTGCTTTTCGGCGCCTCCATGAGCAAGTGAGCGGATGAGAATACAAATATTGGTCAAAGACTACTGGCTTTTTGAGGCGCTGTTTTGCCTAAGATGGTTTGATAGATATCGAAATAACGCTGGGCCATATTTTCGAGATTAAACGCTGCTTTTACACGAGCTTCACCTCGTTGGCCCATGATTTTGGCTTTTTCAGTATTGGCTAATAAGTATTCGATTTTGTTGGCCATAGCCTCCACATCAAAGGCAGGTACCATAAAACCCGTCTGGCCATCTTCCACAATTTCAGGTGTACCACCGCCCCGAGTAGCGACTACGGGTTTGCCCAAAGCCATATATTCTAGGATCGCATTTGAGATCCCTTCCCCGTGTACTTTTGAGTTACTGGCAAGCACCCCGACCTCAATGATATTGACCAAAGATTCGACATTTTTGACCATTCCTGGGAACAAAATTCGATCCTCCAAGTCCTTGGGCACCAGGGCTCGACACTCTGGCAACAATTTTCCACCACCAATTGCCAAAAAGCTTACATCATCACGCTGTTTTAGGACCTTAATCGCGGCCTTGATGTAGGTGGGATAATCCTTACGGGAAGCAAAAGCCCCGAGCATTGCCACCAATTTAGGCGTTTTGATTTGGTACTGGGTACGGACATCGGTTTCGTCCATGAGGGAATCTAAACGACGAAAATCAAAGCCATTGTAAACACAGGCAGCCCGATCCTTGGGGGCATCATAGGCCTCAAGGCCTGCTTTTGAATTTCCGATTACCAATTTGGAGAAAGGAAAAGTCATGCGGCCGCGACGATAATCTACATGATGCCAAGGCATATTGGGCTGAGCATTGGTGATCATCGCGTTGACCAAAGGTATCCCCTGCCCTATCACAACCGGCAAAGCGTAAACTGAAGGCATTGAGCCCCAACTGTGCATCACATCTGGCTTGATCTGTTTGAGCAAACGATATAGACGACTAAAAACGCGGGGATCTTTTTTAGGATTACGCTCTAAGATGTGTAAATCGGGACAAATCTCATGGATCTCAGGGTAATCTATATTCTTGGAAAAGAGAATCAATTCCACTGATACCTCTGGAAAATGCTTGAGACCTTTGAGCAACTCGATAAGTCGGCGTTCTTTACCCCCACGAACCAAAGCATCATTGAGCATTACTATTTTCATACCGTAGCGAGATTGCGTTGCTCTTGTAACCATGCATCCATAAACACCAATGACCAAATTTTGCCGTTGAGGTCTCTCATCCCTGTCTCGTGATCGTTGATCATTTTGGCTACATACTTCATGTCCAGAAAATCTGAGAGCTGGGTATTGGCCGAGAGCAGTTGGTCATGGATATACTCTTTGAGAGAACCCTTGAACCAAGCCCCTAAGGGTACCGAAAAGCCTTGTTTTTTGTGGCTGATGACAGAGGAGGGCAAATGCTTGGCCATCGCTTTTTTGAAGATGTATTTCTTATCGCCGTTTTTGAGCTTCATATTAGATGGAATCCGGAAACTCAATTCAGCGAGTTTATGGTCTAGGATAGGCACCCTCGCCTCTAGTGAATTGAGCATACTGGCCCGATCCACTTTAGTGAGGATATCGTCTACCATGTAAGTCTTCATGTCTAGCTCTTGGACTCGTGAGAGATAATCTTCTGTCCCAGAACGCTCAATCAGGTTTTCTTTGAAGAGCTCCGCCGGGCGCTTACTCATCTTAGCCCATACCTCAGGCAAGAATAAACGTTCCCGCTCAGGGTACTGCCACAAAGCATAATGGGCCGCTACCATTTCGCGGCGCTTACTCAGATAATAGGATAGCCCTTTGCCCTTAACTGTATTGGGAAGGACCTTATGAATACCGCCCCAAAAGTGCTTGTTGAAGACATGGGGAAGGCGATGATATTTATTGAAGCGTTCTAATTTGGGGTAGGAATTATATCCAGCGAATAGCTCATCCCCTCCATCGCCAGAAAGACAAACGGTAACGTGTTCGCGAGCAAATTTACAAACGTAATAAGTAGGGATGGCCGAAGAATCAGCATAAGGTTCATCATAAGAGCGGACCAGTTTAGGTAATAAATCGATCGACTCAGGATCTACAATCTGCTCATGATGTTCAGTTCCGTACATTTCGGCGACTTCACGAGCGTAGGGTAGTTCATTAAATTTCTTTTCTCGGAAGCCAATCGAAAAAGTTTTGATCGGACGATCTGAGTTTTGTGCCATTAAGGCCACTACCGAACTAGAATCCACGCCACCACTCAAAAAGGCACCTAAAGGCACATCACTGATCATGCGCATCTTGACCGACTCAGACAATACGCGCTCGATTTCTTCGCACCAGTCATCTTCACTCAAACGGTAGTCTGGGGCAAAATTGATATCCCAATAGCTCTCTTGTCGAACTTGCAGGCTGCCATTTTCGACTGAAATCTCCATGCCATGGCCAGGCAACAATTTTTTGATAGCATTGTAGATCGTACGGTCTTCGGAGATGTACTTATAAGTAAAGTAGCCATCTAAAGCATTCCAGTCCAAGCTGCGGTCAATGTTGCCAGCCCCCAAGACCGTTTTGATCTCTGATCCAAAGACGAAGCGTTCACCGTCAAGGTGGTAGAAAAAAGGCTTGATACCAAAGCGATCCCGCGCACAAAAAAGCTTGCGCTTGCGTTTATCCCAAATAGCAAAGGCAAACATACCTCTTAGGTGGCTCACACAATCCGGCCCATATTCCTCATAAAGGTGAACGATGGTCTCGGTGTCAGTACGCGTTTTGAAGACATGCCCTTTGGCCTGCATTTGTTGGCGCAGTTCTGGAAAGTTATAGACTTCGCCATTGAAAGCAATCCAAACAGAATCATCTTCATTGGCTAGTGGTTGGTGTCCTGTAGAAAGATCGATAATGCTTAATCTGCGAAAGCCAAGCCCCATATTTTGGTCTTGGTAAAAGCCTTCGTCGTCCGGGCCTCGGTGGACCATGGCGGAGGTCATATTTTGCAGTTCTGAAATATGTACCGAGCGTTGTTGGTCAGCATACATGATGCCACTAATACCGCACATAAATTGCTATTGGGGATAGTTTTGAATGAATTGGATAAAGTCTTTCATTTTTGCTCCATACTGGTAACAGTCAAAGTTTTGCCGCCCTAACTGTTTACCATTCTGGCCTATCAATCGAGCCTGCGTAGGATAGTTGAGGACGAAGCGCATTTTTTCAGCGAAAGTTTCGATCTCATAACTATCAGCTACCAAGGCATCATGCTCATCGGTAAAGTAATGGGGAATCTCCCCTATTTTAGTAGTAATAATAGGTTTTCCGCTGGCAAGATACTCGCCTATTTTGTGGGGAAACCTTGCTTCGTCCTGCTTTCTCGGGCGAAGCGGTATCAGTAGGGCCTCTGCCCCTTTGTAGTGTCGAATTAAATCTTCGTAGGGCAAGCCAGAAAACATAATCACCTCGTCTTCAAGGCCTTGCTCCACGATATATTTTTGTATGTTGAGTTTGGCATCTTGCTCTCCTCCCACGATGAGGTAGAGTTTATAGCCGGCTCGTTCTACGGTCTGAAGGCTGGCAAAAGCGTCAATCAGGAAATAGATAACTTCTGCATAGCTGCTAGAGCCACAATAGAGAAAGTAAGGTTCATGATCTAGAGCCCTTATCTTGTCGAAAGCGGCATAATCGCAGACCACTGGGATCGGCAAGAGTGGGAGCTCGGCAAAACGAGTCTGGCAAAAGGTGGTCAACAATTGACTGATCGGCCAAATAGCATCTGGAAGTCCCAAAGCGTACTTTTCGAGCAAGCCATCGCTGATTTGTTTTGCTTTACTTTGGCGGTTAGCCATCGCCGAGTTGAGTTCGACCAATTGATAGATCATAGGAATCCCAAGGAGGGTACAAATAATCCGATAATAAATCAGACTAAATAGGTCCATGCTACTGATCACAGCGGCCTCTAGTTGTTTTTTCCGCCTCAGCGAACGCAAAAACAGCCATTCTTGGATGCGACCGCTTACTTTGGCAAGGTTGCGCTGCCAGAAACTTTCGGGTCTCACGATAGAACCGTTGACGAAGTCATAGTCTATCCCTTGAAATTGGCCGTGAGGAGGGAAATCACCTTCTTGCTCAGGTTTCATGACCCCTTTATGGCTGATGACGCGCACAGAAACACCTGAATCTAACAAAGCCAAACTAAGCAGTCGGATTCTTTCTATGGCGGCCATTCCATGGGGAAAGCCATTGGTCCCTAAATGAACGATGTGTGTCAATCGATCCTCCATAATTAGTACGAAAAATAGCGCTATCCCGCTCTCAAAACTATCCAAGCTGTATGAATGGATAATTATTGAAGGTCATTGGACATTGCTATTCGCATATTGATTTTTAGATTGCCCTCATTGCCCCCAAATACCCTTATCAGTGCCCTTTAATATTTTAGCAACTTGTACTGGGCTCACCATCGCCATGAACAATAGGCTTATTACTGAGCCTAAAACTACTCCATTGCTACCTAGGCCAAAAACCTTCACAAAAACGATACACAAGGGTATATTGATGAGGCCTATTCCGAGGGTAACCCACATTTGTAATTGGATTTTACCCGTTCCATTGATAAACAAATTGAAAACAGAGTTCCAGTTTGCGACCATAATCATCAAGGCGATCAGGATAGACATGGTATAGGAAATTTGGCCGCCAACTTCCTCGCCGACCCATAGCTCAAACACCCAAGGGGAAACTGCCACCATTATCGCCATCATCAGCGTGGCCAAGGTCCAAACCTTTAGCATTTGGTTGATGGTACGACGCACCCAATCAAAGTCTTTCTTTTCGTAGGCCTCAATATAAGCAGCCCATAAGGGGTTAGCTGCGACACTAAAACCAAATACGACTATACTATAATATTTAAAGGCAGTAGCATAAGGAGTTACCGCCTCTGGGCCGATCAGTTTAAGGATCAGATAGTAATTGGTTTCATTTATAATCAACAGTGCGACCTGAATGAAAAAAAACTTGACGCCTAGAGTAGTTAAACTTTTGGCATATTTGATATTAAAATATTTCCAGCTGGGAGCCAGTGCTTTGAACTCGGTACGAAAAAAATAGATAGCAATGGCCACCGGAACACTGGCAAAAGCAAAGCTTCTTGCCATCCCAAAATAAAGCAGGGAAGGTGAGACCGATACGACTAAAAGGATAATTGCGAGGAAAAAGACCAGCTTGCCAAGCATATTGAAAAGATCCACCATGGAAGTGCGTTGAAAAGCATTGAAGACTTCATAAACCATGCTGGCAACAAAACGAAGACTAAAGGCGATAAAAATGACGATAACCAAATAGGTTAATTCCGTGCGCATCTCTGGGTCGGCATTGAGGACCGCACTCCAGTCAATGAAAAAACTTAGGATCGTAAACAGGAGGATCAAGACGGCAAAAATCCCTCCGATGATAAAGTAGGCAGTACTGACATAGGAGCGAGCCAATTCTTTTTCATCATTGGCAAATGCTCCTCCAACCATATTACGAAGGCCTTTACCAATCCCGATGTCCATAAAGGCAAACCAATCGATAAACATCTCCAAAGTGATGAAGATGCCAAATTGAGCCGAGCTGAGATAGTCAATCGAAATGGGGAAATAAGCAAAGCCAATTGCCATCCCTACAAATTTGTAGAGCATGGACAAAAGGATATTTTTTCGAGCTTTGACGCTACGAGCATGTCCCTTTTCCAGAAAAGCCTTGATTTTTGCGACCATGCCTATCTAAGCTTCTGCGGTAATTTCAGGGTCAGACAAAGAGAAAACTCGATTTTGCCACACTCCAGCAAAAATCCCCAATAGGATAATTAAGATTGTTGCTACATGCTTGGAAGGCAAAAAGGAGTTAGTCATGTTGGCAATGGTAAAAACCACTCCAAAGAGAAAGGGGATCGTATAAATCACACGTACCCTGGCCAGTCGCAAATAAAACCTAAGCGATAGGAAAATCATCGTAACAAACATGATCAAAGCCGGTACTCCATAATAAAAGAGATTGGAAAGGTAGCCATTGTGAATACTTCCTTCCTCCCCTGTCGCTCGAGCTAGACTTTTCGTTATGCGCAGCATCGCATAATAATAGACATCATTCTTTTTATTGCCGTAGCCAAATAGCGGCTTATTCCCAATGTTGCTCAGTACCATATCATAATAGCCAAAGCGGCTATCAATCCGTTCATTGACCCGTTCCTGAACCATCTGAGAATTGACTATGTCGTCATAAAACAGCATGCCAATCGCAACTAATAAGGTGGCCCCGGCAATACTAAGTGTACCGAGGACGCTAAGACGTGCCCGAAAAAACCAAAGGAAATAGATACCGAGGAAGACCACAATAATCAACCAACTCATCCGATGAAAAGTAAATACGATCCCTCCTAAGTATATAGCCGATAAGATTAGCTTCAATTTATTTTGCTTGACCATCACTAAGGTCCAAGCAAAAGCTGCCATCACAAAATAGCTATGGATGTATTCAGTATTGAACATGCCATTGGATCTTACCGTCGAACCATAGGCGATTCGCATTTCACCATAGCGCATAAAGAATGGATCCACCAAAAATTGCATGATGGCATAGACACTCGAAATAGCCGCCCCAATGACAAATACCTTCCCCAAATCCTTGAAAAGATCTTTATCCATCGTAGTTTTCAAAACCCAGTACATAAGCAGGAAACTGACAAAATGGATCGACTTCATGAGCCAATCCTTAAAGCCCAGCAGCGGGAAATGATAAGTAAGAGCAATCAGAATAAATAGTATGTAGGCATAAATTGCCCATTCGTAGGAGGGGGTGTACCAGCGTTTGCGCAGCAAATCTCGATTGAATGGATAGCGCATCAGCATCACCATATAGCCGATATTGAAGAAGAAAAGAAAACGGTCTGGCTGGATTTCCATAAAGCCAATCCCGGGAATTTTGAAGGTGGTGACATCCAAAATAGTGCCTCCCATCAAAAAGAGTCCATAAACAAAGAGAATGGCTTTGTGTCTGGTCGCACTTTTATGAGTGATCCAACCAACTATCCCCATCGCCATTAAAATATGGATGGTATAGTATATCTCGTTGCCTGGGATTTCGGGCATATGGTCTCTTGCCTATCGTGGGGTTTATAATTGGTGGGAATTATTCTTCCATCTGACCTCGATAGTGATAGCTATCGTAGCCATATTTAAAGCTTTTGTGGCTCACATCGTTGAGGATCAAGTAGAGATTTTCCAAATGCCCTTTATTGACCATCTTATTGAGGGAGTTGATATAGCCGATCCGAGAATAGCCTTCCCTCACCACATAAAAGTTGTAGTTGATGTACTTGGAAAGCAACAAAAAGTCCGAAACTAGACCCACAGGTGGCATATCTAAGATGATATAATCATATTCCTCTTTGATATTGAGGATCAAATTGCGCATGCGCGAACTATTGATCCATTTCTGGGCTTCGCCACCATTCATGGGGAAAGTCGGGATAAAATGGAGATGATCGTTTTCGAAGGAATAAATGATCTCATTGAGGTAATCGACTTCGCCGCGGAGGTAATGACTCAAGCCTTTTTTCATTTGCGGTTCGAAATAGCGCACCAAGCTTGGCTTCCTTAAATCTAAATCGATCAACAAGATTTTATGGTCCGACTCTGCTAAGCTCTTGGCCAAATTTGCCGCCGTAAAGGTCTTGCCTTCTCCTGATACGGTAGAAGTAAATCCAACCACTGAGGTTTTATCACCGGGGGGGCAAAGAAACTGTAGATTTGCGCTAAGGTCTCGCATCGATTCCGCCACTTGCCAAGTGGATTCACTCGGAATCAGTGCCTCATTATTATTTTCCTGATGCGCAATACTGACCATGACCGGTACTTTGGTCAAGCGTTCCAAATGGTCGAGACTGTCGATAAACTCTTTCTGCGGTTTTTGCAACAATATCACCGCCATAGGGACCAAAAGGCCTCCCAATAAGCCAAATACCAGTAATAGTTTCTTTTGGGGCGCAATCGGATCGGAACCTTTCATGCGAGGCTCATCTAAGATGCGGGAATCCGCGATTTTTTCAGATTTGGCAATACCGACTTCTGCTAGTCTTTGTTGCAAATAGTTGTACAGATTTTCGTTGAGGGTGTATTTTCGCTGGATTTCTACTAGAGCCTTTTCATTGCCGGGTAAACGAGCTAATGTCGATTCTATTTTACCGATACGACTGCGGTTATCTTTCAGAGTAGTAGAGGTAGTACGGCTCAGACTTTGGAGATTCTTTTGCAAAGAACGCTTAGTAGATTTGATTTGACTATTGACAATTTGCATATCATAGCTACCATCTCCTGCGGAGTAAGCCATTCTCAATTTCTCAGAGTTTAGACGCTTTAACTCCATCACCAAATCATTGACTACTGGATCAGAAACTCCCATACGACTAGGGGCTACGATATCTTCAATAGCGGTGCTATCATCTAGATTGGAGAGTAGATTTTGATAATATTTCTCGTTGAGCTGTAGGACCGCTTTTTCAGATTCGAGGGTTTCTAATTGCCCCAAAGCACTCTGAGCCGTAAAGTTTAGGTCAATCGCGCGATTGTTTCGGCGAAAACTTTCAAGCTTTTTCTCCGCTGTCTGCAGAGAGTCGCGAATACTATTGACCTGATCTTCGATAAAGGATAAGGTCGAAGAAGCAGCTTCATTTTTTTCGGCAAGCTTGGTTTGGATATAGGTATCGTTTAAGGCATTGAGAAAGTCAATTTCTTTTTGTACCAGCTCGCCCGTGCTCTTGATCTCGAGTATACTCGCCTCTAAATCAATAGTTTGAATAATTTGACGATCTTTGTAGCTACTCGCTAGGCTATTTAGATCATAAAGGGTAAACTCCAAATCTTTACCTTCAAACTCACTATCGCTGACAGGTGGGTCAGCTTTTTGGAGCGTGAAGCTAAAGTATTGATGATTGATGCGTTCGCCAAAGGCGTACTCCCCCCTAAAATTAAACTCACTCTCGACTAAGCGTTGACTGAGAGTCAAAGGATCAAAAAGACTAAACTCATCTTCATTCATTTCCAACAGAAATCGCTCATTAGATAGCAGACTCACCTTAAAGGGTACGCCTCCTATCTGTTGAGAAGAATCATTGATCACGACCTCAAAAGGGAAATGATGGTAATGTTCTCTCCGGTGCAATCCCAACCATTTGCTACTATGATAAGAGACTCCAAAATCAAGTCTCTTCAAGGCTTCCTTGACCAAGTTAAAAGAGCTAAGAATGCCAATTTCATTTTTGAGGTTTTTTTGCCCCCCTCCAAGCTTCAGTTCTCCTTCAACAAAAACACTTTGGCCTAAACTGCGCTCTCCATCTCCTTCATCGATCAATAGCATGGTATTGACCTCATAAACGGGCGCGGCAACCTTGCCATAAAACAAAGCAATCGCCATCGCAATGGGTACAGAAACAGCAAACCAATACCAACGACGCTTAATCTTATTAATAAAGCGTGAGATATCCTTAGCTTGAAAACTATCAATCAGATAGACTTCCTGATTATCCAATTTTTTCATATCATTTG
The DNA here is from genome assembly GCA_039024315.1 of Bacteroidota bacterium. Classification (GTDB taxonomy): domain Bacteria; phylum Bacteroidota; class Bacteroidia; order J057; family J057; genus JBCAWW01. The sequence continues at coordinate 44,059 of JBCCQN010000034.1, forward strand.
AGTGAGGGCGAGATTTATGGCTGGCGAGAAGTTACAATGACATTAGCGATCAAGGTCACCACCGAAACCGCAGAGATCACGATACTGGCAGTATTGGCGTTGGTTCGGAAAGCCCATGCTTTGACGGGCTCTACATAAATCATATCGTTGGGCTGTAAGTAGTAATATTCACTTGACATAAGTTCCGAGCTTGTCAAGTTGAGATAAGCTGTTTTTACCCCATTTTCGGTTTCTCGCACAATCTTGAGACGTTCTCGATTGCCATACTCGGTCAAATCTCCCGCTATGCCCAGCGCTTCGTACAAGGTCACGTAGTCATTATAGATGTAATGCTGGCCCGGTATATTGACTTCTCCCAGGATTGTCAAACGAAAGTTGGCTAGTTTGACAGAAGAAGAAACCAATTTTAGATGAGGGATTAACAGGCTGTCCAGCTCTGCCTTGATTTCCATCGTCGTCTTACCGGCCACCATCATTTCTCCTACCAAAGGCAGGTTGATTGTCCCTTTTTTGGTGATCGTGTAGCTATTGAGATAGATCGCAGCAGTGGGCGAATTCCCTCCCCCTGAAAGCGCACTATTGCCTGCCGTCTCGGCATTGAACAGTTGATAAGAATTACCTTCGTAATTACTTACATTGATCACTAAATTATCATTGGCCTTGACGCGATAATCGCGTAGCGGCTCATTGGCGTATTCTTTGATAGGATGAGTGATATATTCTTCTGCGGGGAGAGCATCTTCCTGCATATAGACCATAGTAGGAAAACGCACGCAAGAAGTAGCAAATAAGCTGAGGCAAAGTAATGAAATGAGTACTACCAACTTAGGGTGAGTCTCAATGGTATGTTTCATAAAGTTCTATCTCTTTCCAAACCCTTCTCTGAGTGTCTAATAAAAAGGGACCGTAATAGTGTGTTTACTTGATACTCTTTTGCGCATGACGGTAGCGGGATTCCAGCTTGGCATATTTGCTACCAACCTTTTCGCCTCGTCATCACAACCGTAGCCAATTCCTCTGATGACAAAAGGATTGATGACTCTACCTTCCACATCTACTTCAAAACCAATCACCACATCACCTTTGATATCTTTGCGCTTAGCCGCTTTGGGGTAACGCATATTTTTGGCGAAATAAGTGAGTATGGCTGCTTTGCCGCCTAAGAAGGAAGCATCGCGGCTGTTTTGCGCTATTTCGGCAAGGGATAAAGAACTATTTGCAGCAGTATCTGCTGGCTGCTTATTGGGATTTGCTTGATTTGGGTTGACCGCCTCAGCAATATTTTCTTTGGGAGAGTTAAGGGAGTCATTAAGGCTTTCAGGCTGTTCTGTTTGACTAGCGTTCGTTTCCGTAGGATTAGTCAAAGCGCCTGTATTTGAGATATTTGCCCCCTCTTTGATGCCTGTCGGATCATCTATCGAGGCTATGGCGTCCCTTAGCTTTGGGATGCTATCCGGCTTCGCCGAACGCTCAGTCAATGCTTCCATTTCTATAGCTGTCAACGATTCACTGTACTGAACAGTAGTATCGCTTAGGGCTTCGTCCTTATTGGGCTTCGTTTGATGATTGGCGACAGGTTCTACCGACAATTTAGGGCCGAGATTTCTTTCTCTACTGCCATTTTCACTACCGTCTGGCCAAAGTAAAAAACCGGCGATCCCAAATAAGACCAAACCGGGAACGACTATTCGATACCTCCGCCAATCGATTTCGACTCCTTCTGGCATGCCAGGCAAACTCAAACTAGGTAAGCTGATACTGGACAGACTAGGCAACTTAGGTCTAGCTGGTAGTTTGGGTACCTTGGCGCTTATCTTAGGAGCTTTAGGGATGGATACCGAAATACTAGGTAAAGACGGCAACTTGGGCAGTTCTGGCAACTTCGGAACGCGAACTCGCTTAGGATCAGGCAATAGCGGTGATCCTGATTGGGGAACCAAAACTTGAATCTCTGCGCCATTATTAGACTGCCAGCTGATATTTTTACTGTGTACAGTCTCCGCTTTGATCTTCTTCACCATGCGGCGGATTGAAATAGGCTGGGTTTCAAACGACTCCGAATCAAGGTGATCCGTTTCAGCTTGTATCCCTGCTTCCCATATCCACCCTACTGGCAAATACTCCGCAAATTCATTCGTGATCTCGCGCTTTACCTCATTAGCAATTGCGCCAGAATATACCGCTAGTACATTCAGATTAGAAGGCACCCCAAAAGCAGTACGATCATAATAGGATTCCACCTCTACCCTGATCTGACGAAATAAATTATCGAGATCGCTTGGAAAGTGGTAGTTCTTTAAGGACAAATAAGGCTGATCTCCGAACGGAAGTAGTTCGGTGATTCTACCATTTATGCCTAGGTAAAGATTGGATCTTGTAAAGATGAGGAATACCATATATTGTTGTATTGCTCTTTTTGGACGTATAAAAGTCAGTATAAGCCGCTCTTAATTCAAGACTTTAGCGCCTAATCGACATATACGCTTCCTGATCGGTTGATATAGCCGAACAGATGTCAAAAGCAATACAACAAAACCCTTACCATTTTCAGTGAGTTTTAACGTTTTTGTATTTTCCCCGAAGCATTACCCAAATCCGAAACAAGCTGATAGTGATATATTCCAGCAGGAATTTTATCCATATTCTCTAAAATAATCTGCTGTGGTCCTATCGATAAATAGGACTTTTCAGTTTTTGAGACTAGCTGTCCCTGCTGGTTGTAAAGCCTCAGTGATACCTTAGAAGGGGCACTTAAGCTAAAACCAATTTGTAGTCGATCAGTCATCGGATTGGGCCACGCCTTCACAAGTAAATTTTGTTCGGGCTCTAGGGAGGTACTAAGCCCCCCTTGGGTAATCAACTCATCTCCAGCCTGATAAGCCAAGAAATGAAAGTAAACCAAAAACATTTCGTCAGAGGTATTTAGGCCGGCACAGATATCCTGAGGAGGACTATTGGGATTATGGGGATTGGCGCTAGTATTGTCATAAACGGCTCTTGCGTACAAGGTGCTTAGAGCCGGCAGTCGTTGTACATTACGGAAGAAGTAAAATCCCTGCCATTCAAAGTCCCAGTCCGGAATTCGAATCATCGGCAAGGTATCTCCTTGAGGAGAGACCGAATATACTTCCCAACTTTTGCCCAATAAGTGCATATGGGGAAAAACACTCAGGATGGAGTAATCCTGCTGGAGCAAAATACCTGGGATCGCTTTATTGATCACAAGGCTATCGTTGGCGGGCACACAAAAGTTCCAATCACTTACGATGGGTTCGGCTTCGATCTCTCTATGATTAAGCGTTCCCGCAGGGTGAAAATAAAAATTGACTGCCGTACTATCCATTTGACCGGCACTCCCACTGGGGTAATGCATAGCAATAATCACATTTGAATTAGCATTCATGGTGATCCCCATCGGCGGACTAGTCTCAGGAAAAATGGTAGGGTTAGCACCAGGGGTATAACCCGTGATTAGTTTACCTCCAGGAGGGCTCCCACAATTGAAAATGGGGCCAGGATTGAGAGATCCACTGTTATCAATATAGATCAAAGCGTGATGGACAATCTCCCGATTGCCTGGAATCACTTCTATCGCCTTGATGACTCTGCCTTGAGTGAGACCGCTGGGCACCACAAAACAGATGTAATCATCAGATAGATCGGCACTACTGACATAGCTTGGCATCCTCACCTGTAAATCGGGATTGGCTAAGGTCCCCTCGTCTGGAAAAGTAGGTACATCTGGGGTCAATGTGGGGTCTCCCTCTGGTGCGCCATCGTTGACCCAGTCATTGATCATATCAATCTCTGTTTGACTTAGTACGCGCTCATCTGCATAATGCTGATAGCTCACATCAGCCGGATAAGGAGGCATCTCTCCGATATTAGTCGCCCAAGCAATACTATTGCGCATGAGATAAGCGTCTTGATAGGTTTCAATCGCAAAAGGCGCTACCCCACCCTGTCGGTGGCAGGAAGTACAGTTATCGAAGAGGATCTCTGCAATATCCTCACTAAAGGTCAGGCCTTGGGCAAAAAGACTGACTGAGAAAAAGACCAGACCACATAAAGTCAAAAGGCTTTTCATAAGTAATAAATGTTAGTAGTGTTACAAGAGATAATGTACAAACAGCCTTATAAGCTAGACCAGCACATATGATCAAAGTTTAATATTGCCAGTGTATTTCAAGATACTAAAACAGCCATTCAATTTTTCATCCAGCCTTAGCATCAATTAACTAAGATTTAGTAATGGCTTTTCATTGGCACTATCACTGATTGGCTTATTGCGAGTGAATGCTATAACTACAATTTACTTCTTATGCCAATCAAACATTTAACAAATTCCAGTCTTTTTAAAGGATTGTTGATGCTGTTAATCAGTTTTGGGGCACTCAGCTTGCAAGCGCAAACTTTGAGTGGGACCATTACTGACGCAGAAACTCAAGAAGCTCTAGAAGGTGCTAGAGTAGTAGTGGCTGGTAGCACAGTGGGAGCGATCTCCGATGCAGCTGGCAAATACTCTCTTACCTTACCCGAAGGAGCTGCCACTATCATTGTCAACTATTTTGGATTTGCTACTCAGCGTATTGAGATCAATGGCAGATCTTCGATCAACGTTCAGTTGCTTGCGGATGCCGCTAGCCTTGACGACGTCGTGATCACCGCCTTGGGGATTGCCCGAGATGAAAAGACCTTAGGCTACGCTGCCCAAGAGTTGGATGGATCTTCTATGACTCAAGCTCGTGAGCCCAACTTTATCAATGCTATGGCTGGTCGGGTAGCTGGGGTAAACATTACCCAAGGTGCTTCTGGAGTGGGTAGCTCAGCACGCATGGTAATCCGCGGAGAGACCTCTATTTCAGGCAACAATCAGCCTCTCTTTGTAGTAGACGGGGTGCCTATCTCAAATGATGTTTTTAGTACTCGTTCTGAAGGCAACCTAGAGGTAGATTACGGCAATGCTGCCGCTGAGATCAATCCAGATGACATCGAAAATGTAACCGTCTTGAAAGGAGCCAATGCAACTGCTCTTTATGGTTCTCGTGCTTTGAACGGGGTCGTCCTGATTACCACCAAAACCGGCCGTGGCCAAAAGGGGATCGGTGTTACAGTAAACTCTACTACCACTTTTGAAAATCCCTTACGCATCCCTCAGTATCAAAATGAATACGGTCAAGGGGCCAATGGTGAGTTTTCTTTTGTTGATGGTTCTGGTTCGGGCGTAAACGATGGGGTAGACGAAAGTTGGGGGCCTCGTTTGGATCAGGGCTTAACTATCCCTCAACACGACTCACCTACCAGTGGGGGTTTTCGTGGCGGTGATAGCCACCCAAGCATCGATCGTGGTGAAATCCAAGCTACGCCTTGGACCTCTTCACCGGACAACATTCGTAATTTCTTCAAAACGGGTATCACTACCACGAACAATGTGGCCATTGCGGGAGGAAACGATAATGGAGACTTCCGTCTTTCTTTTACCAACCTTTGGAATCAGGGAATCATGCCCAATACTGATCTCAAGCGTAATAATATCAGCTTGAGCACTTCATTCAAGCCAATTGAAAAGCTTACTTTCCGTATCAATGCCAACTACGTTGACACTGACTCAGACAACCGCCCGACCAATAGCTACGGCACAGAAAACGTCATGTATTTGTGGGTATGGTTTGGTCGTCAAATCAACATGAACAGCCTACGTGATTATTGGCAGCCCGGCCTAGAAGGGGTACAACAGTATAACTACAACTACAACTGGCACGACAACCCTTACTTCACCCAGTTTGAAAACACCAACGGTCTCAAAAAGGATCGCCTTTTTGGCAATATGTCTGTCAATTATGACTTTACTGATAAGCTTTCTTTGCAACTCCGTTCCGGAACGGATTACTTTAGCGAAGTGCGGATGGGTAAACGTGCTTTTTCTACCCAGCGTTTCCCCTTTGGACAGTACCGCGAAGACCTGATCAACTTCCAAGAAACCAATACGGACCTTCTCCTTACTTACCAAGATTTGTACAGTGGAGACTTTGGCTACTCTGTTTCTGTGGGTGCCAACCGCATGGATCAAAACCGTCGCTACCTCCGTATTTCGGCTAATCAGCTTTCAGTACCAGAAGTATACAATTTCGAGAATGCGCGTATTCCATTAGCACAAACTCAGTTTAACACCTCCCGTCGTATCAATTCTGTTTACGCAACCGCTCAGTTTAGCTTTAAAAATGCATTGTTCTTAGACGTTTCTGGTCGCAATGACTGGTCTAGCTCCCTGACTTTGCCTGATGGTACTGGTAACAACTCATACTTTTACCCTGCGGCTAACCTTTCCGCTGTTATCAGCGAAATGACCGAGATGCCAACAGTCATTACTTTCCTTAAGCTTCGTGCAGGATACGGAGAAGTAGGAGGTGATGCCGATCCTTACCGCTTGACCAATGTTTACAACTACCTTGAACCTTGGGGAGGTACGCAGCGCGTAACAGAAAACAACGCCCTTGCCAATGCTAACCTTCGTCCAGAGCGGGCTCGCTCTTTCGAAGCAGGTATTGATGCTCGTTTCTTCGACAACCGCTTAGGCATCGACATTGCTTACTACAACACCAATGTACTAGACCAAATCTTTGCCCTCGATATCCCTCAATCCACTGGGTTTAGCAGCCTAATCGTTAACGCAGGTAAAATCAATAGCAATGGTGTCGAAGTATAACTTAACGCTAGCCCAATCCGTCGTGATGGAGGTTTCCGTTGGGATATCACTGCTAACTGGTCCCTACAGCGCTCTAAGGTAATAGAGCTTGTTGAGGGCATCGACAATTATACCATCGCAAGCAACTACATGATCATCCAAGCCCGCGAAGGCGGTCG
>JBCCQN010000035.1:0-50558 GCA_039024315.1 Bacteroidota bacterium
CCAGTTTATGTGCGGGACTATACCGATTTTTATTCTAGTGTGGAGCATGCCACCAATGTCGGTACTATGTTTCGTGGCGCCGAAAACGCCCTCATGCCCAACTGGAAGCATTTGCCAGTAGGTTATCACGGACGAGCTTCCTCCGTCATCGTCAGTGGTACTGACATCCATCGCCCCAAAGGCCAATACAAACCTGCTGATGCTAGCCTACCACAATTTGGCCCTACTCGTCTCTTGGATTTTGAATTGGAGATGGCTTATGTGATCGGTATGGCGACCGAGTTGGGGGATAGTTTGGATACCGCTAGCGCGGAACGCCACGTCTTTGGACTGATGCTCTTCAATGATTGGTCTGCGCGGGATATCCAAGGCTGGGAATACGTTCCATTAGGTCCCTTTTTAGGCAAAAGCTTTGCCTCTTCTGTTTCGCCTTGGATCGTGACCTTGGATGCATTAGAACCGTTCCGCGTAGCGGGCCCTGTACAAGATCCTCCCGTACTGCCTTATCTCCAATACGAAGGTAATCGCAACCTCGACATCGAACTAGAAGTCTGGATTGAAGCAGACAAGGGTGTCCAACAGCGTGTCTGCCAGTCCAACCACAAATACCTATACTGGAATATCGCCCAGCAAGTGGCTCATCATACCGTCAACGGTTGTAACCTAAATATCGGGGATATGATGGCCTCGGGCACCATCAGTGGTCCCGACAAAGGTAGCTTTGGCTCCATGCTTGAAATCACTTGGCGTGGCGCAAACCCCGTGTCCATGCCTGATGGCAGTGAACGCAAATTTATCCAAGATGGCGACGCTGTCGTGATGAAAGGTTGGGCCAGTAAAAATGGCGTGAGAGTGGGCTTTGGCGAAGTGAGAAGTAAGGTGTTGCCTGCGAAATAATTTTATCTGTCGGGAGGGCCAATATGTCGTACCTAACTTATGTCAAAAGTACGAATTGGATTTTTAGTACTTAGACAATAGTATTAAGTAGTAAGACGATAGTATTCAGTATTAAGACTTTGAAAAAACGACCTAAATGGGATAAAGAAGCGATTATTCTTCGTACTAGATACTCCCGATAGCTATCGGGATACTCTGTACTCAATAAGACTGCATTTTCTCTTTAAAAAACTTCCCGTGCCGAGTCAGTGTATAGTCCCAATCCGAAAACAAAGGCGGGGCCCAGCGGGCGTCAAAAACCCAAACTAGATAAGAAATATCGCGCTCGTCGCAATAGTTGGTGATGGCCTCGCCATAGGATTCATCACTGATGACGGGGACGTGGGCACCTTTTTCTTCTTCGCCGGCGAAGCCAATCTCGGTGAGGATCAAAGGATATTTTTCCTTGATAAAACCCCAATCAGAGGTCCATTGATCCAGCCAAGGTTTGGGGCGTTTTTGCGGATAGGGGTGGCTGACATAGGCAATCCCTTCGGCTGCGATGGGGCGTTCCCTGACAGGGCGTAGGTCATAAGCCCAATTAAAACCCGCGACCAAGGGGATGCCTTTACCTCCGTTGGCGCGGACAATCTCGATGATCTCTTCCATGAGCGTAGCCCATTGCTTCCAACTACAGCGCCCCAATTGACCACCTTGCACCGTGGGTTCATTGAATAATTCATAAAATGCTACCGTGGGATTATCTCCATAGCGCTTGGCAACGCTACGCCAAAACTCAAAGGTCTGTTTGGTATCCGTCTCGTATATCTCATGCTGGTAGAGTTGGGAGCGCAGATTGCCGATGCTGTGCCAATCAATGATGACGTACATGCCGTATTGCTCTGCCCATTGAATACCCTGATCAAGCAGCTCAAAGTAGGCGGATTCGCCGCGTTCCGCGAAGCGGGAAGGATGCACTGGAAAGCGCACGAGATTGGCTCCCCAACTACTCATTTCCTTGAAGTAGGCCTCGTTCCAGTGGCCTTTCTCTTCGAGATTATCGGGATCCGAAGTGTTGAGACCACGAAAAACGAGGGTGTCGCCAGCAGCGTTGACAAATTGGTTACCGCTGACAGAGATACGATCGAGAGGGACGGCGATGAGAGTTTGAGCAAGGAAGCAGCTAATAGCAAAGAATAAACTTCTCATGCCATTAATGTATAAAAACTCTCCTAACTCTGGGACTGATTCGCACCAAAATTTCGTAGGCAATGGTTCCAGCGGCTTCTGCTAGCTCTTGGACAGAGATATGAGCTTCTCCTTGTTTGCCAAAACAGACTACCTCATCCCCCGCTTTTACCCCAGGGACATCCGTTACATCCAGCATGATCATATCCATACAGACCCGCCCAAAAATCGGTACCCGCTGGCCGCCAACCAGGAAACGTGCTTTGCCATTGGAAACCGCCCTAGGAATCCCATCTGCATAGCCAATCGGAATGGTCGCAATCAAACTTTCGCGCTCCGTGAGTTGTGATCGCCCGTAGCCAATGCTCGCTCCTTTGGCCCAGCTTTTGACTTGTGTAATGCGCGTGCGAAGACTACCGATTTCCGCCAATCCCTCCACTGCTGTCTCTAATGGACTGAGGCCGTATAAACCTATGCCCATGCGGACCATATCAAAGGCATAATCCGGAAAGCGAAGAATGCCTGCCGTATTGAGGATGTGGCGAAAAGAATGAAGCCCTAATTCCTTTTGCAATATTTGATACAGGCCACTGAAGCGCTGCACCTGAAAATGATTGAATTCGTCTTCCTCAGGCATATCAGCCGCAGCAAAATGACTTAGCACGGAAATGATGTTTAGATCCGGATGTTGTGCGATAACATTGATTAAGTCAGGTAAATCCTCCTTTCGGAAGCCTAGACGGCCCATACCCGTTTCTAGTTTAAGGTGGATGCGGTATTCTTGTTGACCAGCCAGTCGGGCGGCACGAATATATCTTTTGAGAAAATCGAGATTGGAGACTTCAGGTTCGAGTTCAAAACGGATCAAGCTATCGAGGCTAGAAAGATCGGGGTTCATGACCATAATCGGCAAGCGGATGCCTGCTTTGCGCAACTCAATCCCCTCAGAGGCAAAAGCAACGCCAAGGTAGGTAGCCCCTTCACGTTCGAGCACTTTGGCGATCTCCCAAGTGCCTCCACCATAGGAAGCCGCTTTGACCATGCACATACTCTTGGTGTCATCGGCCAAAAGTGATTTGAGATACCTGAAATTATGAGCCAAAGCTTGCAAATCAATCTCCAGCCAAGAAGCATTACGCTTAGGATTGAGAAAGGGAATCAGTCGTTCTAACTCAAAGCGACGGGCTCCCGTCAGCAAGACCGTACTGTCGCGGAAGTCCTCATAATCCACCGATCGTAGGAGCTGATCGGTATCACCAAAGTGTCTGACTTGCCCAAGCTGGCCAAAAACTGGACCAAGACTGATGACATTTTCTTTGCCTACAAGCGTGATTGCCTCCTCCAACAAGCTTTTTTGGATGCTGTTCTGATTGGTACCAAGATGGGGTATATCCGAGATTACAACCATTTGCCTAGGCTGTGCCTGAATCTGCGAGAGAAATTGCAGCGCGTTGCGGACCGAATCCGGATCAGCATTGTAGCTATCGTTGAGGATGGTGATCTCTGGATTGTCGGTGATGGTTTCCTGCCGCATTTCGACGGCTTGCAGGAGAGGCAATCGTTCTTGTATCTCGCTGCGCGGAACGCCCATCTCCTGAGCTGCTAAGATGGCCAAGCGAGCATTTTCTAGATCAGCTTGACTCTGAAAAGGGAGGGGCAGAGCAGCGATTACGGCATCCACTTTTTTGAGGGGGAGGCGCTCTTCGCGAACGATTTTTTCTACCCAAGGCTGTTCGTTACCCATGAGTAGGCTTTGTACTTCATGAAACAGCTGCAACTTTTCTTTGAGCTTAGCCTCTCTGCTAGGAAAGCCCTCGTCATGGGCTGGACCCATATGGGTGAGAATGCCAAGCGTCGGCTGAATCAGTTCTTGTAAAACGGCCATTTCACCCGGCTCTGAGATGCCTGCCTCGATAATGGCGAGGTCAGCCAGTGGATGCATTTTTAGCAAAGAAAGCGGTACCCCAAGCTGAGAATTGTAGCTCATGGGGCTTTTGACGATCTGAAAATTTAGCTCCAAGAGAGTAGCTAGCCATTCCTTAACGATAGTTTTACCGTTGGAGCCGGTGATGGCAATGACCGGATAGTTAAATCTTTGCCGGTGGCAAAAGGCCCATTTTTGCAACGCATCGAGGGTATCCGGTACGAGGATGTAATTGACATCGACTAGTTCAAGCTTGCGGTCAACGATAAAATTACGGACACCTTTTTCATAGGCTTCTTGGACGAAGTCATGGCCGTCGCGATGGTCGGTTTTGAGAGCAAGAAATACAGTTTCGGCACCATGGCTGATGTTGCGGGTATCGAAGGCTAGGTGACGAATCGTTCCGGGACGGAACTCACCCTGAAACAAATCTAAAGCTTGCATCAAAGGCGCAATCTCAGAAAGATGATAGGGAAGTCCTAGCATAAGGGGGCGGTTTTGATGAGGGCTTTTTCCTCCCCCTTATCCCCTCCCAAGGGGGATAAAAGCTGCGGTTTGTAAAGCCTGTCCCCTTTGGGGAGGAGAAGGGGGAGGACGAGATCTTTATGCATGTTGCTGATTGCCTAGAAATGGTAGTTCAAGCCAATTTTAGGGAGGAAATTGAGTTCAAGTCGAGCCCCCAGCGGGATAAAACGCGAGAAATAACGGCGGATACCGATACTGAGGTCCGCGCTAAATTTTTCAGAGGGTCGTAAGGCGTAGCCTCCGATAAGATCAATATAAGTAAGTGGATTAGCACTGCGGCTACCATCTTCTCGATAGACATGAAAGCCTCCGACATTAGATTGGACGAAGAAGCTACTGCGCTCGGGAGCCAGATACCAGCGCGCAAAGAGGTCAAGGCCACGGGTATTGGCGCGTTCGGTGGTACCGGCAATATTATCAGTGGCGAAGATAAACTGAAAATTGAGTTCGGTACCGACCACTAGACTAGTGAGTGGAAAGTAACCGATACGGACACTAGAATTGACATTGTATTGAAAAAAGCCATCAGAGATGGGCACCCAACCAGCCCCTAGATTGGAAAGGCCAATCATGCGTTCACCGGCGAGATAGAAGCGTTGCCCGAAGGCCGAAAAACTAAGAGTCGCAAATAAAATGAGGAGGCCTAATTTTCGCATAATCAATCAATTTTGAGTAAGGAAAGATAAGCAATTTGGGTTCTAAACTAAAGGTGGAAATTAATGCTCGCGCTGCTTTGGACATTATAAATCGGCCCTAAGGGATCAGGCGTCAAGGGACTAAAGAGTGGAGACCAGCTCACGCTGGGTTGAAGGCCAATATCTATACTCCATCTTTGAGCAAATCGCCAGGACAAAAATAATCCGATATGAGCACTTAGGTCTTGGCTTTCGCTGACAAAAGTATCATTAGTTGTAAAGGATCGAAGGCTATGGCGGCTGGCTTTAAGCCGTGGCTCTACATAAAGGCTGAGGTTGTGGGCCCCTCGCTTCCATCCTAGAAAATAGTATCTACCAAATAACTGTAGCCCTAGCACTCTGATTGTATTGTTGACTGGGCGAGCACTGAAGGAAGTCGAACGATGAAGAAAAAAGCCTCGCTGAACCATGTAGCTCAATTTCTCTAGGTCTTAATCCTGAATACTATTGTCTAGTTACTTAAAGGTAAAGGTTTATACTGATGCTGGGAGGCACACTTAAGCCAAGCTCATTTACTACCTCTTGCCCAGGATCTTTTTGATTGCTGAAGGCAATTTGGGTTTGGATTCCTAGGTCTACGCTAATACGTTTATTGGGACGCCAAGCGCAAAATATGCCCATGCCAGCATTTAGATAATTACGGGTATTGATGAAGTTTCCGGCCAAAGGTTGGGACTGAGTCAATCTGCGTATGCCTTCGATCCGTGGTTCTGCATAGAAAATAAACTGCTTTTTCTTTCCTCTGCGTGCGAAATAATATCTGCCAAAAAGCTGTATCCCCCAAGAATAAGCATCATTATTGTTCCCCGCTATGCGATTGTAATAGTAGCTGCCACCAGCTCCGATGAGGTAGTTGTCTTTGATAAAGTAGCCTAGGTCTAAGTTACTACCATAGGTGGTTACATAATCACTCCCCCAATCCAAAAAACCGATGGTAGGATTACGGAGACTGATGAGGACTTCGCCTTTTGAGAAGGGATCGTTTTCTTGGGCCTTAAGATTGAGGATTAAGCAACATAAGGCCAGACAGATGATAATTGGTTTCATGGTTCTCATTAGGTATCAGTTATAGAGTAAAAAGCATTCAGTCCAAAAAATGGCCTTAACGAACCAAGTAGCCCGGTTTTCGTGGCTCTTAATCCTGAATACTATTGTCTAAATGCTTAGATCAGTTTTCCCAATAGAGATCACATTGGCATCATAGCTAGGGGACTTTTATTCGCAAAAAGTTTGGAATTAACTCCCCTTGATTAGAATAAGCGTTCCGCGCTCCCGCATCCCGACCATCGGGATCTGGAGGAAAACGCCTAAGGAAGCGCTTCACTTGAGGCCTATACGATAACGATCAGGAGTAGAAAATGTGGTCAAGACCTTGCCTTCCGTTCAAGGAGGCTATCTTCTTAGAACCAAATACTTTCTACTTCTCTACAAAATAACTTAAGATGGTGGGTGTGAACGCAATATAGGAAAAGTACTCCTCTTATCAGGGCCGAAAACAGGTAAAAAGAGATGCACTATCAGATCAAGAATGTAAGTATAGAACTATCTATTCACTCTTTTTTCTCCAATGAAAATTAAAGCCAAGGGAAGCATTCCACGCATCTCCCCAAGCTTTGGGTGGCTCAGCCCAATCAATGTAGTTTGAGGGTTTATTTGACCTTCTATAAACCACAAAATCAACACTCAGAGCAGAGAAAGGACGCCACACTGCTCCAAGACCGGCGTAAACATAGGGGCGACTAGGATATCGGAGCCTGATCTTATTGGACATCTCTTGATATCCTGCCCATACTTCACCAAAGAAATTGAGACTAGTACTTTTGATAGAAATAGCAGGCGAATAGTAGCGAGAGGAAAGCTGAAACCCCAGCGCGTTTAAATTTGTGCCTGTCTGATATATACTTTGAAAGTAGGAACTCCCAATGCCGACTGACCAATTTTGCCGAATAAAGCGATGATAATCTAGCTCAAAGCCATATTGATAGCCAAGGCTAGGTCCACCTAGTTCTCTAATAGTAGAAAAATGGGGATTGCGTAGGCTGACCATATTTTCTCCTCTTTGAAATAGAGATGAATTTTGAGCCAAAGCAAGCGTGCAATTACCCAATAAGCCCAAGCAGATGAGTAGTTTTTTCATGTTGGTTCAATTAAGTACAGAGTAGCAAGTATCCCGATAGCTATCGAGAGTATCTAGTACGAAGAATAATCGATTTTGTATCCCGTTGAGGTCGTTTTTCAAAATCTTCATACTGAATACTATTGTCTTACTACTTAGTAGTTTGGTTTAGAGACGAAGGCTCTGGGCTCCTCGCTGCAAGGTGGTAATGAAATTACCCTCATGCGCGTCATGCCTAGGGTATTTTGGCTGGTTTTCTGCTTCGCAGAACGCTGATTTTCAGCCCCGAAAGGCTTCAGTTCGAGTCTCCTACGACACCAGCCTCTATCGAGAAGGAAATGGGCTAGGTTTGGTATGCATGCAGCCCCCAAGGGATGAGCGTTCCGCAAAGCGAGAAAAAACCTAAGCTCCACAAAAATGGCCTTAGAGGGGATCCTAGACAGGCAATAGTAAAACGCCTCTCTTTAGATGAAGCAAAGAGAGGCGTCAGAAATTTTTATTGCCGAGCAGATTGTTTTAATCTCGGCCCAAAATGAAAGTTAAATCCAGCAGATGCATTCATTATATCGCTCTCAAAGATCAGATCTTTTGATTGGGGAGCTATTGTTCTTTGCCAGCCCTTATGAAAGGCAAAGTCGATACTCATAAAGCGGACGGGCCGCCATGCGATCCCTAAGCCTCCCAAAATGGAAGCTCGGTCATAGGAGAAGGAAGTCAAGTGAACACTGCTGGCATATCTATCCACGCCCGCCGAGGCTTCGCCAAAGAAGCTGAGATAAGTAGATTTGATGGGAATGGAGGGAAAATAATAACGGGAGGAAAGCTGCATACCCAAAGTGCGGGCCCCCACATTAAGGATAGGCTGTGAATAGCTAGCTCGATCAAGGGATCCCCCAATCCCAATTGACCAATTGTTAGTGATAAATCGATGATAATCAAGCTCAAAGGCATAGCGAGCTCCGATGGTTTCTCCGCTGTTAGCTTCTCGTATTTGAGCGAAATAAGGATTACGAATACTGATCATATTCTCTCCTTTTTGGTAGGGGAGCAGATTTTGAGCACTGAGACTCAAGCCAAGGGCAAAGAGCCCAAAAGTGAGGATAAGCTTTTTCATTATGTTTAGAATAAAGGTTGTTATTCGTTTCTAATTTGGTCCAATACAAATTCTAGTTGACTGTCTCTTTTTTCCATTAAATCTTGTACTGTTAGACGTATTTCCGTATCAGGCAAAATGCCATGCCCCTTTTCAAAAGCTTTGTCTTTTACGAAACGATTAATTTTCACAAAAGAGATTAGGACCTTGATTTTAGAGTTTGGGAGGGTATAGATGATCGGATATCCACCGGTTTGGGTGTAGTAACCGCCGCCTGTTTCTTCTCCAATTAATGAGATGCCCTCATTTTTGCAAAACAACGCAAAACTAGAGCCTGCAGAAAAGGTATTCCCTCCGATCATCACGTAAACTTTACCAGCAAATCTCTTTTTATTGGGTACCATAAAAGCTTCGTTTTCGTCCGTCCTCAATACCCACCTATTTTCCACACGTTCTGCGTGCTGATAATACTTTTCAAAAAAGCTTTCGTAAGTATAGCCATTGACCAAGTTTTGGCTATAGGCTTTCTCTGGCAAAGTAGAGCACATGACCTCAGAGGAGGCAATTTGCTTGAAGGTATTGTCGGCAATAAAAGAGAAGGTATTGATCGCATTTAGTGGATATCCACCTTCATTTTGCCTGATATCAATAATCAGATTTTTAGCTTTTTCCCTTTTGATTTCCTTGAATATCTCTTTGAGAGCAGATTGAAAACTCTCTACTCCCAAGTTGAATGTATTGATAATTAAGACTGCTGTATTCAATGAGTCGATGAAATATAAGTGGGGTTCTTTTTTTCCCCAAGCCTTCTTTGTTTTCAAGGAGTTTCTGTGGGCAAAGCGTCTCCCGATACTTTCAAATGCTTGGCTTTGGACCTCTTTTGTAAGCAGTTGACCCAAAGGGGTCTTATACACTATTTTATAAGTAGATTTTGCGCCAAACTCATAGAAATGAAGAATACCAAACTCCCTTTCTAATTGCCTATCTTTTCTACTGGTATTAAAGCCATCTGCAGGGGCATATTTCATAAGGCTTTTCCTCAACTCTATTGCGGAGACGCCATCAATTGAAATGATTTCTGAACCTAGCGGGATTTCGAAATCATCTGTATCGGTATATAAATTCCCATCGATAATTTTCAATAATAGAGGAAATAGATTGGGTATCGAATCGAGCTGGGGTCTCATTATGATTAAGTGCCCATCTCTGACATGATCGCTTAATTCCGCAATAGATTTGTATAAATCATCATTGCTTTGAATACTCGGTATTTTATTTCTCTCAAAGTCTGCAAATAGACTGTCCCACGCTGAGGGAGAGGTATAGGTAAATAAACTGGGATACCCTTCTGTGAGTACATTTTTCAAAATCTGATAATCGGCTAAGACCTGCTCCCTGCTTAGTTGGTTTTGACCAAAGACCATAGAGGGCAATAGTATCGTCAGCCAAAGAATCCTGAGCTCCATTTTCATAGAATTTTTGCTAGCAATCAGTCCCTGAGAAGAGGGATTTTTTCAACTCAAGCGAAAAAAAACGCTCTTTATATAAACAGACGAAATTTTCTATGAAAACATTCATTTTTCTCCTGATGCTGGGATTTTTCTTTGTTTGGCTCATAGACTATCGTGTGCAAAAACCTCAAGGGGAGCCACAGACGGAAAACCAAGGGAAGCTTTTGCAAAAGATTGAAGTCGAGAAAGCCAGAAAGGCTAATCTCCTCTCGCAAATGCCGAGTCCTGATTTTCCGGACGAGTTGACAATTGATGCCAACATAAAATGCGTCTATTACGGTCAAACTAACCATGTGAGCTTTGACTTGAGCTTTGATGATTATGATTTGTGCGATACCGCAGTCATAATCGAGTTAATGAACGGAAAATGGCTCTCTTGGCAATGGATAGAAGAGGGTAATTATGGACCAGAGTTTAGGGTGCACTATACTGATAAAAATCCGATCTGGCAGGACAGTTTAGTCAGTTTTAGGGAGCTTTCTGCTTCGCAGAACTGGCAATCGATGATTACCCAACGCTTATTGAGGGTAGAGACGCAAAAGAGCGTTCATCCTGCCGGTGGTACTTACCTCTCAGCTCTCATCTTGCATTTTTCTTACGCTGAGATCGCCATTCGTGGCATCGAGGAGCCTAGTTTGGAATATGTTAGCTCCCCCAAGGACTTCGTTTCTGCTCCCGACTGGACCGCAATCGTATTCAATTCTGAAGTCAATAATCAAAAAGCATATTCATAAAAAAGGAAAAGGCTATTTCCATTGGAAACGGCCTTTTTCCTCCTAAGCACAGCTTAATTTGTCAGGTCAGTTCATCTTAACAATGCTCCTATTGATGATTCTACTTCCCTGACTAATTCGTAGGAGATAAGTACCTTCTGGCAGCCCAGACAGCTTGATCTCACTTACTCCCTTTGTCTGCAAGGCACCTTGCATCAAAATCTTGCCTTTCTGGTCAAATAGCTGGTAAGTGGGGCTAGTAGGGACATCTATTTCTTCCAAGCGGATTTTAAGAATATCGGCCGTGGGATTGGGATAAACATCTAAGGTAAATCCGCTTTCAAAACGAACGCTACGTACTACTGAAAGATGCGACGCGCCATCAAAGTCAATTTGCTTCAAGCGATAGGCATTTTCGCCCGAATAAGGCTCTGTATCCATGAAACTATACTGTAGGGCGGAGTTACTATTACCACTGCCTGCTACGAAGCCAATACTTTCCCATTCCATGCCATCAGCATCTAGCCGTTGCACTACAAAACCTTGGTTGTTAGACTCAGTAGCAGTACTCCATGTCAATGCCGATACCCAACCATCCATTGCTTTGGCATTGAAGTCAAGGTATTCGACGGGGAATGAAACATTATTTGCTACAATCACCGGATGCCCTATAAAATCATTGCCCACATATTCCAATGCTGGGTGATTTTCAGAGGAGCTAGCTAGATAAAAAGCACTTGCGGCGGCGCTACCGACGCTATGGTCAACATTGATGGTCAAAATATGCACTTGAGTTTGACCGATGTCTGTCCCTGTAAAGTTTTGATCAATGATATTGATGTTGCCAAATCCATTATGTAGGCTCGTAATCGCACCATTGTTAGTGGCCACGAAAGTGGTAGAGCTGGCATCTGGATTCCAACCTAGATTATTGGTAGAAGGGGTGAAATCAAAGCTAGTGATGCTCGATTCGCTATTGTCATAATATAGATTACTGGAGAAACCGGCCATATTCTCAGTTCCGATGGCTGCTGAGTTAACTACAAAGACTTTGATCTCTGAGGTGGTACCCATATTGGTCTCGGTAAAGCTGAAGCGTAAATCTTGGCTTACTACAGAAGAGGTTATGGCGAAAAAAACTATTAGGAGGATTAGATTTTTCATTTTGTTGGTGATTAAAAGATTGCCGAAATAATTTGCCTACTATTGGTGGGTTGACTTATTGGGAACAGACTGGGATTTACTTATCAAAAAGTCAACGATGCTGATGTTACCGTCTAGATTGATATCGCCAGCGCTATAGACACCTGCTTGGGGAGGGGTGACATTACTTTTTGAGATTAAAACATCTACCACATTGATGATTCCGTTTTGATTGACATCGCCGCGAAATAGGCCATAGACGCCTCCGCCTAAGTCCACCATGGCATCATTGTTAAGGATGCCTGGATTGTCATAAGCCTGAGCGAGACCAGAGCTAAAGTCATAAGGAGTTTCTATACGCGCGACAGTCAATAGGCCTGAAGTCCGGATGCCTAGGTGATTGCGGTGTTTGAGACTGAGATAATAATCGTCCTCTGGCATTTCGGGGAAGTTTAGGGGGGAAACTCCATCCAAGCCGACGATATCACCATCACGCTGAATCAGCGCAGAAGTGGTTCTCAAGACTGTAGAGACATTATTTTTGTCGCGGAGTTCTAGAAATACCCAGTCGACAATCGCGTCATTACCAGTGACATTTAAGACGTCAGCCGAAATTGTTTCTCCACCGCCATTGACTTGTGTATAACCCAAAGCGGTGTATGGCTCAGTCAAAGGGATATAATTGTTTGAGCGGAGATTATCATTCATGCTGCCACCGGCATAGGGGCCCTGCAAATAGGCCTTGAGACTCAGCTTCAAGCCACCGGTACCTAGGGT
Organism: Bacteroidota bacterium; assembly: GCA_039024315.1. Lineage (GTDB taxonomy): Bacteria > Bacteroidota > Bacteroidia > J057 > J057 > JBCAWW01. The sequence goes on from JBCCQN010000035.1 coordinate 12,562, forward strand.
AATTGTCCCGAGCGTGTCAAGCAGGCTTTCAACAAAATTGAGCGAGGCATCTGTGGCATTGGGAGAGTAATTAATCCAGTTCGTGCCTTCGTTTTGCCAAGCCTCTAAGGTCGCTTCGTTGATTCCATTGAGTTCGGCGTCAAAATAGAGCAAGCGTAAAGTAGCGCCTAGGCCAGAGTTACTGTTCGGTTCGAGCACATAGTAGCGTTCGATTGAGGAACCATTTGGTAGTGCTTGGGGCTGGTGGCCACGTCTGACGATAGTCGTACCAAGACTAGAACTAGAGCTAAGAATGGCACCGAGATTACCGGGATTACTAGCATTAGGAGGAGTACTGAAATCAACTGTCTTGATGAGTTCCCCTCCGCTAGGTCCAATCACTCGATTGGTCTCGGTTTCGCCACTGATACCGCCATATTGGGTGCCTAGTATCAGATTGTTACCCGCGAGATCGAGGGTACCAACTACAAAATACAGCGTGTCATCCACTTGTTGGTTATTACCCAGTACAACCCCACCAGTGGCCTTGCTTAGGACCAACTGATGAAAGGTCGTCTGGGAACTTCCGGCAATAGTATCGAATGCGGTACCTGAAAAGGTCACGATACTACTGTCGGCACTAAAGTTGCCATCGTTCACCCAGTTAGCGTTTTGTAGAACAATGTGGGCTTGCCCTTTAGCCACCACGTGTCCTCCTGCTACTCGGAAAGTCGTTTGCCCATACGCACTCAAAGTAAGACTGAGGCATAAGAGCGGGGTAAGAATTGATTTTTTCATTGCCAGGATAGTTTGATTTAAATCCGTGATCTAAAGGTAGATCAGGACCCTATCCTAAGGCTGGACTATTGTTCCAAATAGTTGGATTATTGTTCCAAATACTGGCAAAAAGCTATTTTTAGCCAATTTTGGGGCATTAGCTTAAAAAATCCTTTGGCGAGAGGGAAGCGTTCCGCGCAGCGGTAAGCTATAAAAAAACTAGCCTGAACCTAGCTTATAAATGGGAGGTTTTTTGGGTTTTTTACTGCTTCGCAGAACGATTAACTCTGGCGGCGTATGCAATACGCCGCTACATGTAACCGATTGTAGGGGCTTATTGCATACGCCCACGAACCAGCAAGCTGTCCCTTAGCGTGCAGTCGAAAGGCCTTTTGAGATTTGTTATTGCTTCGCAGAACGTTTAACTCTTGCGGCGTATGCAATACGCCGCTACATGTAACCGATTGTAGGGGCGTATTGCATACGCCCACGAACCAGCAAGCTGTCCCTTTGAGATTCGTTATTGCTTCGCAGAACGCTAATCTCTAATCATATCAAACAAAAAAATGCCTGCCTTTTTACCGTCTAGACAAGGTAAAAGAAGCAGGCGCTGCGACCAAAGATGCAGAATTCTTTATGAGCGAATGTAGTAGTTAAGTCCTACTCCACTGACGACTCGAGCTTTAAAAGTATAATCATCGTCAGGCGAAAAGTTGTCTGTGCCCATTCTGACACCGATCGAAGCTTCTAAGCCTAAACGCTTGCCGATGCGAGCGGAGGCGCCAATACGGGTTTCGACAAATATGTCCCACCAGGCGCGCGTTTCCTCTTCAATCAGCAGGGCGTCGGTGGCAAAATGGCGATCTCCCCCCAAACCTAATTCGTGGAAGATGCTCAAGCGCTTTTTGTTAAGGTAGCCCCTTCTAAAGCCATAGACAGACCAGTTGACGTCTGATGGCACCGGGCTGATGGTTACATCACTAAGATAGGTTCCGTAACCGATGCGCAAGCCACGCATCTTTTTATTTTTGTGAAACCTAGCTACTGAAAATTGTAAGCCTTGATCAGCAAGAGTCGGATAATCGACGAGCGCTTCACTCGTACTAGAAATATTGAGGCCATGAACACCTATCAATAATTCTCCTTTCTCTTGAAAGCCGCGTTTGTTTTTGTCCTTTTTGCCTTGTTCCTGAGCTTGTACAAGCCCGAGGCTTAACAAGCAAAGCAATAAAGTGCTAATGACGTTTTTCATGAGTTGCTGTGTTTGTTTGGGATATAAAAATCCGGTCGCGGATCTCTATCCACGACCGGAATATGTCTTAGTTCAAGAAGTAACTGATACCCCAGCTAGATGTCCAGCTTGTACCGAAAGTTACACGCTCAGGAGCGAAAGCATTTTCAGTACCGAGGCGTACACCACCGCTTACTTCCATACCGAGGCGCTTACCCAGGCGAAGAGAGGCACCTAACTTTGCGTCTGCGTGAGCATCGTACCAGCTTAGCTCTTGTCCTGATACAGTTGGGGTAGAGATAAAGGAGCGATTAGACTCTAATCCCACACCAAATTCAGAAAAAAGTGCCAAACGGCCGTTGCCAGTATAGTTACGTTTAAACACATAGCCACTTAAATGAGTTGCTACACTATTAAGAGACTGGTAGTTGACACGGATACCGCGCATTTTGGTGTCTCGATAGAACTTACCATAGGTAGCAGTAATGCCAAACTGATCGATGTTGCGTAATCCGTCTACAGTGGTTGCGCCACCAAGATTAAGGCCGTTGATACTGAGCATACGCTCGCCACGGTTTTGGAAATCACGCTTTCTTTCGGATTTGTTGTCGCAATCCCAGTCAAAATCGTAATCATAATCCTGTGCTTGAAGACCGCCGAGACCAAGAGTAAGAATAAATAAATAGGCAAATAGCTTTTTCATGACTCTGTGATTGAAGTTGAATAATTGCTTGATTTGATAGGTAGAAGGTCAGAGCGGTAAAATGGTTGCATGGGATGATGAAATTTTTTAACAATTTTCAAATCTTCAATAATTTGTCTTTTTTACTGACAATATGTTAATAGGACTACTCTCTAATAAAACAGATCGTAGAGCGGCAATGGTTCCCGCCACGGTTGCAAAACTCATTAAGGCAGAGCACGAGCTTTGGTTTGAAGCAGGATTAGGGGCACGAGCTTACTTTGACGACAAAGATTATCAAGCTGCAGGAGCCGCGGCCAAGCCAAGAGCCGAAATACTCAAAGGAGCCAATCTTATCGTTTGCATCGAACCACCTAGTGAAGCTGAGATTAAGACTATACCTGCTGAGACTTATCTCATCGGCATGTTCAATCCTTTAGTGGATACGGCGCTCGCCGAACGCTTATCTGCTCAAGGCCTTAAGGCTTTCAGTCTAGATCGGATTCCTCGTACTACCATCGCCCAGTCGATGGATGTGCTTTCATCCATGGCCTCACTGGCTGGTTATCGAGCCGTTTTGGCCGGTGCCAACGCCTTGCCTTCTTATTTTCCTATGTTGATGACCGCGGCCGGAACGATTCCCCCTGCCAAAGTGTTGATCCTTGGAGCCGGAGTAGCGGGTCTGCAAGCGATTGCTACTGCGAGAAGACTAGGGGCACAAGTAGAGGCTTTTGACGTTCGCGCAGCGGCCAAAGAAGAAGTACTTTCTTTGGGAGCCAAATTTGTGGAAGTAGCAGGCTCTACTGATGACACCTCAGCCGGTGGCTACGCGGTCGAGCAAACCGAAGCGTATCAGCAACGCCAAAAGGAACTGATTCATGAGCATGCTGCCAAAGCCGATGTCATTATCACAACCGCTAATATTCCTGGTCGTAAGGCTCCGCTCCTCGTCGAGGAACGCACCGTCATGGCCATGAAGCCTGGCAGCGTAATCGTGGACCTGGCCGCGGTTACAGGTGGAAACTGCGCGCTGACCGAAGATGGTAAGACTGTCGTCGCCAATGGGGTCAGTATCATTGGTAACTCTCATCTCGCTGCGGAGATGTCTAGCGATGCAAGTCGCTTATATAGTAATAATGTCTTCAATTTCTTCAGTCATGTGTTCCGCGAAGCGGAAATCAATCCAGAAGACGAAATCACCGCAGGCACGCTCATCCAATAAACTTCTCCATATACACACCTAATGGATTTACTCATCACTTTCCTCACGGAAAACCTCACCTTTATTTATGTGCTGGTACTGGCCATCTTTTTGGGCTTTGAGCTCATCGCCAAAGTACCCACTGTTCTCCACACTCCTTTGATGTCTGGTGCTAATGCGATCAGTGGAGTGGTAATCATCGGGGCTATCCTTTTAGTTCGCCAAGCAGAAGCAGATGACTATCTCGCGCTTGGTCTTGGTGCCTTGGGGATCATCCTCGGCACTATCAATGTCGTAGGCGGACATGCCGTCACGCACCGTATGTTGGAGATGTTCAAAAAGAAATAAGTCATGTTAAGTGCTATCGTTGATTTAGGATATTTGGGTGGAGTCATTTTATTCATCCTCGGGCTGCGTCGTTTGAGTAGCCCGCAAACCGCGCGTGCGGGAAACTTGATGGCTGCTGCCGGAATGGGCCTGGCTGTCTTGGTTACTTTATTTTTACCGCTAGAAAAAGGCGGGGATCATTATTGGTTGATCTTGGTCGCCTTGGCGATCGGCAGTGCAATCGGTCTGATCAGTGCTAAGCGAGTCGCAATGACCTCTATGCCGCAGATGGTTTCCATCTTCAATGGTCTCGGAGGAGCTTGTGCAGTGGCGATCTCCATGGTTGAGCTATATAACTATCAACCCCAGTTTGAAAGCTTGGGTGCAGAAGCCGTACCTATGGGAGCACATTTGACTACGCTTTTGGCCCTCTTTATTGGAGGCGTTGCCTTTACCGGTAGTATTCTCGCCTACGGCAAGCTCGATGGTTGGATTGACGACCGAAAACTACGTCTCCCCCAACCTACCGTGATTAATATGATCCTCTTACTAGGTATCCTTGTAGGCATTGGCTTTAAATTATCTAGCCCCACTGAACCCTTTTTCTGGGTCTTGATCATCATGGGAGTTTCCTTGATCTATGGGATGACTTTTGTGATTCCGATTGGGGGAGCCGATATGCCAGTAGTGATTTCTCTGCTTAATGCCTTTACGGGTGTCGCTGCAGCCTTGGCAGGGGTCGTTTATGACAATCAGGTAATGTTGGTAGGTGGTATTTTGGTGGGCTCATCTGGTACGATCTTGACAGTCTTGATGTGTGAGGCGATGAATCGTTCGTTGTGGAATGTGATCGTAGGCGGCTTTGGTAGTACCGGAGCAGCCAAGGCACAGGAAGGCGAACAAGTAGCTCGCGTGATTACACCCAATGACGCAGGCATTCTCTTGCGCTATGCCAATCAAGTGGTGATTGTACCGGGATATGGTATGGCGGTTGCTCAAGCCCAGAAGGTCTGTCATGAACTCGAAATTTTGCTTGAGAGTCATGGCGTAGCGGTTAAATATGCTATTCATCCTGTAGCAGGTCGTATGCCGGGGCATATGAATGTGTTGCTGGCTGAGGCAGATGTCTCTTATGACAAACTACTCGATTTAGATGATGCCAATAAGGCCTTGGCCGATACGGATGTGGTGATTATCGCAGGGGCAAACGATGTTGTCAACCCAGCGGCAGAAGACGATCCGGGTAGTCCGATCCATGGTATGCCGATTCTCAAGGTGTTGCTCGCCAAGAATACGATTGTACTCAAGCGTTCGATGAGTCCAGGCTATGCAGGTATCCAAAACCCGCTCTTTTTCCACGAAAAAAACCGTATGCTCTTTGGTGATGCCAAAGCTTCTCTCAACAAATTGGTCGATGAAGTAAAAATGCTTGGTTAGCCGTTGTATATTCGCCCTATGCCAAGCACAAAAAATGCAAATCCGATGCTGACAGTCTTCTTGACTGTCTTTATCGACCTCTTGGGAGTAACGATTATCATTCCCATCCTTGCGCCACTTTTAGTTGATTCCGATGTTATTTTAGGACCTGAGTTCAGTGATGCCCAGCGCAAGATTATTTATGGCTTTTTGCTAGGGAGTTTTTCTATCCTGCAATTTTTTAGTGCCCCCTTTTTGGGTACACTCTCGGACAAATATGGTCGTCGTAAGGTGATGAATTATAGCTTGCTTGTGACCCTACTCGGCTACATTGTTTTTGTCATTGCGATTAGGCAAAACAGTCTGATCGGTTTGTTTTTTGGTCGAAGCTTGGCAGGCATGGCGTCCGGTAATCTCGCGGTGATCAACTCTGCAATCGCCGATATCAGTAAGCCAGAAGATAAAGCCAAAAACTTCGGCGTGGTGGGTATGGCCTTTGGGGTAGGCTTCGTGATAGGGCCTGTTTTAGGAGGCCTATTGTCCAGCAATGAGATCGTAAGTTGGTTCAATTACTCGACTCCATTCATGTTTTCGGCTCTACTTGTAGTGCTCAATATCCTCTTGGTTTACTTTAGATTTCCCGAGACCCTCAAAGAACTCAATCCTGACGCAGCCATTTCTCCCCTCAATGGTTTTAAAAATATCGGTAAGGCCTTTCGCAATCCAGAGATGCGCTATATTTTCTTATCCATCTTCTTTTTCTACTTTGGCTTTAGCTTCTTTACCCAGTTTTTTCAGATTTTCTTAATCGAAAAATTTTCTTTTGGCACTAAAGAGATCGGTTATCTTTTTGGCTATGTCGGGATTGCCATTGCCATCACCCAAGGAATATTGGTGAGGATCCTCTCCAAGCGATTTGCCCCGAGGCCTATGGCTACCGTTACTTTACTTGGCCTAGTGGGGGCTTTTGTGGTTTTGCTCATTCCTGACACCGTGCCTGGATTATATATGCTGATCCCTGCGGTTGCCTTATTTCAAGGCTTGACCGTACCCAATTTATCGGCTATTGTCTCCAATTCAGCGCCGCCACATATGCAGGGAGAGACGCTTGGGATTCAACAATCGATGCAGTCTCTGGCCAATATGATTCCGCCTATTGTAGGAGGATTTGCGGTGAGTGTTTTCCTTACCTTACCGATTTGGTTGGCTGCGAGCTGTACTTTGATTGCTTGGGTGGTCTTTATGTTTTCAAAAAGAGCCTCTTCATGAATGCCTTCTTTTGGGACCGTTGGCGATTGGCGGGACGTATGAAAGCTTTCTCGTCCCGAGAACTCTCAGCCGAATACCATCGCATCCAGACCTCACTAGGCTTAATTCGCTTACGTGACACAGGCGGAGACAAACCCGCTCTGATGATAATTCCGGATGGCCCCAATGTGATTGAGCATTATGATGAACTGATTGAGTTGCTGCGCTCCGATTATCGAATTCTTTGTTTTGATCTGCCGGGCTTTGGCTTTTCCTTTCCCCGGAAAGGTTGGGACTATTCCTATGCTGCGGCCAATGCGCTGCTACTTGAACTGATGCGAGCCTGCAAAGTAGAGCAAGCTACGCTTTCCTTTCCCTGTGCCAACGGCTTCTATGCCTTAGCGTTCGCCGAGGCGTACCCCCAAAAAGTCAGCCGCTTGGTACTCGTCCAAACCCCAGCCATGTCTGAAATGGTCAAATGGACAGACCGTACCGTGCCCAAAATCCTGCGGATACCTCTGATCGGGCAAATTGCGATGAGCCGAACCGAAGCCACCTTTGCCAAAAAGTGGTATAAATATGCCCTGCCACGAGAGCTGGACCGTAAGCCTTGGCAGGATAAAGCTCTAGCTGCAGTGCACAAACAAGGCTGCTTTTGCTTGGCGAGCTTGAGCCAAGGTCTGCAAAAAATGGCGCATGTCCCCTTGTCTATCCCCGAATCAGTGCCTGCACTTTTGGTACATGGCGAAAAGGATTTTACGCATAAACCAACGGATTTTCAGAGTGCGAAAGCCTTTCGTGCAGACTTAGAAATGAGACCCTTTGCCAGTTGTGGTCATTTCCCTGATTTGGAAGCGCCCGAAGCTTTTGCTCAACTCTTAAATGCTTAGCCCCAATGGAGTTTCGTTTTGAAGTTGACAATAGACCAGAGGAAGTATATCGCTTCTTATCTGATATGCCCTCATTTGTATCGGTACACCCTTTGATTTACCGGATCAAGCCATTGGCAAACGGCAGCCATTTGATTCATGAGAAGATCAAGCTAGGGCCCATACCCTACAAATTCACCTATCCTGTGATCGTAGATGCCAATGCCACTAAAGGAGAAGTGCATATGTTTGCCACGATCAAGAAGATGATCTTTGTGACGCTTGCGTTCAAAATTCTGCCTTCGGGAGAAACGACCGTCGTAGAGGAAAAGGCCACTGTAAGATCAATCTTGCCGGTGAAGGGCATGCTGAGACTTATCTTCGCGCGGCAGCACAAAAGGATGTTTGACAATATGGGACGCTAGCATTATACCTTTTGCTTTCTTTAGTTATCTTCTTAATGCAGCTAAGGCATTTAGCTTAGAGAATAAAATTGAGCCTCAGGATCAAAACTTTGATCCTGTGAGTGAAATCCCATAGGTAAATAGGTGTGAAATTGAGCCCTCTCAACACTAAGCAATCAGGCTTGATATGATCCTTAAATATGAAGCATATAAGTTACAGGATTTTCACGTTTTTGAACGAGTAACTTTTGCCCCTCCTTTCAAACCTTCGGCGACCTATGAGCAGGAGGCCTGCTTTATTTATTCGATTTCAGGAAATGGGATTTCCTACGGAGGGCTAGATCGTACTGAGGTATCTTCAACTGATAGTATATTGATGAAATGTGGCTCTTTTGTCAATCACTGGCAAAGGGCCGATGCAGGCGAAGCCTGTAAGATCATTGCCATTCACGTCACGCCTGAGATCCTCAATGAAGTATATCATAATAGACTGCCTCATTTTTTGCAGGGGGGGACGACTCCCTCTGGGAAGATATTCCAAAAGATACCAGCCAAGGTGGTGATAGATGAATTTATCAAAGGATTGATCTTCTACTTTGACAATCCGGAATTGATCACTGAAGAGCTCATGAGACTCAAAATCCGCGAACTCATTTTACTGCTTTACAATATTGATTACGAAAATATTCGGGACCTGCTACAATCTCTTTTTTCGCCCGTTGACCTAAGCTTTAAAGCGATCATTGAGGCTCATTTGTATGAAGAGCTTGATATCACTGACTATGCCGCTTTGACTAATTGTAGCCTTTCCACTTTCAAACGCAAGTTTAAGCAAGTCTTTAAGCAAACGCCTGCCCAGTACATCATCCATCAAAGATTGGAAAAAGCCTCTACTTTGCTCAGGAGTTCAGACCTTAGAATCACCGAAATATGTTTTGACTGTGGTTTTAAGGATCTCAGTACCTTTTCCCGCTCCTTTTCCAAAAAATATGGGCAGTCCCCCTCTCAATACCGCAGTTTAGCTTGAGCCTCTGAGCCAAATTATTGAGCCTCTCCGCAAAATTTTGCAGCCCTCAGAGTAGGAGCTTTACCCTAGTTCAAAAATTAAAACAATGAAAACTAGTAAAGCATTCATTCTCCTACTCATAGTAGGCTTATTCTCAAATCTTGAAATCATGGCTCAGAAAACAGTACAAGTAGAGCAGTCGATTTATATCGATGTGCCCCTAGACTCTTTATGGAAAATCACGGCTTTAGAATTTGAAAAAATCGGAGACTGGAGCGCAGGAGTAAAATCTTCTGAAGGAGGTAGTATTGGTGGGTTTAATGGCGAAATCTATACCGAGAGGGTCTGTGTCCCTGGCTACAAAGGCTTTAAAAAGACCACGGAAAAGATCATTGACTATCAACCTCAGCAATACTTCTTTACTTATCAAATCGCCCAAGGGCTACCCGAAATGGTACGCTACGCGACCAACACTTGGACCCATGAAGCCGAAGGAAAAGGCACAAGAATAAGCATGAAAGTGAATATGGAGCTGCAAGGCATCATGGGCAGCCTGTTGAAAAACAGCATGAAGAAAAGAATGGCGAAAATACTCTTGGAGAATCTGGAAGAATTAAAAGTCTATGCTGAAACCGGAGAACTGCATGAGCGCAAGCAGAAGCTCAATCAAGCGGCACTGGCGAAAGCTTAATCAAACCCTAGTCAATAAGAGTGAAAGATCAATGGTGGCGCTATGCAGATAGTGCCACTATGCTTTTACCAAACGTCCTTCATCCCAAGTCCATTCGCTACTGGAGGCGCCGCCTATCCACACGGATGGTGCTTCAAACTTAGCTTCACCGGCAAGGACTTTTTCTCCTTTTTCGCTTAAGCGAACGCTTTCCTCTGTTTCAACGAACAAAGGCTCCAAGCGATCGATGCGATGAAAATATTGGCTATCGCCAAAGCCTCTTTGATGATCCCCTCGGAGGATACTGCCAACCCACTTAAATCTACTCGGCAAACCTTCACCCAATAGCTGTAACATTTCTTGCTCTTCGAGGGCTAAACCGTTTTGCTTATTGGGAAAACGTTGTAGATGGAGTTGCAATGCTGCTTTTAGTGAGGGAAAGGCTTCTGGGAAGTCCTGATTAAGCATTTTTAGCAATGATTGTGGATTTGCAGCCGCGTAAGCTTGATATACACGATTCGCGAATGCCAAATCTTCAGCAGATAGGGATAAGCGTTCCGCGAAGAGCGGTCCAAAATGACGTGCTGACAACTGGCCTAAGCCTCTAAAGTTCTCTATCTCCGGATGATCTTCGGGGCACACCAAACTGACTTTACCATTAAATTTGCCGAGCGTACTCAGGGCCGCAATCATATTAACCTGACAAAATAGATCATATTCAAACCAGAGTACAATCTCATCAAAGCCCGAGAGGTCCAGCAATTTTTCAAACTCATTACGCATGCTATTTACCTGATCGTGATCTTCGGGTTTATAGGCTTGATTGATAAAATCTCGCCGGGTTTCAAACCAATCCTCGGTCAAGACTGGGTAAAGGGCCGGGCCTTCAACGAGCATTTCGCGCCAAATCATGATGTTGCCGGCTATGGCCGAACGCTCAAACTGAGGACGCGTTGCGTCGCCATTGAGGATGTGGAGAGTTTGAGACATAGGAAGGTAATAGTACTGAGTATGTAGTATTAAGTAGGGAGACGGCTACTTTTGCTGATAAGGATCGCTTGCCTTGGTCTAAATACTAAATACTTAGGTCTCAGTACTTAAAAAGGCAAATCTCGCTCATGCAGGATGAGGAGGATCAGAACTTTGTCTTTGAAAATCTGGAAAATCACGCAATAGTCATGCTGAATTCGGCCGATGCGATAGTCATGGGAACCAGATTTGATGCCATCGCATACGGGAAATAGCTCTGGAGAGCGGGGTATTTCGTCAAATACCACATCCAGAAAATCGTCCATTAGGGCTTCAGCTTCGTACGTTAATCCTTCGTCTAAGTATGCATTGTAAAGGCCATCGATATGCTCGACGGCAAGTTTGGTCAGGACAACCTTTCTTTTTTCTGCCATTTAGGGTGTGCTTTAAAAAACTCAGCTTCGGTGACTTCACCGCTGGCCTTAGCTTCGCGTATCAGTCGGTTAAAGGCACTAACTGATAGGGGCTTATGGCCATTTGGCGAACGCTTTTGCTGAGCGTCTTCGGTCTCTTTGGCGCGTTGCAGGGCAGAAAGCAAATGGTAGACATCGTTTGCCAGGTCTGGCTGACCTTCTACATCTACTCTAATTTGAGTGATATTGCCTTGGGGGTCTTTGATTACTTCTATTCCGTCCATACACTTATTCTTCTAAAACCAATATACGAATTTTCCTTGGACTTGTTCCTTATCCCGATTTTCGGGTAGCTAATTCTAGGTATTGTTTAGAAGGTTTTATGCCTCTATTTTTGCAATCCATCCTTATTTAGACTAAATATAAATAACGATCCATGCGTTATTTCTCTATTCTCATTTATAAGCAGTGGAAATGCAAGCTTACGGAAGACAGTTTTAGTCTTAGCAACGAAAATATTGAGATCGCAGAAGACCTTACGGAGTTCGAATTACTCTCCAAAGCGATTTTGCAGTATCGCATGTATCATCGGCGAGGTAATAACTCTTGCATTTGCATTTCAGATAAGTACAAAAACATCAATCTCGTCATTGAAAAAGGCGATTTAGACGCCTTTTTCGGCTTTTTAGATGAGGTTACGGCTCAAATCGAAAAAATGAGCCTGACTTTGCTTGTGGGAGATCCCAATATGTGTCCCCCTCCGACATTTCGCATTGTAGATCATCAACCTTGGGACATTAGTTTAAACTGAATTTTTGCAAAAAGAAATGATTGAAACTGATATTATCATCATTGGAGCAGGGCCCTGTGGCCTATTTACGGTATTTGAAGCAGGCCTCCTCAAGCTAAGATGCCATCTAATAGATGCCTTACCTATTCCTGGTGGCCAGTGTGCTGAGATATATCCAAAGAAGCCGATTTATGACATCCCAGGCCTACCTTCCATCTTGGCAGGGGATCTAGTCGACAATCTAATGGAACAAATCGCGCCTTTCAATCCCGGTTTTACTTTGGGCGAAAGAGTGGAGCAGGTAGCAAAACAGGAAGATGGATCATTTTTGGTTACCTCTAGTGATGGTACGATCCACAAAGCCCCGGTAGTAGCCATAGCAGGCGGTCTCGGTTGCTTCGAGCCGCGCAAACCGCCTATCGAGAATATCACTGAGTTTGAAAACAAAGGCATTGATTATATCGTTAAAGACCCAGAAAAATACCGCGACAAGGATGTGGTAATTTCTGGAGGTGGAGACTCCGCCTTAGATTGGAGTATCTTCTTAGCTGATGGTGTGGCTAAGTCAGTCTCACTCGTCCACCGCCGTAGTTCTTTTAGAGGACATCCGGATTCTGTTGATAAGGTCATGGGACTTTCTCAAGCGGGAAAACTCAACCTAATTACAGAAGCTGAGGTAAAGCAAATTTCGGGTAATGGCAGCCTCAAGACCTTGGGCATCAAGCACAAAAAGCAGGGTGAGATGTCTGTCAATACGGATTATTGGTTGCCACTTTTTGGCTTATCTCCCTCTCTAGGGCCCATTGCCAATTGGGGACTCAACATCACCAAAAACGCTATTGAAGTCAATACTTTTGACTATAGCACCAACATTGATGGCATTTTTGCGATTGGAGATATCAACACCTATCCTGGGAAGCTAAAGCTTATCCTCTGCGGATTCCATGAGGCGACTCTTATGGTGCAATCCGCCTTTAAGATTGTTTATCCTGACAAAAAATTATCCTTTAAGTATACCACCGTCATGGGGGGTATTGCTGGATTTTCAGAATGAGTTCTATCACAATAACCGTAATCGACCGTGAGGATCAGCCTCATGTCTTGGATGCTCCCACTGACATGAACATGAACCTCATGGAGATCTGCAAAGCCTACGAATTACCTGTCAAAGGGACTTGTGGGGGTATGGCGATGTGCGCTAGCTGCCATTGCTATATCGAATCTGAACATGAGTTGAAGGAGGCCACTGATGACGAAGAAGACATGCTAGACCAAGCCTTTTTTGTCGAAGACAATAGCCGTCTGGGATGTCAGATATATCTGCAAGATGAGCTTGAAGGTCTCGTGATCCGATTGGCAGAGGAGGGAAGCTGATTACTGCTTCGCAGAACGCTTTCCTTCAGGGTGCGGCATGCATGCGCGCACCTACCTAAATTTCCTCGGCAGGCTTCGGAATGACAATTTGATTTCTCAATTGCATAGCCCTTAAGGCCCCACTTGGCAGCTGGAGATTTATTACTGCTTCGCAGAACGCTTAGCTCTGCTCTACGGGCGCGACGAGGCATTGCCTTGACGCATGGACAGGGATAAGCGTTCCGCGCAGCGGTAAAAAAAAGATTTATGCGATTGTCTCAGTGATAATCATCTTTCCGCTAGGCGGCCAGAAGAGGCATGTTGGTTTTGATATAAACCCGCCATCATCTCAAAAATGGCCATGTTTTGGTGGTTGTTGAGGCTCTGACGAATGCTATTTTTTTCACGCTGGGTCAGGTGCCAGCTCAAAGAAGCAGGCTGCTCAAAAGACTCGCGTGGGTATTCTATCGGCACCACTTCCATTGGCCCCTCATACCATTCTTGCATAAATTCCAGCAGATAATCATTGGCCATATCACGGGCTTCCGCCATCGAATAAAGTCCGCCTCCCAAGGGACGCATCATGCTACTAAACATATTGGCTTTCTCACCAAAGCGAATGGGATCCTCCCGATAATTATCCCGAATCTGGATGAAGTACACACCGGAAGTATTTTCTGCAAACCACTCCCTAAACTCGAAGAGATACTTCACTGCAGTCTGAGTCCCATAATTGTCAATTGCTCCCGCATCCATCACCTGCATACTGGGCTCACTAGGCAGCTCTACTATCGGCAAAACATAAGGGAAAGTCGCGTTCATCCGCAATGCAGTCGTCAACAAGAGACTATCCGCATCATGAGCCGCAAACATTCGCTTGAACTCTATACCTGAGGCTTTGGATAAGTAAGAGTCAGTAATGCGGTTGGGACGCGTGAGATATGAAACTGAATTGGACGCGATATATAATTTACGGCCCTGATTGAGGACAGTTGGAGTCAGGATTACCGGTGGGATTTGGCCCTTCGCCTCGGCAAAAGCATAATCCCCTAGCCTACGACCCGCTATCTCGGGTAGATTTTCAGCCAATTGCTCATCAAAGCTAAAGCCTCCGTCGCGATTGTAGGTCTGCCCATCCAATTTTACCTTTTCATTGGGCAGTAACATATCGGCATACTGAGTAAAGAATAAACGATTGAGCAAATCTTTGGAGATGTTTTCCCCATATCCTTTGTCCTGTAGATTGATGGCTTTTTGCTGACGTAGCCATTGTAGCTCTCGATAATAGGACAAGCCAATCATGCCGCCCGAGGCACCCGTCATCAAACGAGTTTCGTCGGCTAATTGCCCATTGCTGAGGCTATCGAGTCGTTGTAAGACTCTAAAAGTCCAATAGGCAGAGCGTAAACCACCCCCTGAAGCAGTAAGGAATACCGCCCGAGGCTTAGTATTAGGACCGTATTTGGCCTGATAGTTGGCTTTCCAATTTTCGAGATAGGCGATTGTCTCAGCTCTGTCGGCCTGATAAATCTCTTCATTGGCTAATTGGTCGAGTGCATCTTTTTCATACGCCGCTAGCGGAACATCATACTTCAAGCCGTAGGCTGGGTTTTGCTCTTCTAGCAGATCGAGATGATTACAGGCGCCGAGTAGCACCAATGACGAAACTACCAGCGTAGCGCCCAGTCGTCTAAACCAGAAGCTAACCGCTCCTACAATCATCATCAAAAGGGAAAAAACGATCAAGAAGCTTGCGCCAGCTGGAATTTGAAACCAGCTGATATGCTCGAAGGTGCCCAACATGGCGATCATCAAAAAGACCATCACTTGTAAAATGAGCAGCTTACCGTGGTGCTGCGAAAGCGAATAAACCAGCTCCCGCAAGCGCGTATTGGGCATCTCTCCTACCCTCTCAATCTTAAATAGCCCCACCAAATAATGGTCGGCTCGCTTCTGAGACTTCAAGGCGGTTTTGGCCTTGCTCAGAATCACAAAACGCCTCCGCCAAGCATCAACCTTGACAAAGCGCTTTTCCAATCGTTGGCCCAACCACTGAAATACCGTATGCTGCGCAAAGAAATAGCTGGCTGAAAGCAAAAACATCAGCAAAATCCCGAGGATCACTCCTCCGATATTTTCGATTACGATCCAGTTGAAAGCACCTTGGTGCGCGATCTGATATTTGAGAAAGTAAGAGATATAGACTAAGAGGAAACCACCCGGCACGATCATATTGTTGAGAGAGAGCACATAGAAAGGACTCTTGTACTTCCCCAAAAAATGAAAGCGATAACTCTCATTGATAAAGAGCGTGATCATGTAGGCAAATAAAAAGCCACCCATTGCCGAGCCTACGATAAAATAGCTCCAGAAATTTTCCCGCCCCATGTATTCGGGTTCCAAAAATAGGTACGCACCACCCAGAGCAGAACCTAATCCACCGGTGATTAAGGCCAGTAATACCAGCCAAAACAACAATAAAAGCTTGTAATGACGAATGTGTCTTACAAATAATTGGACAGGTAGCGAGTAGTAGACGGCAAGCAAAAAGCGTTTGACGTCCGGCATAGGGCGTAAATTAAAAGGTACAACGATGCAAATAGATTATCGGAAAAATATTCCGCTAATCTGGGGGAAAATTGGTGGTATAGCTACCCAGACAAAGACGGGGTAAGAAATGTTACTATTATAACGGGAAAAAGGCCAGAGATGGTTGAGTATCTCCGGCCTTTTTTTGAAAAAATATTTTTTTTGATGGATTGACGACATTTTAGCCGTCATATCGCTAGGTTCGGCATGCATGCCGAACCTAGCGTCCAATCATTTTCTCGGGAACGACGATTTTGTCAAACTCCTCGCTCGTAAGATATTCCAGTTTAATTGCGGCTTCTTTGAGGGTTGAGCCCTCGGCGTGAGCGGTTTTGGCTATTTTTGCCGCTTTATCATACCCGATGTGCGTATTGAGGGCGGTTACGAGCATCAATGAGTTATTGAGCAATTGCTTGATGCGATCGTGATTCGGTTCGATCCCAACCGCGAGATTGTTATTGAAGGATTCGCAGGCATCGCCGATCAAGCGAGCAGACATCAACACATTGTAAACCATCATCGGCTTAAATACATTGAGCTGGAAGTGTCCGTGTGTACCGGCTACGCTGACAGCAGTATCATTACCGATTACTTGGGCACAAGCCATGGTCAAGGCCTCGGCCTGGGTTGGATTTACTTTGCCCGGCATGATAGAAGAGCCTGGCTCATTGGCTGGAATGATGATCTCTCCAATGCCACAACGAGGACCAGAAGCCAGCAGGCGGATGTTATTACCGATATTCATTAAGCTTACCGCTACGCGCTTCAAAGCACCAGAAGCTTCTACGATGGCATCATGAGCAGAAAGGGCTTCAAATTTATTGTCCGCGCTGCGGAACGGATGTCCCGTCAAATCTGCGATATGCTTAGCCACCGTTTCAGCATAACCTTTGGGGGTGTTTAGACCCGTACCGACAGCCGTTCCGCCGAGGGCGAGCTCCGAAAGATGAGCCAAGCTATCAAGGATGGTCTCCATGCCCTTAGCCAACTGGGTCGCATAACCGCTAAACTCTTGGCCCACTGTCAGCGGAGTGGCGTCCATAAGGTGAGTTCTACCAATTTTTACGACTTCGTCGAACGCTTCTGCCTTAGCTGCTAGCGTATCATGTAGCAATTGAATCTTAGGTAGGGTATGCTCTACGATATAGGTATAGGCCGCAATATGCATGGCCGTCGGGAAGGTATCGTTTGAAGACTGCGACTTGTTTACGTCATCATTGGGATGAACCGGAGCTTTGCTGCCAATCTCACCACCGAGGATTTCGATCGCACGATTGGCGATTACCTCATTGACGTTCATATTGGACTGAGTACCAGAACCCGTTTGCCAAACGACCAGCGGGAAGTGCTCATCTAGCTTGCCTGCCAAAATCTCATCACAAACCTGACCGATGACTTTCGCCTTTTCATCGGAAAAGTCAGTCAACTCAGCATTCGTGATAGCAGCCGCTTTTTTGAGATGAGCAAAGGCTCTAATTACCTCAATCGGCATCAATTGACCACCGATCTTGAAGTTTTCTCTGGAACGTTGGGTTTGGGCTCCCCAATATTTTTCGCTGGGGACTTGGATCTCCCCCATAGTGTCTTTTTCAATACGATAACTCATGCCGCAAAGGTAGGAAGATTGTCGCATTTCCAATACTGAATTTTGATGATAAAATTCAGTTCTAAGGGAGAATTAATGCTTAGGGGCTACTCCCGAAAGCTTTCGGGACGCGGAACGATTGTCTCTGTCATGCGGCAAGGCGTTGCATTGCCGCACCCGAGGGCTTGGGATAAGCGTTCTGCGCAGCAGTAAACCCCCATAAAACACGTAGCGACGCAATCCCGAAAGCTTTCGCGGATGCGTCGCTACAATCAATAAATTCTTTATTATGCCCAATTAGGCTGGTCTGAGGCGAACGAGATAATAATCGCCATCAGTGAGGAAATTGAGCCACAGCTGGTCTTGGGTCAGGCGGAGGATGTCCATATAAAGCAGGCGCGTCTCGCCGCTAACCGGATCTTTTTCGTCGAAAGTAATCTTGATTTGCTCTTTTACACTGGCTAGTTCCCAATCGCCAGTGATAATCACTGGATCGATATCACGAAAATCAACTGTCCAAGTCAAGCGACCCCCTTTGGTGATATTCATGCCATAAACATCGTATTGGTCAGTTTCTTCGATATCATTCCGGTAAATTTGATCAACGATCCAATTTTGAGAGATACGATCCACTTTCGGGATAAAAGAAATCGTCGGACCATCGGGGTATTTACGACAGCCAGTCGCAATGAGCATGGTAACAACAAGCACGCTGAACAGAATACGTTTTCTCATGTTTTAGGCTTTTTAGACAACAAATATACAGGAAGATTGAGCATCTCCCCCTTAGTGTGTGAGAAATTTCGAGTTTATAACGAAATTTACGTCAGATTAGTCCATGGAGCTAGATAAAGAAATACTCACCAAACTCTATAAGTACTGCGCTTACCAAGATCGCTGTCGCTTTGAGATAGAGCAAAAGATGATCGAGCTAGAGCTCGATCGTGATTTTTGGGAGTATTATATGGCTCATTTACAGAAAGAACGCTTTTGGGACGAGGAACGCTACGTTAAATCCATCACCCGAGGTAAGTTCTATCATAAGGGCTGGGGCAAGCAAAAAATTCGCAATGCGCTCCGCCAAAAAAATATTCCTTCTCACCTCATCCATAAAGTTTTTGCAGCCGAGATTCCGGACGACGTCTACGAAGAGACGGTCACCAAGCTCGGAGAGCGCAAACTAAAAGACCTCAAAGGCGCTAGTGACTTGGTCAAACGTCAAAAGCTTACTCGTTTTCTCCAGCAGCGGGGTTTTGAGTGGGACGTTATCCAACGTAGGATCACTTTGCTACTTTCGGCCATGTGTCTGTTGGCTTTGTTTTTGGTGCGCTGCTCACAAACGCCAGGGCCGAGAACTAGCTACGCTTCGCTGGATTCAGATACCTATTATGTAGGCAAAGAAACTTGCAAGTCCTGCCACGAAAACACCTACAACAGCTATATGAAGACGGGCATGGGCCACTCTATGTATCTCCCCGATCCAGCAGATAAGGTTGAGCGTTTTGGGCCGGAGGAGCTCGTCTTCGACGAACGCAAAAACTTTTACTACCAAGCTTTTTGGGAAGGGCCGAAGATGTACATCCGGGAGTTTCGCCTTGCGGGCACGGATACCATCTACGAAAGGCGGGAACAGGTTAGTTATATCGTCGGTTCAGGTCATCAGACGCGCTCTTATCTGATGGAGCGTAATGACTATTGGTATGAGATGCCCATCACTTGGTATGTAGACAAACAAATCTGGGACCTTAGTCCGGGCTATGAGATCAATAATTCTCGCTTTGAGCGGGAGATCGGCCAGGAATGCATGAGCTGCCATACCGGACACAACGAATACGTAGCCGGCAGCAAGAATAAATTCAAAAAAGTCTCATTGGGTATCGGCTGCGAGAAATGCCACGGTCCGGGCTCTGCCCATGTGCAAAAAATCAAAAGCGGCGATATCACCGAAGAAGGTATTGATTACTCCATTGTCAATCCGGATGATCTGGAGATCCAAGCCCAGTTTGATGTCTGCCAACAATGCCACCTGCAGGGGGTAAATGTCTACCGCCCCGGGAAGTCAATCGCAGATTTCAGGCCTGGCCAGCCCTTGACTGATGTGATGGATATCTTCATCGAAGCCCAGCAAGATGAGGCCGCTTTTGGGATTGCCTCGCACGCGGAACGCCTACAATCATCGCATTGCTTTTTGGAGTCGGCGGGCAAGCTCAACTGTACAACTTGTCATAATCCCCACAAAAGTATATCAGTAACAGACCCAAAGCGCTATATCCGCTCCTGTAACAATTGCCATAAGCCAGAAGAAGATAACCTTTGTACCGCCAGTCAGGAGTTGCAGATGAGCAAGGCAGGGGATTGTGTGAGTTGTCATATGCCGCAGGGCGGAACACGTGACATTCCCCATGTGAGTTTTCATGACCACAAAATCCGCGTAGTGCGCGAAAGTGATACCGTCGATGTGGCTGCGGTTAGAGACTTCCTACGTTTGCAGCTCGCAACAAGAGAAAATACAGCAGACTCAATTTGGGGCCAAGCCTGGTTACTTTATTATGAGCGCCATGAGCCCAATCCTCAATATTTGCAAACCGCTGCTCAGCAGCTGAGTCAAGGCCCCCGCTACGCGCAGGCCCAAACTGCTTTCTTGCAAGGCGACTTAGCCGGAGCAAGCCGGGCATTACAGCAAGCCGATGCCAATGATCCTTTTGTACAATATCTAAAAGGAGAAATCCTTAGCCGAGAGGGTAAACATATTGAGGCTAATCAAGCCTATACTCAAGCCTACGCACTCCAACCTGCCAGTATCGAAGCCGGCCTCAAAGCGGCCACCAGTCTGCTACTTGCCAGACAAGGCGATAGAAGCGTTCTGCCGCAGGCTGCCCAAAAACTAGAAGCCCTTAAAGCCGAAAAGCCCTTTGATGTCCGTATCCTCACCAATCTCGCCTTTGTCTACCTCAATGGTGGTAAAGTAGCGGAGGCCAAAAAGTTGCTTGAGCAAGCTCTGCGCTATGATCCGGATTATCAACCAGCACGCCAGAATTTACAGCTAATCCCATGAGAATAATTTCTACCCTTCTGGGCCTCTCCATCTTGGTGGCCTGCAACAGCCAAAACACAATGCCAAATTTTAATGAAAGAAGCTCGAGTTTTAGTGCTTTTGATCGCTCGAACCATCTGCAACCTCCTATCCCTACGGATGAATTTTTCCTGCTCGAGGGCTATGATTTTTGCTGGCTGCTCCTAGAAGCCATCGATATCGCAAATACGGAGGAAGCCATCAATGAGCTCAATACGCGCCTCTCGCCTGGACAAAAAGCCTTGTATTGTTGGTGGTTTGTAGATGGGCAGGTTACCAACGGCGGTTTTATCCAATTTTACTACAACGGCTACGGTAAATATATGCTCACGGCTATTGATGGGATCAGACACATAGGCGATCCCGAGATGGCCGATCTTATGGCGAGGGCGCATAAGATTTACCTCAAAGAAAAAGCCCTGATTGAGGGGAGTAATACTATGGATGAGTTTTCTGAGCTCTATGAAAAACTAGATGAGCTTAGTGATTTGGATGATCTGTATTACGAAATCAATGCAAGGACGGTAAAGAATCTGGAGAACTACGCTCGTAAGCATCCTAATGAATTTTGCGTGGACGAAAACGGTCAAGCATTTGGTCAGCTGGAGGGAGAAAAAGTCGTCAAATATGCAGATGGCAAGACCAAAGCTGTGCTACATTTTCAAGAGGGTACTTTAGAGGATACGGTTGAGCTTTATCATCCCAATGGTAATCCCAAGGCAAAGCTGAGCTACCGCAAAGGGGAAAAGTCTGGCGTACAAGAGTACTATCATGAGGAAGATGGCAGCCTGTCGCGTCGCGATCAGATCAATCCTTTGGACGGATCGGTACTGAGAGAAAGTTTTTACGCCAATGGCCAGCTCAAAACCCGAAGCCAATTAGATGAAAATTTAGAAAATAAAGGCGCCTATCAAGAATGGTATGAAAACGGCAATTTAAAAGAGGAAGCGACTTTCATTACCAATATTGAGCGAGAGGGCAAGTGGGCCAAATACTGGCCTGATGGTAGCCCAAAGATGGAAGCAGAGGTAATCGAGGGTGATACTCGTTACACTGGCTACTGGACCGAAGCGGGCGAAAGACTCTTGAAAAATGGTACCGGAACCTATATCAACGAATATGTGAGTTCATTCGATAATGATACCACGACCTACTTTACAGAATATAAAAACTATCTGCGAGACGGAGTCTCTAAGTCGATCAATTCGGGAGTAGTAACACTTTACCAAGAGTTTAAAGCAGGCAAAGAGCACGGTTGGACACGATCGTACACGGACCAAGGAGAGCTGAAAAGAGAAAAGTACTATCAAAACGGAGTAGAGACGGATCCTCCTAAGAAAAGGTAAGGGCTGCTATACTTCTTTGTTGTGGTTTACTGCTTCGCAGAACGTTTATTTTTGGCGGTGTATGCAATACACCGCTACGGATAGCTGGTAGTAGGGGCGTATTGCATACGCCCACGACTCTGCAAATTGTCGGCTCACGCTTGTCGAAAGACCTTTGTATTTCTTCCTGCTTCGCAGAACGCTCATTTGAGCTGCGGCATGCATGCCGCACCTACCATCACATCTGCCATAGAGGCATGCCCCACAAAGCTTGTAAAAAGGTAACTAGCACGACCAAGGCGTAGCCCAATGAAATCACCCTTGTCCAAAGCAAACTCTGCCGTTTGCTAGACAAACTACGTCTGAGGCCAAAGGCCACCAGCGGTAAAATCTGCAAGGCGTGAATGCCAATGAAGTGCGAAACTCTTAAGTCCCCTATAGTCGTGCTCCAATTGACAAAAGGTAAGCCTGCTTCCCCCATTTCTCCGCCGATGTTGTGAGAATTGAGCGAGCCCATAAAGCCCCCAATAAAACCAGCAGCGACGAATATCAACATACCGTAAAAGATGCCTTCCTTTTGAGCTTGAGTGAGATTTAGAGGACCGCTTTGCTTGCGGAAGCGAAAGGCTGCAAAAAGCGTGTACAAAGTCAATGCTGAGATAAAAAGGCCCATCAAACCAAAAAGGATATTCTCAAGTGGACTGTCCTGATTGAAGTGGGAAAGCGTTCCGCGGAACGCTTGGACCGTAATCACCGCCTGCTCAAATAACATGGTAACTACAATCAGAATATTGAAGTTGCGTACCAATCGCTTGCTTTGAAAATAATGTAGCAGGTAGGCCATGGTCCAGGCATAAATCCCGATACTAACCGCAAACTTAAGCGGCTTGACCAGAGAATTGATGCCCAAGACAGTCGTCTCGTTAAAAGGAATCAGCAGCAGGAGAATCGCACTGAGGAGAAAAAATCCACTGCCAAACCAAGCGAGAAGCGGGTTACGACGAAATATTTGTGAGAGGAGAGATTTCATTTAATGGCTTTGAAAAGAAGAAAAAAGAGCAGCCCAATGGGGCCAAACATGAACGTAAAGGGCAGGCAAAGCGTGTATTGCCAGCGTGGTATCTGAAGCGAGATTCCTTCCCTGACGATATAAGCTCCGACAAAGAGATCGAAGGCCAGATAGTGTACCCAACCCGCGGCTACCGCTTGCTCCTGTGTAAAGAGTGCCATGACATTTTCTAGGGTTGAAAAAGTGTCAGGGCTAAAGTTGGCCAGAGTAGGGGCGATGAGAAAGGCATAAGTCAGGGATAGCACCAATACAACTCCATAAAGCACAATTTGCTGCGTACGCTCCCATTTGGGGGCAAAGATTAGGAGAATCCATCCTACAAGGACGAAGGTATTGGCGATGCTAAAGACGAGAGAAGCTGTCATTTTATCAGATTATTTGAGTAGTGAAGGCCTAATGGCTTCGCTCAAACTATCACATTATTGAATCAATGTCAGCCTGATTTGCTTATCCTCATTCAAGAAAAAGCTACAATCGTCAAAATCAGGGGCAGAGAGCGTCGGACGATAATCACGGTAAAAAGCATAGGGCTCCTCAGGCATACCAAAAAAGTTGGTATCTAAGCGTCCATTACCATTGAGATCAATAAAAACCGAAACTGCATACTCTCGATTGGCTAATTCGGTTTGCAAGGAAAAGTCGGCCGAGTCGATGCGTCTCATGATGGGGATATCGGCCTCCAAACCGTTGGGGAAATTACCTTCCTTATCGTGCCAAATCCCGATGTAGATGTTTTTGCCGATGCTGCTTGCCTCCAGATTGCTAAACCGAATCTCCAGCTGCGAACTCGGACCATCGCTCGCTAGGAAGCTAAACAACACAAGAAGAATTCCAGTAGACATGATCACTGTGTTTATAGGGGTTTGAGAACGATGTAAAGATCGATCAATCCAAATCCACCTACCTGACACATATGTTTCATCTTTGCTCGTAGAGCTGTTTTCTAATTCGAGTGAGAGATTGGCGTTCGATGCCGATATAAGAAGCGGTCATCGTCTGTGAGACTCTTTGGGCGAGTTGAGGGCTCTGCTCGAGGAAATCAAGATAGCGCTCCTTGGCCGTCTTGAACTGAAAACTCTGGATGCGCTCCTGTTGGATGCTGAGGATATGCTCGGCGACAAGACGACCGTATTTTTGTAGTGAGGGATAGTTTGCATAGCCCGTCTCTATTCCCTCTTTGGGTAAGAAGACCACTTGGGTTGGCTCCAAAGTCTCGAAAAAGTAATTACTTGCTTGGCCTCGTAAAAAGGCGGGATAATCCGTCGCAAAATCTCTTTCTGGTATAAACCAAGAGGTACGCTCCTCTCCCCCTTGATCGATGTAGTAAGCCCTAACCAATCCTTGATAAATGTAAGCGATGTGCTTTTGCTCCTTTTTCGGAGCAAATATGTATTCTCGGCTTTTGAACTGCACTTCGCGCAAGCTCTGGCTAAATTTGACGAGCTGATGGTCCTCGATCTCAGGACAAACCATTTTCATCGAATCGAGATATTGCTGGATGGGAGAAGTGTTGGCCATGATAAAGTGGTGACTCAATCTACGAAATTTGGAGAACTGCTGGGAGGAGGAATTCTGGCTAAACAATAAAAACTTCCTATGGAGAGGCCTTTTGAGGTTTGTTACCGCTTCGCAGAACGTTTGTCCCTATTCCTCCCCCTTAATCCCCCTCCGAAAGGGGAAAGGGTTTTACAAACCTCAAGTTTTTGGGCAGGCGGAGAACGAATTCATCAAACAAAAGATAAGCGTTCCGCGTCCCGAAAGCTTTCGGGAGTGAGTTAAAAAAAAACGCTTTTGTCGACCTACAGACAGCCTGAACGCCAAAGCTTTGGCTAATTATAAGCCCATTTTTACACACACTGACGAATTGTGATGTTTTTGTGATGTTTAGCCCTTATTTTACACGCAATGAAAAAAGTATTGGTGGTTGAAGACGATCGCGATATGGTGCAACTCTTGGAGATACACCTCAAAGATCTCGATTGTGAACTAGATCTTGCTTACGATGGTCAGACAGGTTTGGAAAAAGCATTGTCTTATGACTATGATCTCATGGTCTTGGATGTCATGCTACCCGGACCGGATGGTTTGGAGATTTGTCGTCAAGTGCGTGCGCGAGAAAAATCTAATCCTATCCTGATGCTGACAGCTCGGTCTGAAGAGATCGACAAGGTACTCGGGCTCGAAATGGGAGCAGATGATTATTTGACCAAGCCCTTTAGCATACGTGAGTTTTTGGCTCGAGTCAAGGCGCTTTTTCGTCGAGTGGAACGCTTCCAGCCACAAGCCAGTGCCGATCAGCCGGAGAGTGTGTTATCCTTCGGAGAACTCATGATCGATCTCGACAAGCGTAAGGTTACCATCAAAGGTCAGCGGGTAGAGCTTTCTCCCAAAGAATTTGACCTCCTAGGTTTGCTTGCGGCCAATCCCGGCAAAAGCTATGATCGCGCCCGTATCCTCAATCTCGTATGGGGCTACGACTTCGAAGGCTATGAGCATACGGTAAATTCGCATATCAATCGCCTGCGCCGTAAAATTGAACCAGATCTCCAGAACCCAACTTATATCCTCACTTCTTGGGGCATAGGGTATCGTTTTAACGAAGAATTATAAATCATGCCACGTACTTCCTTCCAATTATTTGGCAAAATTTCTCTCGCTCTACTTAGCCTGCTAGTAGTATTGGGGGTAACCTATGTGGTTATTACCTCTTTTGTGGCGGGTGAATATATGCAAGAGGTGAACCAACGCTTGTATGGGGGCATCGCCAATAGTACCGTCAACGAGGTCCGACCGCTAGTTGACGGTGAGGTAGATACCATCGCGATTAAAGAGATCATGCACTCGATCATGATCATGAATCCGAGTGCCGAAGTGTATCTACTCGATACTGCCGGAACCATCATCACCTATGTAGCTCCTTATAAAAAAATATTGTTGGAAGAAGTGGGGCTCGATCCCGTAATCCAATACATAGATGCTGAAGAAAAACCATTTATCAAGGGAGATGATCCGCGGCATCCAGGTGAAGTAAAAGTGTTTTCAGCGGCCCGCTTGGTAAATGAAGATAAGTTAGAGGGTTATCTCTACATTATTCTCGCCAGCGAGGAACAAGCCGCAGTAACCGAAAGCCTCTCCGGTAGCTATATGCTCCGTCTCGGTAGCAATTGGTTTTTTATCAGCCTCATCGGTACGCTGGCCCTTGGCTTACTTGCCATTTGGTACTTGACCCGCAATCTTCGTCGTATCGTGGCGGTGGTAAAACGCTTCAAAGAAGGGGATTATGAAGCTCGTATCAGTCATGCTGATGAGGGAGACCTGCACTTGCTAGGAGAGACCTTCAATGAAATGGCCGACACCATTGTGGCCAATATTGAGCAGATTCAATCAGTCGAGCGCTTGCGTCGAGAATTGATTGCCAATGTCTCGCACGATCTTCGGACCCCGCTGGCGATCATGCAGGGCTATGTAGAAACGCTACAAATGAAAGCGGAGGATCTTGATCCTGTCGAACGCGATAATTATCTCACCATCATCCACAATAGCAGTACCAAACTAGCTGGACTGGTGGCTCAATTATTTGAATACTCCAAACTAGAAGCCCGCCAAATCGAACCGGAAAAAGAAGCCTTCTTTATTGGTGAATTAGCGCAAGACGTATTCCAGAAGTATCAGCTCCTCGCCAAAGAAAAGGGCGTAGAGATGCATCTCGAGCAAACTCAAAACTTACCGCTTGTCTTTGCCGACGTTGGTTTGGTGGAGCGTGTCCTGCAAAACTTAATGGATAATGCGTTGAAATTTACGCCTTCTGGCGGCAGTGTTACGATTGGTCTCAAGGCCTTAGAAGAGGCCGTTGAAGTAAGCATTGCCGATACGGGCCCAGGTATCCCAGAAGCGGAGCAACCCTATATTTTTGAGCGTTATCGCAAAGCAGGTCGCAATGCCGAAAAATCCAAGGCCAACCAAGGAGCGGGACTAGGCTTAGCCATCGCCCGTAAAATCATGGAGCTACATGGCTCCACATTACGGATGCGTAGCAAAATCAATGAGGGTACTGCTTTTTGGTTTCATCTACCAGCTTATGCGGAGGCTTAGGCTATCTTTTTGGGGTTTTACCGCTTCGCGGAACGCTTATTTGAATAAGCGTTCCGCGAAGCGAAAGCTTTCGGGAGTAATCCATCTCTCTACTCCTCTAATTGCCCCTCTTCTCTGCCTCTATCTGCTGATACCAACTCTCAAAATCTTCCATCTCATCCAAGCCATCGATCAACTCAAAAAGCCCTTCTTTACCCACGATTTTAAGCCAGCGCTGTACCTCTTTACGGGCTACAGTATAATTGACAAAAGCATCACCTCCAAAGAAACCCGGCCAATCGCCTATTTCCTCTAGCTCTGGAACATGATCGCCACTAGCAATGATCCGCTCATAACGCTGGTCCCCGTAGCTTTCACGATTATCCAATTGCATGGCTAGACCTTCAAAAAACCAAACGGGCAGGTTAAACTCGTGATGATACCAGCCTGTACGTTCAAATAGCTCTGGATGGCAAAGCTCATGTGCGAGTACCTCTGAGTTCAGGCCCGTAGGACCTACTTGCACGTATGAATAAACAGGCGTAAAGTAAAAAGCCGCGGTAACTTCTTTTTGCCCCGGAATAGCCGAATAATCGCGGATCGCTTGAGCAGTATGACAATATAATATAGGCTGTTTACCCAGCGTCTCACCCCAAAAAAGCGCATTGCGATGCCTAGCTTGGGACACTAGTAATAAGAGACTGTCTATCTTGTTTTCTGGTGTGCCGGGGCTTACGTAAATCTTAGGTCCTACCTCTTCAAAGTCGGACCAATCGACCATATAGGCCCTGATCAACCCAGGCTGTCGCAACCACAAAACGCCAATCACCAATAGCATCAGCGACAATAGCACTAAGAGGATACGTAAACTCTTTTTCATGTACTGCTATTTACGCAATTTGTCGCCGCATGGCTAAGATTCTTACACCAACAATACTTGCCAGGCTCTTTTGACATCGCCTGACTCCAATAAGGCTTTGGCATAATTGTGTAGGTGAAAGCTCCGCTTGTTTGAAGGGCTCGAAAGCGCATTTATCACCCGCGGATCAGTACGTGCACTATTGTCTGATACTGGGATCTCAGCCACAGAAGCTAGCTGGGCGAGATTGTTACCAGTGAGGACACGGCTGGTACGGATCTCTTCGGGTAAGTTTTCGACCCCTATACCTAGGGTTTTGACATCTTGTACGATCGGGTAAACATTACTGCCAGAAGCTCGGCAATAAAAGGCTCGCCCTAAACGTCCCATCAGATCAATTTTGTGTGGGTCAATTTTGCCAAAGTCATCAAAGATGTCTTCGTGCATATGGATTTTGACCACTTCACAGATAATCAAATTACCCGCTCCGCCATGCTCCCCCAAGGCTAAGATCTCTTTGACAGTGCATTCGTACTGCACGGGAGATTCCTTGACCCGAAAGGGTTTGACGATATCCGAAGCAATAGGCGTCAGGCCTGCCTTGGCAAATTCATCCACATCCGAAGGATACTCCACACTGGTCAAGGCCATTTGATGTACGATCGCATGATTGACTACATTGATTACTACTTCCCGAGTCGCCTCCACATTGTGTAGGGTGTCTTTGGTCGTATTGGTGCGAACTCGGCGATTGGACGAAAAAATCATCGTCGGCGGATTAGAACTAAAGACATTGAAAAAGCTATAAGGCGCTAGGTTGGGCTGACCGGCTTCCGAGATGGTGGAAGCAAAACAAATCGGTCGCGGCCCAATAGAGCCCACTAATAATTGGTGCAGTTCAGGGACAGGAAGTTCGGAGGGGGTAATCGTTTGCATACGAGCATTTATTTGAAGCGGAAAATATTCAAAAATCTCGTAGGAAGCCAATCAAGTTATAGAACCGCCATATCTCCAAGGCTTTTTCAAATGGTATGAAGGCTTAGATTTACCCACAAACCTAATAAACTGTTTTATCGCTGTCAAAAATTCTTATTTGACTAAACATGATCAAATAAGACTAAATACTTAATCTTATTTTTATTTTTTTGGTAAATTAGGCGTAAATCTCATCCTCAATGTCCTTGTTTGAAATTTCAGAAGAGCAAATCCTTGATCGCATTAGATTCGAAAATCCTTGGTGGGTCAACAATAGGATAGACGACTACTATCAAATAATGAAGCGAAGATTATACTTCTGGTCTTTCTCCCCTTTGGTATTTAGTGAAATAAAAAGAGCAGTAGTCCTGATGGGGCCAAGAAGAGTGGGTAAGACCGTAATGATATTTCATACCATTCAACACCTAATCAACGAAGGGGTTGATCCACAAAGAATCTTTTACTTGTCTATTGAGACCCCAATTTTTAATAAGATGGGGATTGAGACCCTATTTTCATTGTGCAAAAAAGCCGTGGGGAAACAAGATGATACTGAGAGCTTTTATGTTTTCTTTGACGAAATCCAATATCTAAAGGATTGGGAGATACACCTTAAATCCCTCGTTGACTCTTACCATAATGTAAAGTTCATAGTATCAGGCTCTGCCGCAGCTGCTCTTAATCTTAAAAGTAATGAATCTGGAGCAGGTCGATTTACTGATTTCACCTTGCCCCCTCTAACATTTCATGAATACATCCACCTCAAGGACTTAGACAATCTAATCATCCCCACAAAGAAACTATGGAATGGACAGAGCTTTGATTTTTTTGATACGGTTGATATCCATAGGCTCAACAAGCATTTTATTGATTATATCAACTTTGGCGGATATCCAGAGATTTCTCTTTCAAAAGAGGTTCAATCAAATCCTAGTCGATACATCAAAAATGACATCATTGATAAAGTACTATTGAGGGATCTACCAAGTCTATATGGTATTCAAGATGTTCAGGAACTGAATTCACTTTTTACGACGATTGCCTTCAATTCAGGAAATGAGTTTTCCCATGACAAACTTTCAGCCTCATCTGGAGTATCCAAGAGCACTATCAAAAAATATATCGGCTATCTTGAAGCTGCATTTCTAATTCGCGTTGTAAACAAGATTGATCAGAGCGGTAGAAAATTTAAACGAGCGCATTCCTTCAAAATCTACTTGACTAACCCGTCTTTGAGAAGTGCTTTATTTTCTCCTATCAACAGCACTGCTAGAGTCATCGGTAATATGGTAGAAACCGCTATATTCTCTCAGTGGTTTCATCGTTATTGGCACACACCATTTTATGCGAGATGGAAAAACGGAGAGGTTGATATTGTCGGCCTCAAAAGCGATAATTTAAAACCTGCTTGGGCAGTGGAAATAAAATGGAGCAACAGATATTTTGAAAGACCCGAGGAACTAAAAAGTTTGTCAAGCTTTATGACAAAAAATGATTTAACCAGAGCAATTGTGACAACTATAGACATAACGAGAGAAAAAACGATAGATGACAAAACCTTCGACTATATGGCTTCCTCCTTATATTGCTATACAGTTGGAAGAAGAACACTCGAAAGTGAATAACCTTTGTCCCTATCTATTTATGTTTCAAATTTTTCAAATACTCCTTCGCCTTCTCCACATACCCCCTTGCTCCGTAGCGGATCATTTCGATTTGCTCGGGGCTGATTTTTTTGATCTGCTTCGCAGGAACGCCAGCGTATAGGTAGCCACTTTCGAGGATTTTCCCCTCGGGAACGAGTGCCCCCGCCGCTACGATACAATGTTTTTGTACTACTGCCCCATCCAAGATGATCGCCCCCATGCCCACCAAGACTTCGTCTTCGATGGTACAGCCATGCAATACAGCTCTGTGTCCTACCACCACATCATTTCCCACGATGGTAGGCGTTCCACCCGTGGTACAATGCAAAATAGCGGCGTCTTGTATGTTTGAGCGTTCTCCGATCAAGATAGCTCCCACATCTCCTCTCAATACCGCCTGATACCAGACGCTGCTTTGCGCCCCAATGCGCACCTCTCCAATGATAGTAGCGTTCTCGGCGAGAAAAACCTCAGGACCAAAGCCCGGATGAAATTCTTTATAGGGTTTGATGAGGGCCATCTTAGATTACTTGGTTGAAAAAACGCAAACCTGCCTGTATATCGGCGGAGCTGATTGCTTGATTGATACGAAACTGTCCAACTCCTTCGAGGAAGGTGCAAAGGATTTTACCTGCTTGATTTTTCT
Source organism: Bacteroidota bacterium (assembly GCA_039024315.1). Taxonomy (GTDB): domain Bacteria; phylum Bacteroidota; class Bacteroidia; order J057; family J057; genus JBCAWW01. Next base: position 43,735 of record JBCCQN010000035.1, read on the forward strand.
TATCATTAAGGGCCAGCCCGCAGATCGCTTCGAAGTGCTCCTCCCCTATCACCCAGAAGTCATAAAAACGTTTGATAAAGGCGACGATTTCGCCGGTATCTTTTGCTGGTAGCAAGCCTGCTTTCTGAGACAAAAATGACTCAGCTATCATCCCGATGGCGATGGCTTCACCGTGCAATAATGGCGTCTCCTTTTCGAGAAAATAGCTCTCTACGGCATGCCCAATTGTATGCCCAAAATTCAAGGCTTTGCGCGCACCGTGCTCAAAGGGATCTTCTTCTACGATCTTGGCTTTGATCTTGACACTATGGTCAATCAATGCGGCCATATCTACGCCATCGAGACTGCTAAGCAGCTTGAGATCCTGCCAAGCTGCGGCGTCTGCGATGAGATGATGCTTAAAGACTTCGGCAAAACCAGAGTGCAGCTCCTTTTGAGAGAGCGTTTTCAAAAAGCCAGGATAGATATAGACGCCTTCCGGTTCCCGGAACAAACCGATGTGGTTTTTAAAACCTTGAAAGTCGATGCCTAGCTTCCCGCCTACACTCGCATCCACTTGAGAAAGCAGTGTGGTAGGTATCTGAATAAAACGAATACCTCTTTTGTAGGTTCCTGCCACAAAGCCACCCATATCTCCAATCACTCCTCCACCCAAGTTGAGAATAAGCCCTTTACGGTCAAAGGCGGCATTGGTCATTTGCTGCCAGATATAAATACAGCTCCCCAAATTTTTGTGCGTTTCCCCTGCTGGTACTTTGCAGAGATAATGCATAGGGAGAAAAGGCTGCAAGAGCGGATAACAGTGCTCGGCGGTATTTTCGTCCGCGATCACCATGACTTGCGAGAAGTCTTCCGATGCGAGATGGGCTTTGAGTTGTTCGAGGCTTTGGTCGCCAATTTTGATCGGGTAATCAATCATGGCGGAAAATTAGTGAAAAAGGCAGGGAAATTTTAAATTGATTGTGACCCCTCACGATTAGTTACATCATAATTTCGAAACACAAATTTTTTTAACCCTAAAACTAAGATTCAGCAGATGGACGTACTCGGACAAATTATGCAACAAATGTCAGGTGGCAACCTAGACAACCTAAGCCAACAATTAGGTGTAGATAAAGGGCAAGTTTCTAGCGCTATTGGTGCAGCACTTCCTATGATCATGGGTGCTATGGCCAAAAACGCTCAAACTCCTCAAGGCGCACAATCTCTTGACAACGCACTCGCAAAAGATCACGATGGCAGTATTTTGGACAATCTAGGTAGCTTCCTCGGCAGCACTGACAATGGTCCTGGTGGTGCGATCTTAGGCCACGTATTTGGCAATAATCGCGGCACTGCAGAAGCAGGCTTGAGCCAAATGACTAACCTAAACCCAAGCCAAGCAGGTTCTCTACTCGAAAATCTCGCCCCCGTAGTAATGGGATTTCTAGGCAAGCAAAAGCAGTCTCAAGGACTCGATGCTGGTGGAATTGCGAGCATCCTTATGGGCGCTAGCAACCAAGCTTCCAACGACTCCGGTATGGGTGGTATGGCTATGAACATGCTCAACAATTTCCTAGACAAAGACGGCGACGGTAGCGCACTTGACGATATCGGCGGCATGCTCGGCAACATGTTTGGCGGTAAAAAATAGCATACGATTGCTTTTAAAATAGGATTAATGAAGGGCGGCTTTTTAGTCGCTCTTTCTTTTTTTTATCTTTACAGGGTCGTCTTTGGCGTTCCATGTCATGGAACGCCTCCACCATCTCAAAGCAATTATTTATGAGTGCATTTCGCCTCAAAATGAAGACCGATCCCACTTGGGTCAAACATGTCGTCGAAGGCAATATCGAAGACATCCTCACCGACCACGCCTATTGTGAGCAAAAGGCCGCTTCTTCTGCCATCTCTTTTATCGTCCTTTACCCTGAGTACGAGGAGATTGTCGCCCAAATGGCCGAGTTGGCTCAAGAGGAAATGGGACACTTCAAGATGGTGCACCGTCTGATCGTGGAGCGCGGCTATACCCTCGGCCGAGAACGTAAGGACTCCTACGTCAACGAATTGCTCAAATTTATCCGCATCAAGGGACGGGGTCGCGAGGAAACCCTTTGCGATCGCCTCTTATTTGCGGCCATGATCGAAGCCCGCTCATGCGAACGCTTCAAGGTGATGTCCGAAAACATCAAAGACGAGGAACTTTCCAAGTTTTACTACAAACTCATGGTATCTGAGGCGAGACATTATACCATGTTTATCACCCTCGCTCGCAAGTATTGCCCCAATATCGACGTAGATAAGCGCTGGCATGAATTCCTCGAATACGAAGGGGAGGTCATCATGCGTTACGGCAAGAGCGGCGAAATTCACGGCTAGTTTTAGGTTTGGGTTTACTCCCGAAAGCTTTCGGGACGCGGAACGATTGTTCCTGTTGCGGTGAGCGTTCTGCGAAGCAGTAAACGAAAAAAAGATACCGGATATGCTCGTGCCTCACATTCCGGCATGACAGCTTTTTTCTGGGCCAAAGGCTAAATTTCCCCAAAACGTCATCCCAGCCGCATGAATGAGCCTTAGCGAATTCATCGAGCAGGGATCTTAAGCGAGAGATAATCCTAAGCCCCAAAAAAATGAGAGCGAGAATTACTTCTCTACTCTCATTCCCTTTACAAAAACCTATTTTCTTTATTCAAATGCATTGTCGAAGGCATCGCGCATCAAGGTATAGACATGCGGATGCTTGTTCGGAGAACCATTGGGCTCACTATTGCGGGAGTTGATAATTAAGGCTACTTGGACGCCGTTAGGGAAATCTGCGATGCAAGTAACTACCCCACGGCTAGGGCTTTGACTATCGATGCTAAAACCCCCATTTTTCATTAGATAGGTACCATGATCATTAGCATTGGAGGTTGAGGCACCTTCTTCGTAGCCGAGGAAGTTTTCCTTCATCTGTAGGCGAGTATCTTCATTGAGGATATCCTCGGTAAACTCTAGATAGGCAATAATGCTGCCGACTTCTCGGGCTGAAAGATACCAGCCACCACCGCCAGCAAGTAGCGTACGATTGCCAGGATTACCACCTTGAGACCCATCATAAGGATGACGATACAAGAGCGCTCCACTCTCGCGGGCAGGATAGCAATAGGCCTTGCCCACTTTGGCAGGTTGGAAAACACGTTTGTTAACGCTATTGACGTACTCATCTGCGGTCATACTTTCGATCATACTGTCCGAACTCAAATCATCTGGGATAGCATCCTCCATGTAAGGAATCAAAATCCGAAAGAGGGCGAAGTTGGAATTAGCATAATCATACGTTTTGGGTCCTAAACCTTGCGCGATATAAGACTTGAGATTGTTGTAGCTAGCGCTTTCACCGGGCAAACCACTACGATGTGTTAGTAGATCAGTAAAGGTGAGGCTATTGACGCCGGGACCTTTGTCCCAGTGACTCGGCAAGTAAGGCGCCACTGGATCGTTGATGCTTAGGCCCAGTTCCTCTATCAAGCTCAGGGCGGTGATAGCAGTAATGGTTTTACTTACACTGGCCATATAGGTCCGCTGATCGATATTCATACTTTGAGGGATGCCGTCGGCATCGGTACGGGCAAAGCCATAGCCGGCGGAGCGCTCGAGTTTGCCATTGAGGCCGATAGTAAAGGCGTAACCTACGGCTTTGCCGTCGAGGGCTTCTTTGAGATTGCTCTCCAAGAGATCCATCGAAAAGGTAGGTACGGCAGGGGCTATTTTATCTCCGGGAGCAAAAGGGACCTTTTCGCAGGCCGAAAAACTAATGAGGCTGATCAGCAATAAGCTGAGAGAAATAAGGCGTTTCATATAAAAAGCTATGTTTGATTGTTTGCCCCATTAGTCGGAGACCGCCGAGGCTCAATCAACAGCTTTTTAAAAATTTTGCACCAAGTAGAGGTAAATGGGCAAGCCGAGGGTAATATTGACCGGGAAGGTAATCGCCAAAGCCATGGGGATATAGATACCGGGATTGGCTTTGGGGACGGCGATCTTCATCGCTGCCGGCACCGCGATATAGGAAGCACTCGCGCCCAAAACTGCCAGCATGAAGCGATTTCCCACATCATCGGTAATCACTCCCGAGAGGACCGAGATGACGCAACCGTTGAACAAGGCGATTAAGATCGCAAAAGCAGTGGTGAACTTTCCTTGCTTGAAAAAGGAAACTAGTTCGCGGCCACTAATAATCCCCATATCGAGGAGGAAGATCGCCAAGAAACCTTTGAAAATGTCTGTTGTAAAGGGCTCGATTCCTTGGGCTTGTTTTTCGCTGGCGATCCATCCGATCACGAGGCTACCTAAAATCAATAATACACTCCCGTTGGTCAGAGCGTGTTTGACAATATGTCCCATCGTCTGACCTTTAGCAACTCCGTTGGAGTAACGCTTAATCAAAATTACCCCCACCACAATCGCGGGAGCCTCCATAAATGCCATAACGGCGACCATGTGGCCGCCGAAAGTGATGTTTTGCATTTCTAAGAAGGTAACTGCTGTTACGAAGGTTACTGCGCTTACCGATCCGTAAGCCGCCGCAATTGCACCGGCATTTTCAACCGTTAAGCGACGCTTAAGAATAAAAAAAGTGTAAAGTGGAATGGCGACCGCTATCACCACGCCAAAAAGCACGCTCCCAACGATATCAAAAGTAATGCTGTTGTGCGCTAACTCTTGGCCACCTTTAAAACCAATAGAAAACAGCAGATAGAGAGAAATGAATTTGGAGGAGTTTTTGGGGATTTCTAGATCGCTCTTTAACTGGACAGAAACAATTCCCAAAATGAAGAAAAGAAGGGCCGGATTGGTCAGATTCTCTAAGAGAAGTTCGATTGACATAGCTGTTCGGGTTTCTTCCTGATTGCTAGTGTTAAAATCGGGCGCAAAGGAAGTGAAAAATCACTTTTGAAGTCAACTTTTGTTGATGTTTTTTATCAAAATGTCAAACAGATTTCATAAAATAAGCACCTTGGCAGTACTTCCAAAACAGCTCCCACGGCCATTTTTCACCATTTTAGGACCACCACATTAAAATTATCTTAAAATATCAAAAAGCAGATTTGATTCACTTATGTTCAGTAGATATTAAACAAAACAGACCCAAAGTTTCCTTTGGATCTGCCTCGATTATGCGTCAAATGGATCTCTTAGCCTATCACCAGAGCTCAACGTTTGACGACTTGAAACGCCCTCATTGGTGGCCCATTTTCTGGTCTTAGCAAGACATGGTAGATTCCCGCTGGAAGGTCCGAGAGATCTAGTTTTTGCGCTTGCTCCTGCCCGGCGACTAGCGATATGGGCATCGCACTTTGACTAAGCGTTCGGCCAAGGCCGTCCACCAAAGACCAATGCAACCTTATCGTCTGATCACTGCTCAAGACTAATTGCGTAGGGCCGCTGGTTGGATTGGGAAAAAGCCGATAGTCAACTGCTATCAATTTTTGGGGGTCTATGGCTGTTATCTCATCTTCGGTGGTTTGTTGAAAACCTTGGGTCAGGGTAATCGTTCCGCGCAGCGTCTCAGTAACTAGCTCTCCACCCGTATAGGAAAGGTGCACTTGAGTCCCTTGATAATAGCCACCTACAGTCCCGATTACTTGTCTTTCGAGGCTTTGGGCCGAGAGGGAATAAAATCCCCCTAGCCAAAGCATACATATAATGATTCTTCTCATGATCTGGTGTTTTAGGTTTATTCGGTACCCGCGGCCTTGTCCTCTCTGTTAGGGTCAACCATCTCACTCGCATCACGAATGACGCGATAGTTTTCATGGCCCTTACGGACCCCTTTTACTTCCCAGTCAAATTCGTAATTGCCTTGGCCGGCAAAGAGTTCTTCTACTTCAAAGCCAGCAGCGGTTTTCTTGACCACCGCGAGACCTTTGGACTGACCGGATAGAGGCGTCAAAATGATGGTGAGGGTGCTAGGGTTAGCAACAAGACTAAAATGATCAGGGAAGCTGATAGTAGCTTTGCCATTGATGATTTTACCAGTGCCTCGAGCATAGGCAGCGGCTTCTGGGCCTTCAAGACTGCAGTACCAGATCTCTTTATCCGCTTGTTCGGGGTGGGGGATGCGGAAGTTTTTCTGGTCAGCAAATAAAACGCCTTGAGAACTAGCATTGACATACATACCGGCTTCAATCGCTCCCCCAGCATCCGCAACGTACGCATAGCCACGATTGTCGCTGCTGCTATGATGAGTGGCTACAAAGTTTAAATTGTTGTTGAGTCCTCTAGTGCGCAGTACCCCAGAACCAGAAGAGCCAGCAAAAATAGATGCGCGCTCGTCCCCGTTTTCATTATAGGCGATGAGGAACCCTCGATCATTATTACCACTCAAATAGGTGATTCGAGAGTTAGTACTATTAGGGCCATAAAAGATGCCCGTACCCGTATTTGTACCAGAATTTAATTGAAAGCGGGTGTTACCATTGTCAATGCCTCGTACAGCACCATTTACGGTTAGTCTGGCGCTTGGATCATTGGTACCTATGCCCACATTACCGCCATTTTCGATATGGAAAGTACCATCAGGAGAAGTGCTTTTGCCGATGAAGAAATCACTAGCACTCACAGCTGCGTCATTTTCGCCGCCTACGTACCAAGTATCTCCTTGAGCGCGGATAGCCAAATGCTCACTGTTAGCATCGAAACCAGAAGCACCACCTCCAACTCGAGCATCGCCATCGTATTCAGCATTGTTGGCCGATAGGCTCCAGACTTGGCTAGGGATATTCAGCGCTGCTGAACGCCATTCCGTACCGTCCCATTGGAGGACATCGTTCATGCTAGCCGTACCGGCTTCTACATCGACC
>JBCCQN010000036.1:0-49428 GCA_039024315.1 Bacteroidota bacterium
GCTCCTGCGTCGCACTCACATTGAGCATGGAGATTGCTTCGTAGTCTACGGTGTGAAAATCCTTCACCTCGCGGCCAAAGACAAAGACGCTTTGCGTCTGAGCGAGAGAAGCGTTCTGCGAAGCAAGACTCGAAACCTGAAAACGATGGGCCTCCACGGCGATCACCTCATAGACCTCATTACTATGCTCGCTGATCAGCTTCACGCGCTCGCCCACGGTTAGATTGGTCGCTAGCATGATCCAACCATCTTGTACCGCTGCGCGCTGATAAATGTCGGGGACTACTTCGGTCAGATCATTGGTTACGGCTTGAGGATAAACTTCTGCTACTTGCTGAGCGATCACCTTTTTGACGGGCGCATTGCCTTGAGCGAGGGTGTCGAGCAGACGATAATCAGTTACTTCAATCTGCATCAATGTCTCCAGGTCATCCTCGCTATTGCTCAGACCTTCAATCTGCTTGATCCGCATATCCGAGTGAGCGACATAAGCCGCCGCGCCGATGATCCCGTTGGCGTAGAGGGAGAAGGTGCCCGAATAACCGTTGTTGTTATTAACACCACCACTACCATAGTAGCGAGAAGCGCCGGAAACCGTATAGCTGGAACCAGAACCGACAATTTCTAGTTTCGCTTTGTTGGGGGAAGCAGTACCAATCCCGACATTTCCGGAGGCGTCTAAGACGAGGGTATTGGTGTGGGCCAGTTTGCGGATAATCAAGTCGCTATCTTGGTGATAGATGACTGAGTTGGATGAACCAGCGGAAAGCATAATGCCTGAAGTGTCTCCTTGATCAGCAAAATCCAAGTGTAGCAAAGCCAGTGGATCAGTCGTGCCTAGCCCCACTCTGCCGTCTCCCTGCAGGTGCATCACATTGAGATTGCCACCGCTGTTGTTGCGGGCTACGTGAAAGCGCATGTAATTATCCCATGGGTTATCACTGCCTCCAATCCCGGCCGGTGCGTCTACATTGGTGCGAATTTCACTGAGGTTGGTACCTCCTGTATTGTTAGAGCGAAAAATCAATTTACGGTTATCACCATCCAGACGAAGATTGCCATTGACATTGAGTCTTTCGCCAGGGGAATCTGTGCCGATGCCTACTTTACCTGTAGCATCTACAAATACCCCTTCATTGTCTCCATCGTTAGAAAGCCAATAATCACTCATCTGGATGTTTTGGGTCGCAAGGTAACCCATGGGTAGGTTGAGGGGATCAGTCCAAGTCATCACGCCATCTGCGTCTGAAGTAGGGACATAGCCATCGGCAGCACCCACACGCATCCGAATCTGGCCCCCGACATCTAAGGCTTGGGTAGCACTTGGAAAATTGCCTAGCGTAGTGCTGAGGCCAATACCAACATTATTGCCATTGATGGTGATGCGGTTGTTTTCGGAACCTGTTTTGATACGGAAAGAAGCCTTAGAATTATTCGTGATGTCTTGGACGATAAATTCTTGCTCGCTCGCTCTTACATCCCAAGTCTGAGCGGGATACCCGCCCGCATCCGTTTGACGAAATCTAATCACGGGCCGATCTGGGGCAAGAATCTGCATGGCCAAAGCGCTGTTGCTGTGATGGATAAATTGACCGGTATTGCTGATCCTAAAGCCAAGGCTATCGACCCCATTGTTGGTAACCCATTTATTGGCTAATTGCAGGTTTTGGGTAGCGGTGTGATCACCCAAGTTATCAACTAAGCCACTATTTGCCCAGCTCACATTCCCAGTTCCATCAGAAACAAGTACTTGACCATTGGCACCATCTGCATCGGGGAAGGAATAAGCGTCATTGATGTCGAGGGTCCCGTTGATACGGACCGTGTCTTCTTTGAAGTTTCCGTAAATAAGAGGGTTAGTAGAGGGACTATTTTCGATATACAATCGCTGACTCTCAGCCACAAGCCGCCCAGCGGTATATCCAATAATGATGCAGCTATCCCCAGTCATACGGCTTCCAGCCGAGGCACCAATGATGACATTGGCAGTGACATCCCCATCGGGTGAGTCTCCAGTGACAGCGACTCTCCCAGCATCATCTCCCACAATCACATTGTTGCTTCCAGTATTGATACCGGCACCGGCATCCTCGCCTATGCCAATATTATTTTCACCACTAGATACATCTTTAAGCGCTTGCGCTCCAAGGCCAACATTATCCGAGCCTGTGGTATTAGCCGTCAATGCAAGTGTGCCCAAGGCTACATTTTCATTTCCAGTATCATTGTTCAATAAAGCGTTGTCTCCGATAGCAATGTTAAAGTTTCCATTGTTTGATATAAGGGCTCCATCCCCGATACCGATATTAAGTATGCCCCCGCTCCTCTCTCCGGTAGAGTCTCCGATAAAGATATTATCGGCAATTATCTCCAGACGGGCACTATCCATGATAAAGTATTCCGTCCCTCCGATATCGAATCTGATTATATCTTCATCTTGATTTGCTTCTGTCTGTATTTTGGTGTCTCCATCTGTATCGGCAATCATGCTTGCTGGGCTGATCATTCCACTAATAGGGAGCCAGATACTGCCATTAAAAAATTGAAATTGATTGTTGTTGGTGACATATATCAGCAATCCAGTTGCGGGATTGCCAATATTATCCCTTTCTGTTTCTGTCATCCTAGGGACAAGCATCCCTTTGCTTGTACTCTGGACATCGAGCATGGCACTGGGATCAGGATCAGTATTGGTCTCATTGATGCCAACCTGAGCTTGGGCCAAGAAGGGCAAGGATAGGAATAACGATAAGGTCCAAATTCTCAAATAGGAGCTATTTTTCATCATTTTTGACGTTGAATCATGTTAAGATTATAAGATGATCCAAAGGTCTTAGATGGTGAGGAGAATCATTTTGACCATTGTGCCGGATTCATTGACTATTGTTGCAGGGGATAGGGTTTACCGCTTTGCGGAACGCTTAGATGGAGTTGTTGAGTTAGGACTTCAAAAATCCCTCTCAACAGAGCAAAAATTCAAAAATGGATTAAGCGTTCTGCGAAGCAGCGCTTACAACATAAGTCCTCATGCTCAAAGCGAATCCCGAAATACTTTGGGCGAAACTCCATACTCCTGAGAAAAGGATTTTGAAAAGTAAGAGGGATCGTTGAAACCAATCTCATAAGCAATTTCAGAGATTGTTAGCTCTCCTCCTTTGAGCAATTCTTTGGATCGTTCGAGGCGCAAACGACGAATGAATTTTGTACTAGACTCACCGGTAAGCGCCTTGACCTTGCGATGAAGATTGGAACGACTCATGCCGATATATTCGCAAATGTCAGGGATGTAAAAAGCTTTGCCACTCTGCTGGTCCAAGGCCTCGTAAATCTTTTGCATGAAGGCATCCTCCATCGCAAAGTTTTCGGCGCTTGGTCTCTCAGCCTCAGTGGGATTTTGGTAGCGTAACAAGAGCGCTTGACGTAATTCCAATAGCTTTTCAAGCCGAATGAAGAGTTCTTCTTGGTTGAAAGGTTTAGATAAATAAGCATCTGCCCCCTTTCGTATTCCTTGCAGGCGGGAGTCTGCATCCGCCTGAGCAGTCAGCAAAACAATTGGAATATGGCTGGTCCGCTGGTCTGTTTTTAGGATTTCGCATAGCTCGAAGCCGTCTCTTTTTGGCATCATCACATCACTCACGATCAGGTCTGGGACATGCTCAAAAGCTAAATTGATTCCCTCTTGCCCATCCCTCCCTACGTGCAACATATATTGATCCTCAAGACAGGAGACCAAATATTCGACGATGTCAGGATTATCCTCAACTATTAAAAGGCTAGGTTTTTCACCTGTCAAAGCAGCAGGGCTATTTGTCCCATTAGAGGCTTGTATTGCCGGATTTAATAAAGGTTTAAGCAAGAAAGATGGACCTTCCACCTTGATGGCATTTTCAGTCTTTTGGGCCTTTCGATGGATAGGGAGAGTGATGCTAATTTGAGTCCCTTTACCCAATTTACTTTGGGCAGAAATACGACCTTGCATCAATTCTACTAGTTCTTTGCTTAGAGATAGACCAATACCAGTCCCTTCATGCTGTCGGGTAGCAGAATCATCCACTTGATAAAAGCGGTCAAAAATATGGGGCAGCCGGTCTGATGCAATCCCAATCCCCGAATCCCTTACTTCGATCATCAGTTGTGGTGGCATTGAGCTCGTCTGAGCTAGCGTTACTGCGATCTCTCCTGCCTCTGGGGTAAAATTGATCGCATTGGACAATAGGTTACTCATCACCCTCAGTATTTTCTCTAGATCCAAATCCATCCAAAGCGCTTCTACCTCCGTTTGAAAAGAGAGCTTCAGATTTTTGGTCTTTGCGAAAGACTCAAAAGACTCCGAGAGATATTGAATAAAGGAGACGACCTCTAGCTGCTGATACTCTAGGCTAAGTTGGCCTGCTTCTAATTTACGGAGGTCTAAAATCTGATTGACCAAGTCTAGCAATTGATCAGTATTGCGTTGGATCATGAGATTGCCTTTGAGCAGCCATGTTTCTGGATCATGCGCAATTTGCTGGGAAATACCGCGAATCACGGTCAGGGGCGTCCTAAATTCATGAGAGATATTGGTAAAGAAGCGAGATTTAAATTCATCCAACTCTTCGAGATAACGCGCCTTTTTATCTGTCTCTTCTAGGGCTTTTTGGGTAAGCGGGAGTTGCTTCTGGGCCGCAGCGCCAGCTTTTAGGAGTGTTAATTCTTCATACGCTTTTTGTATGGTAGCATCTAAGTCAGGAATTTCAATAGGCTTGGTTACAAAATCGAAGGCCCCTCCATTCATGGCCGCCCGGATATTTTCCATATTCTCATAGGCCGTTACCATGATGGTCTTGAGTAAAAGAGGCAGAGATTTTATTTTTTCCAAAAGGACCAAGCCATTCATTTCCGGCATATTGATATCACACAAAATGATATCAATTTTCTCATCTTGAGAAAGGATTTCCAGTGCTTCTTGTCCAGAAAGGGCAAATTGAAACTCGTACTTCTTCTTTTTGATATCCCTACGAAATCGCCATTTTATGAGCTCCTGCATGTGAGCTTCATCATCTACTGCTAAAATTCTGATGGCACTCATCTCCCAACTTAATATGTTTGTTGTGTTAGTAATGATACGAAAAATGAATTAATAAAGGAGCCTAGATTTTTACGCAGATATTGTTCCAGAAGAATAGCACAACTCTACTTTAACCCCTCCATTTTACAGCGCTCCAAGAGTGCTAATAGTTATCAATCCAATCTACAGCAGGCTTTCTATCACCGCTCTATCTTGCTTAATTGGCCCGATCACCTTTACTGCTTACAGGAATCTCAGCCTCTCATAGCAATACGGTTGTATTTCAAGTGATTGTTTTTAGATTTGCAACAAAGTTGCAACTAAGATAAGTCCAAATGATACACCTAAGAGAGGTTAGCAAATCTTTTAAAGGAAAGGCGGCGGTTCAAAACCTAAATTTAGAGGTGCAAGCTGGGGAAATCCTGGGACTACTAGGAGCCAATGGTGCAGGTAAATCCACTACAATTAATATGTTGTTAGGGTTTATAAAACCGGACTCAGGCATGGTCGCCATCAACCAAATTGATGTAAACCAGAAAGCCGAAGAAGTGCGACGGCTAATTGGCTATATCCCAGAAAATGTCAATCTCTATCCCTATCTCAGCGGAGTAGAAAATCTGGACTACTTTTGTCGCTTGGCGGGCCTTAAATATTCGCAAACTGAATTAAAGGATTTTCTGCAAATCTGCGGCTTACAAAGTGATGCAATTAACCAGAAGGTAGCGAGCTATTCCAAGGGCATGCGACAAAAAGTGGGCGTAGCCATTGCCTACGCCAAAAAAGCCCAAGTTTATTTACTAGATGAGCCTGCTAGCGGATTGGACCCGCTGGCCAGTAATGAACTCTCTGATTTACTCAAAAAGCTAGCTGAAGAGGGGGCAACGATTTTAATGGCTTCTCATGATATTTTTCGCGTAAGAGAAGTTTGCGATCGGATCGGAATCCTCAAAAACGGCCAATTGGTCAAGGAACTACAAAGCAAAGAGGTCAGCGCCAACGAATTGGAGCAACTGTATTTAGAATTCATGCAAAACTAGGGAGTTATGTGGCAAATCATCAGAAACGAATGGCTCAATCTCCGTCGCACCAATATCCTCGTGGGGATCAGTCTAGGCTTTGCTTTGATCCTTTTACTTAGCGTACTGTTGAGCAATTACCAGAACAAAAGGCAAATAGAAGCCTACAAAGCGGCCAAAGATCAGTTGAGAGCTCAATGGGAAAACATAGAGGCCATGAATCCTCATGGTGCAGCTCATTACGGTACTTATGTCTTCAAACCTTCCAATTTGCTTAGTAGCCTAGATGAGGGGGTAAATAGTATCACGGGCAATGTCCTACGGGTGGAAGGCCATGTGCAAAATGAGATGGTTCATTCTGAAGCCTCGCAAATGCAGGCGATTTCGCGTTTTGGCAAGTTGCAAAGCTCCTTACTGCTCAAATATATTTTACCGCTTCTTTTGATATTTTTGGCCTTTAGTTCCTTTAGTCGTGAGAAGCAAAGTGGTCGATTGAAGCTACTCGTTTTGCAAGGCGCAAAACCCCAGCAATTAATCTTTGCTAAAAGCCTAGCCGTTTGGCTCTTTGGATTGAGCTTGTTGGCGCTGGTATTTAGCTCCTATGCAGTCCTGAATCTAGCAAGCTTAAATGCTGATATATTGGCTCGCTCCCTCATGCTGTTTGGGATATATGCTCTTTATTATTTTATCCTCAGTGGTCTGAGCGTCTTCTTCTCCAGCCGTTGGCAAAACCCGACCTTAGCCCTGACCTCCATGCTAGGGCTTTGGATTTTGTGGACCGTCTTTCTTCCCAATATCCTCCTGAGTTCTATTGAGCAAGGACATCCATTGCCTAGTAGGGATGAGTTTAAAGCCGCGATGAAGGAAGACCGTGCCAAAGGCATTGATGGCCATAATCCAGCTGATGAAAGAGGCAAAGCTTTGGAAGAAAAAGTCCTAGCGGAATATGGCGTAGATAGTTTATCTCAACTGCCGATCAACTTTGATGGGCTTGTGATGCAGGCTGATGAGGAATATGGCAACCAAGTTTGGGACAAACATTTTGGCCAGATACGAGAATTGATGGGCCAACAAAAACGTAGTCTGCAGCTAGCCGGATTTTTCAATCCTTTCATTTCTCTTCAAAACGCTAGCAAAGGCTTTGCCGCGACTGATAATCTTCATCATCAAGACTTCTTAGTCCAAGTAGAAACTTATCGCCGAGGATTTATCAAAAGCCTCAATGATGAGCACGCTTTTGGTGGCTCTAAAACAGGCGATTGGGGTTGGGAAGCCGATAATGCATTTTACCGTTCTATACCTGATTTTGCTTATCAAGCCCCAAGTTTGAAAAATATTTTGCCACAATATACTTTGGATCTGGGGATGCTATTATTTTGGGCCTTTTTGACCCTTGCCCTCCTGTTTTTCAGTACCAAAAAAATCGAGCTAGTATGAGTCCATTCATGATTTTTTTGTACGAGTGGAAACACTTTGTTCGGACGCCTTTCAAGTTGGTAGCAGTGCTATTATTTATTTTTGCCGGAGGGTATGCTTTGCATAACGGTGCCTCCCTTTATGAGCGTCAGACAGAAGAAATCAGCAAAATCAAGCAGAAGGTTGCGGATGAAATACAAGAAACCATCGACATGTTTGATTCGGGCAAATTAGGTCCTGAAGGCCGTCCTTGGGTTGATATTTCAGATCCATTTTGGGCCATGTGGTATAGCCCAATCTATCATTTCAAAACTCCATCTCCTTCGGTTGTTTACAATATTGGGCAAGCTGAGCAATACGGCTTTTATAAACGGGTAACTGTTATGAGCAGTACTTATGATGCCGATATGGCGGAGGAAATTGCCAATCCTGAGCGTTTACAAGCTGGCACGCTAGACTTTTCCTTTGTTACCCTATTCCTCCTTCCTTTGCTGTTGTTAGTATGCTTATATAATATCAAAGGCGCTGAGGCAGACAATGGTTTTTTGCCTTTAATCTACGCGCAGGCAGGCTCTAAAACTGCTTGGTTGGTGGCTAGAGTCGCCTTTTATTTCACGCTACTCGCTCTGATCACGCTGGGACTCATGCTTTACGGTAGCTTACTCACCAATGTCTTTGCCGACCCTACAGCTGCCTTCTGGAGTATTTATCTCTTGATTTTCCTTTATCTGTTGTTTTGGGGGCTCGCTTATGGCCTAGCCCTTTATTACGGCAACACCAGTATGGGTAATACCTTTGCTATGGTGGGAATTTGGATCCTTATTTGCTTTTTTGTTCCTGCGGCAATGCACCAATGGGTGAGTATCAAGTATCCAGCCAACTTGATGACTGATCTGATTGATGCCCAAAGAGATGAAACATACGAAATCTACGATCTCTCGGACAGTGTTTTACAGGTGCGCCTGAATGCACTAATGCCAGCAATCGTCCAGAGCCCTGCTTATCAGGATAGCTCTCTGCGCTCAGAAGCCAGCAATAACTCAAGCTACGTCCTTGTCAATGAACTCCTGAAAGGAAGCGTTACAGAAATCGAGCAAAGCAATTTGGCCAAAAATAAGCTGATCCAGACTAGTTATTGGTTCAACCCTTTGACCTTTGTCCAGAATAAGCTAAATCAGCTCACGCAGACTGATTATCACGATTATCAAAACTATCGCTCTGAAATACAGGCGAAGATTGATACCCAAATTGAACAAATGGTCATGGATGTGTGGAATAGAGTTGTGGTAGATAAGACAAAATATCTGGAGTATCAGCAATAACTAGTCTCATGAGGTGGATATACAAAATACTGCTGATCCTAACTGCTGGCATGATCAGTACTGCACTTTATGGGCAAAACTTTTTCGAATTCAACGGTCAGCTGATTTTTCCAGGTACCCAAGAACATTTTACGATCAATCTGTCTGCGGGGGAAGATCAGACGACTATTCCCATTACGGTATTTCATGGCAAAACAGAAGGTCCTGTATTAGGCATTACCGCAGGAGTACATGGCTACGAATATGCGCCTATATTAGCGGGACAGATCCTGATTAATAAGATTGATCCAGAAGCGCTAAGTGGGACCGTGATTTTGGTGCAAATCGCAAACATGGGAAGCTTTTTAGGCCGTTCGCCTTATCTTACTCCTGCAGATAAGAAGAATCTAAACCGCTCCTTTCCTGGGAAAAAGGACGGTTCCATTAGCGAGAAAGTGGCTCACTTTATCTCCCAAAATATTATTGCCAAAAGCGATTATTTCGTAGATATGCACAGTGGAGATGCGCCAGAGGATTTGCACCCTTACACCGCCTACTACCAACACGATGCCTATGAATCCATCTCTGAGGTGGGGCGGGAGATGGCACTGCATATGGGATTTGACCAAGTCGTGAAGTTTGGCGCCACCCAAAAAGATTACCTCAAAGCGGAGTTTCCCAGCCTTTATTGCTCTGCAGAAGCCTTCAAACGAGGGATTCCCGCGGTAGATATCGAATGTGGGAAGCTTGGGCTCGTAGAACAGCCACTAGTCAATAAAATCGTCGCTGGCATAGAGAGCCTTTTGAGGTATTTGGGGATGATGGCAGGGGAGCCGATTGTTAGGACAGGGGTTCTCCTCTTCGAGGAACGCTTCTACATCAGCAGCGAGCATATGGGCATTTTTTACCCTTTAAAATCAAGTGGAGACTTGGTCAAGAAGGGGATGAAACTAGGATATATTACCAACTTTTTTGGTAAGGTCGTCGATGAGATCTACGCTGAAAACAGTGGATTAATACTATATATGTTAGGGACACCTCCTGTAAATGAGAAGGAAACCCTCTTTGTAATTGGCGCCTTTAATGAAGCTAATACCCATAAAAAATAGATCATTGCATAAGCTTTGGCTTATATTTATGCTACTAGGAGCAAGCTATACAAGCTGGGCCCAAGAAAAAACGGAGGCGGGTAACTTTCCGCCCCCCGAACAGCCTGCGGTGATCCAAGTGAGTCGTGCCCAAAGTCCTATCAATATCGACGGAGCGTTGACCGAAGGTGATTGGGAAAAAGCGACTCCCATTACAGATTTTTTTAGAACAGAACCTCGCCAAGGAGGTCCTATCCGCTACCAAACGGAAGTCAAATTTCTCTATGATGACAAATTCCTATACGTCGGTGCTTTTTGTAGCGATTCTGTAGGGCTCAAAGGAATTAGAGTACAAGATTTACGGAGAGATTTCTCCTGGGGAGAAAATGATTTATTTGGCATCGCGCTCGACCCGCAAAATCTCAAGCAATATGCTCAGGCGTTTCAGACTACTCCTTATGGCAATCAACGTGATTTCCAAAACTTCAACGGTAACAATTTTGATTTTGGTTGGAACACCTTGTGGACAGTAAGAACCCAACGCACCGAAAAAGGCTACTTCGCAGAATTTGCCATTCCTTTCAAAACTTTGCGATATGATGCCCCTAAGGAGGGAGAGCCCGTTGAGTGGGGTATCACCATCGTCAGATACGCCAGACGTGATATAGAAGTCTCTACTTTCCCAGCCATCCCGCAATCTTTCACCCCTTATCGGATGACCTACGCGGCCAAACTGACGGGTATAGATGTTCCTCCGCCTTCTACTAATCTAAGAGTAGAACCCTATGCGCTCTATCAGCTGGATAGAATTGCTGGGGATATCCCAACTATAGACGGTAGCTTCAAAGTGGGGGGAGACATAAAATGGGCCGTTAATCCGAATACGGTTTTAGACCTGACGTATAATACGGACTTTGCTCAGGCAGAAGTAGATAGAGCGGTAAATAATCTCGAAAGGTTTAACATTTTTTTTCCCGAACGAAGACAGTTTTTTTTGGAAAACTCTGGCATCTGGTCTGGAAGCTCGCAACAATCTATTCGGCCATTTTTTAGTCGTAGAATCGGTCTGCAAGGTAATTTTAATGCTGAAACAGCGCCCATCCAAGCGGGGGCTAGGTTTACGCAACGAACGGAAAAACAAGCTATGGCAGGACTATTCGTTCGCCAAGGCACAACCGCTAACTCCCCTGTCTCGAATTTTGGTGTGGCTAGATACCTTAGAAATTATGGGCGCGAAAACAACCTTGGGGTCATGCTTACGCACCGCTTTGATGAAGGCTCCGAAGCACTCGGCTTGGAAGCTCAAAACAATACTACCATCACGATTGATGGCCAGATCAGACCCAACAGCCAATGGGATATTCAGTACTTAGCCACGACTTCCATTGATCAAGCCACAGGTGAAACCGGTTTTGCGGGCAGGATATTCGCAGGGCAATCCACCAATCAGTTTTACTATGGCTGGGTTACCGATTATACAGATGAAAAATACAATCCCGCTATGGGATTCGTTCGGCAGACTAATGTCATTAGCCATAATCCTGGCGGGTACTACATATGGCGACCGGAGAAGTTAAACTGGATCAGACGCTGGGATCCTGGCATCTTCGCTAATTATAATCATGACGCTACAGATCCTACTAGCTTTCAGCAAGCTAGCTTATATATCTTTCCCATTTTCCTGTGGTTTAAGGATAACAGCTTTTTCGAATTCTCCCTCAGACCTACTTGGCAAAACATCAATTTTGACTTTGCTCCCCTTGGAATTCCGATCGACAAAAACAATTATTTCTACACCCGCTTGTTGGCTAAGTACAATACCGACCGGTCCAAGAAGTGGTCAACTAGTCTCTCTTACGATTGGGGACGCTTTTACAATGGGCAACGCAATACTGTACAACTTTCGGCTAGATTAGCCCCCATACCCCATGCTGCGCTTACACTAGACTATGAATACAACGATATCAAAGGCCTTGGCGTAGAAACGACAGATTTACAGACACATTTAGTAACTTTGGGTTCTAGATTTGCGTTAAATCCTCGCTTACAGCTTTCGGTCTTTTACCAATATAATAGCTTTGATTTACAAGGAAGATGGAACGTCAGAGCGAGTTGGGAGTATCAACCACTGTCCTTTATTTATGTGGTGTTTAATGATACCCAAATCAATGATCTTGACAACCCTTTTAGGGAACAACAGTTCGTATCTAAGATCACTTACGTCAAACAATTCTAATCAAAAGATATGTCCACAATTGAGGCAACCGCAATAAAACCCACGACGATTCTCACAGGCTATCTAGGTGCTGGGAAAACTACTTTTCTTAATCATCTGATGACCAATAAGCCCAATACTCGTTACGCTATCATTGAAAACGAATTTGGACAACAAGGCATTGATAGTGAACTAATCATAAGGCCAGAAGCCAACATTATGGAGATTAATAATGGCTGCCTTTGTTGTACCCTTAATGAAAATCTGTTTGAGATTTTAGATCTTCTTTTTGATAAGAGAGCCGAATATGACGAGATTATCATAGAGGCAACAGGGGTTGCGAATCCCAATGGCTTAGCTGCTCCTTTTGTAAGTCACCCTTCTATCAAGAAGCATTTCCCGCTTAGTAGAATTATTTGCTTAGTAGATGCCGAATTAATCGAACAGCAATTGGTAGAAACAGAAGAAGCGATTCACCAAATTACCTATAGCGATTTAATTATCATCAATAAAACCGATTTAGTTGATCAAGCTCACCTAGATGCATTGGCACAGAAGTTACAAGCGCTAAATCCGCTCGGTAAGATCGTCTTTGGTAATAAGGATGATTTTCCGACGATACTGCAACCAGAAGATGCGCCTTTGTTCAATGAACTCTATCTAAAAGAACAAACCGAATCTGCCGCTAAGAAAGCGCTTGAAGACTTAAAGATCAATGAAGCGCTACCCCATCACCCGCACAAACACACTGAAACCGTTAAATCTTTGACTTTTCGTTTTGATCGCGACTTCAGTTATAAGATGCTTTATCACCAACTCTTTGCCTATTTGACTTTCCAATCTAGAGGGCTGTATCGTATGAAGGGAAAGGTTTGGATTGAGGGTAAGGATAAGCCCTTGATCATACAATCTGTGGGCAGCCGCTTAGATTTCCAAGAAGGAACTCCTTCGGCCCAATCTTCTCCAAGAGAAAGTAAGATCATATTTATTGGGAAAGGGCTCAGAAGGGAGGGCTTAGATCGCCTGCTCAATACCTGTTTTGCCTAATTCTCTCAACCAACAATAATTAGTAATCGCACAATTCAACATTAAGTTTATCTCATGAACCTAATTAGTACTACTTCCAATAAAATCAATAGCTCCTCAGATATATTTGGCGCCTTTGCCAGTGGTCTCTGCTTGATTCATTGTTTAGCGACGCCTATCCTTTTTCTTGCTGCTGCCCACGCCCACGGTGCCCATGAACATCACGAGCATGGAGCTGAATCCGTGCCTATGATTTGGCAAGTGTTAGACTATTTTTTCTTAGTGGTTTCTGCAGTGGCAGTATATTATTCTACCCGCAATACCACCCTCAAATGGATGCCGGCTGCTCTATGGGCTAGTTGGGGATTTTTAGCCTTGATGATTCTTAATGAAAAGTTCCATCTATTTCATATCAACCATAATTTCATCTTGATCCCCGCACTAAGTCTCGTAGGGCTACATCTTTACAATCGCCGATACTGTAATTGTGAGGATGAGGAATGCTGCGTAGATGAATAAATCCCAATACCATCACTTTAGGTTTATCCTGTCTGAATTCTTTTGAGAATAGCATACTCTGCACTCAATCCCAAAAGAGGCTGATAATGCCTAACTCCAATTTTACAAATTCTCTCTCATTGCCAAGGAGGGAAAAGGAGGTCTTGTCGAGTTTCACCGCTGCGCGGAACGCTTATCCTATTCTTGGGATTCTTGATAAGTTGAATGCTTGAATCAATAGGCTTCAATCAGAAAGAATCTATTGCTAATTTGACCTTATTACCGACAATTTGGTTGCCAACAAATAGGATATTACTAATTTGCAACAATGTTGCATGACCATCGTAACTAGTCAGTAATCACCTAAACCTAGGCATCAGACCTAACGGATATTGCCGAAAAGATAAGGACTCACATTAGATTATCGTTATAAAACTGAATTAGGGCCGTAAAACTCATATGCATGATTCGAACATCTAATCTCATGCACCAATATCCGGGATCGAGTCCGATCTTCTTTCCCGACATACAGGTGGAAGCCGGAAAGGCTCTATTGATTTCCGGAGAGTCAGGCTGCGGCAAAACTACCTTGCTACATCTCCTAGCTGGACTGAGGCAGGTAATAAGCGGCGAGCTAATGATTGAGAACGAAGTGGTGTCTCATTTTTCCCAAGCTCAAATGGACCAATTCCGTGGTCAAAACATTGGGATTGTATATCAAAACTCCTACTTCATTGAGTCTTTGTCTATACTAGACAATTTGCTCCTGTCCCCTTATGCAAGAGATAAGGTCAAAGCCCAAAGAGTTGCGAATCGCTTGCGAATCGGCGATTTAACTGGCAGGTTCCCGCATCAGTTGAGCGTGGGACAACAACAAAGAGCCACTATCGCCCGAGCGGTCATGAATGAACCCAAAATCATTTTAGCAGATGAACCCACCAGCGCACTTGACAATAAGAATTGTGCGCAAGTAATCTCCCTCTTATTGGAGGAGGGAGTAAACAATCAAGCTGCTTTGATCATTGTTACACATGATGACCGCTTACGGTCCGAAATTGACGATCATATTGAACTAAACGCCTTTGTCCCTAAATAGATCAAAGAGATGCTCAGAAAAATTGCTTGGAAAAGTATCGCTTATAAACCATTAAACACGGCCCTATCCGTCAGTTTAATTCTCTTTGGCGTTGGGATCATTTCTTTGGTCCTCCTGATTCAATCTCAGCTGGAGCAAAAATTTGAACGTGATCTGGAAGATATTGACCTTGTGATGGGAGCCAAAGGTAGCCCATTGCAGTTGGTGCTATCCGCGGTTTATCATTTAGATGCTCCCACCGGAAACATCAAATTAGCCGAAGCTCGTAAGATCATGAACCAACCCATGGTTGAAACGGCTATACCGCTAGCTTACGGCGACTCGTATCGCGGCTATCGTATTCTGGGTACCTCGTCTGCGTTTTTAAAAAAATACCAAGCCCAGCTTGCTAGTGGGGAGAGTTTTGCTACTCCTATGGAAGTCACCTTAGGCGCTGACGTTGCAGAAAAGACGCGTTTAAAGATAGGGGATACTTTTTTAGGTACTCATGGAGAGGTACAGGAAGGGCATGTCCACGAAGAGCACCCCTACACTGTAGTAGGCATTCTAGAACGTTCAAATAATAATTTGGACCGCTTGGTATTAACCAATATTGAGAGCGTTTGGCAGGTTCATAATACTCACGAGGATCATGAACATGCCGAAGAGCATGATCACGCTCATGAGGAAGGACATGAACATGCTGAAGAGCATGATCACGATCATGAAGAAGGGCATGAACATGCCGAAGAACACGATCATGATCATGAAGGAGGACATGAACATGCTGAAGAGCATGATCACGATCATGCAGAAGGGCATGAACATGCTGAAGAGCATGATCACGATCATGCAGAAGGGCATGAACATGCAGAAGAGCATGATCACGATCATGAAGAAGGTCATGAACATACTGAAAGTCTCGTTTATGCCGACAGCATGGAAATCACGGCGGTTTTGTTGAAATACAAATCCAAAATGGCCGTACTCAACATGCCCCGTATCATAAACGAACAAACCAATATGCAAGCGGTAATTCCCTCCTTGGAAATTAATCGACTGTTTTTTATGCTAGGGATAGGTGCTACTTCGCTAAAACTAATTGCTGCAGGGATAATGATTATGGCAGGCTTTAGCGTCTTTTTTGTGTTGTACAGCAGATTGAGAGATCGTAAATACGAGCTTGCCTTGATGAGGTCTGTTGGTTATAGACCGGCCCAATTGTTTGCTTTGCTTTTGATCGAAGGATTACTTATCACGGCAATAGGCTATTTTTTGGGATGGCTTGTCAGTCGAGCAGGAATTTTCTTTATTAACCGACAAGCGGAAAGCGATTTTCATATCCAGTTTGGAACAGGATGGATCCCTGAAGAAGCTTGGTTGCTTGTGCTGACACTTCTTGTCGGTTTAGTCTCGGCTTTATTACCTGCTATTCAGGCCATGCGTATGGATGTATCGGCAGTTTTATCAGAAAGTTGAATCGGAAATGAAAAAGTATTCAAAAATATTTGTCGCTGTTTGCCTGATTACCTTTGCACTCACGCAAGAAAAAGTGTGCAAGCATTTGGGATTTGGACAAGCAAAATTTCATAAAATCACCAATACCAGCGGAGAAGCAAAACCCCTTCCCAGCAAATCCTACGTTCAACATGCCAGGCTTAGCAATGATGAGGTATATCGCTGGGACGAGCAATCAATGGACTGGGTGATAGAAGATGAGTCAAAAAGCATATCTCATTTCGCCAATTATACTACTCTAAATAATACCCTACTAGCACCTATTAACTTAGATTGGAGGGTTTTGATGGATATCCGCTATGAGTCTAAGTATTTCCCAGAGCTCGAAATGGATATGTATGCACCCGTTTTTAGCGAGGAGGTAAATGCATTAGATAAGAAAGAAGTGCTCATTGAAGGCTTCGTTATTCCGCTCGATCAAAAAGGTAAAATGGTAGCACTTTCCTTCAATCCCTACGCCTCCTGTTTTTTCTGCGGCGAAGCAAGTCCTGCCTCTGTGATCAGTTTATACCTCAAAAATACCCGAAAACGGTATAAGATAGATGATTTTGTGCAGTTCAGAGGGGTTTTACATCTCAATCATGATAATCCTGACGAGTTTTACTATATCCTTCGCAACGCCGAAGAGGCACCAGAATAATCTGCTCATACTTAAAAAAAGACTAGTATGATCCATACTGAAAACACATATGTAAATGCTGCTATTTGCAGTAAGCCCGAAGTTCTCCAAGAAATTAAGCGAGCTACCAAAAACATTGCGATCCATCGGCGCGATATTGGCTTGCTAGAAAGAGAGCTTGCTCAGCTAAATGACAAAACCTTTGAATGTCGATTGAGTGGCAGTAAAACCGAAGTACTTGCCCAGCTCGCAGATTTTTTTCGGCAAGAGCTGCCGCCATCCCCAGTCTTACTCGATGATATTACGAGTGCTCTAGAGATTTTTGAACAAATCACCGAGGCATCCACCTACCGCTTGCTACTGGCAACGGTAAGTACCAATATGTGTAGAAAGTTCCATACTGATATCAACTATTTACGCTTGCTGTGTACCTATTTGGGACCTGGGACCCTCTGGCTTCCCAACGAAGCGGCCGATCAGCTCGACAGACAAAAAGGCAAAGCCTATCAAGAAGATAATATTGAGCCCCATTTGATCCAGCAAGTTCGAACTGGAGATATGCTTATCCTTAAAGGGGCCTTGTTTCCAGATGCAAATTCAGTGCTGCACCGGAGTCCCACGATCGAAAAAGATGGAGCCAAACGTCTGCTGCTTAGAATCGATACTAATGATCCTGCTAGTTTCTGGCATTAAGCAGGAGTTGAGTAACTTCCGTGTATTAGGGCATAAAGGTCTCCTTCGGGGGTAATTTATTTCCGCTTCGCGGAACGCTTAGCTCGGTTGAACATAATTCGTCTGTACAAAAGGATCTGGGCTTACGACCGCTAGAGATAAGCGTTCTGCGCAGCAGTAAACCTAAAGCTGAAGGCGAGCCCCCAAATGGGCCTACTTATCGGAAGCTTGCTACTCAAAAAGGAGACTTTGGCTATTGAGAAAGACAATCTTTGCAAAGGCCAATGAGTAAAATTTCTACCGAGTTTATTTGATAATCAGGGAGTGAGGGTTGAGGTACTTCCAAAGGCATGCATTCGACCTTACCACATTCTTTACATTGAAAATGTGGATGACTTTCTAAAGACTGTTGGGGAGAATGTTGAGCACCCTTCGCGTACCATTTAAGTCCATCTTTTCCTTTAAATGAATGCAATATACCCTTGTTCTCTAATCTCTGGACAATACGATATACGGTTGTCCGGTTCATTTTGTCTTTGAGCTCCTCCAACAAAACTGCAAAAGGAATAGCATTTTCTGTTTGTTCAAAAGCGGCTAATAGGAGTTTAAGTGGTTTTGTGTTATTGAGCTTTTCCATGTAATTGCTATTGCAACATTGTTGCATTTAGCTGCAAAATAGTTACTTTTGCAATAATGTTGCAAATATGAAATAAGATATTCTTTTAATAAGAAAAAATCCCTACAAGCACACTTAAATTTGATCGAAATGCTGGCTTAAGTATTGCCAAAATTAGATTTAAGTACTTAGACAATAGTATCCCGATAGCTATCGGGAGTATTTAGACCGAGGGAAATAGGTCTAACTGGTCCAGTGAGGCCCTTTTTCTCTATACTAAATACTTTCTACTCAGTACTTAAAAATTCAGGAACTTAAGATTTGACAATAGGAAACCGATAGCTAATAACTATATGAACGTAAGCAAAAAATTACCTGTAACAGTTTTGAGTGGCTTTCTTGGTGCAGGAAAGACCACTCTACTCAATCACGTTTTACATAATAAGGAAGGCTTAAAAGTGGCCGTGATTGTAAACGATATGAGTGAGGTGAATGTGGATGCAGAGTTGGTAAAGAATGAAAACTCTCTTTCTCGTACTGAGGAGAAATTAGTAGAGATGAGCAATGGCTGTATTTGCTGTACGCTGCGAGAAGATCTTATGGTTGAAGTAGAGCGTTTGGCTAAAGAAGATCGATTTGATTATCTCCTCATCGAAAGTACTGGCATCAGTGAACCTGTACCAGTAGCCCAAACCTTTTCGTTTGTAGACGAAAACAACGGTATCGACTTATCTAAGTTTAGTTATATCGATACGATGGTGACCGTTGTAGATGCCTTTAATTTTTTCAAAGATTTTGGTAGTCCTGAAACCTTAATGGATCGCGAGCTGACCGATATGGAGGGCGACTATCGTACCATTGTCAATTTGCTGACTGATCAAATTGAGTTTGCCAACGTGATTATTCTCAATAAGACTGATTTGGTCAACAAAGAGCATTTAGGTACGCTCAAATCTATCATCCAAAAGCTAAACCCTGGCGCCAAAATTATTGAATCAAGCTTTAGCCAAGTTAATTATCAAGAAATCCTCAACACAGGACTGTTTGATTTTGAAGAGGCTGAGCAGAGTGCCGGCTGGATAGAAGAACTCAACAAGGAGGAACATACCCCTGAAACTGAAGAATACGGGATCAGTTCATTTGTGTATCGTGCCAAAAAGCCCTTTGATCCCGTCAGGTTTTGGCACTATCTCCAAAATTATTTTCCGGCTAGTATCGTCCGAAGCAAAGGCTTATTTTGGCTAGCCTCTCGCCCCAGTCAAGCTATGATTTGGAGTCAAGCTGGTGGTTCTCTGAGGTCCGAGAGTGCAGGCGTCTGGTGGAGTAGCATGCCATTGTCAAAACGGATGCAGTATTATTCCTTTATGGAAAACCAGAAGCATATAGAATCGGGTTGGGACGAGCTGTTTGGAGACCGTAAAAATGAAATTGTATTTATCGGTCAAGATATGAATGAAGTAAGTATCAGAGAAGAACTAGACGCATGTCTGGCTACAGATCAAGAGATAGCCACCCAAAAATGGGAAAAAGGCTATGCTGATACTTGGCCAGCGCAAAGAGTTTATCCCTTACAATAGTAATTTTTATTAGCTAGCAGAATTTGATTCCGTTCATGCGACTGCGTTGCATGAACGGAATTTATCCTTATTTTTAGCTGGGAGGTAAAGCAATTTTCTCTCCTTTACTACTATTGTGAGTATTTAGACAAAAGTATTCAGTGTCAAGAAGCTTAAAAATCGTACTAGATGAAGTCATCGAGGCATCTTTATCGCTGCTACATACTTTTTCTTTCTACTTTTTACTTAACATTTCATTTCTATAATTCGCACTCCGCATGCTGCAAAGAAAATTTGATCAGATCGTAAAAACCCATTTTCCCAATGCCATGGATGCTAAGGACACTTCCATTCATTACTTAGGGAGAATGCAAATCGAACACAAAATTGATGTTTCCAAGGTACTGATGGCCACCTCTGTGTGCTCAGATGATATTAATGTTCCTTCTACCACTTTCTTTAATGTTCTTTTTGGTCCCTTCATCATGGGAGGCCTCGGAGGGATTCCTTTTGCTGGCCAAACAGGAATGACCGCCTTTGCCCACCACATCCCCGACGAGGGTAGTGCCTTCATATTTTATGGTCCCCACATTGGGGTGACCTTAGAGGGTGATCTGGGCAAAATGTACAGACCCCGTCAGGAAGAGACCGGTAACTCTTGCGGAGCCTTGATGCTAGCCTTGAGCCGTTTTCAGGATAGTGCTTACAGGCCAGTGATCAATGACGATGACTATCAGCAAATGAAACTGGAAGAAAGCTTGCTTCCCTACAGAGACCAAATCGTGGCTGATAATAATTCGGCGAAAGCGATCACGGAGGCGACTTACGAGATTATCGACAAGAAAATTCACGAACACCTAAAGACGTGTAAAAACGAGTTTAAAGCTGAAAAAGTAACGCTTTTGGGCGGTATCATCATCAATACTGACTATGGCCTAGATGACTACTTTGATGCGAGAAACTTTGAGGTGATTGATATGAAGAGCCTCTGATAAAAATGATGTTTTTTGAGAGTTCGTGAAAGAATACTCTACATCAATAGTTTTTATCTTTTACTTTTCTGCTTCGCAGAACGCTTATTTCGAATACTCTTGAGCGAGTAAGGCTAGCGTTCTGCGAAGCAGAAAAGCTTATAGACCTCCTCTAGAAATAGGCAACTTGAGGGTTTTAATACAGTGTACAGAGAAAAAGGTCTTGATGGACCGTATAGCCCTATTTTCCTAGGTCTAGATACTCCCGATAGCTATCGGGATACTTTTGTCTAAGTACTTAAACGCTGGGTTTTAGTCGTTGTCGGAGATAAGTGTTCTGTCTAGCAAAAAAGTCGAAATAAATCATCCCTTCATCAATTTGTACCGGCTTAGCGATAGCTCAGTTTGCGCCACAAATATTCTAAGGGCCCTTGCCTAAATCGGCTCAACCAGGCACGACTAAAAAACCACTGTAGGGTCAAAATCCCGAGTGCAAAAAGTGGCAAATAGACAAAAGGGAGTTTCCGCATTAGGGCAAGGCCATAGCCAAAAAATAAAAATATAGCAGTCACATTTTGCAATATATAGTTGGTCAATGCCATACGTCCAAGTAAGGCAAGATTTCCAAAAACTGCTTTCATTCGGCCAGAAGCCCAAAGTTTGACGATCAGCATGGCGATTCCTAGTGCTAAACTGCTAGAACCAAGATGATAAATGAAGCCTTGAAAGAGTCCAAAACCGTCCACAGAATAAGCAGAACCCGCTATCCATTTAGTTACGGCATAGCCAAAGGAGCACACAAGGCCGATGACTCCCAACCAGATGGCTGCCGAAGGAGTCGTGATTTCTGGTTTCCTAATTTGGGGTATCCATGTCCTCGCCAGTAAAAGGCCTATCAGAAATAAACCAAGCACCTGAAAATACCGCCCTGAAATCAAATAACTCATCGGGCGAGGGATAGCCTTGAGCACATTGATACTAAATACCTCAATCGCCAAGTCCGAAGTACGCATCTCTAATAGGGATTTCTCTCCATATCCCCACTGAGCCTTCAGATCAGTAGATAGGCGACTCATTGATCCCCAAAACGAGGCATCTGGGGTAAAGTAAAGCAGTAGATGGATCAAGACTGGGATCGTCAGCAATACCCCGATCCACCAGAGCAAACTTCGATCTGAGCGTGATAAAAATAATGGCAAAAACAGGCCTAAAAAGCCATACAAGGTCAGGATGTCTCCATTCCAAACAAAAAACATATGGAGCAATCCAATGCCGATCAGGATCAGCATGCGGCGACGCCAAAAGCGTTTGAAATTGGCATCTGCTTGTTGAAAACGCTCCGCTTGCAAGGCAAAACCAAAACCAAAAAGAATCGAAAATATGCCGTAAAACTTCCCTTCAACAAAGCAATCAATCAAAAATAATACTGCGCGATCGCCAAAGGCTAAGTTGATGATTTCCTCTGGACTATAAGTATTATAGCCCATGAAGCTGTATAGATTGGCCGCTAAAATCCCAAAAAGCGCGAAGCCCCTCAGAGCGTCCACCACTTCGAAGCGTTCTGATCCAATGGTTGGTTTTATACTTGACATTACGATTCTCCTAATAAAGTGCTCTTTGCGAAAAGAGAAGCCTCTACAAATTTTGCAGCTGCAGTACATCATTGCCTTAGCTCCACAAAGGAGCTAAACATTTTGCCTGCTTCGTCAATCTTTGGGGCAATGTAGATCAAGATCCCTGCTTCGCAGAACGCTTATTTCAATCGCTTTACTTCAGGTACTCACCGTTGAATTGCTCCTCCCAAACTAAGCGTTCCGCGCAGCGGCACTAAACGCCAAAATCGCACTAATAACTTTCCTGCTCTCCAGTTAGCTCCCATCTGCCAAGGGAGATGGGGATATTGCCGATGGCATTGAGTTGATCAAAAAAAGATTTCAGTTCAAAGGCTTGGCCTTTGAGTTCTTGCCCTCTAGCGTATTCAGCCATAGTCTGTTCTACTAAATATTTGCCGGTAATATAACTGGTGCCGTAGCCGGGCTGGCGGAGGTAAAGATGCTGCTCAAAAATGAGGAGTTCCTTTTCGGTTTTCATCCAGCCGCGTGGGGTGTACTCAGAGTGAATACCGCCCGCTTCTGCCATGCTCATTTCATTGGCGTGGGCATAAAGAGAACCCAAGCCTCGGGCCGCGCGTTGGGCGATCATAATGTAAACGATCTCGCGCACGCGAGGATTGTCGTCATAAAGTCCCGCCTGCATAAACATCTCCTCTACCCCGGTGGCTACTCCTTCGTTTCGTGAGTCAAAAATATTGTAGAGCAAAGGCCCCCTCCGTATCTCTCGCTTGTGGGGGCTGTTGTCCATACGCGCGAGTTCAAACCAATGGTAAAAATGTGAATATAGTGGCCTAGGATCGTAATGAGCCGTAATCCAGAAAAAGTTACGTGTCTCTTTAGGCACAAAGCTTCCCAGATGTTCGCGCAGCGCAGGCTCAAAGTAGTCCGCTACCGTGACAATATCTTGCTGGTCCAAAAAGCGCATCAAACTTTGGGCAGCCGCTTCGGCCAAGGCATCGTAGGCTTCTGGTGATTCTACCGATGCTAAGGGCGGCAGTAGGCGATTGCGATGTTCTTCAAGTTTGAGGGCAGACCAGGCGCGAGCTAACTCACGTTTGAGAATCATAAGTTCGTCTTCCCAAGTGAGCGGCACTAAGTGGACATTTTGGAGATACCAACTGTAGTTTTCCTTGCCGATACCTGAGGGGCCGGTCTTTTTTATGGCTTCAGCCTCTAGCCAGGCGGCAAATTCATCCGTGGAGCTGATTGCTACTTCAATACTTTGCACTAGTTCTGCATCTGCTATTACGCCTTCTCTCTCGAGGAGGGTTTGGAGATTTTTGCTTTGGGTTTTGATGTCGCGTATGCCCGCGACCCACAAATCCTTGGCGTTGCCAGTAAGGTTACCTTTTGCCTGCTTGTTGAGTGCTGGAATGACTCTGAGATCATCTAACAGGCGACTTCTTTCATCAGAACTTAGCGGGAATTCATAGGTCCAAATTTCAGTAGTCCCATGATGAGTTGGGCCTTCGTGAGCAGGTACATCGCTACGACTCATCCAAAGAGATTTGTAAAAGGCGGGATCACGTGCCCACGGTTTGAGCACCCGATGATTGAAATCATAGCCGTTCATTTCTGCCCAAAAGATGTGATAATCCACCTGATCGGGTACCGACCAAGCACTGGTATCCATCGCATGCAGGCGATCCCGTAAGTGCAAAAACTTGGGCCAACGCTGAGCAAAAGTCGCAGCAGTATAGTCGGGAGCCCCATTGAGGAGTGGTGGTTTTTCAAATGCTCTCCATTCCTTAAATAAAGCAACTAGGCTTTGATGATCGTTCTCTGCGCGCACGGTGCTTTCTTTTTGAGGGGTTTGGCAGGCTAGTAGGAGAAAAATTGTTCCTAAAAAAATGCTAAATCGGTATCCTTGCATGAGTCTAGGCTTAGTCAACTCTAAACTTGGCGGTTTGCGTGCCAAAATCGCTTAGCAATTGACAGTAGTAAATGCCAGCGGCAAAGGATTGAGCGTTCAACGCCAGTTGATAATCTCCTTGCCCACTTTTTTCAATATGTTGACTAAATACCTTTTTTCCCGCAGCATTGAAGATATTTATCTGTACTGAGCTGCTGACAGCAAGGGAATAAGAGATAGTGGCTTGCCTTTGCAATGGATTGGGAGAGATATGCAGCTGTAGTGATTGGCCATCTGTTTCGATGGAAGTCGCGCCACCGAAATCAAAATCCGCAACCAAGGGTAAATGATCAGATGCGATGGTAGCATCATTGGCTTGGAGGTTGTAGGTAGCCAATTCGCTGGTACTTAAGGCAGGGGTAAATAGTGAGTAGGTATTTTCTACGCTCATGACCGAGCCTGAATAAACAATATAATCAAGCCGACCCGGACTGAAGGAACTACTTTCCCGATACCAAGTCATGGTCAAGGGTAAGTTAGTAGCCAAGGGTTTGGCATCTTCCAGAGTACTCGCATCCCAATCTGGATCAAAGTCAGGACCATAAAGATTTTGATTGACAATATCGCCTGTCAGTAAGGTATGCTGCTGTTGGCTAAAGCCCACCAAATTCATATCTCCTGCTACGATGATAGGACTATTGAGTGGCAGGTTGACCGGGCCGAGCCCGTTTTTGGCATCTCTGATAAAGGCCATGATCCCATCCATTTCCTCCTGCCGATCACTATTATTGTTGCAGCAAGGGGGGTGAGCTACGATAAAGAGTAGCTGCATGAGGCCCATATCGATCAAAAATGCGCCATTGCCACCAGGCGCAATCACATGGCTACTGATAATGGGATATTTACTGATCGCAATGATATCTGGTGCTACCTTCGCGTGGTACCATTGGGCTGGTAGCCAACTATTGACTTTGGTTCTTGTCTGAGCGGAACTATTGTTGTAAATCTCTTGAAAACCAATGATATCTGGAGCAATAGCTGTGAGGATGCGAGCATAGTTGCCTTGCTTGTTGGGATCAAAAAGATCATCATTTAACACATTGTAGGACAATACTCGAACATGTGTATCTGATTGCTTGGGGATCGAATACGGTGGTAGTGGATCGGGAGCAAACGACTGAAATGTATAACTCAGGCCTCCTGTGGCATCTGGAATTTTATCTGCGTTTGAGCGATCATCGCGCAGCAATATCCTGATATCATCGCCTGCAAATAATTCCTGAGCCTGAAAGTTGAGTTTTCTGCTGAGAGCGATCTCAAACTGAGTGGAGGTCACAGTAGGCGAAGAAACTAAGTCGATATCGGGATGGCTGATACCCAGTGAGCCTGTATTAAGATATACCGTTCCGGAACGGTCCCCCAGATTGTAAACTAGTTCAGCTCCTATACCATCAATGGCTAGTCCAGTATTGTTATCATTATCGGTGTCTAGGTAGAGGGTAACCTCATTGTCGTTTTGTAAGTTGATTTCTGCCCCAACCTCAATTCTGAGAAAAAGAAAATCATCATCATTGGCGACCCACAATCGGCCAAAATCCACCAATCCACTGCCCTGATCGCCACTGGGATCATTGCCTATCAGGGGTACATTGGCCCAGTCGCTGAAGTCTTCATCTAGTATGATGCGGTTGGATTGTGCCTGCAGACAAAGCAGGCTCGAAAGAAGAATAAAGAATAAAATTGCTCGCATCTCGCAAGTTAAGTGCCTCGGATAGCAGTGGCAACAAATTATTTGCTAAAATATATTGTAAATTATATATAGCTCTTTGCCCGAATATCAAACTACTTAAACCTATTCCTTTTTATAATCAAATATGTGATGAAGACTACGCCTACTATTCTACTACTATTGTTTATTACGCTTATGCCATCATTGTTGGCCCAAGATTGCTCCAAACTGATTTGGGCCGACGAATTTAATGGTAACAGCCTGGATACCGATAGCTGGAACTACAACCTTGGCAATGGTTGCCCCGAACTTTGCGGCTGGGGTAATAACGAACAACAATTTTATACAGATGAGGCCGCCAATATTTCGATCGCCAATGGTCTTTTGACGATCACGGCCAAGAACGACACCTTTGGGGGAATGCAATACTCCTCGGCTCGGATTACGACCAAAGGCAAAAGAGATTTCCGTTATGGCCGGTTTGAAGCCAGTATGCGTTTGCCCGAATCCCAAGGCCTCTGGCCGGCCTTTTGGCTACTGCCTACCGACAATGTCTATGGTGAATGGCCGCGCAGTGGGGAAATTGATATCATGGAATTGCTTGGCCAAAACCCCAATGAGGTATTTGGCACGCTTCACACTGGCTTGCCATGGACTTTTAAATCTGAATATTATAGCCTACCGCCTAACGAATCATTTGCAGATACTTTTCACGTATTTGCTTTGGAATGGGGGCCAGATACCATGCGTTGGTTTGTCGATGGCAATCAGTATCATGTCATGCCTAGTGATTCAATATCCCCTTGGGACCCATTTTTGGAGGATTTTCACCTGATTTTCAATATCGCCGTTGGCGGTAATCTACCCGGCCCTACTGACTCGACTACTGTTATGCCTCAAGTGATGGAGGTTGATTATGTACGGGTTTACAATCGTCCAAGTCGCTTACGGATTGCTGGAGATCAGCCAGTGATTGGGGCTACTGGGATGACCTATGAGACTTTTGATATCAATGGTGCCGACTACATTTGGACGGTCCCAACTGGGGTGACGATCCTTGCGGGCCAAGGGACCAATGCCATAGAAGTGGATTGGGGCTGTACGGCTGGAGATATCATGCTGGAGTTGCAGACAGACTGTGATACTGCTATGCTGAGCTATACGGTAGCTAATTTTGTGGATATAGAGATTGACGGACTTGCCTTAGTCGAAGAAAGCCAGCCCGCCTTAACTTACGAAGTAGCAGCGGTTGATGGTGGTACCTACACTTGGAGCGTGCCTACGGACGCGACCATCTTAAGCGGTCAGGGTACCAACGCTATCACCCTAGATTGGGGCTGTAGCGCTGGAGAAATAAGCGTAGCTGTCAACGGCAGTTGTGCCAATCCTCTAAATGATACCATTCAGGTCGAACTGAGGGCTAATGCTGTGACTGGCTTTGCCACTGTAGCAGAAAATAGCGTTGGGCGGATCTACAGCATCAATCCTGTGATCGGGGCCACTTATAATTGGACAGTGCCTAATGGTGCTACCATCGTTTCTGGGCAAGGGACCCCTTCGATTGCAGTAGATTTTGGGACAGAAGGCGGCCTACTCGCAGTCAGTGTCAACTCGGCTTGTGGTGCCCAAAATTATAGTCTAAATATTACGATAGATCCTTCCTCTTTGTATTGTGATTTTGATGGTACTAACCTGCCTTGGGATGTGTTTGGTGGTGCTATGATTGACACTGTACCCAACCCCTTCATCGGCGGGATCAACACCAGTGCAAATGTCGGTCGGACACGTAAGGATCCCGCTGGTTCCCAGACTTGGGGAGGGATTTTTGCCGACTTAGCCGGAGAGATGGATCTAGATGTAAATCCGCTGCTACAGATGAAAGTTCATACTAGCAAAGCGGGGGAAGTCTTATTTAAAATTGAAGATCAAACTACCGGAGTCCCTCCCGTGGAAATCGGTACCAATCTCGATACGCTCAACCAATGGGTCAATCTGATTTGGGATTTTTCAGCTTATCCAGCCAATACATTTGACCGTATTGCCCTCTTTTTTGACTTTGGCGATACGGATACGAGTTATTGGTATTTTGATGATGTCTTTGGGCGCCCCGATCCTACGGCTAGCCTAGAAAATATCGAAACCTCTTTGATCGATGTCTATCCTAATCCAAGTGCCGGCTTATATCAAATCCAGCTCAACGGCCAATTTGCGAACTTGAGTAAGTTGGATTTGCAAGTTCTAGATGTTAGTGGACGCACTGTCTATACCCAATCATTGCAAGGCTCGCAAGCAACGCCTGCGCTTGATTTGAGGCTTCTGCCCGATGGTATGTACTTTCTCCGTTTGGTGGGGGGCGACACTCAATATGTCAAGGTCCTTGAAAAGCGAGATTAACCTACATTTACCCGCTTGTTATTAGTTAGGCTCCTTCGGAGAACGATTCCCAGCGTTCTCCGAAGGAGCCTAAAACTTAATAGAAGTAAAAAGTAGCAAGAAAGAGGGGCTTGCTGGCCCACATAGCCTGAGTCTTACGTACGTAGACAAGAGTCTTAAGTACCTAGACAAGAGTAACCAGTATTAAGACCTAGGAAAACTGGACTACATGGTTCTTCAGAACCTTTTTTCTCTGTACTGCATACTTTCTACTTTCTACTGAATATCTAACTACTGAAGGCTAGGACCTCTCCCTAATCACAAGGAACCGGATTGTGAGAAACGGTGGCCAGCAACTTAAGGGTCACATCATCGGTAGTAGGATTTACACCAGATTGGAGGATATACTTTGATTTATTGCCAATGTTTACGATGAAATCTTTGGGATCGAGATTCATTTGCTTGAGCCTTGGGTATGGTAAGTAAAAAACGTGTTGGCTGATGCCATCGGCGGGGATACCTTTTTCGATCTTGAAATGGGTGCGAATAGTTAGATTGTTTTTGTATTCTAGGGAAGTGTCAAAGTCAGCACCGCCTTGGGTATAACTTAGTTTACCTGATACCCCTTCGCCTGCTTCTTGAAAGGTTGGGTCGCTAAGTTCAAATCCTGCTTGATGGGTGTTCTGATAAATTTGTACTGCTGTAGTATCTCCCTCCTTGCTCATGTAGTGATTGGGATTTAGTTCATAACCCGGTTCAGTTTTGAGTTTGTAAGGCCCTGGCTCCTCAATGCTAAGTGTAATGGTATCAAATTTAATCGTGATATGGAAATCGACTTCATCCGTTCCTCCGATAAAATCCTTATCCACAAATGGAACGAAAAAATTGAACTCTTGTCCCACATCTAAGTGGTTGTTGCCACCATCCATGATCCACTTGAGCTCAGCATCATAATTTTCTATGTCGTTGTCGATGGCCAAGGCATAGTCGATCTCAATTTTCTTAATATCCTTTTCCGGCTCAAAAAGTATCTGCATAAAAACGCCTGGATCCGCTATCACCATTTTTTTTACGGTAGCTTTGTTTTTTTTAGTTGGATCTTTGAGGACGTAATCTTGGTTGATTGGATCGATACCACAGCCAAATTTAAGTTTGCTTGCCATAATGATTTTTTTGGGGGTTGACTATTTAAAAATAGATTATTTGCTGAGCATTATATTTGTCATTGTCATTTCGGAATGAATAAGACTCAGAGCAAATAAGACTGAAAAGTACGCCCGGTACTAGGTACCGGACGCTTATCCTAATATCACCAAATAATTAGGATCTAGTAACAAAATCTAAACAATTGAACGCAACTTACCTGATTTACAATTAGGGGGTATAAGTGAGAAGTAGAAAGACAATAATATTGAGTAAAAATAAAGGTGACTGTTATCGCTCATTTAGTCCGCTTTTTAAAAACCTTGATACTGAATACCTTGGTCTAACTACTTCATGATTTAATTTATTTCTTTTGCTTTGATACAAATATGAGTCCTGCCAAAGAGAGATGAAAATGGTTTTTATCAAACGGTCCAATGGCTGATCCAACGGTATTTTTGCTTAGCCAAAGCGCGTCCAATCATGCGGTATGGCCCTCGGAGAGAAGCGTTCTGGGACAGAACTATATCCACCCTCGAAATCAGAATTGGACCGTACATGACTCCTTGACTCGCCTGACAGGGCCAATTTTACCCCAAAAGGAAAGATATATACCCATTTGTGGTACAAAATCCCTGATAGTCTAGTTTTATTTCGAATCTTTAAAAGCATTTCAAAAACATGTCGCTTTCTTATTCTACGCTTCCTCCTAAAGTCCTGCAATTTGGTGGTGGCAATTTTTTGCGCGCTTATTTAGGCTGGATGGTACAAATGCTGAATGAGCAGCATAATTTTGAGGGGAGTATCGTCTTAGTGAAGCCTACACCGGGCGGTAATTATGAGGCACTGCGTAAAAATGCGGGGCAATACCATGTGGTATTAAACGGTATTTATGAAGGCAGCGCACAGCAGATCGTGTATCCCATCGATTGTATCTCCCAGATCCTGAGTCCTTATCAGGAATGGACTGATTTTCTCGCTTCGGCCAAACTTCCTAGTTTACGCTATGTGGTTTCCAATACTACTGAGGCTGGGATCGTTTTTGAAGGAGAAGCCCATTATCGCGTAGGCGTGCCCAATAGTTTTCCGGCTAAGCTGACGGCTTGGCTATTTGAGCGTTTTGTGTACTTCAAGGGAGCCGCTGAGTATGCTACCATCTGTTTGCCCTGTGAGCTCATTCCTGCCAATGGCGCAAAGCTGCAGTCCATCATCTTGCAATATGCGGTTCATTGGGACTTAGGGGCGGATTTTGAAAACTGGATTCAAACGCACAATCATTTTTGTGATACTTTGGTCGATCGTATCGTTTCAGGCTATGATGCTAAGGTGGCAGATACTTTGCAATCCCAACTACCTTATGAAGACCCCAATTTGGTTGTAGGAGAGCATTATCACAGCTGGGTGATGCGTGGTCCAGCGGACTTGGAGGCTCAAATGCCTTTTCTTGCCTCTAGTTTCAACAATAGTTGGGTGGCGGATCTGAAGCTGTACCGGCAGCGCAAAGTCCGTATCCTCAATGGGGCACATATGACCATTGTGCCTTTGGGACATCTCCTAGGGCTGAAGACCGTCAAAGAAGCCATGGCCCACCCGAGTCTCAGTGGCTTTTTAGAGGCCTTATTACAAGAAGAAGTAATTCCGAGCATAGACTTGGATACCGGAGACTTAATCAATTATAGTGAGGAGATTTTGGATCGTTTTCGCAATCCCTTTTTGGAGCATCGGCTCCTAGATATTTCCCTCAATTCGATCTCCAAATTTGCTGCCCGCTTGATGCCGACTTTGATCGACCGTTACCAGGAGACTGGACAGATACCCGAAAAAATATTGACCGTCTGGTTGGCGGTGATCTTCTTTTATCGTGCTACTTATGAAGGGCGCGCCATCCCTCTACGAGACGAAGCCGCTAATCTAGCCTTTTTTGCGAGCCTTTGGCAAGAGGGCAAAGCGTTCAGCAAGGCTGAAATCCTTACCCAAGCCCTAAACTGTCCGGCTTGGCAAAATGAGCAGTTACCAGCTCGGGAAGATCTCGTCGCAGGCATGCTTGCCCTCTGGCAAGCTTGGGAAAAAGAGGGACTGCTCAGCCTTATCTCAAATCTTCAAACTTCACATTAAATGGATCTCAAGCTAAAAGATAAAGTTGTCCTTATTTCAGGTGCCGCCGGACAGGAAGGCAGCATTGGTCATACGATCATGCTAGGCTTGGCGGCAGAAGGAGCCATACCCGCCATCGTGGATAGAAACGCCCGAGGATTTAAATATGTTGAGGATTTACAAGCTGGGGGGATTGACGCTCTATTTGTACAAACCGATGTTACCGATCCGCTGCAAATCGAAGCTGCCGTAGGTAAAGTGATGGAAAAATACGGACGCATCGACATCCTGATCAATAATGTTGGTGTCAATGATGGGGCAGGGCTCGATGCGAGTTATGAAGACTTTGTGCGCTCTCTCCAACTCAATTTGATTAGCTACTTCCTATTGGTCAAACATGCTTTGCCGGCGCTCGAAAAGTCAAGGGGTAACATCCTCAATGTAGGTTCAAAAGTGGCGCTAACAGGCCAGGGGGGTACCTCTGGTTATGCTGCTTCGAAAGGAGGGGTATTGGCTTTGACGAGAGAATGGTCTGTCGATTTGATCCGTAAAGGGATTCGGGTCAATGCATTGATTATTGCAGAAAGCCGCACGCCCGCCTATGATCAGTGGCTAGAAACCTTGCCTGATCCTGCGGGTAGTTTGCGTAAGATTCAGCGTACTATCCCCTTCGAGGAACGCATGACTCGACCCTCAGAGATTTCAGATACCGTTTTGTTTTTGGTCTCAGAGCGCTCTTCCCATACTACAGGGCAGTTTGTTTTTGTTGACGGGGGCTATGTGCATTTGGACCGTGCGTTGCTATCTGACGGAGCGAATTAAAGCTAAATTTTTTATATTCAATGAGGCTTTCTCTCTTCCCGTATCTCTTGTTGAACTGCTACTACCGATCGCTCTTTTATGAACCTAAGCCGAATCTGTTTTCTCATATTATGTTTAGCGCCAATCTCTTCCTTATCTGCTCAAAGTTTAGACCTCTTTTTTGAACATTTTACTACGGAAGATGGCTTGAGCCAAAATGATGTCAACTGTATCATTCAGGACTCATTGGGCTTTATGTGGTTTGGGACCAATGATGGCCTCAATCGCTATGATGGCTATAATGTTACCGAATATAAACCTTCCGAAACCGATTCTTTTTCTATCAGTAGTAATCTGATCAACTGTCTAGAGACTGACCATCGCAATCGCCTTTGGATTGGTACTACAGGTTTTGGGATCAGTTGCTTTGATCCTACTACTGAACGGTTTACCAATTATGGCCACGATCCCAATGTGCCTTCCAGTCTGATTAGCAACCAAATCTTGGATTTACATGTAGATCGGAAGCAGCGTTTGTGGGTGGGTACGGCACAAGGTTTAAACCTTTTTGAGTTGACTACAGATGAGAATGGCTTTCAAGGTAGCGCCCTTCGCAACATCACCAAAAAAATGATTCCGCCTGCTTTACAGGCAATCCATATCAATGCCATCTACCAGGCCAAAGAAAACGTCTATTGGGTCCTCAGCGCTGCGGGCGTTTTTATGTTGGAGGACCGCGAAAGTAGCCGTGATTATTTGACCATGGAGGCCGTTGCGCCTTATCTCATAGCTACTAGCATTGTCGCTTACAATGAAAACAATATGATACTGGGGGGAAGCAATGGCCTATACTGGTTTGATTTGCAAAAGCGAGATCCCCTTACGGGCAGAATCTCCCCTCTGATTTTAGACTCGAAAATCCACAGTAAGCTACTCATTTATCATAATGAAATTTGGACAGCTTCTCCTTTAGGATTAAGTCGTTATGGTTTTTCCGACGGAGAACGCTTACCTCGTCTAGTCAAACATTATGCGAGTGATCTGAGGGATCTGCATAGCCTCAATAAAACGGTACTTCGCTACATTTATGCTGACCAAAACGGTCTCATTTGGTTAGGGACCAATGGAGGAGGGGTCAATAAGTTTGATCCTGAAAAAAAGGTTTTTGCCCATTACCAACAGCAATTAGAAGAGGGTTCGCTTAGCAATAATAAGATCAGATCGGTATTTGAAGACAGTAAGCAAAATTTATGGCTCGGCACAGAAGGCGGAGGGGTCAATTTTCTCCCTCGGGATAGTAAAGGGAATGATTACCTAAGCTTTACTCAGCTCGACCGACCCTCCTATTGTTTTGCGATCAATGAATATGAGGAGGAAGGGGAGTCTTATATTCTCGTCGGAGGTCAATCTGTGCCTAGCTTATTCAAGATCAAACTCGCTGACGCGGAAAAAGGGATTCAAAGTCAACAGCTCCAAGAGGTTCCCACGGTTAAAAGCTCGGTCTTTGCCCTCTTAAATCAGGACAATCGTTACGTCTGGATCGGTACTTATAGCGAAGGGGTCTTTCGGATGCCCATCAGTCCCCAAACAGGAGAAATAGTTCAATTTCAACATCAAGCTCGTGAACCCCATAGTCTATCAAGTAGCCTGATTAGGAGTCTGATGCAAGACAGCAAAGGCAATATCTGGATCGGGACAGGATTTGGCTTGAATTTATTGATCGCTGAGGAGAGGTCAAACGCTAACCCCATTTTTAAGCACTTTTTCTATCAAAAAGCAGACTCAAGCTCTTTGAGTCATGACTATATTCTTGCCTTACACGAAAGCAAAAACGGTGATATTTGGATCGGTACTTTTGGGGGAGGCTTAAACAAATATATAGCTGGAGACAACACCCAAAGAGCCTCTTTTAAGCGCTATAATGAAGCCCATGGCCTCCCCAATAATGTGGTCAAAGGCATATTAGAAGACGATGAAGGTTATTTGTGGATCTCCACCAATAAAGGATTATCTCGTTTTGATCCCGAAAAGGAGGAGTTTCATAATTATGATACCAATGACGGTTTACAGAGTGATGAGTTTAGCGAACTAGCTGCCTGTAAGCTCCAAAGTGGCGAAATGTTATTTGGGGGCGTTAATGGCTTTAATGTTTTTAGAGCGGATAGCCTTTATAGTAATCCTCATTTGCCTAAGGTGGTTTTTACTTCCTTTCAAGTGTTGAACACCGAGCTGAAAGTAGGGGAGACCTATAACGATCATGATATTTTGCCCAAGGCAATACCCTATACTAAAGAAATCTATCTTCAACACGACGAGAATAGTTTTTCCGTCGAATTTTCGGCCTTACATTATTCTGCGCCAGAAAAAAATCAGTATGCTTTCAAGCTAGAAAACTTTCAAGATGAGTGGGCGTATGTAGATGCCAGTAAACGCTTTGCGACTTTTACTAACCTAAGCCCTGGTACCTATACGCTCTTTGTCAAAGCTTCTAATAATGACGGCCTTTGGAACGAAAAGCCCCATGAACTCAAGATTATCATTGCCCCTCCATTTTGGCTTACTTGGTGGGCTTTCGCCTTCTATTTGGCCTTGTTGATATGTTTGCTTTGGGCCTTCCGTCGCTACACCATTATCGGGATCAAAGAAAAGCATGAGCTAGTCTTAGAGCATCTCGAAAAAGAGAAGGCAGAGGAACTACAAAAGCTGAAGCTGCAATTTTTTACTAATATTTCACACGAGCTGCGAACTCCTCTAACGCTGATTTCGGGTCCAATGGAGTACTTGCTCAAGTCAGGGAAAGGACTTGCCTACGACGAACGACAAAGGCAATATGTGCTTATTCGTAAAAACG
Organism: Bacteroidota bacterium; assembly: GCA_039024315.1. Taxonomy (GTDB): domain Bacteria; phylum Bacteroidota; class Bacteroidia; order J057; family J057; genus JBCAWW01. Next base: position 35,091 of record JBCCQN010000036.1, read on the forward strand.
CTGACTATCTCCTCCGTTTAGTCAACCAGCTACTCGATTTTCGCAAGCTGGACCAAGGAATTCTCAAACTCAAGGTAGGACCAGTAGATGCGCTTGCCTATGTCAAAGAGATTGCAGAACCCTTTCAGTTTATTGCCAATAAAAAAAATATTGACTACGATTTTAATATATCCGACTCACAAGGGCTAAAATGGATTGATCCAGATATCGTAGAAAAAACCCTTTATAATTTGCTGTCCAATGCCTTTAAGTTTACCCCTCCCGATGGGAAAATCGAGGTGATCGTAAAAATCTTGGAGGGTGATGAAACCAAGGAAAGTGGGCTGTTTGCCTCTGAGGTTTTGTCCATCGTGATCAGTGATAGTGGGCCGGGTATTCCTGAGGAGGAACGCGAAAATATTTTTGATCGCTTTTACAAGTCTCAGGACACAGTAACCGAAAATTATTCGGGTGCAGGTATTGGCTTAGCCTACACTCGCGATCTAGTACACTTACATCATGGTACGATTTCGGTAGGCGAATCCGATACGGGTGGAGCTCGCTTTACCGTCAATATCCCTATTGAGAAGCGAGCGTACACGCGACCCGAACGTATTGCCTCTGGTCAAGAGAATTTAGCTTCTTATCAAAACCAAATTGATAAATGGGAGGAAGAGATCATCGAGGAAAAGAAAGTCGTTGCCAATAGCAGCCATGCGGGCAATAAACCGCAAATATTAGTAGTGGATGACAACGCTGATATCCGTACCTTCATCAAGGGAGCTTTAAGTGAAGAATTTAGTATTCTAGAGGCTGAGGATGGCCAAATAGGACTTAAGCTCGCGACAGAATCCCTCCCTGATTTGATTCTAAGTGATGTGATGATGCCAAATATGGACGGTATGACCTTATGTAATCAAATCAAGACCGAAGCGCTCACGAGCCATATTCCGGTAATATTGTTGACTGCCAAAACCTCCGAAAAGAGTGAAAGAGAAGGTTTAGCGTTCGGCGCAGACGACTATATCCGAAAACCCTTCAAAATAGATATCCTCAAGCTCAAGATCCAAAATTTGCTCAAACTCAGAGAGGATATTCATCGACGTTTTCGTAAGGAGGTTTTGCTTGAGCCCGAAACGATCTCAGTGACCTCTACGGATGAGATTTTTCTCAAAAAAGCGATGGATTTGATTGAGGAGCATATGACCAATCCTGACTTCAATGTCGAAAATATGGCGCAGGAAATCGGCGTGAGTCGCTCCAAACTCTACCTCAAACTCAAAGCCCTTACTGGCCAGAGTTCGAGTGAGTTTATTCGTACGGTAAGATTAAAGCGTGCGGTACAACTATTGGAGAGTAGCGACTTGACTGTAAAGGAGATTATGTATATGACGGGTTTTAATACTGCCTCCTACTTCTCCAAATGCTTCAAAAAGCAATTTGGGATTGTACCAAGCGAGTATGTAAAGCAGCAACGTAGTTTAGCCGGCTGAGCCGAACGCTTCTATTCCCAATCAATGATGGCTTTCATCACCTGCTCCGCTGGATTAGAAAAGGAAGAAAAGCGGGCGATCATATCTTGAAAACGGACGCGATGGGTAACGTAGGCCTCGCTAGGAAACTCTCCGCCTCTTAGCATCTCAATTACATACTCAAAATCTTCAATGGTCGCATTGCGGCTACACATCAAAGTGGTCTCCTTGGCGTGAATACTGGGGTGAGAAAAGGTTAGCTCTCCCTTAGAAAGCCCAACTAAGATATACCTCCCTCCATGCGCCATATAGTCTGGCCCGCTCATCAAGGCGTGGGCATTGCCTGTGGCATCAAAAACAGCCGTGGCCAAATCTCCATTGGTAATCGCGGAAACGGCTGCGATGGGATCTTCGGTGACATTGACCAAATGCTTGACGCCAAAGGCTCGGCTCGCATACGCCAAGCGATCCTGATTGACGTCCATGGCGATTACTTCTGCTCCGGCAATCTGCGCCATCTTGAGGATCCCCATGCCTATGGGTCCGCAACCCATAACCGCAATAAATTCTCCTGCTTTTAGTTGGGCCCGACGGATAGCATGTGCCCCAATAGCCAATGGCTCTATCAAGGCAATCTCTTCTGCGTTCAACCCTTTGGCTGGTAGTAAAATATCAGTAGGGAGGCTAATAAATTCTTGCATCCCCCCGTCGGTATGTACCCCAAGCACACGAATATTTGTACAACAATTGGTTTTGCCATTGCGACAGGCGATGCAGGTCCCGCAACTCAAATACGGCATGATCGAAACCAAATCTCCCGCCTTCAAGCCGCGCTGGTTGTCCTCGATTTCGACGATCTCAGCAGCTAGCTCATGACCCAGTATCCGAGGGTAAGCAAAAAAGGCTTGATTACCCGCAAAAGCGTGAATATCGGTCCCACAGATGCCTACACGCAGGATTTTAAGTAGGGCTTCTCCCTTTTTACGGCTGACTTTATCCTTATCCCCAAGGCGAAAATGGCCGGGCTTTTCACAAACGATGTACTTCATAATGATTTGCTTTAAAGGCAATATGCTCTGAGACTTTGGACAAATTCAATGCCGTCATGTGATTCAAACCATTTGTGTTATTGATCAAACGATAGATATATGAAGAAAACCATATGAGGTATAATCCTATGAATATGTGGCACGCTAATTCGGTGAAATCTTAGACCTTGATAAAGCTGATCTGAGACAATCTATGGTCTCCAGAGATATTTTAACTTACTAATTTAAAGCACTATGAAACTACTATTACGGAAGCGATGTTTGTTGCTCTTGGCAGGGGCGTTGTGGGGACTGTTCTCCGGCAGCCTTTATGCACAACAAACTGTAAGCGGAACAGTAACCGCTAGTGAAGATGGTTCTTTGCTAGTGGGAGTAACGGTGGCCGTGCAAGGGACCAATACGGGTGTATTGACAGACGATAACGGTCGCTACAAAATTACGGCGGAAGAGCCTTCGGCCGTATTGGTGTTTTCCTATTATGGATTTGCTACTCAGGAAATCGCTATTAACGGTCAATCTTCGATTAACGTTTCGCTCGAACCTTCGATCTCAACTTTGGATGAAGTAGTGGTCGTCGGCTATGGTAGCCAAAAGAAACGAGAGCTTACCGGAGCAATCGTGCAACTCAAAAGTGACGAAATCAACAAGTTGGCTACTTCGGACTTTGCCTCAGCGATTCAAGGTCAAATGGCGGGTGTCAGTGTCCGCAATGGCAGTGGTCGTCCGGGTGAAAATTCCCAGATCACTATTCGAGGCATTACTTCTTTTCAGAATGGTGGCTCAGAGCCTTTATATGTTGTAGATGGGGTTACTTACGTGACCAACCCCAATATTACTCCCCAAGAAATCGAATCTATTGAGGTATTGAAAGATGGGGCTTCGGCTGCAATCTATGGTGCGCGTGCCTCGGCAGGGGTAATTTTGATCACTACCAAAAAAGGCCGTGCCGGCCAGCCTCAGGTTACTTTTGATGCTTACTATGGTATCCAAAGTATTACTTCTGGTATCCCTTTGGCTAATACCAAAGAAGCGCTCTATATCAATGACATAAAAAATCGCTATCAAACTACTGGTCAGTTCGATCCCTTAGAGTTTAATCGTGATGCCTTACAGCATGATACAGATTGGCTTGACGAGTTACAAGTTGACAATGCACCTATGCAAAACTATTCACTGGGTGTCAGTGGCGGTAAAGGTGGGTTGACTTATAATGTTACAGGGACTTTTTTCGATCAAACGGGAACCCTCATTCTTTCGCGTTATAAGAAGTATTCTCTCCGTAGTAATACTACCTTTAAAAAAGGCAAATTCACCGCTCAGACCAATTTAGGTGTCAACATTAGCGATCAAGAAAGAGAGCCTTTTGCTTTGATGTATGATGCAATTCGCCTCAATCCTTACAGCCCTTCTCTCAATCCTGACGAAAGTGAATTTACCGTTGGAGGTACGAATCCTGAAGTCTTAACCAATTTCACGGGTAAACTCAAGCAGGAAAATAGCCGCAACACCAATGGCTTGAATGGTAACCTTCGCCTAGGCTTTGAAATCATCAAAGGCCTAAAGTTTCAAGCGAACTTAGGAGGGTCTTTCAATAATACTAAAGACCGCTTTTTTGCGCCTAGCTATACCGTGTTTACAGATGATGGCCAGATCAACCTAGGGGCTACGGATGACAATGCTAACCTCCGTCTCTCTGATGGAACTAGTACTCGTACGATTGGTGAATTTACTTTGAACTATCAGCGTACTTTTGGTGCGCACTCTATATCTGCGTTGGTCGGTAATACTTACGAGACCTCTCGCTGGGAATGGTATCAGACGGGTGCGGATTTTGTTTCCTCAAATAGCACTCCTACCATTGGTAATGGAGAACCAATCGTCGGTCGCCAAACCATCAATCAAACCAATAGTGTTTCTTGGTTGGGTCGCTTGTTTTACAGCTACAAGTCCAAGTACATGATCAATGCAGTCATCAGACGTGATGGTTCCAGCAACTTTGGTCCTAACAATCGCTATGGGGTATTCCCATCTGTTTCGGCAGCTTGGACCTTTTCGGAGGAAGGCTTTTTAGCCGGTGCTAAAGACGTATTGAGCCTCGGTAAAATCCGAGTAGGTTATGGTACCACTGGTAGCGACCGTATTCCTCCTTATGGTTATATACCGGTTGTGATCTCGAATGTGAGTTATCCTTTTGGTCTGGACGAAAGCTTAGACCCTGGATTTACGCAGCCAGGTTTTGCTGATCCTAATTTGAAATGGGAATCAAACATTAGCCGTAATATCGGTCTTGACTTAGAGTTTTTTAAAGGTAAAGGTGGTATTAATGTAGATCTTTATGAGCAGGACAAGCGCGATATGCTCTTGGCCATCATCCCTCCTATTTCGGCAGGTTCTACACCAGTTTCTGGCCAGTCTTATGATCGCTTTTTGACCAATATTGGTAACCTTAACAACCGTGGAGTTGAGGTAGGTGCTTTTATGACTAACCGCTATGGTAATTTTTCTTACCGCCTCAGCGGAACGTTTACCAAGAATATAAATACGGTAGTTAGTCTTTCTCGCGACGACGAGATCATCTTTGATGGTAAGCCCAATATTGTACGTGCTAGCCAAACCAATCCCGTAGCCGCTTTGAAAGAAGGCTTGCCTGTGGGGGTGTTCTTGGTTTATGAAACCAATGGTACGGTCAAAAATGCAGAAGAATTAGCCGAATACCAATTGCTCGATCCGGAAGCTCAGCTGGGTGATCTTCGCTATGTCGATACCAATGGCGACGGAGAATTGACCATTGAAGATAAGGTAGACAAAGGTTCTTATCAGCCTGCCTTTGAGTACGGCTTTAACCTCGACCTTGGCTATAAGAGTTTTGACCTGACGGTACAGTTTTACGGGGTAGAGGGTAGCACGATCTATAATGGTCCTAAGCAATATGCTTACAGTTCTAAACGCCACAAAGACTTAGTTTACGCTTGGACCGATGCTAATCCAACCTCTAATGTGCCTACCCCACGCTCTGTTATTGAGCACCCCAATGTGCAAACCGATACAGACTTTTTCCTTGAAGATGGGTCATTTTTGCGCCTACGCAATGTGATTTTGGGTTACTCCTTCCCTAAGACCATGCTTAGCAAGCTTGGGCTCGGTACCCTCCGCATCTATGTCAGTGCGCAAAATCCTATCACTTGGACCCAATATTCAGGCTTTGATCCTGAGGTAGCCAGCGGTAATCCGTTTAATGGTGGCTTGGACCAAGGAAAGTATCCGGTCTCTTCTATTTACCGTACGGGTTTGACCATCAATTTCTAATCCGCAAAAAGAAAAACGATGAAGTTTTCATATAAATATCTACTCATAGTCTTGGGAACCTTTGTGTTCACAAGCTGCGAAATAGACAGCTTCCTGACTGTCAACAACCAAAATGATCTGAGTGCAGACTCCTTTTGGTCCACAGAACTAGAAATACAACAAGGACTAGTTGCGACCTACGGCGCCCTACAACTTAGTGGCCTACTAGGCTCCTCGGCCGCCGTCGAACTACCTGTTCGTTCGGATGTTGGCCGCCCCAACAACTGGAATGCCAATGCCAGAGCCCTCAATACGATGGAGTTCAACGAAAACACTGGTATCGTCAAGCTCAAATGGCAAGCTTGCTACATTGGTATCTATCGTGCCAATCAAGTCTTGGCCAACCTAGATAATGTTGAGATGGCGAGCGAAGTGCGTACCCAAATTGAAGCGGAGACCCGCTTTTTGCGAGGATTCTTCTATTACGCGCTCTATCGTGGATACAATAAAGGCAGTGTAATCATTCACACCGATGTGCCTAAAACTAGCGAAGACTTTTACAAACAGCCTTCACCAGCCAGTGAAGTTTACGCTTTGATTCTAGCCGACCTAGAATTTGCAGAAGCTAACCTACCACTTGTCTATGCCTTGGACGATGATCTTGGCAGAGCAACTTGGGGCGCTGCTGCGGCCATGCTGGGCAAACTCCACATCAATGAAAGAGACTATGCTACGGCTCAGACTTATTTTAAAAATATCATCAAGAGCGGAGTATATAGCCTAACCCCTAATATTGCTTACAACTTTGACGAAGAACATGAATTTAACAGTGAATCTATCTTCGAAGTTGCCTTCTCGATAGACGCCAAAGCTGGCACAGTGGGCGGTGCCCAAGATGGTCCTACTGGCTCCGAAGCTACCGCTCGCGCGCGGGCTTTCGCACCAGGCGGTAATGGTTTTAGAGTAGTAATGCCTTCTTACTGGATGACTACCCTCTTCCGTTCCGACACCATGGATAGAAATAACCCCATCAATGCAGATCGGACAGGGACTGCCAACTACTCTATTCGTGCTTCTGCTTCGATCGCAATCGCCGATGATGATAATACTACCCTCTATCAAAAATCATCTTTTGACGGTGGACAGTACAACAACCGTGAAGCTTCTTATCTCAAAAAATTCCAAAACTGGACTTGGGATCGCGAGTTACAAACCAACCAGTCCGGTATCAATGAGCGGGTGATTCGACTTGCAGATGTCATGTTACTCTACGCGGAGTGCTTGATCCAAACGGGTGGATCATACCGAGAAGCTATGTCTATGGTCAATGAGATTCGTGAGCGTGCGGGTGTCGTACTACTCAATGAAGGTGATCATGACGCAAACTCCTTGATGGAACACATCATGTGGGTAGAACGTCCCCTTGAGTTGATGTTTGAAGGGCATGATATCCGCTGGGAAGACCTGACCCGTTGGGGTAAAGTCAAAGAGCAATTTGAACGTCTAGCTACTCGTCAATATGTACAAATTGACAAAGTGCTTTATGAATATGATCCAACTGCTCATGCTGGCATGGAACCATGGCCGGATGATAATGTGGAAGCAGCCCAGTTTTACAACCCTGAGCTACATGATTACTTCCCGATCCCATCCACAGAGCTAAACTCTAATCCTGGTATTGTCAAATAATTTGCGAGGCTTCGTTCTGCGATTTAGCAGAAAAAAACAAGAACAATGAAAAAAACGAATTATATAATCTGGGCGGTGGCAATCCTCCTCACTAGTATTTTGGGTTGCAAAAAGGAATATATACCGCCTGCAAATTCAGACTTTTCCGACGCTGTCGCTGGTGCTTCTGGCGAAAATCGGATTGAACGTGGAAACTCTACTTCCTTTATCGACATTTCACAAGGAGTCGTCAATCGTACTTGGGAAATCCCAGAGTCGGCTTCTATCGTTAATCTCGAAGGTAAAGAGCCGGCTGAGCTTGATATTGTCTTCGTCCAGTTTGATGAGCCTGGCTTGCAAACGGTAAGACTAATTTCAGAATTCAAAGACAGTAACGTAAAACTAGATACTACTTTTGAAGTAACGGTACTTGACTATGTGGATGCGAGTATCGATGTCGTAAATATTGATGCGGGCTTCTTCGAAGAAACGCCTACTCAAATTGAAATGTATGAAGGCGGTATCATTACATTTGCAGACTCTTCTGCAGGGGCACCAAACCGTCGCCAATGGTTTTTTGAAGGTGCTGATCCTGCCAAAGCAGGCGGGATTGATGTCACCGAAGATGGTCTAGTGCAATCTATCGCAGTACAATATCCTGAGATTGGAATTTATGATGTTACCTTGATTTCATGGCGCCAATTCCCTACTGGAGAGCCTGATACCATCGTACTCGAAGACTACGTCAATGTGATCAAAAATATCGATCCTCCTTCGATCGTCAACATCACCGAAGACGAGGCTGGTATCATCCATCTCAACTATAATTTGGCTATGAAGATGTCTGGAGATTTGATTCCCAACTTTAGCCTTATGGTCGATGATACGATGATGACAATTACTGAGATCTCGATCAACCCAGCTGATAATCGCGTCATCGATATTACTCCTGCTATGGATATCGATCATATCTCCAAAGTAGAGCTAAGCTACGACGGCAATGGGGACCTCAGTCGGGTAAACGATGTCGCTGCGGAGGCATTTATGGATGAGGTGGTCTCACTCAATCAGCCACTAAACCTCCTTGCCATGGCGGGTATTGACCCGAGCTTTGAAAATGGTAGCCTTGCTGGCTGGGATCCAACTATCATAGCAGCTAACGCTAATCCAATAACTAATAATTCTGGTGCTAGTGTAGAAATTGTGCCTAATGGTTACAACAGCAATAATGCTATGGTAGTACACGTCAATGCCAACCAAGATCTAGGCGTAGATGAGAAAAACAACTTTAGAATCCATACTGATTACCTCGCTAGCCCACTACACTTTGAGGCAGGCAAGACTTACCGCCTAGAATTTTGGTACAAAGTAGAAGGTGATGGTTTACAAGAAGTAACGGCTCGATATCATCAAGGAACTGGTTGGCCACCTGCATTAGCTGGTGGGTGGACCGGTGGAGCCTCCACCGATTGGAAGTTCCGCCGCATTACTTGGAATGGGCCTACCCCTGATGAGGTATTGGATGGTCGTCTGAGCTTGCAATTTATCAGTAAGACTAACAACCAAAGCGCAGCTGTCTACTATGACAATATTACCCTTTATGCATTAGATTAGGCTTATTAATTCATAAGTAGCCCAGCGAACGGGCTGGGCTACCCTTTCCTTTTTTCATTCAATAGCTACTACCTATCTCATGTTTAGTCGTGCGATCAAGCTCATACTGACTTTTGGTCTTCTTGGAGTATTTTACACTCCGTGCAACGCTCAGACTCTTGTCTCTGTGGACTTCAAAAAGCAGCGTTTTGTTGGTAATAGCTCTGCTTTTGATCGGGCGAAATATATCAATCTTCATGGGGACTTTTCGAGTAATTATAATGCTCAAGAGCTTACCTACATGGTCGATACGCTGGGGATCAACTTTGGCCGTAATCTAGGTAATATCCGTTGGATTATGAGTCAACATAGTGCTGATTCTAATAATCCGGATTTTCCTGATGCAAATGGTGTTCTCACTGCTGGAAATGACAACAGAACCAGTTTCCACAACAACACAACGATAAAAGCTTACAATACCGACCAAATTGTATACACCTCACATATTACGCCCCTATATCCCAATCCAGTAACTGCTGCCAATCCTCCCTCGGGATATGTGCCAATCAGCAATGCTGGGGCAGCCTCTTTTCTAAGGCAATTTTTTGAAACTCATTTCGCTGCTGATGCTAGTTTGCCTGGTAAATTGAGGCCGGCTTATTATGAGGTGATGAACGAACCCTTTGTCCACCGCTTTGAGCTAAATACCAATGTAACGGACATGTCCCTTTTCCAAGCGGTGGTTGCAGATACATTACATACAGCCTTTCCTAATATGAAGGTTGGTGGCCCAGTCTCTGCGTGGCCTGAGTACGAACGCAATGACTTTGGTCAATGGGATGCTACTATGAAAACCTTCATAGATGTTGCCGGAGCAAAAATGGATTTTATCTCCATTCATTTTTATGACACCCCTGCTGATTTCACAGAACGAGGGAGTCTGCGAGTAGGTAGTAATGTGGAAGCGATTCTCGACCTAATTGAAAGCTACACCAAACTAAAATTTGGCTCACCTACTCCCCTGATGGTTTCTGAATATGGAGCTTGCTGTGGAGGGCAGGGTTGGGATGGCGCTTACGCTGAATATCGGGATTGGCGTATCCTTAAATCTGTCAACGCAATGATGATGACGTTTCTCAAGCGTCAAAACCGCCTTGAAAAAAGCATTCCCTTTATCGTAGGCAAAGCCAAATGGTGGCTCAACAATAATCCCGACCCTTATCCCTATGTTCTGTATCATCCTGACGGAAATGGCTGGAAAACCACTCATCTAGTCAAATGGTATGAGTTCTGGCAAAATGTAGAAGGTAAACGGGTAGCCATAAGTAGTGGCGATCCTGATATTCAGCTAGAGGCTTTTGTACAAGCGCAAAAAGGCTATATCTACCTTAATAATTTCGAAGCAAATCCACACGATATAAGCCTTCAACTAGAACAGCTTTCTTCGGCCGATATCAGTGAGATACATTTACGTCGTCTCTATTTAGATGAGAATACACAAGCCCCAGTCTTACAATTTGATACTCTTTCGGCTAGTCCAAGCCAATTAACTCTCAAAGCCGAAGAGTCGGTCATGCTTGAAATTATTTTTACTAACTCCCTCACACAAAACGATACCATTTGGGAGGATCGTTTTTTTGCCCAAGAGTATTTGCAGCCTATCAATGCTGGGCAAACTTGTTCTTTTAATTTTTCCAGTGTTTCTACCCCTAGCTCAGGGACAGCGAGTTTGCGCATGAGTGTGGGACGCGCTCACGGACTATCGCTCCAACCCCAAGTAAGTATCAATGGTAATAATATACCTGTACCTACGGACTGGATGGGCTACGATCAATTGACGAGACAAAATTTCTTTGGTATGATTGAAGTGCCCTTTGATGTGGCTTTACTTAGTCCCCAAACCGAAGTCAAAATCACCTTTCCTGATAACGGTGGCCGTATCGCCTCGGCGATCTTGAGTCTAAGCTCGTCTGAGATTACGGTTACAGACTTAGAGCCTCCTATCAATAGCGCTAGTCTAAGCGTTTTTCCCAATCCTGCCTCAGAGCAAATAGAAATTCTCATTCCGGAGGCGCTACAAGACTCCTTCGAAATCAAGCTTATGGATATCAAAGGCAAAACATGCCTTAATCAACAATATAAAACAAGCAGTAGCCAAAATGCTGTCCAGCTAAAGCTAGATAATATACCGGCGGGGATTTATCTGCTAAGTTTGCAAAGTGATAAAATAAACCTCAGTAAGAAGCTGATTATCCAATGATCTAAAACGTTCCAGCATGGACAAAAAAACTCAAAATATCGCTTCTTACTGTTTGGGTCTGCTTGGCCTAGGGATACTAGCGTTCGGCTGTGCCGAAAAAATAAATACAACGCTCGACCATCGTCCCCCTAATATCGTCATCATTTACGTCGATGATTTAGGCTATGGAGACCTGGGTGCTTATGGTGCTAAAGGAGTGGCTACCCCTGCGGTAGATCGAATGGCAGCCAATGGGATTCGCTACACGGATGCGCATAGCGCGGCGGCTACCTGTACCCCTTCTCGATATGCTTTACTGACGGGAGAATTTGCCTTTCGTAGGCAGGCTCAGGTCCTTAAAGGCGATGCCCCCTTATTGATCGAACCTAATTCCTATACTTTGCCAGCCATGTTGCAAAAGGCCGGCTATCGTACGGGGATCGTGGGAAAGTGGCATTTGGGACTAGGTAATGGCGAGCTTGATTGGAATACTGCCGTCAAACCGGGACCGCTTGAAGTAGGCTTTGATTATTCCTTTTTGTTGCCAGCTACTGGTGATCGAGTGCCATGTGTCTATCTCGAAAACCATCATATCGTTGCCTTAGACCCTACAGATCCGATTGTGGTGAGTTATGATGAGCCGCTGCGCGAACGATTGGTCGCCAGTGAAAACCCCGACTCTGTCAGATATATCGGTGATCCCCAACACAGCAATACTACCATCAATGGCGTTGGCCGCATTGGCTATATGAGTGGGGGAGAATCAGCCCTATGGGTGGATGAAGACTTTCCTGATATCTTTACACAGAAGGCTAAGGATTTTATCACTGCTTCGCAGAACGCACCCTTCTTCCTCTTCTTCTCGCTGCATGATATTCATGTTCCAAGACTCCCAGCTGAGCGTTTCCAAGGTCAAAGCAGCATGGGCCTGCGCGGAGACGCCATCGCTCAAATGGACTGGATGAGTGGCGAGATCATCAAGCAACTCGAAGCCCTCAATCTCGCCCAAGAGACCCTCCTTATTCTCACCTCTGACAATGGGCCAGTACTCAACGACGGTTATGAAGATCAAGCGGTTGAATTGCTTGGCGGGCATGATCCAGCTGGCGGCTTTCGAGGGGGGAAATACAGTGCCTTTGAAGCCGGAACTCGCGTGCCGATGATTGCTTATTGGCCTGGGCGTATCCAAGCGGGTGTTAGCTCCGCCCTGATCAATCAAACGGACCTTTATGCCTCTATTGCTGCTCTGCTCGAAAAGCCCTTGGCAAAAGTAGAAGCTATTGATAGCCAGAATGTATTGCCCGCTTTGCTAAACGCTGAAAATCCAGGAACAGAATACCTCCTAGAGGAATCCTTAACCCTTGGCCTGCGCCATGGGGATTGGAAATATATCGAAGCCAGTAACATTGCTGGGGCGTGGATTGCCAGCAAAGGCATAGAAGGCGGTTTGCTGCCTCAAGCGCAATTGTATAACCTCTCCCAGGACCCACGCGAACAAAACAATCTTGCCGCCCAAGAGCCTGAACGAATAAAGGCTATGCAAGCCAAAATCGATGAAATAAGACTACAAAAAACGAGATAATAGCATGAAAAGAAGGGAATTTGTCAAAAACTCGATGCTACTCGGAGCCAGCACTTCGCTGCTCTCTCTCCCTCATGATTTGAGTGCCTATACCGCCGACACTGGCCCACTCGAAGAGTCTTGGTTTTGTAAGAGCCTAGACAAAAAAGGCCACCGCATTTTGCATGATCAGGCGGGTTGGAATGTCTGGGGCTGCTCTCCCATCTATGGTGAAGATGGTCGGGTACATGTTTTCTTTTCGCGCTGGCCCGGTGATCATGGCAATTGGCTGAGCAAGAGTGAGATCGCCCATGCCGTCGCCGATAAACCAGAAGGGCCTTACAAAGTCTTAGGCACGGTACTCAAAGGCCGTGGTGAAGGCTATTGGGATGCGGATACTATCCATAACCCTACCGTACATAAAGTAGGCGACCGCTACGTCATGGTTTATATCGGTAACTCCATGGCAGGGGGGCAAATGTGGCGGGACAGAGCCCAATATGCCAATACCCAGAAGATTGGGATTGCGGTAGCTGACTCCCTAGATGGGCCTTGGACTCGTGTTTCCGACGAGCCCATTATCAATACCTCCGCTAATCCTCGCAATTGGGACTCCTACTGTGTGGTCAACCCCTCCCTGCTTCTGCACCCTAACGGGCAGTTTTGGCTATACTATCGCGCCTGGGATCGAGACAATGATGATATGCGCAAAACCGGTCTCGCGATCTCAGATAAGCTAGAAGGGCCTTATATCAAGTATGAAAATAACCCCATCATTGATAATCAGAAGTACAAGAAAAAAGCTCAATGTGAAGATCCTTACTTTTTTCACTATGAAGGCAAATTTCATTGCGTGATCAAGGATATGGGCCTCCGCAATTATCACAGTGGCCTATACTTCCAGTCTGAAGATGGGATGCAATGGTCCAAACCAACACAGGCCTACCACTTATCGACTCATTACTTTGATGAACCCGAAAAACAGCGCTTTGAGCGTCCCCAAATCCTCATGAAGGATGGCAAACCAGATTACCTCTTTTGTGCCTTGATGGGGGGACCTCATAACTCTTCAGGCGCATGTCTAAAAATACATTTAAGCCAAGAGTAAAAAGTATTAAGGACAAAGAAAAATGGTCTTGAAAACACAAATAGCCCAATTTCTGAAAGTCTTAGTACAGGATACTTTTATCTCAGTACTTATAAGAAATGCATAATAGTAGTCAGTTTGGTTTCCGAAATGTTCGGACATACCTAAGTTAGTATTTTAGTTAGTCGTGCGGTGTCGTGTTAGTAGGCGGCACCGCCATCTTTTGCCTCTGTACATTCCTTTCACAATGAAATACCTTACTGTATTACTGCTATCTCTTTTTGGTTTGGCCGGCTGCGCCGAACGCTCATCTCAAGAAGCTTCCCTTCCCAATATTGTCTTTCTTTTTGCCGATGATCTGACCTATCAGGCGATCCATGCTCTGGGTAATGAAACCATCAAAAC
>JBCCQN010000037.1:0-48634 GCA_039024315.1 Bacteroidota bacterium
AAGAAATGTGGGTTCATCTGTAAGCCCAGAGATTTTTGCTCTAGGCGAAGGAGATCTTTTTCCATCTCTAAGATTTGGCGTTCTTCAGCTGCTTTGCGGCGAACTTGATTAATCCTAAAACGGAAGGATAGCGCTATTATGGCAATCCCAAGCGCAACCCCAGAGAGAATGAACCACCAGCGTCGCCAAAAGGGAGGTAGGATCTCAAAGCTTACAGGCTGAATCTCACGACAAGTCCCATCGGGATTACAGGCCCTGACCAAGAATTTGTATAGCCCAGGCTCAAGATTAGAGTAGGTAGCACTGGTATTGGCTGACAAGCGGGACCAGTTTTCTTCTTCTCCATCCAAGCGCCATTGGTAGCGGACCCGTTCAGGATTTTGATGATTGATACCTAAGAAGTCAAAACCGATATGGTTTTGGTCATAGGGAAATTGCAGTGTATCTAAAGGCTGGTTCCAAGCTCCGATTTTGTTGGCAAAGCGAGTCTCAGCAAGTGGTTCATAGGTCAAGCGAATATTGGTCAAGCTGAGGCTAGGGGCTTGAGAGCTTTGCTGAGCTTGCTCCGGCAGATATTGGGTCAAACCGTTGACCGTACCAAACCAAAGGTGGCCTTCTTTATCTCTGTAAAAAGCATTTTGGCAGACCTCTACTCCCACAAATCCCTCAGCACGACCAAAGGCTTTGAGTTCGATGATATTGCGATCTGGATCAAGATTGGCTCTTTCGACGCCTTTTTCAGTCCCGATCCAGAGATTTTGCAATTCGTCTAGCCCAAGTAAGTATATATTGGTTGAATTGAAGCCTTCCGTAAAATTCTTGATCGGAATTGCGCTCGAGTCGGAATAGATTGCTAGCCGTTTTAGGCCACCGCCAGCGGTACCGACCCAGAGATAACCATAGGCATCTTCAACCATTGAGCGGACCTGATTGGCCGAAAAACCGCCTGCCAAGGGTAGATGGGTGATTTTGCCATTTCTTTCTCGATAACCAATGCCTTGGCTAGCAGTCCCAAACCACAGTCTTGCTTCCTTGTCTTCATGCAAGCAATTGATATGATTTTGCGGTAAGCCACGATTGCGATTGACTATGGCGATATTTTCTCGCGCTAGGACAGGGTCTTTTTCAGGCCAGCGGATGCGGGTGAGGCCGTTGCCAGTGGTGGCTAGCCAGATACTGCCGTCGGCGGTTTCTTCAATATCCCTGATCCAATTGTCTCCCAAGCCATTGGCGATGCTGAGAGAAACGATACTTGAGTCAAGAAAGACACTCAACCCCCCGCCATCACTGCCCGCCCATATACGACCAAAGCGGTCTTCATGTAAGGCCTTGACTTTGCGATTGGAGATTGCCTTGGCGGTATTGAAGCGCGCTAAACTATCGCCACTAAAGCGGGCTATCCCATTAGCACCTACTCCCATCCAGATATTGCAGTCAGTATCCTCGAGTACAGAGTAAACCGCTCGACCCGGTAAACCTGAGTTTTGGTCGTAGTGCTTGAATTGCTGCCCGAAGTATTTGCTCAAACCGCCACCGGAGCTACCGAACCAAAGGTTGCCCCAAGCATCTTCCCAGATCTTGCGGATATAGTTGGCGGAGAGGCCGTCCTTGACTTGGAGAAGATCTAAGCTAGCATCGCGCGGGTTATAGCGGGCGACTCCCGCGTTTTGCGTCGCAATCCACAGCTCTCCCTCCTGACTAAAATGAAGGTCAAACAAAAAGCCGCGGTTGATTTCTGTATTGCTGAGTTGTCTGCGAAAGCGCTTGCCGGTCAGTTTTAGCAAACCACTGCCATAGGTAGCGACCCATAGATTGCTATCCGCATCGCTGCAAAAATCCCAAATCACTCGATTATAGGGTACACCCTGACTGCGGCCATAGCTGATCAATTGATGGCCATCCCAAGCAGCTATTTTACCTCTTTGACCAATCCATAGGGTACCTCTTGGGTCAAAGTACAGGCTATTTACTTCGCCATTGATCTCTGATAAGGGACCGTCAGCCTGATAGAGACTATCTTTTGTATAGCGAAACAAGCCGGCGCCACTACCAATCCATAGGTCTTGCTCAGGCGAAGCGACAATGCTGTAAATCGGTACCCTTTGACTATCGGAGAGAAGGTAGTTGTGAAAGCGAATCCCATCCCAGCGGCTGAGGCCATTGTCTGTACCTAGCCAAATGTCTTGATTGTAGTCTTCACAGATGGTCCAAATATAGTTGTTGATAAGGCCCTCCTGTGAGCTGAGATTTTGAAATTCCTTGCCGTCAAAGCGACTGAGGCCTCCGCCTCGGGTACCAAGCCAGATAAAGCCCCGACTATCTCCATTGATAGCAAATACCTGCGACTGGGCTAGCCCATCCGCTACCGAGTAGTTTCGGATGCCAAATTGTTGCCCAATGGCGCTTGGACTGCATAAAAACAAAAGAGAGAATAGCCAAAAACAATCCTTGGCAAAATATCGGGCTGAGATCATAGCCCTAAATTACAAATCCTCAGGAATTACCCACCTGAAAATGATAGCCCACGCCTTTGAGGGTAATAATTTTTACTTCTGGATCGGCTTTGAGGTAGCCGCGCAGGCGGGTGATGTAAACGTCTAGGTTCCTAGAATTGAAAAAAGAATCGTCTCCCCAGACACTTTTGAGGATCAGTTGACGCTCTACGGTCCGACTCTTATGGGCCAGTAAAATGTGAAGGAGTTGACTTTCGCGATGAGAGAGTTTGCGGGATTCTCCTCCTAGGCTCAGTTCGTATTTTTTAGGGTGAAAGCGATAGCGGCCGATGGGGATGATCTCTACAGATTCGTCGAGCTTTTTATTGGCTCTTTGGGAACGGCTGATACTAAGAAGATTGTCAATGCGGACTATCAACTCCTCCATGCTAAAGGGTTTGCGGATATAATCATTGCCACCGGAGCGGAAGCCTTCTAGCAAGTCTTCGGTCTGGGTTTTGGCAGTGAGGAAAATGATGGGTAAGCCAGGACGGATCTCGTTGATTTCTTTGCCTATGCTGAAGCCATCTCGATTAGGAAGCATCACATCCAGTACGCAGATTTCTGGTTGAAAGAGGTGATATTCTGCCATCACTTTGGCCCCATCAGCAACCATACGGACTTCAAAATCACGGCTTTCGAGACTTTCTTTGACAATTTTGCCGAGGAAGGGCTCATCCTCAACATAAAGGAGTTTGGTTTTCATGTGAGATTAGTGAGTTGAGCGTTCCGCGAAGCGGTCCAAAGAAAAAGTAATACTGGTGCCTTCGCTGGGCTTACTCTCCAAATGTAGCCCCCCATCGTGCTGGCGAATCACATCGGCGACATAGCTGAGACCGAGGCCATGCCCTTTGACATTGTGGCGATTGCCTGTAGGGACACGGAAAAACTTTTCGAAGACCTTTTTTTGATATTCTGGCTCTATACCGATGCCTTGATCACTGATGCGCAGCCAAACTTGCTCCTTATCTTCCCAGACTTTGATGTCAATTTTGGGAGGCTCTGGGCTGTATTTCAGGGCGTTGTCGATCAGATTGTATAAGACGCTACTCAAGTGCGCCTTGTCCGCAGAAACCATAAATTGGTCGCCGTGATAATCTAGATTGACATTGGTTTGGCTCTGTTCGAAGCGTAATTTGAAGGACAGCAAAATGTTGTCGAGGAGTTCTTGGAGATTGAGCTTTTCCTTATTGAGTTCTGGAGTAGCATGTTCAAAACGAGACATCCGTAACACCCGATCCACAAGGATGGAGAGTCGATTGAGCTCGTTTTGAGAGATATCGAGATATTCCTCAGTCTTGGTAGGATCGTTGAGCGCCTGAAAGTTACGTAAGGCTTCGATCGCTACGCTCACGGTGGTGATGGGCGTTTTGAGCTCGTGAGTGATATTACTGACAAAATCGTTTTTAAGGGCGGCCAACTTTCGTTGTTGCTGTAGGCTACGATAGACCAGATAAAAGGCCAAGGCAATGCTAACAAACAGAAATAAGGAAAAAAGAATCTGCGGCCACATCTTTTGGAGGATGTAGTTTTGATATTCGCCTAAGTCAAGGGCCAAATCCTGACCATCAATAGGATTGCGGTAGAAACGATCGCCAATATTGTGGTTGAAAAAGTACTGGGAATCAGACTGCTCGATAATACGGATTCCTACCTTTTGCTGCTCAGGGCTCAGTTTGCTTTGAAACTCAGCAGCTAGTAGATCATTGGCATCGTCCTCAAAAGTATCGGTAAACAAAAAGCGAATCTGGTCTGGACCCATGGGGTCAATATCATTGGTGGCGCTATCGCCAAACATGGCGAGAAGGCTAAATATCTCTTCGGGATCTTGGTTTTGATTACTATCGTCAATGCAAACGGTAAGATTGGCTTTGTTTAGTTCGTTTTTGGAGACTTCTATCCGGATCGGAAGGTCTTTTTCGGATTTAAGCTCCTGCACCCAGATATCGTTGGGCTTTAGCTCTGAGCTGATATCGGTAGGTTCCTTGCTAAAGTTGAAGCTGCTAAGGGCAGGCGGTGGATTATCAGAGCTATTAATCACGATGCCTTTGACAAAAACCTGCCGCAGTAGCTTATCCTCTACGTCTTGAGCCGAGGTGAGAAAGAGCAAATGGCTTTCAGACTTGAGCTGAGCTAGCTCGTCTTTATAGGTCCCACTGAGCCAATAGACCAAAAATCCTCCAAGCAGCAGGAGGCTACTGCCCATCAGCAAAAGAGAAAAGCGAATGCGGTTGGTTAGCTTCATATAGGCAAATTACAGCTCCAAGCGACTGATAGGTAATATTTTAACCTTTTTTAACCTTATTGCAAGGACGCTTAACCACGAGAGCATATATCTTCGTAGCAAATCTTAAAGCAATGAAATCTATTTTATTTACAATTCTACTTGCTCTCCCGCTTTGGGCATTGGCTCAAACCCAAGGGACAGTAACCTATAAAGAGACCATTAAACTCAATATTGAATTTGAATTGCCCGAAGGCATGGATGAAGCCTTACTCGCACAGATTCCCAATTCGCAATCTGCTACTAAGGTTCTTTATTTCAACGAGACCGAATCTATCTTCAAAGACGCCCCTGCAGAGGACGAAGCAGAGGGAACGAGCTGGAATGGTAGCAGTGGTGGTGCAGAGGTACGTATGGTGATGCGCCAGCCAGAGAGCAGCTTTTACCTCAACTTTGAGGAAGAAAGGCGGATTGAGCAGCGGGAGTTTATGGGCAAAGTTTTTCGGATCAATGGCGACATGCCTAGTTACGAGTGGAAAATTACTAGCGAACAAAAGACTTTTGAAGACTACGTTTTGATGCAAGCGACTTTTGAAGATAGCACTCGTAAAATTGTCGCTTGGTTTTGCCCGCAAATTCCCGTTTCTGGTGGTCCTGATGCTTTTACTCAGCTACCCGGCCTCGTTTTAGAAGTCGATATCAATGATGGGGAACGTACCCTTGTCGCTACTGAGGTTTCTTTAGGCGAACCGGCAGAAGCCATCGAAAAGCCCAAAAAAGGCAAAGAAATCACGCAAGAAGAGTTTGAAGCTGTAGTCGCTGAAAAAATGAAAGAAATGGAAGCGGAATATGGTGGCTCTAGCGGTGATGGTGAGGTGCGAATCATGATCAGAAACTAAGGATTCTCATAGTCAATAGCCCCCTTTTTGCTCCCCAAAAGGAGCAGAAAGGACCTTTTCAAAAGCTCTAAAATCTTCAATCAATCTAGTTTATGCGCTTTCTCCTCAAGATGGCGATTGGGATCGCTATGTCTTTACTGCTACAGACATCTGCCTTCGCCCAAAGCCCTAAAACCAATGTTAGTGCGACTATTGCGGATAGCGCCGAGACCCCAATTGCGGGTGCGTCGGTGGTGCTGTTGCGCGCAGCGGACTCTGTCCTCGTAAGTTTTGCCATGAGTAATGGTGAAGGAAGGGTCGTACTCCGCAAAATTCCGCAAGGAAAGTACCTCATGCAGGTATCTGCGATTCAGTATAGCCGCTATTCGGAGCCTTTGTTAGTGGAGGACGGCCTTGCCGAACGCGAGCTCGGTATCATCAAGCTGTATGATCCCGAATACACCCTAGGAGAGACCGTCATCGAAGGCGAGCGCACGCCCATTTTTATCAATGGCGATACCTTGGAGTACAATGCGGATGCCTTCAAAACCCAGCCTGGTGATAATGTGGAGGAGCTTTTGCGTAAGCTGCCGGGGGTAGAGGTACAACGCGATGGTACGGTCAAAGCGCAGGGAGAAGAGGTACAAAGGGTATTGGTTGATGGCAAAGAGTTTTTTGGGGATGATCCCCAAATGGCAACCAAAAACCTTCCTGCTGATGCCATCGATCGGGTGCAAGTTTTTGATAAGGCTTCTGAGACGTCAGAGTTTACCGGCGTGGATGATGGTAATGATGAAAAAACCATCAACCTACAGCTTAAAGAAGACAAAAAGCAGGGCGTATTTGGCAAAGTCATGGGCGGTTACGGTACCGAAAATCGCTACGAAGGCAAAGCCAATGTCAATCGCTTTAACAATCGCCTACAGTTCTCAGCCCTAGGAATGATGAACAATATCAATGAGGCAGGCTTTTCGCTAAACGATTACCTCAATTTTATAGGCGGTATGCAAAATCTGATGGCAGGCGGCGGCGAAATGCGGCTTACGATTGAAGATGATGGTTCTTTGCCGATCAATATGGGTAATAACCAAGGCTTGATCAATACTGCTGGTGCCGGCCTCAACTTTAACTACGATATCACCAAAAAAACTGAGCTATCCCTCAATTATCTCTATTCCAATATCAAAACCCGCCGAGATCGCGAAGTTTATCGAGAGAATTTCCTTGGTGATCAGACCTTTATCTCTGAAACGGAGCAGGATCAGCTCAGTCAATACAATCAACATAGCGTCAATCTGACCCTGCGTACCCAGATCGATAGTATGACCAAGCTGACTTGGCGCAATACCTTTGGCCTGCGCGACGCCCTCAATACTTCTGAGCGCTTTAGTCAATCATTTAGTGCAGAGCAGATCCTAGCCAATGATGGCTTTAGTGATGGAAACACGCTTGGCGATAGAGGGAACCTTCGTTCAAATTTGACCCTGCTGCGAAGGTTTAAGAAGGCCGGTCGTGCCTTTACGGCGAACGCTAGCTTTGGAGCGCAAAACGATCAGAGTGATTTGGATTTGTTTACGCGCAATCGATTTTACCAAGGGCCGGTGGTAGCGTTCGCGGATAGCGTAAACCAAAATCAGGGTCAAACTATCCGGCAGCTTACTTACAGTGGGCGGGTAACTTATACCGAGCCATTGGGCAAGGGGCGCTATCTAGAAGCCAACTTTATGCATAGCAATTTTGGGGAAAACTCGCGCCGCGATGTCTTTGATCGTTTTCCGACGGGAGATAGCTTTAACGAGGGCCTCAGCAACCACTTTCAAAAGGATTATCTCTACAATCGAGGAGGCCTGGCGATGCGCATCAATCGTAAGAAAAGTCAGTTCAATGTAGGCCTCAATTACCAGCAGTCAAAACTTGCGGGAGAGATCTTTTCGCAGGATACGCTCATCACCCAAGACTTCCGCAATTGGCTGCCTTCGATGCGTTATCGTTACGATTTTGCGACGGCCAAAAGTCTTTCCTTTCGCTACAATACTGAGGTACGTGAGCCTTCTTTGGAGCAACTACAGCCTCTGGTCAACAATACTGATCCACTCAATATCTTCTTGGGTAATCCCGATCTGCAAGCAGAATATACCCACAGTCTCGCTTCTCAATTAGTGATCTTTGACCAGTTTAGTTTTACCAATTTATTTCTTAATCTCAACCTCCGTTATACCCAAAATAAAATCACCAACGCACGCAGTATTGACTCTCTGTTTCGCCAAACCATACAGCCCGTCAATGTGGGCCAAGACATCGTACTCAGGAGTTTTCTCAACTTTGGTACACCGATCAAACCCCTCAAAATCAAGGTCAATCTAGACGTGCAGACGACTTACAATCGTGGGATCGTATTTGTCAATGCGATTGAAAATACTACCGACCGATGGATTACGAGTTCGACCCTTAGTTTTGAAAACCGACGCAAAGAGCGAGTCGATTGGCGTATCGGGGGAGAATTGGGGTACAACCAAAGCCAATATTCGGTCAGTGCCGAGCTCAACCAAAGTTTTGTCAATCAGCGCTACTTTTTTGACCTCGATATCAATCTAGACAAAGAAAAGAAATGGCAGTTCTCCTCGCAGTTTGACTATTGGCTCTATCCCCCCAGTGGTCCTTTTGCGGAGTCGCAAAACATTGCTTTGTGGGAGGCTTCTCTTGGCCATAGTTTTCTGGAAAATAATCGTGCTAGAATAGAGCTTGTCGGCTATGACCTCCTCAATCAAAACATTGGTCTCAACCGTAGCAATCAGCTTAACTACTTTGAAGAAGAGCGAGTTACGACCCTGAGGCGATACGTGATGCTACGCTTTACTTGGCGCTTGTCAGCTTTTGGTAGCCAAGGGGTGCAGATAGAACTTAATGATCGCAGATAGGGGATTGGGTAGGGCTTACTGCTTCGCAGAACGTTTGTCATAGAAGTGCAGCATGCATACGCGCACCTAAAATGAACGATCTGTAGGGGCGTGCATGCATGCCGCCCAATAGAGATAAGCGTTCCGCGCAGCGGTAAACACCCTCACAATACCCCGACTTGAAAAGAGGAAATATTGGCCCAATGGGACTGACTAGATGCTCAATCTCCCATCTCAAAATCAACACTTTGACAAGAAAACACATGAAAAAATCATACAGCAACTCATTTGAAATCCCCCTCATCCTTTTTGCCATTTTGATAGCTAGCCTTTGGCAAATTAGATGGCACAAAAATATCCAGTTGGAGCCTATGGTTGAGTGGGAGGTTAGAGAGGTGCTTGCCCACGTAGATAGTAGCTCGCATTATTATTGGCCGGATCAATATCCCAATAACCTTTATCTGAGGATCTTGCAGCATGACACTGTAGGCTTTAATACATTTGCCGAGCCGATAAGAAGGCCATTTTCGGCTTGTTGGCAAATAGAAGAGGACGTCATCAGTATATTAGGATCCTACGGAGAAAACCCTAACGGTTTCAACGTGAAAATCATCAATAAGCAGGCAAAGGCATATTACATCAATAGTTTTCAAGTTTACGACCACTGGTATTCCCAGACTCCCAATGGCCCCTTAATCAAATTGGGAAGGGTCGAAAGTGAAAAGACTAAACTCATTCTAAATGATATGCCCTCGAAGGACAATAAAGATACCTTATTCGGTTTTGTAGAGTTGGAGACAGCCCCCATTTATTGGCTCGCGGAGCCTTCACCTCTTGATAGCACGAGAGAAAAGATTGAGATCAAGATGAAATGCTACTTCAAGGCAGGGCAATGTGAAGAGAAAGCCAGGTGAAATCCCTACTAATCCGCTGTTTGTCTTTGATCCATGCCTAAAGGTGCATACTTCCCCACCTTTTGATACAAGACTGCGGGATCAAATGGCTTACTCACCCAATCGTCCATGCCGGCAGCTATGAATCCCTTGATTTCTTCCTCAATCACTGAGGCCGTAAAGGCCAAAATAGGGGTAGAATGTTGGGCCTGATGATGGGCTTCCCTTTGGCGAATTTCTTTGGTAGCTTCAATCCCGTCTTGCTCTGGCATATGAATATCCATGAGGATTAGATCAAATTTCTCTTGTTGCCAAAGCGCTACCGCTTCTTGCCCATTGTTGACGATGCTTACCTCAACATCCCACTTTTGCAAAAATTTTCGGGCCACCATTTGGTTGACTTTATTGTCCTCGGCAACTAAAACTCGTGTGCCAGCCAAACTACCAAAATCCAAGGCCCCCCGATAGGGGTCCTTGCTGTGTCCTTGCGTAAAATCTTTGGCCACTGGCAGCTGGATTTCAAAGTAAAAACAGCTCCCCTCATTGGGCTTACTACGTAGGCAAAGCTCCGCCCCCATCAATTCAACTAGTTTACGAGAGATCGTTAATCCTAGACCTGTACCCCCAAATTTGCGAGTAGTATCATCAGCAGATTGGGAAAACGCTTCAAAAATATGGGCCTGCTTATCCAGTGGGATACCAATACCTGTATCTAAAACCGAAAAGAGGATCCTATCGTTTTGACTACTTTCTACGCGCAACTCGACTTGTCCTTGTTCGGTAAATTTTACCGCATTTCCCATCAGATTAGTCAAGACTTGGCCAAGGCGTACAGTATCCCCTACAAATCCTTTGGCAAGCTTGGGATCATAATGATACTTCACTTCGATGCCCTTATCATCCCCTTTGACTTTCATCGTAGCGCAAATGTTGCGAGCGAGATTGTGAAGGTCAAAGTTGGCCTGCTCTAGGCTGAGCTTACCGGCTTCGATCTTGCTGAAATCGAGTATATCGTTGATGAGACTGAGAAGATTTTTGCCAGAAAACTGTAAGGTATCTAGGTATTCAAATTGGTCTTGGCGCGGTGATTCGTCCAACAGTAGGTTCGTCATCCCGATCACCGCATTCATGGGAGTACGGATTTCATGGCTCATGACCGAAAGGAATTCGGATTTGGCTTTGGCTGCAGATTCTGCTTTTTCTTTGGCAATACCGAGGTCATTGTTTTTTTGCTCTAATTGGAGGTGAGAGCTGCGTAGTCGTCGCCATAAACGAAAAACATATACTAACATAATGGTGGCTAGTAGCAATCCGAAAACGGTGATTCTGGATATGATTTTTTGTTTACCCACGACAGCTTGACTTAAGGTCAATTGCTCAGCTTGGGTAATGGCTTGTTGTGTTAGACGCTCATTTTCCGCCTCTTGTTCTTTGATTTGAAAGCGAGCTTCCATTTTGGCGAGTGCTTCACTGTTCTTTTCTTCGTGTAATCGACTTTCTGCTTGCAACTGCATTTGGCTGGCTGCAAAGGCCTTGGCATAATCTTTAAGCGCGGCATGGCTTTGGGCCTGCAATTTGTAAATCCTTGAATTGTATATTTCAATTTTTTGCGCCTTTGATTGGGCCAGCGCTCTTGCTGCTGCCTGTAAAGAAAGCTTATATTTTTGTTGGGCGTAGTATATCTCTCCAAGGAGGACTAATTGACTGAGCAATGGCTTGCCGCTCTGGTTTTTAAATACTTGAATGGAGGATTTGACGTACTTGAGGGCGCTTGAGTAATCTTGCAACTTCAGGGCTGCCTCAGCCATGATTTCTAAAATCGTTTCCCGATAGCCAACAATATTGTTGGTCTGAATATACTCCCACGCCTCTTCTCCTACCTGCATAGCTTTTTGCCATTTTCCAGCAGTCAGATACTTATCAGACAAGGCAACGTAGGTCCAAGCCTTCAATTCTGGGGTATTGGCCCTTTCGGCTGCCTCTATACTTAACTCATTATAACGGGAGCCTTCCTCCAGCTTGTCCAGATTGTTATAAATAAAGCTGAGGTGCCCGTAAACATAAGCCTTGTTTTTAGCGCTGCTATCGTTGGCTAAGCTGGCTTGAAAATGCCCAATCGCCTTTTCAAAATCGCCTAAATCACTGTAAATACCTCCTAAATTATACTCGATTGCTGCCAGATTCTGCTTATTTCCCAATACCAGATTAGTATGCCTACTTTTGACTAAATATTCTATGGCTTGGGGATAGTCCTTTTTAAGATTTTTGACCAGTCCTAATTGGGATTGGACCTTAGCTGCTTCAAGAGCGTTGTCGAGTTTTTGGCTGATATCTAAAGCTTCTAGCAAATAGGATTCGCTCTTGTCAAGATCGTGATCCATCCATTTAGAGGCCAGCAGATTGAGCATGATGATTTTACTCGAATCATTGGAAAGATGTCTTAAAACACTTTCTAGACTGTCTCGGCTATGCGCTTGCGCTCTAAGCTGAACGTTAAAGGAAAGGGTAAGCAGTAGGATAAGCAAATATCTTAAACTATAGCGAGGCATTGGGGCATATTTGGCTGATTTTGAGGATGATTCAATGTCTCAAAACGTTCATTGATAAAAAATCTGTTTAGGCTATAAGCATTACAAGCAATCAATGTATCGATCTTATCCCCAGATGCTTATGGCTTAGGCGGTCAATTGGCTTGACAAGAGGAGCAAAGCCCTTTTTTCTTGCCAATTTTCCGATTTGGGTAGGATCTAGCCCATTCTGCCCCTATTTTTTTGTCATGGACCGATTACTACTCTTGAGTTTGATGGTATTTTTTGCTTGTCAAAGGCCACAATCTAACACCCCTCTTTTGCCTACGGATGTGGCTAGTCTCTGCCCAGATTTGGCTGATCCTTCTTATCAAAGAGACCTAGCTATCAGCCCCCAAGGCGATTTACGTTTATATACACTGACTACATTTCGCTCCGTTTTTAGTGCGATCGTTCTGCAAAGCAGAACTTTAAATACTTGGTCTGAGCCTGAGATTGCCCCCTTTTCTGGACAGCATCGTGATCTAGAACCTTTTTTCTCGCCAGATGGGGAGTACTTATATTTTGCCTCTACTCGTCCACTCGAGCTTAGCGGAGAAGCAGGGCCAGTCAATATGTGGCGAGTCAAAAGACGAGCGGATGGATGGGCAGAGCCTGAAGCTTTGGGACCTGTAGTCAATCGTGAAAAAGATGATTTTTATCCTTCGGTGGCAGCCAATGGCAATTTATATTTTACCGCTGCTTATGAAGATGCGATTGGGCGAGAGGATATTTATGTGGCCCGCTACTCGCGGAACGCTTATCTCGAGCCAGAGCCCTTAGACTCTAATATTAACTCCGTAGGTTTTGAATTTAATGCCTTCATCGATCCTCAGGAGCGATATCTGCTTTTTACGGCCTACGGCCGCGAGGATGATATGGGACGGGGCGATTTGTACATAAGTTTTGCGAGTGAAGATGGCGCTTGGACACCTGCTCAAAATCTCGGTCCAAAAGTCAACTCAGCCTTTCTTGATTATTGCCCTTTTGTGAGCCCTGACGAATCAATTTTGTATTTCACCAGTGAACGCCATTTATTGGCATCCAATTACCCGCAAAGATTAGATTTGGCGGCCATGCGTAATCTGATTACTCAACCACAAAATGGTTCTGCTAATATCTATTGGCTCAAGTGGCCAGATTTACGCGATAGTTTACGAGCAAGTTTTTTGACTCAGTAGTAACCCAAGTTCTTTGTTTGCGTAACCGACATCTGACCTATCACACTATGCAAATTGAAGCTTTTATCAAACAGTTTGAGTCAGGTACTTTGCCTGTTTCTGAGTGGACACACGCTGCTCACATCCGCACCGCCCTTTGGTATGTTCATCATCACGGCTTAGATGCTGCGCTTTGTTACCTAAGAGCTGGCATCATTTCTTACAATGCGGCTGTGGGAGGAAAAAATACTCCCCAAGGCGGTTACCATGAGACCCTCACCATCTTTTGGACAGAGGCAGTAGCAAGATTTAATGAAGCTTTAGCGGAGGGCTTATCCTTCGGAGAACGCTGGATCCTGGCGCAGCAAAGCCATTTGATGGATAAGGACTTACCACTGCAATATTACAGTAAGCCCTATTTGATGAGCCCTAAAGCGCGCAGCCGATGGCAAACGCCTGATTTATAAAAAAATACCTCTGCTGATCAAGCAGAGGTATTTTTTTGATTTTTTTTTCACTTAGGTCAGCTCTTGGACTTGCCTTTGAAGAGATCGGCTACAAATAAAATGATAACTGCACCGACAAAAGAAACTACCAAAGAGCCAATAACTCCTCCCGAAGAAGCAAGGCCTAAGATGCCAAAGGCCCAGCCACCTACGACCGCACCTGCGATCCCCAGTAGGATGTTGATGATGGCACCAAAGCCACTCCCTTTCATCACTCGCCCAGCTAAATAACCAGCTGCGGCTCCGATTAAAATTGAATACAACCAACTCATAGTAATAGGTTTTATGTGTTTTCTAACATAGAAATTCAGTCTGATATCATATAGAAGATATCAAATTTATCTCAAAGATGGTATTTATTACTCAAGGTTGGAATCCTTTGAAACTCGAAGGATTACCATATATACCCTATATTTTATCGCTTAAACACAACTTGTAGGATGTTTTGGCAGACTTCTTGACTTTAGTAAGGCATAACACGCAACGGTAAAGAAGGAAGGATGATAAGAGTTTTTTGGGTCTGCGTATTGCTGTTGATGGCGTGTGGGACGCCTCCCCAGCATCAGGCTTTGAGTCGAGACGCCTTGTACCTAGCTCCAACGTATAATTCAATCCAAGAGGCCAATCCGCATCAAGATTCGGTTTACAAGCTCAATCTATACGGAGAGGGGCTGATTGTATTGCCGGAGGAGTTTGTCAGTTTTAAAAATTTGCAATGGCTCGATCTGAGTGAAAATTATTTTCAAAGCTGGGGGGACGTCATGCGTACCTTGGGCAAATTGCCACATTTGGAGGTATTGCATAGCCAGTACAATACCATTCGGATTGTTGAACCAGAGATCGGGCAACTGACCCAACTCAAAGAGCTTTATTTGGATCATAATCGTATCCGGAGATTACCCTCAGAGTTTGCTCAGCTAAAGTCCCTCAAGGTACTCCATCTCACCAACAATATGTTGGAAAGCTTCCCGCCGCAAATTGCGGCTCTGGCGCATTTAGAAGAGCTCTCCATTGCACGCAACCAAATCCAAAACTGGGAAGAAGCCTTCAATCACCTCAAGGGAATGCCCTCTTTGCATACCCTAGATCTACAAGGCAACCATCTTAAGGTTTTACCCAACTCCATTGAACGCTTATATCGTCTGGAGTCCCTTAATCTCTCCAAAAATCCAAGACTTGAATGGGAAAAAGTAGTGCCAAGCTTGGTCTTATTACCCAAACTTAGCTATTTAGGATTGGCGGACAACCAGTTAAAATACGTGCCGGTGGCCCTGAGTAAGCTCAGTTATCTACAAGAAATCGACCTTGTTTACAATCAGCTGAGTACTTTTCCTGAGCCTTTGTTGAAAATGCATCGCCTCAAGAGCATCGAAATATTTGGTAATCAGATCACTGCTATCCCTAAAGAAATTGCCCAGCTAAACAATCTGGAGCAATTATTTATGTCCAACAACGATATCAATGAATTGCCGGATCAAATTGGCAAACTATCAAAGTTACGCACCCTCGCTATCGCCGATAATCAACTGATTGGACTGCCTTCGAGTATCGGCGAGTTGAGTAATCTCGAAACCTTAGAACTTGGTCATAATCGCATTGTCGCCTTGCCTCCTGAGATCCAAAAACTTAAAAAACTGAAACTTCTCGGATTGGAGGGAAATCCCCTGAGTGAAGAAGCGCGCGAAAAACTGATTCGTTGGCTGCCTGATACGGATATCCGTTTTGATTAAGGGCGGGTACTCGGCCAAAAGCCAGCCACTAAGCGTTCCGCGAAGCGGAGATCCCCTTGATAGATATACACCCAAACTAAGCGTTCTCCGCAGGAGGCTAACTCACGGACATATAAAGAAGTCTCGGGAGAAAGGGGATCATAACCCTCATACTCATCTAGTTTTTGTAAAACAGCCTCGTCCCAAATCGCAAATATCTCCCCTTGTACTTTGTCTGTCCCTGCTACTAGGGCCGGATAATCTCCCAAATCATAGAGCGTCCCTGCCAGCTGCCCGTACTCGACAAAGGAAAGGGAAGCGCTAATCCCCAATTGGTCCTGAATAGGGAAATCCTTTTTGAGACTCCCATAAAAAAATAGGTAGGCGAGGGGCTTAGAATCCATAAAAATTTGCTTATGCTGTAATAAAGTTAAGCTTCGCTTTGTCTAAGCAATAAAAAACGGTGGACTCATCCCAGCAAAAAGCAGTTTTTCAGCAGATTTTGAGCGAGCATAAAGCACGCCTATATCGCCTCTGCCGATCTGTGATTTATCATCCCGAACTCACGGACGATTTGTTTCAGGAAGTCTTGCTCAACATTTGGCAGTATCTACCCAAATTTAGAGCAGATGCCGCAATCTACACTTGGCTGTATCGGATAACGATCAACACTGCTATCACTTTTAACAAGAAAGAAAGCCGGCATCAAGGGCACCATGAGGCCTATGATCTCAATCTGCCTGGACCTCCCAATCAGATCTTATCAGACGATTTGAAGATGCTCTATCAAGCGATTCAAATGCTCAAAGTGGAAGAGAGAACGCTGGTAGGCTTGTATCTCGAAGGATTTGCTTATAAAGAAATTGCCGAGATATTGAATCTGACAGTGTCCAATGTGGGGGTTCGAATCAATCGGATCAAAAACCGTCTTACTCAAATCCTTAATCCTCAAAAACAACAATCATGAAACTTGAAGAATATCAACAAACTTGGCAAAGGCAGACGCTTCCTCAACTAGACGAAAAAGCGCTTCTCGCCAAAACAGAGGGTCTGGCGGCTAAAATCAGCCAACAAAATCGTAAAGTGAGCTTTACCCTTTTGGGCACGATCGCCTACCTGTTGGTGATCGGGGGAATCTTTTTTCACGACAATCTACTGGCCTTGACTCTGGTCGGTTTAGTGATCGTTTTGTTGGCTTATCAGACGATGGTATTTCGGCGACGCGAATTGGCTGTAGCTGATTCGTTGGAGGCACAGCCGGTCCAGTATCTCGACTCGATGATTCAAAAATTGCGTTATAATCTACGAGTAAGTAAGCTACACATGCCGATCTATGGTATCCTATTAGGTAGTTTGATTGGGATATATACGTGGGTAGTCTTGGGCCCTACTTCAGATTGGATCAAAGCGTTGGCCATTGGCGGAATGTTGCTCATCATGGCAGGTATATTTGTCTGGGGGATGCGGCGTCAAGGCCGCAAAGATCGCGACGAGCTGATCCCGCTATTGGCTGAGCTAGAGGCGATGAAGGCCGATTTTGAAAAAGAGGTCTAGCGTATTTGATAAACTCTTGCTTCCCAGGGAGATAGTAGGTTCGTTTGCGAGATGTTGGGATAGTTTGTGAGTGCTGGGGCCCCTGCGGGGAACGCTAAGTCGGAGCTTATGGGATCGTTGCCAAAATTTAGGACGGTCAAAAACTCTGCTTGTTTATCCCAACGTCTAAAAGCATAAATGGCCGTATCCGCGGCATCCCGTAGGACTTCTGTTTCGCCATAGACGAGGGTTTTATGCTCCTTGCGATAACGGATCAGCTTACGATAATAATGGAGGATAGAATCAGGGTCTGCTTCAGCGGCTTCTACGTTGATTTCAGGATAATTGGGATTGGCCATGATCCAAGGCTCCCCTTCAGTAAAGCCTCCGTTGGGGCTCGCATCCCACAAGACGGGCGTACGGGCATGGTCCCTGCCAACCCAAGCGGCGGTACGGACAAAGGTTTCGGGATCTTTACCTGCTGCTACCCAATCACGATAGTGGTTGAGCGTATCAACATCGCGAAAGTCTTCGATCTTTTGAAAAGGTGTATTGGTCATACCAATTTCGTCCCCTTGGTAGATGCCTGGCGTTCCGCGAAGCGTGAATAATAGAGTAGCGAGAAGCTTAGCCGACTCCTTGCGATAAGTAGTATCATTGCCCCAACGTGAAAGCATGCGCGGAAAATCATGATTGCCAAGGTAGAGACTATTCCAACCCCGCTCACCTAAGGCCTGATCCCACTCCTCAAAGATGCGGAAAAAATCACGCCTACTCCATTTCATAGGGATAAAGCGGCCTTCCTCACTAAAGTCGATGAACATATGCCCAAAGTGAAAGACCATGTTGAGCTCATGGCGGTCTGCTCCTACATAATCATTGGCGTGCTCTAGACCGATACCAGGCCCTTCGCCTATGGTCATGATATCGTAATGTTGTAAGACTTCGCGGTGCATTTCTTGAAGAAATTCATGGACCCTAGGGCCATTGGCATAAGCAGCTCCGGGATCTCCGGCTACTGCTTGCCAGTCTTTATCCGCAAAACTCAGGTCTTTAGAAATCAAGGAAATTACATCCATCCGAAAGCCATCGATACCTTTGTCGAGCCAAAAGCGCATCATTTTATAGACTTCTTGACGAACCGCAGGGTTTTCCCAATTGAGGTCCGCTTGTCGGCGTGTAAAGAGATGTAGGTAGTATTCTTGGGTAGCTTCATTCCATTCCCAAGCTGGTCCGCTAAAAAAGGATTTCCAATTGTTAGGCAGCTGTCCCTGTAGCGCCTCCTGCCAAATGTAGTAATCATGAAAAGGATTGTCTTTGCTTTGGCGAGCTTGTTGAAACCATTGGTGCTCGTCAGAGGTATGGTTGACTACCAAATCCATGACTAGGCGGATTTTATGTTGGTGGAGTAGGGCCAAGAGCTCATCAAATTGAGCCATATCGCCAAACTCTGTCATGATGCGGTAATAATCGCTGATGTCATAGCCATTATCATCATTGGGAGATTGGTAGATGGGGCTGAGCCAAAGGATATCTATGCCTAAATTGCTTAAATAAGGTACTTTTTGAATAATGCCGTTTAGGTCGCCGACGCCATCCCCATTACTATCCTTGAAGCTGCGAGGATAAATTTGATAAATGACGCTTTCTTTCCACCATTGATTTTTCATGCGCCGAATATAGGGAATTTGGTCAGGTTTGGCCATTTTTGACGCAGGAACAAAAACTTATATATAGAAAATTTGTTTTGTTGGGCAACCTTTTCGAGCTTGCAGTTCGTTAATGATTTATCAGACCTATTACTACTCTCGAGAGACCAAGAAGTTTCAAACGAAAACTACACCATATTGTTTCCAAAACTTTTGCAGATAGTTAAGAAAAAGTTAATTTGCGTTTAAGGGAAACGCTTATGGAAATCTGACAAACTTGTTACACACTATAACTACTAGTTTATAATTCATCTCTTTTTCGGGCAGCTTGGTTAGCAATAACCAATTCCAACTACTAAAATTCTAACAATTTATTGATTGCAATATTGACTTGCACAAATAGGCTATTGGCAGGCCTGTGTACAGTCTATTACATATTGTTATGACCGTTCTTTTATTGATTAATTATTTATCAAAACTAACAGCTTTTATCTATGAGAAAATTCCTATTACTCATGGCTGCAAGCTTTCTGACTTTTCAGATAGCTTGGGCTCAGAGTACGGTATCCGGTCAGGTAACTGACGAGGATGGCGAGGCTCTGGAAGGTGTAGCAGTGGTTGCAAAAGGTACCAATACCGGTGCATTCACTGACGCAGAAGGAAAGTACTCTCTTGAAGTACCTTCTGGTGTAACTACATTGGTTTTTCGCTACGTAGGTAAGCTCGACCAAGCGGTTGAGATTACAGGTAGCACTGTCAACGTAACCATGCAAGCTGATGACGTTTATCTCGACGAGGTAGTCGTAACGGCATTGGGTATCAAGCGCGAAGAGCGTTCCCTAGGTTATGCGGTACAGGAGATCAGTGGTGAAGACGCCTCTTATGTACGTGATCAAAACGTAGTAAGCTCACTTTCCGGAAAAATTGCGGGTGTACAAGTAATTAGTGCTTCTGGAGCCCAGTTGGGTGGTAGTGCTAAGATCCGTATCCGGGGTGCAAATGGTCTAGGCGGTGGAAATCCACTATTTGTTGTTGATGGTACTCCAATGTCAAACAACAACTTCGGCGCTAGCTACCGTGGTGTTGACTATGGTAACTTAGCTCAGGATATCAACCCTGACGACATTGAGTCTGTTACAGTACTAAAAGGTCCTGCAGCAACGGCTCTTTATGGCAACCGTGCTTCTGAAGGTGCGATCGTTATTACTACTAAAAAAGGTGGCGCTCGTCGCGGTGTTGGTATCAACATCAACTCTTCGGTTCAGTTTGACAATGTTTATATCCTTCCTAACTACCAAAATGAGTACGCTGGTGGATACACTCAGGATTATTTGACTTGGACTGATCCAGTTGATGGTCAAGATTACAACGTATTGAACTATGCTGCTGATGAAAGTTGGGGGCCAAAGATTGATGGTACTTCTATGTATCGTCCTTGGTATAGCTGGTATCCAGGTGACGAGTATGGTCAGCAGATCGCTATGACTGCACAGCCAAACAACGTTCGTAACTTCTTCGATACAGGTATTACATACAACAATAACGTTGCCTTCTCTGGCGGAAATAACAACACATCTTTCCGTATGTCATACTCTAACATTCAGCAAACTGGGGTTATTCCTAACTCTTCTTTGAACCGTAACAATCTGAATGTTAATGCTTCTTCAAAGCTTTCTGAAAAACTCACTGTTTCTACTAGCATCAACTTTGCCACTACTGCTGGTAAAGGCCGTCCTTCCTATGGATATGTTGGTAACAATGCAGTATTACAGTTCAACCAGTGGTTCCAGCGTCAGTTGGATATGGACAAGCTTCAAGACTACAGAAATCCAGACGGAACGTTGCGTTCTTGGAACATTCGTAGCCCAGAGAACCTCCGTCCACTATATTGGGATAGCCCATACTTCTCTGTAATGGAGAACTTCCCAACTGACAGTCGCGATCGTTACTTTGGTAACATCACGCTTGATTATCAGTTAACTGACAACATTACTGCTAAAGGTATTATCCGTCGCGATAAGTACACTCAGCGTATTGAAACTCGCGTAGCATCAGGTGGTCTTGACCTTGATTCTTACACAGAGTTTGTTGCTGAAGGACAAGAAGATAACTACGAAGGTTTGATTTCTTACGATAACACCTTCGGCGATCTTTCTGTCAATGTAAACTTAGGGGGTAACATTCGTAAGAACAGCTTCCATTCTAATTTTATGGGTACTGCAGGTGGTCTGAATGCTCCTAACTTGTTTAATATCAAGGCTTCTACAGACCGTCCTACCACTACAAGTTTTATCTCTGAGAAAATCGTCCGTTCTATCTACGGATTCGCTTCTTTGGGATGGAAAGACATGTTGTACTTAGATTTCTCTATGCGTAATGACTGGTCTTCAGCATTGCCTGTTGACAACAACTCTTACCTATATCCATCTGTTTCTACTAGTTTCATTTTCTCTGAACTATGGGGTCAGAACGATATCTTCTCTTACGGTAAGTTGCGTCTATCTTTCGCGCAGACTGGTTCTGACGTAGGAGCTTACGCTACCAACTCTGTTTATAATGCAGGTACTCCTTACGGATCTACCTCTACTTTCTCTTTACCAAACCAGCTTGTAAACGAAGAGTTGCGTCCTGCGCTTTCTTCTGCTTATGAAGCCGGGGTTGACCTTCGTTTCTTCAACAACCGTGTTGGAGTTGACGTAACAGTTTATCAGCAAGTAAATATCGACCAGATCTTGAGCATCACAGTTCCTGGATCTTCTGGATTTAGCTCTGCCTTGATCAACGCGGGTAACATCACCTCTAAAGGGGTTGAACTTGCCCTCTCTGCTACACCTGTCAAAAATGACAACTTGCAGTGGGACATCAACTTGAACTGGGCGCGTAACCGCTCTGAAGTAGTTGAGCTTGCTGATGATATCGACAACCGTCGTCTTGACGGCTGGGGCTGGGGTGGATTCTCTATCAATGCTCCTGTAGGGGAAGAATGGGGTACTATGCGTGGTCGTGGATATGCTATCTACGAAAACGAAAATGATCCTAACGATCCTGCCAACGGTCAGCGTATCGTAAACGAAAACGGATACGTATTTGAAAACAACAAGACCATCGGTAGCCTTCTACCTGACTTCACAGGTGGTTTCCGTAACACTATTGTTTATAAAGGAATCGAGCTTACTGCATTTATCGAGTTCCAGAAAGGTGGTCAGTTCCACTCTGTAACTAAAATGTTCAACGCTTACTCTGGTCTTTCTGAAGAAACTGTTGGCCTAAACGCAAACGGTGTTCCTGTACGCGACCCCGTCGATCAAGGTGGTGGTGTGCAAGTTACAGGTGTAACTGCTGAAGGTGAACCAGCTGAATACTTCGTAGAGGCTCAGTCTTTCTACAGCGGTAACCTATTTGCCCTCAACGAACGCTGGATCTATGACCAAAGCTACGTGAAACTACGTGAACTACGTGTTGGGTATACCCTTCCTAAGAAAATGCTAGGTGGTTCTCCTATCCAGGATCTAAGCCTCTCATTGATCGGTAAAAACCTATGGTTGATGTTCGCTAACGTTGATGGTATCGATCCTTCTGAGATCTCTCCAGGATCTAACGGATATGTATTCCAAGAAAACGGAATTCTTCCTTCTACTAGATCATTCGGTGTGAATTTGCGTTTAGGATTCTAAATTAAAATTAGAATATGAAAAGGAACTTAATTAGCTCTCTATTATTTGCCACGCTTGTGCTCTTTAGCACTTCTTGTGGTGAGTTTGGAGATATCAATATCGATCCGAACAACACTGTGAGTGTTGCGCCGGAAACTCTTCTGACCAATGCATTGAGAACTGTATCTAGCGTAGAGAGTGCTGCTATTGGCTCACTTTACTCCCAGCACATGGCTGAAACTCAGTACTCTGATGCTTCTCGTTACTTAGATGTAAACTTTGACTTCAATGGCTGGTACACAGGTGCGCTTGCGGACCTAAACGAAATCATCCGTTTGAACGAAAGTGAAGATACTGCCGCTGACGCTTTGGTTTCTGGCTCTAATGCCAACCAAATTGCCGTTGCTCGTATTTTGAAGGCTTTCTTCTTTCATCACATGACAGACCGTTGGGGTGCGCTTCCTTATAGCACCGCCCTACAAGGTCGTGAAAACTTTAAGCCTTCTTACGATTCGCAAGAAGCGATCTACGATGCGATCTTTGCTGAACTAGATCAGGCTGTTGCCCAAATGGATGCTGGTAATGGTGTAGATGGTGACTTCATCTTCGGTGGTGATATGGACAAGTGGGCTCGCTTTGCCAACACTGTGCGTATGGTAGCTGCTCTTCGTATCTCAAATGTCAATTCTGCTAAGGCTCAGTCTGAATTTACAGCTGCAGTTAATGGTGGTTTGATAGAGGAAGACGTAATGTATCCTTATCTCGCAGAGACTAACAACCAAAACCCTTGGTTTGGTCGCTTTATCACTCGTACTGACTATGCGATCAGTGATGTATTGGCCGACAGACTACGTGATCTAAATGATCCTCGTCTCGACGCTTTTGCTGACCCAGCACCAGCTACTGGTGATGTGCAAGGTATGCCTTATGGTATCGAAGACGCCGGTAGTGTTCCTAACTCTGACGTTTCTTTCCCTCACATTTCTAATGTTCGTGGACAAGATGCGCCAATTGGAATCTACACCATGGCTCAAGTTTACTTCTCTTTAGCAGAAGCTGCTGTTCTAGGTTGGACAAACGACAATGCTGAAGAAATGTACAACATGGGTATCCTCGCTAGTATGGAGCAGTGGGGCGTTTACGAAGAAACGGCTTACAATGACTACATTGCTAACGATGCTCCTTACGATAGCGCTGACCCGCTACCTGGTATCGGTGAGCAAAAGTGGATTGCCCTTTATACTCAAGGCTATGAAGCTTGGAAAGAGTGGCGTCGTACTGGTTATCCAGCACTCGCACCTGCTCCAGATCCATTAAACGTTTCTGGTGAAATTCCACGTCGTCAGGCTTACCCAACTTCTGAGCGCGACTTGAACGAAGATAACTACAACGCCGCAGTTGCCGCTCAAGGTGCTGATGAGTTGAGTACTCGCGTTTGGTGGGACGTTAACTAAATTGATCTAATGGCTTTATGTTCATTCGTTTAGCCTGCAAGATATGCAAAGGGAGAAGCAGAAATGTTTCTCCCTTTTTGCGTATTTTGTCTTACAGTAAACAATCTATATCGAGGATTGGTCTTAATATTTGTTCATCAAACGCTTATACCATGCCTGCCTCATTAAAGACCTTTCTGTACTTGCTTTTTGCTTGTCTAATCGGGCTGACCGCCTGTCAAGAGCCCCCTCCTTTCATTTTTGTCGGTGATCAAAGGCCTGAGGTAGAGCCGGACATCTATCATCCTTGTGTCAATTACGATGAAAGCGAAAATTTTGACGCCACGCTTTTGGAGGCTATTTCTTCCCGATCTGATGGTACTCGATTTCTCGAATGGGTCAAAAGAGCAGAAGCCCTAGATCCCCACTTTTACGATTACTTTCTAGGTCAAGGTACTGGACCTGTGACCGTTTTGATGCCAGATAATGCCGCCATTGAGCGCTTTGAGATGGCTTATCCTGATATATTTGAGGATACGGATCGTTTTTTAGCTTTGCTCAAGCACCACGTCCTTCTTGTCAATGTCGCTTTCAAACAAATGCAAAACGATGGCTTCCAGCCCGCCATGAATCGTGAGCCGATGGAGTTTAAAGTCACGGATAACTATTGTGTGATTTTCGAAGAGCAAGCTTTATTAACACTGGCAGACGACTTTTCGGATCGAGATATCATTCATTTGGTCGATGGTGTCATCATTCCCAATAAAGGATTTTAGATTACTAGAGATCTTTTGGATTTTTTCCGCTTCGCGGAACGCCTAACTCAATCGGCTTTTGTGATATGATATGGGTGTATCCATGCATGCTACAGGCTAAGAATGAACGTTCTGCGCAGCAGTAAAAACAACTACGATAGAAGCAAGTATCCCAACTCCTTTAAGTATTCAGACAATAATACTCAGTAATAAGACCTAGGAGAATTGCCCTGTATGGTTCGCAATGACCATTTTTCCCTCTATTGAATACTTTTTACTCCTTACTAAATTTTTTCCCCTGCCTTTATGGAATTGGGCTATGCTGTTTATCTGTTAACTAAATAATTAGTTGAAACAACAGATAAACAATGAAACATCTACTCAAAATTTGTTTAGGGGTTGCCCTTTTTAGCCTCACAGCTTGCCAAGCCGAGCAAGGCAATTTTGCTACTGAAGTCATGCCAGTACCAGCATTGGATGAAAGCCGCGTGCTAGGGGAAGCAGTACCAGAAGAAAACCCGACTCCTGTCAGCAAAACGAGTCATACTGGATCTTCAATTTTGCAGCAACGTAAGATCATTCGTGAGGGCTACCTCAGTATTGAGACCGATGATTATCCCAAAACCCGCCGCGCCATAAGTGGGATTGTCGCCCAATGGGACGGATTTGTCTCGCAAGAAAATGAGGAACGCTCTCATTATCAACAAAGCAATCGTTTAAAAATACGGGTCCCTTCTGCTACTTTTGAAAATCTCATGCAAGCCGTAGAGGGCATCGCTAAAGTTGTGCATCAAAAGCGAGTTTCCTCCAAAGATGTTACCGAAGAATATGTTGACCTAGCCTCACGTCTAAAAGCCAAGCAGGCCGCAGAAGAGCGCTATTACGCCTTTCTACGCAAAGCCCAAAATGTGGATGAAATGCTCCAGATTCAGGCATCCTTGCGGACTATTCGGGAAGAAATTGAAAGGGTTAAGGGTCGCTTACGATACCTAGAAGACCAAACTAGTCTCAGTTCTTTGGAAGTCTATATCTTTCAAACCTTCGAGCAAGAAACGGTGGCAGAGGTAATAGAAGATGGCTTCTTTACAGACATTAAGCTAGCTCTCTCGAGTGGTGCTCGTGGAGTAGGGGAGGTAGTCATTGGATTGACCTATCTCTGGCCCATTTGGATACTTTTGTTTGGGATTGGCTTTGCATGGTGGAGACGTCGGGGCAGAGCATTAATCAAAAATGATAAGGAGAAAGCCAGCTTTAAGTAGCAAGCCAATAGTACTCATTATTAAGTACTTAGACAAAAGTATTCAGTATTTAGACCGAGGGAAATAGGTCTATATGGTCCAGTGAGGCCCTTTTTCTCTGTACTAAATACTCCCGAAAGCTTTCAGGATACTTTCTACTCAGTACTTAAGACTTTGAAAAAACAACTTCAATGGGATACCGAAGCGATTATTCTTTGTACTAGATCCTTTTTGCTCTGCACTTAATTGATCTGTATGCTGTTGTCTCTCGTATAATTATCGGGAGTAATAAAAACATTAGTCTCCCTATGAATCCATCATAGGGAGACTTTTTGATTAACTTGAATCTATACTTTTTCGATCACCAAGGCACTAGCACCACCACCACCATTACAAATAGCAGCGAGACCGAGTGAACCACCTTTGGCTTCTAGAACCCCGTTGAGGGTCGTCAAAATACGTGCGCCAGAGGCTCCCAAGGGGTGTCCCAAAGAAACCGCACCGCCGTGAAGGTTGACTTTATCTTCGGTCAAACCCAGCACTTTGTTGTAAGCCATAGCTACTACGGAAAAAGCTTCGTTGACTTCAAAGTAGTCGATATCTGCTAGTTTAAGACCGGCGCGATCCAAAGCTTTGGGCGTTGCCAAAGTAGGCGCTGTGGTAAACCATTCAGGCTCTTGAGCAGCGTCGGCAAAGCCACGAATTTTTGCGATTGGCTTGAGGCCATATTTTTTGACCGCAGTTTCGCTCGCTAGGATGATCGCACTCGCACCATCATTGATAGTAGAGGCATTGGCGGCCGTAACCGTACCATCTTTGGTGAAAGCAGGTCGCAGAGCGGGGATCTTTTCAAACTTAACCTTTTTGTACTCTTCGTCTTCACTGACCACCAATGGGTCTCCTTTACGCTGAGGCACTTCTACTCCTACGATCTCGCTTTTGAAAGCACCTGAAGAGGTCGCATGTGCCGCCCTTTCATAAGATTGAATCGCATAGGCATCTTGCTCTTCGCGGCTAAAACCGTATTTAGTAGCGGTATTATCAGCGCAAACTCCCATGGCGAACTGGTTGTAAACATCAACGAGGCCATCTTTTTGCAGCCCATCGACAATTTCACCACCGCCAAATTTGTGGCCCCAGCGAGCCTTTGGGATGTAATAAGGAATAGAAGACATGTTTTCCATCCCTCCGGCCACGATGATATCGCCATGACCTAGCATGATACTCTGAGCGGCAAACATCACCGACTTCAAACCAGAGGAGCAGACCTTGTTTACGGTTGTACAAGGTACATTATGACCGATCCCTGCATAGATCGCGGCCTGACGAGCAGGCGCCTGACCGAGATTAGCCGAGCAGACATTGCCCATAAAAACTTCGTCAACATGGGCCGCATCCACATTGGCCGCCGCCAAGGCACCTTTGATGGCGTTGGCACCGAGTTTCGGAGCAGGAATGTTTGATAAAATACCGCCAAAACTACCCATGGGCGTTCGTACGGCAGAAATGATATATACTTCGTTCATTTTAATGAGGTGAAGATAAGTTTTAGATGAGGGGCGAGGAGAAATCTCCACGGCGCAAAGTTAGGACTTCTAAAACTTAAAAGCGACACTAGAAAAGGTCAAACCACTCCCTGACCCAATCATAAAGATCCAATCTCCAGGCTTAATTTTGCCTGCCTCTAAGGCCAAATGGAAAGCGGTCGGAATACAGGCCGAACCTGTATAGGCTCGATCGTGCATGGCTGTATGTGCATGACTATGAGGGACTTGTAGTATGTCCATAGTCGATCGAATGGTATTGATATTGATCTGAGTCAGAAGGTAATGCTGGACCTCATCAGGGCGGATATCTAAGCGTTCGCAGAGCATTTTGGTCATGTGCGACCAAACTTGCAAATTTAGCTCTGGCGGAAAGCGATAGTTAATTTTTAGGTATTGGCGATCCTCGTTCAAGCTCTCTTGATTGAGGGGATGCTTGGTCCCGCCGCCATAGATTCCCATGCCATCGTGATACTGGCCAAGCGTGAGTAGTTCACTCCCCATGAGACCTCTTTGGCTATTTTCTTCTGCTTGCAAAACGATAGCCCCTGCGCCGTCGGCATAAAGAGTAACGGTCTTCTTATCCTTTGGATTGAGGTATTTACTCATGGCGTATGCCCCAATGACGAGCACATTTTTATAGCGTTCATCAGTACGAATGTATTTAGCCCCTACGTCCATAGCTGTAACAAAACCAGCGCAGGCGGCATTGAGGTCAAAGGTCCCAGCATGTTCGGCTTTAAGTCGGTATTGCACCACTGCCGCGGTAGAAGGGGTCAAGTATTCTGGTGTATCCGTTGCCACAATGATCAGATCTAGATCCTTGCCAATCAATCCCGCGTTTTTTAAAGCCTCTTCGGCTGCATAAACGCAAATGTCGGCAGTGGATTCATCTTCCTCACACCAACGACGCTCACAGATCTCCAGATGTTCTCGCAACCAAGTATCTACATCCTCTCCTAATAATTCGTTGAAATAACGATTGGGCAGGACTCTCTTGGGGGCGTAGATACCCGAAGCTTTTATGATTGCATTACGCATATTTCCCTTTTGCTATTTAAAGTTAGCCAAACTTTCTTTTATATTTCACCATATTTTAGCGCGCAACCTTATGAAAAACACATTTGTCATTTTGTGGCTAATCGCCATGCCATACCTCCTTTTGGGCCAAGATTTCCAAGCAGGTACCATCGTTTTTGGTGAGGGAGATAGTCTAGATTGTGAATACCAAGCTCAGTTTTCTTGGAAAGAAGAGCCTTTTTTGCTGTATCAGGATCCTAGTAGTAATCAGCTTAAGCGCATACCTGCATCTGAGCTGATCGCCTTTGGTAATCTTGAAGAAGGTTATTGGCATATTTCGAGGCAACTTGCAATGGAAATAGATCGTAAGGTCGAGACCCGCTGGTTATTTCTACAAAGCATCCTCCTAGGAAGGGTTAGTCTCTACAAGGTCAAGGATGATAAATTTACGGAGCATTTCTATATTGAAAATTCAAGCGGCGAAATCGCTGAGTTAATCAACCGATCCTATCAAGAGCTTGATGCCGCCAGAATCACTCGTACCCGATTCGATTATGCCTATTTGCCGACCCTGCAAAAATCTCTTATGGGTTGTATGGAGCTAGTCAAAAACGTCAACGACTATGCGTTCACCGAAGGTGCTCTCACCCAAGCTGTCATCGATTATCATCACTGCTTAGAGGCACCGTATCAAAAAATGATATCGCCACCTAGTCCTTTCCAATGGCCACAAATTGGGCTTAAGGCTGCCTATACAACTCCTTTTGCTAGCTCCTTGCCCACTGCCAATGGTAATAGAAATGGTTGGGAGGCCGGCCTTTCCATCCGCTGGCAAATCCCCAAAACCCACGGCCGTTTTGCCTTACAAATTGATGGGATCTATCACCGAGCTTTGCGCCTAGCGCAAGTGAGTGATCAAGCCTTTTTGGCTCCTTTCAATACCTTCAGAATCAGTCCTATCCTCCAACATCAATTTCACTGGTCCGACCATAGTGTGTTCTATAATGTTGGTTATGACTGGATCCTATTTGGGCAAAATGACGCGCTCAGCTACCCTGATTTTCGAGAAGTCGGCTATTTGCGTTGGGAGTCCAATCCTAAACTGTTTTTTGGTAGTTTGGGCTACATTTACCATGCTAAGAATGGGCATTTATTTCAGTTTGAAAGTAGGATTCGTTTCCGTCAGTTTATGATGATTAGCCTCGGTACAAGTTTTTATTGGTGATTAATCAAGCAGTAGAAAGGATTTGATTTTGATTGAAAAGATCTCCGCGGCAAAAAATGCTCGCTTTCTAAGCTTTTTATACTTTATACCTTTGTCAAAAGCGGCAACGCTAACCTTTAATTCTCAATCATAGCACCCAAGATGAAGTACTTTCTGACGATCTGTTTTTTACTCAGCTGCGTGCATTCTATTCTTGGTCAAGGATTTAAGGAAGGAACCATTGTCCTACGTAACGGAGATACCCTTAAGTGCTCTTTTGAAATTAAATCGGGCTGGGAGGATGAAGCTTATCTACGCTACTCTCGCCCTGATGATAATTTTGTGTACAATTTAGAAGCTAGCGACATTGTATCTTTTGGTCATAATGGAGCAGACAAATGGTATGTTTCCCGAAAAGTTCCCATCGGAGGGATTGGTGATGGCCCAGTTTACCGATGGGTTTTTCTAAATAGTATCCTTGAAGGAAGCATAAGTCTCTATTTTGTTAAATCGAGAATTAATGATACCCGCTATTATATTGAAACCGAGGCGGGGGAATTACTTGAATTGATCAAAAATCCCTACTTCCATTATGAGAAGCCTTATAATACAGTCCTTAAAGAAGTCTTGAAAAGATGTCCTGAGGTCCTCCAAACAGCGGAACAAGTAGCATTTAGAGAA
This sequence comes from Bacteroidota bacterium, assembly GCA_039024315.1. Taxonomy (GTDB): domain Bacteria; phylum Bacteroidota; class Bacteroidia; order J057; family J057; genus JBCAWW01. The sequence goes on from JBCCQN010000037.1 coordinate 30,037, forward strand.
AAAGACTTGGTAAGCCTTTTTACTCAGTATCACCAATGCATCAATGCTTCCTATCAAGTAAAAATCGCCAGCCCACAAGGATGGACAAGACCCCGCATTGGCATTAGAGCAGCCCTATCTACCCCTTTTACGACCCTACCTATTGGAGACCGCAATCGATTGGGTAGTGAACTAGGATTTTCAGTCCGTTTGGGCTTACCAAAGTCTCGGCAAAGGTTTTCGATTCAGATTGATGCTGTAATTCACAATACTTGGGGGTTAGCCCAAATTCAGGACGATCCGTTTCTCTCTCCCATTCAAATCTACCGGATTAGTCCACTCGTAAGAAAGGATTTACCACTAAAAAGTGGAGCCTTATTTTTTAATGGAGGGGTAGATTTGTTTCATTTTGAACGTAATATAGAGTTAAGCCCTCCCTATTTCTCTAGCTTTGGCTTTCTCAGATGGACAGAAATCCCGCGTCAACTCATTTTCGGCTTTGGCTATGAAATCCCCCTTCGAGCTGGATTTTCACTTGAGCTAGAAAGCAGAGTGCGTGTGCTGCACTATACCGTTTTGAGTACTAGTCTAAACCTATATTGGTAAATGAAAACTTTTTACCTCCTTTTGGTGATTTTTTTGAGCTGCCAAGTACAGCCTAAAACAACGGATACTCCTGAGGGAGATTCTTCTTCTTTACCGCTAGTCGCGGAACGTTCCTCTCCCGATTATTCTATTTGGGATCGTCTATTGCGCCAAGCAGGTCAACAGCACGGCTTAGATTGGATGTTGGCCAAGGCGGTTATGATCAAGGAGTCTCACTGCGTGGAACGCTATGTCTCCTATGCAGGGGCGGTGGGTTTGATGCAATTAATGCCGCGGGAAGGTTCTTATTTTAGTACTGCTTATCGTGCCTATCAAAAAGCGCGTAAAGCCTCTGGCCGCATTTACCAAGGTAAATCACAAGAAGATTGGGGGAAATTATACCAAGCAGAATTGTTGGAGATCGCCGCTCTTAGTTCAGTAGATAGTATCTATCAGCTCGACCGTCGTTTTGACCCTGCCTACAATATTGATGAAGGTACTCGCCAGCTAGCCGGTGACTTTCATTTTTTTCGCTCTCGCGGTCATGGCCCTTATACCAGTCAGATACTGGCGATTGCGGCTTACAATGCGGGGCGCTACGCTGTGATGAGCGATAAGCAGCATCCTCAGCGAGATCACATCCCCATCAATAAACAAACAGAGCTATATGTAGCTGGGGTACAAAAGATTTACTTGGCTTTGCAGTCGGGCAAAGGACAGCTGCTTGAGCATGATTGGTACTTATTGAAGCTATAACTTAGATACTCTCGATATAGATCTCACCACTCAGATCACTCAATTGTAGCTGGAAGTAGGCAAAGCCCATCACCAAGCTTTCTAGCGGTTGATGGAGCAGAGCCTGAACGGCCCCTCTGGTATGCAAAGTATGCCCAACTCCAACTCAACCAATTATAAAGTACTCAGACAATAGTGTTCAGTATTAAGACCTAGGAATATTGGACTATATGGTTCGGCAGAACCGTTTTTATCGGTACTACATACTTTTTACTCTGTACTTAGGCACAAGTTTGACTCAGGCACAAATCGTTTATGAGCTGGTACGTCTAGAAAAAGTAATGGCGACCACTGATCGTAGAGATCATTGGACCCATTATTATGCTGTGGCTTTAGTTGAGGCTTACACCGGAGCCTGACTTTCAGCTACCTTCTTCAAGCGCCTCTTGCCAGCTTTGACCAAAGTTGATCATTTCTAAGGTAGCGACTGAAAGTTTGTTTTCAAGCTTACCAAATCGCTTACGGTAGTCGTTCATACTACGCCGGATTACTTCTTGGGCCTCTTCTCGCCCATAAGTATGGGTGATCTCGCAGCGGGGCTCGTCTCCAGTAGAGTCAGGGTTCTCTTTGTAGGTAAGGAAGTAGTGCTTGAGCCGACGAATAATCGCTGGCGCACAATCCGAAATATCTCTCCAATCTTCATATACCTCATCTCCTTTCAGGACAGCGATAATTTTGTCATCTGCCTCTCCACCATCGATCATACGAAATCCCCCAATCGGAATAGCCGGCACCAAAATATCACCGTGAGTGATGTCTCTCTCGGTAAGCACACAGATATCTAGTGGGTCTCCATCCCCAACGATATCTTCCCGACCGGTTTTTTCCATACAGTATGCTGCGACTTCATCCATACAATAGGTTTGCGGGACAAAACCGTAGAGAGCGGGTACGATATTTGAAAACTTCTGCGGTCGATCTACCTTAAGATACCCGGTTTTCTTATCTACTTCGTATTTGACTGTATCTGTTGGAACTACCTCAATAAAGGAGGTAACTTCTTCTGGAGCGTCAGGACCAATTTGTACGCCATGCCAAGGATGGCTTTTGTAGCGAAGGCCGATAAGTTCCCAGAGACGTGTGAGCGTATTTCTTGCCATATTTTGTATTAACTACTGTGTTTTATTGTCAATTGATTCAAGCTATATGCCACAATACAAAACTTTGGGGTGAAAGGCTACTTTTCGCTTTTGAATTGACCAGATCACCGTCTAATTTCACGCATTCTTAGAATGAACGAAAAGATGCCTCGACAAGTGTATAATTTTTCTGCTGGCCCTGCTATGTTACCTCCTGCCGTATTGGAGCGGGCTCAGTCAGAATTACGGGACTATCAGGGAAGTAGTATGTCTGTAATGGAGATGAGCCACCGAGGAAAGATCTTTGGGGAGATTATCGCCCAGACAGAAGCTAACCTACGTAAGCTGATGCAGATTCCCTCAGACTATAAGGTCCTTTTCTTACAAGGTGGCGCTTGGACGCAGTTTTCGATGGTGCCACTCAATTTGTTTAGGCGTTCGCTGAAGGCGGACTTCCTAGATACGGGCTCTTGGTCTGCCAAAGCCATTAAAGAAGCCAGCAAGTATGGTACCGCCCGGGTGCTTGCTTCCTCCAAAGACAAAAACTACACCTACATTCCCCAATGGGAAGAGGTCGAGCTTGATCCAGAGGCAGACTACCTTCATATCACTACCAACAATACGATTTACGGGACCCTTTTGCCTTCCTTACCGGAGAACGCTAATGTCCCGCTGGTAGCTGATATGTCATCCAACATTCTGTCCCAAGTATATCGAGTCGAGGACTTTGGCCTCATCTACGCTGGCGCCCAGAAAAATATCGGCCCTTCGGGCTTGACCATTGTGATTGTTCGAGAGGATCTCCTTGGCCATGCTTTGGATATCTGTCCCACTATGCTCAATTATGAAACCCACGCCGACAAAGGCTCTATGTTCAATACGCCTCCAACCTATGCGATTTACCTCGCCGGTTTGGTGTTTGAATGGGGCTTAGCCCAAGGGGGCATCCCTGCTCTACAGGCCCGTAACAAAGCCAAAGCAAAGCTGCTATATGATTTTTTAGATAGCTCAGACTTTTATCACGCCAATGTCGCTGAGCCCGATCGTTCGTTGATGAACATTACCTTCCATCTCGAAAATCGAGATTTGGAGAGTGAGCTAGTGGCTCAAACCGAACAAGCAGGCCTTCTATTCTTAAAGGGCCACCGTTCTGTGGGAGGTCTCAGAGCGAGTATCTACAATGCTATGCCCTTAGCAGGGGTCGAAAGCCTTATCGCTTTTCTCACCGAATTTGAACGTAAAAACGCTTAATCAATAAAATTAAACCCCAGTGGCCAAGATCAAACTTTTTCGTGCCTATCGCCCAAGCCCCGAGTTTGCGGCCCAAGTAGCATCCCGCCCTTATGATGTACTCAATGCCGCCGAGGCGCGTATTGAAGCAGCGGGAAATCCACATTCTTTCCTAAGAGTCATCAAACCAGAGATAGACCTACCCGAAGACGCAGACCCCTACGGAATGCCAGTCTATGAAAAAGGCCGCGATAATTTCCAGCAGATGATCGCTGATGGCGTCATGCAGCAAGATACTGAGCCAAGCTTATATGTGTACCAACAAATCATGGACGGACATAAGCAGGTTGGATTTATGGTGCTAGAGGCCATTGACGATTATTTTGATGGGACGATCAAACTGCACGAGCTGACTCGTCCTGACAAAGAAGAAGATCGAAAGCAACATGTGCGTACCGGTCGTATGCATGCTGAGCCCGTTTTTTTTGCTTATCCTAAGCAAAAGGAGCTTGACAAAATACTTGAGGAGGCAGTTAAGGAAGAACCTGCTTTTGATTTTACCGCTGAAGATGGTATACAACACACGCTTTGGGTAATTACCGACCCAGCGTTCTGCGCAGCAGTCCCCCAACTATTTGCTGAAAAAGTACCTCATACCTATGTAGCTGACGGCCATCACCGGACTGCTGCTGGCGCCCTTGTAGGCAAGGAGTTGCGCGAAGCGAATCCGAATCATACGGGAGAGGAAGGTTATAATTACTTTATGGCTGTGCTCTTTCCTGACGATCAGCTTTCAATCATTGATTACAATCGGGTAGTCAAAGATCTCAATGGACGTAGCCCAGCTGATTTGCTTAAGGCCCTAGAAGCTGGCTTTGGGCTAGAAGCAAAGGGAGCTGATCTCTACAAGCCCTCTCAGCTGCATGAAATGAGCATGTATCTTGAGGGGCAATGGTATGCTTTAAGAGCAAAAGCCGGTACCTACAATGATAATGATCCAATTGGAGTATTAGACGTTACCATTCTCTCGGAGCAAGTCTTAGAACCTTTGTTTAACATCACGGATCTTAGACGCGACAAGCGCATCGATTTTGTCGGAGGGATTCGTGGCCTAGGGGAACTCAGTCGCCGTGTAGATAGCGGAGAAATGGCCGTTGCCTTTGCTCTCTACCCCGTGAGCATGCAACAATTGATGGATATCGCGGATGGGGGAATGATCATGCCCCCTAAGACCACTTGGTTTGAACCCAAACTGCGGAGTGGTATTGTGGTGCATGTTATGGACTAGATGTTACGTTTTAAGTAGGATAATGTACCAATTATAAAAACATTGTTTAACTTACTTTTATGAACCCTAAGCAACACACTTTCCGCCAATCCCTTTTGCTCATTTTCTTTTGTTTTGGCGCCATTTCGCTCTCCGCTCAAGGCTACTTTAATACGCTTTATCCGACCCTAAGCTTGGTCAGTGCCAACGAAAACGCCAATAGTGCTATTTACAAACTTTCTAAAGGAGGGACTGTATTTCGTCTCAGTATTGGTATCAACGGTAACAATGCTGGTTATGTGATCCAAACTCAGGCCAGTGGGGTAGTAGGACAAGGTAGTTCCACTCTCAATGGTACTTGTGAAACTATCAACATCACCAAAACTAAAAAAGGCTTGCTTGATATTTGGAGATTTGCCATGGATCGCGTTTATGAAGACAATGGTTCTTTGGCTTTTTCAAGTGTTACTCCGGGCAACAGTAATGAGGCCTTGGTCAAGTATCTTTGTGAGCAAAAGTGCGATGAGGAACTCGTCGATGCCATAGTGGCTGATAACAACAAAACTGGTCCTCCCTTCTACTCTGTAGTGAGTGTTGGCAATGGTACCTGCGATGGCTACGAACCCTGCACTATGGAGGCACTGCAAGACTACAATGATTGTGTTTGCGGTTGTATTGATGATAGATCTAGTATCAAAAAATAATTTTGTCTAACCGTCAAAGCCCCCTTTCTTTTGTGAAGGCAATCACTGTCTTCATCTGTTGGGTATTGCTTTTGATGGGGAAGCCTTTAAACGCTCAAGTCCCTCTTTCAAATGCCTCTGCGCTTGAAAGAGGGCTTCTTTTTGCGGAAAAAGCCCAATTTGATAGTGCTCGGTTTTATTTTGAGGCTGCTGCGCAGAACGCTTCCCATGAGCCTGAAAAGCTCTTTTTGTACCATGCCCTAGCCGAAAATGAATTAGCCTACTCTCAGTTTGATCAGACTAAGTACTATTTAGAGCAGGCCCAAAACATACTCGCCAAACGCAACAAACTGGATTCGCTGGCGGCCCAAATATGGTTGACCCAAAGTCGATATCATCTACAATTTGATCAATATGCCCAAGCCAAACGATTTTTGGCGAAAGTGAAGCGGGTTCCGCAAAGTAAGATCAGTCCACGCTTAGCCACTAAGATCAATTATACCGAAGCCCAATTATCCATCAGACAAGACCAAGACCAGAAGGGGCGTCAAATACTTTTGGGGCTTTTGGGCGATAATCAAATTAGTGCTCAAGAACGAGGCCTCGCTCATGGGTTGATGGGGATTTATTTTCAAGAACAGAGAAATTGGGACAGTGCGCGAGTTCACTACGAGTTGGCAGTTGATACTTTAGAGGGCTGCCTTGCAGAACGCCACCCAAAATTGGCCATGGCCTACCTTCGTCTCGGTTTGGTCAGACAGATCAAGGGCAAAGGCGACGCAGCGCTCCGACTCTATATGTTGGCCCAAGATATCCAAGACCAAAGCCTACCGCCCAATCATATTGAGCGGGTCCTCTGCTACAACTATTTAGGCTTTTACCATGGGCGCAAAGGCGACCATGGGCAAGCTTTGGAGTATTTTCAACAAGCCCTAAGGATCTTACGATTTCAAATGGGAGATATCCACCGTCAAGTAGCCAGTAATGCCAATAATGCGGGTAATGCTCTGCTCAAACTAGGCCGCTACGAAGAGGCCGCCGAAAATATTTCTTTGGCGGTCAGGGTATCCGAACAGGTTTTTGGCCCTTCACATCCTCGTGTGGCCTCCAAATACTTTAGCCTAGGCCTCAGCTACTTCAATACAGGGCAATACCAAAAGGCGATCGCAGCCTATCAGAAGACACTCGCTATCCGTAAGCTCGAAAGAGGCAAGGATCACCAAAGCCTTGCCGAAGTGTACAACAATCTTGGTATGTGCTATCAGCTCAAAGCAGACTATGATCAAGCGATCAAGTATTTTGAAGAAGCGGTGCGGATAGGCTTAGGCCGTAAAGACTGGTACGATGCTACCGTAGCGCGTTATCATAATAATATTGGTGATACTTATCGCAAATTGGGCCAGGCCGAAAAAGCCTTTCCTTGGCATCAAAAAGCTTTGATGCACCTAGTGGCTGCGTTCCGCGAAGCGGATAAAAATATCAACCCTAGCCTCGACAACATCGTCGATAAACAAGTAATGTTAGAGGTACTCGCCTCTAAAGCTCAGACCTTTGCCGATTACGCCAATGAGCATCCCGAGCAATTAGCATCTACCCTTGCAACTTATCGGCTAGCGGTAAACTTGATTGACTCCTTGCGCTTGGAATTTGTCCATAATGACTCCAAGTTTCAATTGGCTGAAGCAGCCTTACCAGTATATGAAGGGGGGATCACTACGGCCTATAAGCTTTATCAAAGTCAAGCAGATCGAAAACTGTTTGAAGATGCCTTAACGATGAGCGAAAAGAGTAAAGCCGTCCTACTGCTGCAATCTATCAAGGATGTCAATGCGCGTCAGTTTGCGCAGATACCAGACACCCTGCTCGCGCAGGAAAAAGCCTTAGCGGCTCAGATTACAAGGCTGGAAGAGCAATTGTTTAAAGCTCAGTTTAATAGTATTCAACTTGATAGCAGCCAAATAGAAAGCTGGCAAAACGATCTATTTACCCTACATCGGGAACGCGAAAACTTAGCTCGTAAGTTGGAAGAAGAATTTCCTGAATATCACAAGCTTAAATATAGTCTAGACCCTCTTGATCTAGGCAGTTTGCAGCAAGATCTTTTAGGGCATGAGCATGCCCTGATCGAGTATTTTGTCGGCACGGAAGCATTGACCATTTTTTATCTCTCGGGTGAGGAATATGATTGGCGCTTGCTCCCCAAAACCATAAATCTAGCGGAGCAAGTTTCGCATTTCCGGAAGGCAATTGCAGCCCCTACAAGCACCTCCGTCTTGGCCGAGGATTCGCTCCTTGTAGAAACGGGATTACTGCTGTATCAATGGCTAATAAATCCTATCTACGAGATGAGGCCACAGGACGAAACAAGGTGGTTGATCATACCAGATGGGGTGTTGGGATATTTACCTTTTGATGCCCTCCTCAGTGAGTGGCCCAAGCAAATAGGGAATTACAAGAGCTATCCTTTTTTACTAGCGCAGCAGGCGATTGCTTACAGCTATTCGGCTAGTATTTGGCAAGAGATGCTACGGAAAAATATCTCCGCCCCCAAAGGTTTGCTGGCGTTCGCACCGACCTTTGGCCAAGGCAATAATTCGAGTCGAGGCTTTGATCCCTCTCGCGGGGGCTTTAGTCCTTTAGCCCATAATCAAGACGAAGCTAGAGCGGTACAAAAGGTGATGGGGGGAGCGCTATACTTGGGGAAAGAAGCAACTGAATCTCGGTTTAAAAAGGCCGCCAGTAACCACCAGATTATCCACTTGTCTAGCCACGCAAAGGTAAATGACGAAGATCCCCTCTACTCTCAGATCGCTTTTAGCCAAAGTCAAAATGAAGCTGAAGATGGGGTGATCACAGTAGCCGAATTATTTGATATGCACTTACCCGCCGAGATGATTGTCCTTAGTGCTTGTGAAACGGGGATTGGTAAGCTATTTAAAGGGGAAGGGATCAGTAGTCAAGCCAAGGGTTTTGCCTTTGCAGGCGCTAAGAGTATCATCACGACCCTTTGGAGTATCAATGATGCGGCCAGCGCTGACCTCATGCCTGGCTTCTATGGCTACCTCAAAGAAGGCGAACGCAAAGACATTGCCCTGCATAAGGCGAAGCTCGACTATATCCGCCGGACTGATCCAATCGGAGCCCATCCATTCTATTGGGCGGGATTTGTACCAATTGGCAATATGGCGCCTATTCCAAGGAGTAATCATTCACTCTTATTGGGAGTCCTCGCTTTAGCAGCTTGTTTGACATTGGCATTTGGGCTCTACAAAAGAAAAACTAGCAAGAGACTCTCTCATTGAGGCCCTTGCTAGAGGGAAGCGTTCTGCGCAGCAGTAATTTTAAGTACTTAGACATTAGTACTGAGTATTAAGACCGAGGAAAATAGGGCTTTACGGTCCATCTGGACCTTTTATCTCTGTACTGAATACTTTTTACTCTGTACTCAACTCTCTTTACAAGCGACTAGGTGCCGCATCAAGCTTGCCTTTGAGATAAAACCAGGCTGTTTCTTCGTTTTTCATAAATGGTACCTCCTTGCCATCTTCCAGGCGGTATAGCTCCACTACCTCTTCCAGCAGGCCCTTTTCGTACTGATAATGTTGGCTAATGCGCATATGCGTGTAAGGAGAAAAGCGCGAAAGTCCTGCTAGTGTAAATTCTAGCGTTTGCTTTCTGAATTCACGATCTGAGCTTCCTTGACCGGTCCCCAATGAGGAAGCGAGCGTAATCGCTAAGGCCTCTCCCATCTGCTTATAGGCTATCTCAAAATACATAGACTGGGAGCGTTCTCCGGCTTTACCATCGTAGTCAGGGTGAAGGCGATGAAGGTTTTTGATGGACTGCCAATGATCCCGATAGCGTTTTTGGACCACGTCAAAAACGTAGTCATAATCCTCCGCCCGCTGCCAAGTTTGGTCTTCATAGCGGTAGGCCTTGCTGATGCCATTCCAGATGATGGTGTAGGTGTCTTCTACTTGAGGTTTTTCCGCTAGCGGAACGATGGTCTTTAGACTGCTGCTGCAACTAAGGAGTATGAAACTGAGGCTACTAATTAAAATGATGGATTTCATCCTGTTGTTTTTGAAGTGATTAATGAGTTAACCCTTCAAAGTTGGCCTACTGTAGCCTCCCAAAAATTGACATATGTTACAATCGATCGCGCTCGGCTATTTTTCGACGCAAACGGCTGAGGCTTTCCCTTTCCATCCCCAAGTAGGATGCGATATGGTAAAGCGGGACGCGTTCAAAAAGAGTGGGATAGGAGCGGAGCGCTTGGAGGTAGCGTTCTTCGCCGTCTAGAAATAAAAAGGATTCTACTCTTTCAGTGGTCAGCAAAAAGCTTTTCTCTGCGATCTGCCGGCCAAAGCGTTCCCAATTCTTGGAACGCTCATAGCCATCAACTAGAGCGCTTTGATCAAAAAGAACCAGCTTACTCTCTTCTAGACTTTGGATGAAGTATTGACTGGGCGTCTGATGCAGAAAGCTGCCGTAATCGACCACATAATCATTTTCAAAGACGAAGCGGGTATTGATCTCTTTGCCATCTTGCAGATAATAAACCCGAAAAGCGCCTTTTTCTACAAAGCCAATGTCCCTACACACTTTGCCCTGTCTGAGCAAAAAGTCGTGCTTAGACAGGGCGCGTGATCTTAAATAAGGTTCAAATAATGCACAATCTTCAGGTGTCAAATAAGCCACCTGTTGGAGATGCGTTTTGAACTGTTCAAATGGCATTGGCGATGTAATCTCCTACGGCTTCTGTACCGTATTTACCATCATTGATATCTTCGGTGGTGATGCCCGCTTGGATGGATTGGTCAACCGCATGGCGGATGGCTGCTCCGGCTTCGGTCATACCAAATTCATGCTCTAGCATCATGGCGGTAGACAGAATCGTCGCCAAGGGATTGGCGCGATCCTGACCAGCGGCTTGCGGATAAGAACCGTGAATGGGCTCGTACATAGAGGTTTTTGCCCCAATTGAGGCAGAAGGCAGCGTGCCCAGAGAGCCCGTAATCACAGAACCCTCATCACTGAGGATGTCGCCAAACATATTGCCGGTGAGAATTACGTCGAAGTGGCGCGGATTGCGGATCAATTGCATGGCAGCGTTGTCCACAAACATCGTTTCTAATTCTATATCAGGAAACTGTTGGGCGTATTCAGCGACGACTTCTCGCCAAAGGCGTGAGGTCGCTAGTACATTAGCTTTGTCCACTAGGGTAACTTTTTGGCGACGCGCTTGGGCGTATTCGAAGGCGGTCTTACTGATACGTAGGATACTGTCTCTATCGTAAACCATGGTATCAAAGGCTTCGTCCCCTTGCTCAGAACGGCCACGGGGCTTGCCAAAATAGATGCCGCCAATCAGCTCCCTTACTACCACAAAATCTACTCCTTTGACGATCTCGCTTTTTAGTGGAGAAGCTTCTAGCAGCGCATCATAGCTTTTGACGGGACGAATATTGGCGTACAAGCCTAAAGCTTTACGCATTGCTAGTAGGCCTTGCTCAGGCCGAACCTTTGCACCAGGGTCATTGTCGTATTTGGGATCACCAATGGCGCCAAAAAGGATAGCATCAGCCTCTAAGCAAGCTTGGAGGGTTTCTGGTGGAAAAGGATCATTGACCGCGTCGATAGCGACTGCACCGACCATTGCGGTGCGATATTGAAATAAGATACCAAATTTTTTGGCGACGGCCTCTAAGACTTTGACCGCTTGGGCGACGATTTCAGGGCCAATGCCATCACCTGGCAATAAAGCGATACGCTTTTCTATCATGAGAGAAGAGGAATTGAAGAATAGTGGTTTTTTGGATTGCTTGAATAGATCAACTTAGCGTGCTTGCTCGAAAGCTTCGATTTCTGATTTAAGGCTTAAAAGATAATCAATATCATCATAGCCATTGAGTAGGCAGGTTTTTTTATAAGGATTTATCTCAAAGGCCTCGCGTTCGCCGGAGGCGTCCAAAGTAATAGACTGCGCTTCAAGATCTACGCTGATGGTCGTATTAGGGTCTCGCTCAATCGCGGCAAAAATGCGGTCCAAAAAGTCCTGACTTACCTGTACTGGCAGCAACATATTATTCAAAGCATTGGCTTTGAAGATATCAGCAAAAAAACTAGAAACTACCACTTTAAAGCCGTAGTCTGCAATGGCCCAAGCGGCATGCTCACGGCTAGAACCGCAACCAAAGTTTTTGCCTCCAACCAATATTTGACCGGCATAGGTATCGTCATTGAGAATGAAATCCGCTTTAGGAGTACCGTCGGCTTCGTAGCGCCAATCGCGAAATAAATTTTCCCCAAAGCCTTCACGTGTAGTCGCTTTGAGAAAACGCGCAGGAATGATTTGATCGGTATCTATATGCTCTACCGGAATCGGAACCGTGGTAGATTGAAGTTTTGAAAAAGACATAGAGGATGAAGGTTTAACGGAAGACTTTCGATTAGAGAAATTCGCGTGGGTCCACAATTTTACCTGCGATAGCCGATGCGGCTGCGGTGATTGGACTCGCTAGGAAGGTACGGGCTCCGGGACCTTGACGGCCTTCGAAGTTTCGGTTGGAGGTGGATACGCAATACTTTCCCTTGGGAACTTTGTCTTCGTTCATGCCTAGACAAGCAGAGCATCCCGCTTCGCGGAGGACAAAGCCTGCTTCCATCAATACTTTGTCAATGCCTTCGGCTTGCGCCATCTCCCGTACTTGGCGAGAGCCCGGTACCACCATCGCGGTGATATGTTCGGCTTTTTTCTTGCCTTTGACAAAGTCTGCGACCAAACGCAGGTCTTCGATGCGGCTATTGGTACAGCTACCGATGAATACATAATCTACCTCATGACCCAGCATGGGCTTACCATCCGCTAGATCCATGTAGTTGAGGGCCTTTTCGAGCGCTTTGCGATCACTTTCTGAAGCCTGCTTGTCTAGACTAGGTACATCATGTGTGATACCGATGCCCATTCCAGGATTGGTGCCATAAGTAAGCATGGGTTCTATGTCGGCTGCGTCGAACACATATTCTAAGTCAAACTCAGCATCTTCATCCGTGTAGAGGCTTTGCCAATCGTCGAGTGCCTTATCCCAATCAGCTCCTTTCGGCGCAAATTCTCGACCTCTGACGTAGGCAAAGGTAGTTTGATCAGGGGCGATCAAGCCGCCGCGTGCTCCCATCTCGATGCTCATATTACAAACCGTCATGCGAGCTTCCATCGAAAGCGAGCGGATGGCTGAGCCTGCATATTCCACAAAATAACCCGTTCCGCCAGAAGCGGAAATCTGCGCAATAATGTAAAGGATGATATCCTTGGCAAAAACGCCTTTTTTCAGTTCTCCTTCGACGCTTATGCGCATCTTCTTGGGCTTGACTTTGAGCACACATTGAGTGGCCAGTACCTGCTCTACTTCGCTCGTGCCAATGCCAAAAGCGACGGCACCAAAGGCACCATGGGTAGAGGTATGACTATCGCCACAAACGATGGTCATACCGGGCTGGGTTACGCCAAGCTCAGGACCGATGACATGCACGATACCTTGATAAGGGTGTCCCAGACCATAGAGTTCCAGCCCAAAGGCCTCACAGTTTTTGACTAGGGTCTCTACCTGCATCCGACTGAGGGGCTCGCGAATGGGGAGGTGTTGGTTTTCAGTAGGTACGTTGTGATCGGCAGTAGCGATGGTTTGCTTGGGGCGAGCGACGGGAATGCCGCGTTTTCTTAGCCCTGCAAACGCCTGCGGACTCGTAACTTCATGAATAAAGTGCCGATCTATGTATAGAGCTTCAGGACCGCCCTCAGTGCGAGCCACTACGTGGCGGTCCCAAATTTTGTCAAACAGCGTCTTTGCCATAAATATTTGTACAGGGAAAAATTTAGATTTTGCTTAAAGCGTTCAAATACGCTTTGGCCGTAGCAGAGACCGTATCAGTATCAGAACCAAAACCATAGAAAAAGGCGCCATCTACTGCCACTTGAATATGGACTTTGGCCATATCGTCAGAACCTCCCGTAATCGCTTGGACGAAGTATTCTTCAAGTTTTACCTCTAAACCCATAATACCATCGATTGCTTTGACAATCGCGTCCACAGGTCCATTGCCAGTGGCTTCGTTGTAAAGTTTTTTGCCATTACGATTGATGCCCACGTGAGCGGTAGCTACTTCTCCAATACCGCATTGGACCTCAAGGCTATCAAGGTCCAGCTGACGATTTTGATGCTCGATACCCATCAAATCGTAGAGGTCGTCGTCTTGGATTTCCTTCTTCGCGTCAGCTACATTGAGAAACTGTTCGTAAGTCTTTTCCAACTCTACTTTGGTAAGGGTAAAACCTAAGCGATTGAGTCGGTGGGAGAGAGCGGCTTTGCCAGAACGCGCGGTCAAAAGAATCTGAGATTCAGGAATCCCTACATCAGCAGGGTCGATGATCTCATAGTTTTCGCGATTTTTGAGAACGCCATCCTGGTGAATACCAGAGGAATGAGCGAAGGCATTACGACCAACTATGGCTTTGTTGGGCTGCACGGGCATACGCATTAAGCGTGTGATCATACGGCTAACTGGGTAAAGCCTTTTGACGTTGATATTGGTTTCGAGATCTAGCGTTTCGCTGTGCGAACGCAAAATCATCGCACATTCTTCGAGAGATGTATTACCTGCCCGTTCGCCGATACCGTTGATGGTTACCTCCATTTGACGCGCACCATTGGCGAGACCTGCGATGGTATTGGCGGTTGCCATACCGAGATCATTGTGGCAATGTACCGATAAGATCGCCTTGTGGATGTTGGATACATTTTCCATCAGGTACTTGATCTTCGCGCCATACTGATCAGGCAAACAGTATCCTGTAGTATCAGGGATATTGACTACGGTAGCACCCGCGCCAATAACAGCTTCAACCATTCTGGCTAGAAATTCGAGTTCGGCGCGGCCGGCATCCTCACAATAAAACTCCACGTCCTCGACAAAACTCTTGGCGTACTTGGTCGCTCTAATCGCCCGTTCGATAATGTCATCACGGGTGGTTTTGAGTTTGTTTTGGATGTGAATGTCAGAGGCACCGATACCGGTGTGGATACGTCCACGTTTCGCATAACGTAGGGCTTCCGCAGCAACTTTGATGTCCTTTTCTACTGCGCGGGTCAGGGCGCAGATGGTCGGTTCGCTCACCGCTCTTGAAACCGCTACTACTGAATTGAAATCGCCAGGGCTGGAAATCGGAAATCCAGCCTCGATGATGTCAACACCTAGCTTTTCCAGTTCGATCGCTACTTCGACCTTTTCTTGGGTGTTTAACTGGCAGCCTGGGACTTGTTCGCCGTCTCTAAGGCTGGTGTCAAATACATACACACGATTGCTCATTGCACTTGGCTTTTGAGTGTTGTTAGAGAAAAAAATAAATGTGGGTACACGGAACAAAAAGCCTGTTAACTATTGTAGAAATAGCTGCAGTCGTCGTAGATATAGCGGAAGGAAATTTGAGTAGTACATAGGCTTTTTCCTTATCGTTCCGCTTCAAAAATGAAGAGAAATTTCAAATTTGCCAAAAATCCAAAGCACAATTTAGTAAATTTTTAGGCCTAACGACCGTTAGTTAACAGATTGTAAACCAGTCTCGGTGATGATGGCTTCCTCCTGATAACTCTCATAATCGGTATTTATGCCCCATAAATCGTGTTTTTGATTGCTGATAATATTTTCAGCCGCAAAAAGCCCCATTAAGATAGAGTGGTCCTGATTGTTGTATTTGAAGGCCCCGTATCGACCAATTACTGACAAATTTGGTAAGCTTTTTAGATATTCTTCTATGGGTTCGAGCTGATCTTTGTAGCCTTTTTTATAGACCGGATAGCATTTCGGAATGCGATACACCATAGCCTGTTTGATATTCGCCTCGCCGATCAATCCTGTCTCTCTTATTTCTCGTTTGGCTAATTCGATGATGCTAGGGTCATCCTCTGTCCAGCGAGCGTCTTCTGGGTAGCACCAATACTCCAAGGTGAGGATGCTACTGTGGCGTTTTTTGTTTGGCAACCAGTTGCTAAAGTTGGTAATCCGCCCCATCTCCAGATTGTCGGAATGGACATACAACCAGTTGTCAGGAAAGTGCTCAGCGCCTTCGACTTCGAGATAGACCAATATGGTATTGCGAAACTTCAGGGCCAAGGCTGCCTGCTTGATAGGATCGGGTGCCTCTAAAAGGCGTGATACCAATAAGCTCAAAGGCATGGTCGAGACGACATGATCATATTCTTCGATGCTACCGTCCTCTAGCTGCAAGCCTTTGATCTTGCCCTCCTTCATAATAGCTTTATGAACTGGGCGCTTGAGATGTAAGGTACCACCATTGGCGACGATGGCCTCCGCCATGCGTTCATAAACCATACCACTGCCTTGGATTGGATAGGCAAACTGATCAACTAGTGTCTTGTGTTGATTACCGCGGCCTTCGTTGATAGCATTTTTGACTGCCTCCCAAAGAGATAGCTTTTTGATGCGCTGGGCGGCAAAATCTGCATCTAAGTCCTGGCAACTGATCCCCCAGAGCTTTTCGGAATAGGTTTTGAAAAAGATCTCAAACAGGCGTCGTCCAAAACGATGGACTACCCAGTTTTCAAAGGAACCATTGAGCGGAGTAGGGGAGAGCTTTTCTTGGCCATAGCTCAGTACACAGCGAGCTGCTTCAAAGATACCCAGCTTTTGCAGGGCTTCGAAAGCTTTGAGCGGATAATGAAAATAGCGGTCTTTGTAAAAGATGCGGGTGAGGCGATCAATGATGACGTAGTCTTTTTGAACTACCTCTAGCCACAGCTCATTGACACGACGGTCGCTACTAAAAAAGCGGTGTGGACCTAAGTCAACCCTTTCTCCCCAAAGATCCAGGCTACGCGACAATCCGCCCACCTGTGCACTCGCCTCGTAAACTGTAAGATCGATTCCGGCTTCCTTCGAGAGTTGGTAAGCAGCCGTGAGGCCTGCTGGTCCGGCACCGATGATTGCAACTTTCATCCGCAGAACTTATCGTTTCAGATTGCAAACTTACAACCTTAGCACGCTAAGAAAAAATTTATCGTTCATGCCATTGGCAATCAGGCTTAGCGCGGTAAATATATTCCATTGACTGTACACTATCGTCCTCAATATGAACCAAAACAGCCTCTAAATGACCCGTTTTATCCAACCAACGTTGTACCGCCGTACTATCGCCTTCTCCTATATTGCGTTGTGCTGCATAAATGATGGGGAGACTAGGTACTTGATTCATGAAAACGGGTACCTTTTGTGGGATTTGGGCCTTAATGCTGCTGCCAATACCACTGTCTGGTAGCATAACCATACTGTAAAAATAAAAACGCTGAATACCGACCATAACCCAAATAGTCAGAAAGATTATAATAAGCACTTTTTTATGTGTTAAAATCCAATATTGGGACCTAGTCCTATACTTCTTAAATAAGTTCTTTCTTTTATTTTTTGAAGTTTCTTTAAGCCTGCGTATTGCGGATGAATTAGAGATATTGGGGAGCGCCCATGTGATTAAGAAAATCCAAAAAGGTCCACCCTTAAGTGCTGAAAAATCGTGTACATAGCTATAGTTTCTAAACAAAATTGTATGCAACAAGTATGGGAAAAAACTAAGGTAAATGATGTTTTGGGGTCGAGATAGACTTTGATAACTCATTTTTTTGAACAATACGAGGCCTATTCCTAGGATAGGTAGTAACGCAAACATTCTTAATGGATATTTGACGATTACTTCTTTAAAAAACATTTGGCTACTGATAAGATTCGTACTTCGATAACTATAGCGTAGAAGCCATTGCTCAAATAAAACTTCCCATCCGCTGATCTGACTATATTGCCAAACGGTAAATATTATTGCTATCCCACCTCCTAAAACTAGAGGAAAGAGATCTCCAATACTTTTTTTCTCAAAAAGCAAAATCAACCCTAATGTACCAATCACAAAAATCCCCAACCACTCAGTAAATACAAAAACAAAACTTAAAACTAACCAGAAAATAAAATGGTGCTTTTTCTTCGATGCTGTTCTACTCCACGTATATCCCCATAAAGACAGAAACCACCATAGCTGGGCAAGCATTTCCGAAAAATAAATCTGCGATTGATAATATAGAGGGCCGGGTGCAAAGAGATATAGCAGACTTAGAACGATTGCAAGTTTATCCCCCGATTGGTGTTTTTTGATAGTTGCATATAATATTATAACACATAAGTAGTGTAAAAGTAGATTCCAGATTTTAATACTAGTATTACTTACTGATAGTCTTAATATACGATGAATACCGTAAGGCAACCACAGCCCCAATGGTGGATATGAAGTATAATATAAGTACCCCTCTTCATCAAAGAAATTGGTAAAACTAGGAATACCTATGTGGCGATTGTAAGTCCCTGGTAGACTCAAAACTAGATTCCCATTATAGGTGCAAAAACCTGTTTCATCCCAAATCTGTGTCGTTACCAGGACATGCGAATTTAACCAGAAATGGTCTCCTTCGTAAGACGAGATTCCATTCCAGCGTAAGGCTATACTTAAAATAAAAGCTATGGTCAAGATACCTAGTCCTTTGACACTCGAGCATTCAAACTTCATGCTTTTGTCAGGTTTTTTTGCAAAACGAATAGGAGAATATAGGGGACAATACGATCAACAAAGACCCTGGAAGGCATTTTTATAAATATACGTGCTTCTATTTGTATTGAGGTTCATGATCTTAAAATTGCTAATGCAGTTATATACTGATGTTACGCATGAGAATTCGAATATTTCACATGCTGAAGTTCTTTGAAAGTGGCTTTTATCGCCTTTATTACATCGTACAAAAAGTTCTTTATTATTGAGTAATTTACCCACTCACCGAATTGGGTAATGAAAAAAGAGCACATCAATCTTAGCGAATCTGAGAGAGTCTACTTAGAAGCATTGATCTCGAAGGGCAATGTTTCGGTAA
>JBCCQN010000038.1:0-47650 GCA_039024315.1 Bacteroidota bacterium
GGGAAGAATCTATCGATTCGCTTGCGAATTTCCCCTCTTGGGAGGGGCCAGGGGTGGGCATGACACCATCAGAACATGATTTTTTACCACTTTTTCGCTGAATAATCCCTTAGCTTGACGCGAATGCGAAAGCTTTCGGGATACTTTCTACTGCTTAATTAAAACCAATACTATGATTGATAAGGCGGTAAACACCATCATTTCTAAGCTTAAAACCAAAATGGGACTTGAGGGCAGTAAGCTCAGTTATGCCCAAGCGGATACAAACCAACTAGGTAAAATCCTATGTTCTGTTTCACATATCAATTTAGAGGCAGCTTTGGCTTCAAGGACCTATCGTCCTGAAAGACAGTCAATTGCTAATATCGGGGTCCTACGTTTCCGCTTAAGCTTTAGCGCTAACTTTGAAGCCGCTGCTTACGTGGAAGGGCTGCGGCACCTGTCTACCATCTTACACTTCCTGCATCAACACTCATTGCTTACCGTCGAAAATACTCCTGACCTAGCAGAGGGGATCGATAAAATCGCCATTAGTCCTTTTGAATCAACAGAAGCAAAGGAGAGCCTACCAAGAATTGCTTTTGAGGTAAGAGTGATGCCCCTAGAAAATGGCGATACGCAAGAGGCCATCAGCGCGAATATTATTTGAAAGAGATAGAGAATAAGCGCTTGCCTAAGCTCAAAAATTACGAAAGCGTAGGGCTAATCCGGTTTGCAAATAAAATGATGGCTTGACGGGATTATTATAAACGCTATTGACGAGAGGCTCATTTTGCAAGCTAAAGTGTCTATTAGCTCTGGAAATAAGGGTCCCCATTTTAACAAAAAGAGAGAAGCGTTCTGCGAAGTAGAAATCATTAAAAACAGTCATCGCATAGGGATAATACGGAAAAGCTTCAGAGAAAGAAGTGATATAGCTATTTGGCTGATTTTGAAATTCCGAAACTACAAAGCTCATCCCCATCTCTTTGACTTCAACTCCTGCGTACCAAAATTTCGGCTTAATCGCATATTCTAGATAAGCGTGCGAAAAAAGTATAGTGGAGAAGTATAGCCTATCATTAATATTCCAATCGACACCCAGCACTGGGAAAACCCACGGTCCAAAAGGTTGATCGGAATAAAGTACCCCGAAGGTCCATATTAGTTCTTCAGATTTACCATAATGAAGATTGGCCGAGAAAGAATTCTGAAAGGCAGAATTGATACTGCTTTGATAATCCGAAACGGCGGCAAGGCCAATGGAAACACTAGAGGCCCAAGATAAATTTTTCCAGTTTTTGAGCCATCCCAAACCGATACTAGTATTGTGGATATTGAGAGTTTGAGGCTCATCTAATGTAGTTTTTAACTCTAGGCCCTGATAAGCCAAGCCCACACTCAACAAGTCGCCTTGATAGTTAAGGTCCCAGCCATAAGCTCCCGAGAAGTTGATATGCTGTCTCGAGAGCTTAGTACTAGTACCAGGGATACTTGATGGGGTGAAGTAGTCGTAGGAGAGATGGAGCAACTCATCATAGCTACTCTGGGCGTAAATTGTTTGATAACTCAAGAGACCCACTATCAACCAAAATAATCTATTCATCTGCTTTGAGAACACAGTTAATTTTGATGATAACTTCATCACCAATCGTATCGAGAAAGCCGGAACCTCCCACCGAAAAATCTTGGCGATCGATGGTGATCTCGCCCGAAAAAGTGGCGTTTTCGTAAGTAAAAGGAATGGATATTTGCTTGCTCGTACCTTTGATTGTCAGGCTGCCGTTTAGGATATATTGCTCACCTGATTTTTTTACCTCTTTAGCAGAGAACGTTATGTTGGGATGACTTGCAGCATGGAAAAATTCCTCCTCTTGCAGGTGCTCATCTCGAGTAGAGTTATCGGTAAAAATTGATTTAACCGGAATGCTAATCTCAAATGAGCTTTCCTCTAGCTTATCAGGCGAAAAATTAATTGTGCCAGAAAAGCGACGAAATTTCCCTTCCACGTCTAGTCCCAAATTGGTGACGACAAAGTCGATAGAGGATTTTGCTAGATCAATTTCCTGAGCAAGGCCCAAGCTACTTTGAGTTAATAAAAGCAGTAGGCAAAGAGTTTTTATGAATCGATTCATGGGGTTAGTTTAAAGTCTTCTTAATTATTCTACCATCACTAGCCAGTTCTTGTTTAAGATCAGCATTATCGGGGTGATAGCTAAGCCCCTGTTTGAGGATAGCTTCGGCCTTAGCGTCTTTACCTTGGGCATAGTAATGCTTGCCGAGCTCCCAGTAGGCCAAAGCAAATTTGGCTTCGTGGCTTAGCTTTTCTTGAGCCATGATCAACTCTTGGAGGATGCGTACCCCTTCTTTTTCATACTGTTCCACACCAGCGTTCAGCATGATTCTAGCGTACGAAAATTGAGTATTCCAAGGCGCTGATTGGGAATGCATCTTTGCATAAAGTTGGTCTCCGGCTTTGGTGGACTCTTTGATCATCCGTTTTTCATCAAAAGAAAAATAGGCCTCCGTTAGTGCTAGCTCAGCACAATTGACGAGAAAAGCTGGGTCGTTCTTGTAGCGATTTTTTTCCTTCTCTAGTAGGGAGAGCAGTTTGTCCCCCATGCGAGATTCGATGATGCTGTAGAGCAGCTTTTGTCCTTCCTCACTCCAAATATCACATTGAGCAAACTGCTCTTTGATTGAGCTGAGGTTTTGCTCATTGACCACAATCCGTTCAGATAAAGGATAAAAATGCTCGAAAGAAGCAAAAGATGCAATGATCATCTTCCCATAGTCCGCTGGATTAAGCGGTATGTAACTAAAATACACTTCACACATTTCGTCTGAAGACCCCCATCCCCAATAGATCTCTTCTGCCGGATAGTTGGGGTTGTCATAATTGTCATCCGAATTGTCATACTCAAAATCAGCTTTGATAATACTACCTTTGGGGATCAGCATGAGTTCTCGTAGGGTGTACACACTTTGCCAGCGCAAATCCCAATCATCGAGTTTCAAAAGATTTTGAGTCCTACCATCTGGAAATTGTACTTCTACATTTACACGCTTGCCAATGTAATGCATATGCGGGGTCAAATCATATAACTCTATATCAGCGGGGACGTAGGCCCAAACAGACTTTTTATAGCTAGAGGTATTGGCAGGAATTTGCAACTTCTGCGTACCTATGATGGAGCCAGTAATGTACTTATTGACGGCTTCTTTGGCATAATAGATACCGACATAACTCTTATCAGTAGTCGCTTTTCCGTAAAGGTGATAGTGATTTTCAAAAGCTAACTCAGCATCTTGTTCTACATAAAACCCTACTCCCTCAGGATAAGAATAGGGCCCTAGGCCCGGTGCCCAGCCACAGACAGAAACCGCGCTCCCAAATTCCATTGTCCCCCCTTTTTCAAAAGCATCATAACCAGGTTTGGGATCTTCCTGATCGTACTGCCTCAGTTTGCCGGTATAATCCACAAAGATGGTAGAATGATGCACTACAGCCGGATCTCCTGCTTTGAAATCAATGGCTTGGATCACTTTGCCTTTGGGGATCTTGCCCTGCATGACAAAGACACGATATTGATCATCGCCTTCGGCTGGCAAATCATAAGGTTCCATTTCGAGAATCAGGTCTGGCTCGCCTAGCTTCCATTCTCCGCTCGCAAATTCCTGTGGAGGTAAGAGGTCTTTTGCTTCCCCCTCTGCTAAGCCTGCTTTTACCCACTGACCGATAAGGTCAATTTCATAGTCAGTCAAGCTATGCTCATTGGCAAAATGACCATAATCTTTTTCCGCTTTCCAGATGGGCATATAGCCCTTGCGCGTAACAAACTCCACCATACCTGCCCTGCGGGCCACCTCATCATAGGTCAAAAGTGAGAATGGTCCAATATCATTGGGCTTGTGGCAGCTCGCACAATTGGCCCTTAAGATGGGTTCAATCTCTTTGTTATAACTAACAAGCTTATCTTCAGTTGGCCAGGGCTGAAAAATGCAACCTTTAGCGATCTGATGAGGCACCGCTACTTCTTTGCCTTGAGCTACGGCTTTGATGGCATCAAGTAGATCGTTATGGCGTGGATTACGATTGATCTTGCCTACATCGGCAAATTGATCGTTGATTCTGCCGTGGTAGCGCAATTGATCATAGATATCAAACAGGAAACTCTCTGGTACGACTGTAGGCTCTATCTGATGGGCTAAATCACCATTTGCATCAAAAATCAAAGGGAATTGAATGTCAAACTCCGCCTTAAACTTTTGGGCCTCTTGCCAACTTGCTTTGCTATTAGAGATCACGCCATAAAAGCGAACCCCTTCTTTTTGAGATTGGAGATAAATGTTATTAAGCTCTGGGATCAAGCGTTGTGAGATCACACAGCCTACTTCTAAAAAGACTAAGGCTACTGGAGAAGCTTTTTTATTCTCTATTCCGAGATGATGCACCTTACCATCACTATCAATTTTTCTGGCAGATATGATGTGGTACTGAGGCTCTTTTTGTTCTATGCTCTGGACGCTAAATCCAAAAGCGATGCAGCCGATCAATAGCACTGCTACTGACCGAAGCCACCAATGATTATTGGGCATAAAATGAGATTATTGTTTGCTCAATTATACGTAATGCCACTAAATACAGCCTGTGAGCTATATCACAAAATCATTTATACTTGAGCTCTAATCCGACTAATGGTTTCTCTGGAGACCCCAATGATGGAGGCAATGTCAGAAGTGGAGGCTCGCTGGACGAGCTGGGGGTAATTTTCTAAAATGAATCGATAGTTTTCCAAGGTCGATAGATTGGGTGATTTCTTGGCAAAGTAATCGTAAAACCCAATGGAGAATTCATAATAGGAATTGAGCAGATATAGAAAGTCTATATGCTGATGCTTTAAAAAATCCACATCTTCTCGATGCAAAGAGAGTAAGCTCGCTTCTTCGTTTGCTTTAAAGCACTCCATACTAGGCATACGACCTAGATAACTATGCCAAGAGGTCAGCATCTCGCCTTCAAAATACACCCAGCTAGTGTAGTGCTTACCGTTTTCAGAATGAAAAGACTTAATACTACCAGATTCAAGAAAAAACAGTCGATCGCAAATACTACCGGCTCGAATGAGTAGCTTATCCTTTTTCAAACAGATTCTTTCTGCTCTTGCTTCAATGGCCTTGAGGGTACTTGCCTCTAATGGGTAGATATTTTGAAATATTTGCATGTCTAAGGACTGAATTGAAATCACACCGATGGCATACAAAGTACTCTCTTTGTATCCTAAACAGCCTTATGACAAGCCAAAATCTAGCCTCCCCTAATTTGCTTGCCAAAACGGGGGTGGCTGCTAGCTGAAATAACGACTCCTAAAAGGCCACCGCTTGCCGATAATGTGGTACTGCTTCCAAGCTCGGCTTATGGTCTACGATGGCTTGCATGAGAGATTTGATGTGATTGACATGCAATTCATCCGTCCCAAAAGGTAGCACATAATAGAGGCCTTCTTCGAGGGTCGGATCCATCAAAAAGCGTTTGAAGTATCGTTGGATGTAGTTTCTTACTTCGTAGAACGATTGACACAATTCTTTTACA
This sequence comes from Bacteroidota bacterium, assembly GCA_039024315.1. Taxonomy (GTDB): domain Bacteria; phylum Bacteroidota; class Bacteroidia; order J057; family J057; genus JBCAWW01. The sequence continues at coordinate 5,573 of JBCCQN010000038.1, forward strand.
ATCTGGGGGCGATTGTCAAGGACAAACATCAAGTCTTCAAAATCTTCGCTCAGCCGAAAATCGCCTTCTGCTTTGTTGAGGAAGGACTCAATTTTGGCCGCGATAAAATAAGCTGGGGTAAAGGAGCGAACCCGCATATCTTCACTGATAGGGTAGGATTGGGCATGAAAGATGCCCTCATCCAACCAACGATACTTGTAAGCGAGGCTTTCTCGATTACGAGCCAGTATGTTGACCGCTATCCCTTGATATCGCCAACGGTGTTGAAAATGATTGATCGCTTCTTCTTTGACAAAACCGCGATCCGACAACCATTCTTCCCACTGAAAATAGTCGTTCAGGGCCAAGGAGCCGAGAATACAATCAACTTCGCCTACCACCCGGTTTTGGGCAGCAGCATACTTGGGTACGTATAAGCTAAGGGTTGATCCGCCTAGGTAAAAGACCTTCTTGTTGAGATCTCCAAATCCTTGCGCGACTTTTTCAATTAAGGAATAGCTATTGTCCGGCATAAACTGGTTCAATCATTATACGCTTGCGTAATTCTTCGATAGCGATTTTCTGCTCGCGGGCACGACCTACTCTCACTGCGTCCAACAAAGCGAGCATTTCGTACAGTTGGGGATCGTGGCGGATAGCCTGGATCACGTTGGCATAGAGTGGATTTACAGCCTGCCCTCGCGTATTACCAACTGGACTAGGCCAAACATACATCTCTTCTGACAGGATCAATTCCGAAAGCGGCTTAGCCGAGTGAGCCGTCGGAATTCCTCGTACTACGGAACCGGGTTGAGCCGGAAATACATATTTTAACCCATAGCTCAGAAATTCCAAGAAAGAAGCTCTAAATACCTTACGTTTGGAAGCATCGACCAAGCGTGCTTGCTTAGATCGGTTCAGGGCTTCGGCTACTTCGGACTGACTGATAGTAAGAGAGGCGGAAATATCTGAATATCGCCAGGGCGTGTCACCTAGAAGTACAATTTTGAGCAAGATCACTACGTCCTGAGGGCGCATTCCGTTATGTTTCCGCATAAATTAGATTTAAGTGTGGTTCGCGATTCGCGAATAACAAATTACATATTATTCCTACCTATTACCACCAAAAATCGGCCCATCTTGCTCTTGGCCTTTCTCAATGTGTATTTTAGGGCTTTTTGGGCCAAAATTGACCAGTATATTAGACATCTAATATGCACGCCGAAGTACTGATCGCCTACTTGAGACAACACTTCCCTGATCTAGCGTTGTCTGGACCACCTGTATCCCTGCAGGGCGGCTTGCTCAATTATGTCTGGCGAGTCCCCACTCTACCCAATTCTATCATCGCTAAGTACACCCCTCCCTATATTGCCAGTGCGCCCCAGATTGCCATGGATGCGACACGGAGCCGGTTTGAAGCCGCTGCTTTGCGCTGGTGGGATGAGCAAAATAGCCCACTTGATACGATTAGACCCCCTCATCTTTTGCACGCCTTCGCCGAACGCTCCCTCATATTAATGGAAGATGTGGGCCCCGCACCAGATTTGGCGGCTGCCCTCAAGCAAATGGACCTTCCTACTGCCACCGCAACCGGTAAACTGATAGGTCAATTTATCGCCCATCTCCACCATAACACCTTTCAAAACACCCAATTAGCCCATCACTTCCAAAATGAAGGGGTACAAAGCGTTCGGCTAGCCGTACAATACAATTTGCTCCCAGCCTTGCAAAAAGCTCATATCCCTCAAGCGCAAGCGATAGCTGATCGCATCACCGAAGTAGGGCAATGGATCAATCAAGCGGGGATTTGTTTGATCATGGGCGATCTTTGGCCGCCTTCGATTTTGATCTCGGATGCCGGACCCCGCGTCATCGATTGGGAGTTTGCCCACTTTGGCTGGCCCATTCAGGACGTAGCCCACCTATCGGCGCATCTATGGATGCAGGCTCATATGGCTAAAGATGCTGCTCATCGAGAGGCTGTGCAAAACTGTCTCTTTTCCTTTTTGGAGACCTATTTTACCGCCTTCGGCGAACGATCAGCTCCAATAGAACCAAGAAGGCTCTATTTTGTGCATGTTGGTGCCGAAATCTTGGCTCGAACCATAGGCGATTTTCAAGCAGGCTATTTGTATGATGGCCTAGTGCAGTCTGACCTTCGCATGCAGGAAGCACTTGATTTTGCCATTGAATCTATTTTAAGTCCTGCAACAGACAGCTTCTTTGGGCCATTTTTTGCTATATAGCCCCTTCTTAATGCAAAGGAACAAAAACGCAAGGATCACGATGGTGATCTAAAGTTTTCACACATCACATTTTTTATGTCTGATATCTATCAAGATTCGCTTTTTCTACACGAAAAACTTCGCGGCAAAATCCGCATGGAAACCAAACTAGACGTGCGGACTTCCGAAGATTTGTCGCTCGTATATTCTCCCGGTGTCGCCGAACCTTGCCGCGAAATTGCCGCCAACCCAGAGGACGTTTGGAAATACACCATGAAGTCCAACACCGTAGCGATTGTAACGGATGGCTCTGCCGTTTTGGGCCTCGGCAATATCGGTCCCGAAGCATCCTTACCAGTAATGGAAGGTAAAGCCATGCTCTTCAAAAAATTTGCTGGCATTGATGCCTTCCCGATCTGTCTCGATACACAGGACACCGACGAAATTGTCGAAACGGTTCGTCGTATTGCACCCGTCTTTGGAGGTGTCAATCTGGAAGACATCGCGGCTCCCCGGAGCTTCGAAATCGAAGAACGCTTGCAAGACCTCGGCATCCCTGTTTTTCACGATGATCAGCATGGTACCGCCATCGTAGTGCTCGCCGCCTTGATGAATGCCGTAAAAATCGTCAACAAAGCCTTTACTAATCTCAAAGTGGTGATCAATGGTGCCGGTGCGGCCGGTATCGCGATTGCACGTTTGCTGCGTTGCGCTGATATCCAATCCTCCCGCTGTATCGCCGTCAAGGACGTAGTGGTTTGCGACAGCAAAGGCATTATCCACTCAGGCCGCGAAAATCTCAATGCCGCCAAGCAAGAAATCCTCCGTTATACCAATCGTGAGGACCAAAACGGCAGCCTACAAGATGCCTTGGTCGATGCCGATGTATTTATTGGCGTGAGTATAGGGGACATACTCAAGGCCGAAGATATTCAAACAATGGCTCAGGATGCGATCGTTTTTGCCATCGCCAATCCTACCCCTGAGATTATGCCTGAAGAAGCCTACCAAGGAGGCGCGGCTGTAGTCGGTACGGGTCGCAGTGATCTCCCCAATCAGGTCAACAATGTATTGGGCTTTCCCGGAATATTTAGGGGCGCCTTGGATGCTAGAGCTAGCCATATTTCAGCAGACATGAAGCTCGCCGCGGCGGAAGCCATCGCGCAAAGCGTTCGTCCGCAGGACTTGCATCCCCAACACATCATTCCTTCCTCACTCAATGAAAAAGTAGCCTACAATGTAGCAAAGGCAGTAAAAGAAGCCGCTACTAAGGTCCTACACCAGTAGCAAGTATCAAGCAAAAAACCGCAGGCCAAACTACCTGCGGTTTGCTTATCTTAGCAAGAAAAAAGGTCTTTATATTAAGTACTATTGTCTCAGTACTTAAACCGCTGCTGACCAGAATCAGTCAATGGTTTACAAATCAAATTTGATGCCCTGTGCTAATGGCAATTCGTCGGACCAGTTGATGGTATTGGTCTGGCGGCGCATATAAGCTTTCCATGCATCAGAACCAGACTCGCGGCCACCACCGGTTTCTTTTTCACCACCGAAGGCGCCACCAATTTCCGCACCAGAAGTACCGATATTGACGTTGGCGATACCGCAATCAGAACCAAGCAATGACAAGAAACGCTCAGACTCACGCATATTGTCCGTGAAAATCGCCGAAGACAAACCTTGTGGTACGCTATTATTCAAATTGATCGCTTCTTCTACGCTATCGTACTTTATCAAGTACAAGATGGGCGCGAAAGTCTCTGACTGAACCATTTCATAGCTATTGTCAGCTTCTACGATGGCAGGCATGACGTAAGTGCCAGTCGTATACTGCTCACCTTCCATCACTTCACCGCCAAACAAGAGCTTACCACCTTCTTCCTGCACCTTGCTCAAAGCAGTCTGCATATTGCTGACCGCATCAGTATCAATTAGCGGCCCGATCAAAGTATTCTCATCCAAAGGATGACCGATACGTCCTCCCAAAGAGCCATAAGCAGCGATAAGCTTCTCTTTGAAGGTATCGTAGATATCGCTATGGATGATCAAACGACGGGTAGAAGTACAGCGTTGACCGCAGGTACCTACGGCACCAAAGACAATTGCAGGGATGGCCAAACGAAGATCAGCATGTTGGCTGATAATGATGGCGTTGTTACCCCCAAGCTCTAGCAACGATTTGCCCAAACGAGCCCCCACTGTAGCAGCTACAGATTTACCCATGCGAGTAGAACCCGTAGCAGAGATCAATGGCATTCTGTGATCAGCCGCCATGCGCTCGCCGGTGGCACGATCGCCAACGATAAGGTTGAAAATGCCATCAGGAAGGTTGTTGGCGCGCATTACCTCGGCCACAATGTTCATACAAGCTACGGCAGTCAAAGGCGTCTTTTCACTTGGCTTCCAAACGGATACGTTGCCACAAACAGCAGCGATCATAGAGTTCCAAGCCCAAACGGCTACTGGGAAGTTAAAAGCAGAGATAATCCCTACTGTACCCAATGGATGCCATTGCTCATACATGCGGTGATGATGACGCTCAGAGTGCATGGTCAAACCATAAAGCTGACGCGAAAGCCCAACGGCAAAATCACAGATGTCAATCATCTCTTGGACTTCGCCCAAGCCTTCTTGGTAGATTTTGCCCATCTCTAGGCTCACAAGCGCTCCTAATGGCTCCTTGTACTTACGTAGAGCATCACCGATTTGACGGACGATCTCGCCGCGCTTAGGCGTAGGGATGTCGCGCCATACGACAAAAGCTTCTTCCGCCGCTTTGACTACGAGTTCGTAGCTAGCCTCATCAGCATACTGAACAGAACCTAACAAACTGCCGTCAGCTGCTGCATGGATCGGATGATATTCCTGATCTGGTGCATGCCAGCTTTCGGTGCCAGTATGTACAACTGGGTTCTTTTCTTTGATGCCAAGTTGGCTGAGAATTTCTTGATATTGTTCCTTTACTGCTTGCATATATTCTATTTTGCGAATGCTTACTCTCCTTCGCCTTCGATGATGACACCTGTTGCTTCAAAGGCAATCTCGATCTTAGGCTCTGTGTATTTTTCGGCCGCTTCTTCTTCGCTCATTCCACCGTCCATAGCGTAGTGGCGTAGGTCCTCAACTGAAGTAGTGTCGGTATAAGCACGACCTTCTACGATGGCGTTTTTGCCAGGGCTGTCCGTAGGGACGAAGAAACCATAGTCCTTAAAGCGAACTCTCATATTGGTACCGTCGGCTAGTGGCATTGTCATCCAGCAACCCTTGGCTTGGCAAGCGGCTTCGACTGGACCACTGATTTTGACATTCATGCTACCTGCTTCATTTACCGCAGCCTGTAGATCTGCCACTGGCATTGCATCTGTCGCATCGATACGCAGTCCGTGAAAGCTAGTACCATCAGGACTTAAGCTATCTGCTGGGAAAGTCATTTTTTCCACCTCTACTACTGCTTCCGCTGCAGTCTCGTCAACAACCTCAGTCTGAGCTGATTCACTTGTTTGGCATGCCGTCCATACGAGGGCGACCATCATGAGATAAAAGAATCTTTTCATTTTTCGTGATTTTAGTAGCGCAAAATTACGGATAATGTGAGGTAGTTCAAACTGATTTGCCTCAGCCCCCTTTTAGGATAGCCAAAGGGCTTTTGTATCTTCGAACATGCAAAAATGGCGCTTATTTATCGATACGGGAGGCACCTTCACCGACTGTATTGCTTACGACCCTCAAGATCAAGTTCATCGCATCAAGGTACTTAGCAGCAGCGCTTTACGAGGCCGGCTTTTGGCTCCTGCGGAGAACGCTTGCTCGATTCAGATCAATTGGTCTCATCAAGCGCCCATTTTTGAGGGCTATCAACTGAGCGTTCTGGGGCAGCCAGGCCAATGGAAAGTCATCCATCTCGATCCCCAACAAAAGCAATTAGAACTAGACAAAGCCCTTCCACCAGAGTTCGCAGGATTGGATTTTGAGATCACGGGACATGAAGAGGCACCCATTTTAGCAGCTCGATTATTGACAGAGACACCGCTGCGCGGAACGCTTCCCCCCCTTGAAATGCGGCTTGGTTCTACCAAAGGCACCAACGCCCTGCTCGAACAAAAAGGCGCCAAAGTTGGCCTGCTCATCACCCAAGGACTAGGCGAGCTGCTCGAAATTGGCACCCAACAAAGACCCGCTCTTTTTGCCCTCAACGTCCAAAAACCACCGCAGATTTATCATCAAGTGTGGGAAGTACCAGGGCGCTTGGCGGCCGATGGCAGTGTGGTGCAGGCACTGGATCTCGAACAAATCGAACAATGGATCCATACAGGCGCCTTTGACGACTGTGATTCCATAGCGATTGCACTTTTACATAGTTATCGCAATCCCATTCATGAGCTTCAGATCCAAGCACTCCTAGCCAAGCATAAGATTCCCTATATCTCGGCCTCGCACTTGCTTGCACCAGAGATCAAACTCGTCCCACGCGCCCAAACTGCCGTGGTCAATGCCTATCTCGCTCCGGTAATGGAGCAGTATCTCCAAGCCGTGCAGGCCCCACTCGCCCAAGATTCGCTCAAAGTGATGACCAGTGCCGGTGGCTTGATAGGAGCGGAGCATTTTCAAGCCAAAGACAGTCTGCTCAGCGGTCCAGCCGGAGGTATAGTAGGTGCCGTTTGGGCGGCCCAAAAAGCCGGTATCACTAATATCCTGACCTTGGATATGGGAGGCACCAGCACAGACGTGGCTCGCTACGATGGCGCATACAGTTATAAGTATGCCGTCAAGGTTGGCCATGCCGAACTCTTGAGTCCTGCGCTGGCAATCGAGACGGTCGCCGCTGGCGGAGGTTCAATCTGTTCTTTCGATGGTGAAAAGCTGCAAGTAGGTCCCGAAAGCGCGGGGGCTTTTCCCGGCCCGGCTTGCTATGGTGCCGGTGGGCCTTTGACCGTTACCGATGTCAATTTGCTCTTAGGGCAACTTGATCCCGATTCTTTTCCGGTACCCATTAGTCTTACTGCTGCGCAGAACGCTTTGGCTGAACTTTGTGAAGCTTCTGGACTAAGTGAGACTGCCCTTTTGGCGGGTTTCTCACGCATCGCCAATGAGAAAATGGCCACAGCCATCCGTAATATCTCCGTCCAGCAAGGTTATAATCCCGCCGAATATTGTCTCCTTAGTTTTGGTGGAGCAGGCGGGCAGCATGCCTGTGCCGTGGCCAAGCTTTTGGGCATGGAGCAGGTGTTGATCCCTTATGAAGCCAGTATATTGAGCGCTAGAGGCATGGGTCAAGCCGTGATCGAGCGTTTTGCTAGCAAACAATGCTTGCGAGCGTTCCGCGAAGCGGATCCGCTACTCAGCCAAGAGATTGATGAACTCAAACACCAAGCCCTTGCCTCCCTAGAAAAGGAAAATGCGCAGCAAGCCCAAGCCAGCATTAAGGCCATTTGGCTGCAAATGCGCATCCAAGGGCAGGATGCTAGCCTCTCCGTTTTGTATGAAGCCGATCAAGAAATCCTCCCTCGCTTTCGCAGCCAATACGAGCAACTTTATGGGCATTGGATAGAAGGTCGCGCCATCGAATTGGTGAGCATCAGAGTGAGTGCCATTTTGCAAGCATTCCGCGCTCCCGATAGCTATCGGGAGCCCCTCAAAAACTATCTCCCCCCAGCGGACGGCAAAGTCAATCAATTTGCGCGCTACCATTGGGAAAAACTCCAGCCGGGAGCTCAGATCGAAGGGCCAGCCTTGCTGCAAAGTCAGTTTACTACTGTGGTAGTGCCGCAAGATTGGAAAGTGAGCCTAGACCATAGTCTCAGCGCCATTTTAAGCCTTGGTAAATCTGAGAAGAGCCTGCTTGAAAAAGGATCGGAGGACTCACTGCAACTCGATCCGATTCAATTGGAGCTTTTTATGCATCGCTTTCAATCGATCGCCGAGGAAATGGGAGCCTTGCTAGAACGAACAAGCTTTTCGGTAAACGTAAAAGAAAGACTAGATTTTTCCTGTGCCCTTTTGGATTCGGATGGCTATTTGGTGGTCAATGCACCTCACATTCCCGTGCATTTGGGTAGTCTGGGACTTTGCGTACGCAAGGTAGCGGCCAAAATTGAGCTAGGCCCCGGAGATGTTGTCATTACCAATCATCCCGCCTATGGAGGTTCACACCTGCCTGATATCACTTTGATCAGGGCTGTGTTTGACCAGCATGGCAAGCGGATCGCCTATCTCGCCAATCGCGCCCATCATGCGGAGGTAGGAGGCAAACGTCCGGGTTCTATGCCGCCCGATGCCACCAATTTAGCCGAGGAGGGGGTGGTTTTTCCGCCTATGTATATGGTTAAGGCGGGAGTAGGGCAGTGGAGCGAAATCGAAGCCCATCTCGCTAGCGGCCCGTATCCAAGTCGAGCCATCCACGAAAATATAGCCGACCTCAATGCAGGGCTGGCCTCCCTGCAGATTGGGGCGACCAGATTAGAGGAGTTAGCAGCAACTTATGGAGAGCAAAAGCTTCGTTTTTATATGCAGGCCTTGCAAGACTATACGCAACGATCTTTGAGCAAGAGTCTTGAAAAGTTGCCTGATCGGGTTTTCGGCGCTGCCGAACGCTTAGACGATGGCAGCAAGCTGCAAGTGAGCATCAGCAAAAAGGGAGATCGGCTAAGTTTTGACTTTAGCGGTAGCGCAGCCGTTCATCCCGCCAATCTCAATGCCAATGAGGCCATCGTCAACAGCGTGGTGATGTATGTCTTACGTCTGATGCTAGAGGAAGAAATTCCCCTCAATGAGGGTTTGATGCAAAAGGTAGACCTCAATATCCCAACTGGCATCTTATCGCCTCGCTTTGCTGATGATCCAGCAGCCTGTCCGGCCGTAGTGGGCGGCAATGTAGAAACCAGTCAACGCTTGGTCGATACGATCATCAAAGCGTTAGCACTGGCGGCCTGCAGCCAAGGCACGATGAATAATCTGCTCTTTGGCAATGAGGAATTTGGTTACTATGAGACGATTTGCGGAGGAGTAGGTGCCGGGCCTGGCTTTGAAGGGGCTGATGCTGTGCATCAACATATGACCAATACTCGTATCACTGATCCGGAGATTATGGAGCTGCGTTATCCGGTGCGTTTGGAGCGTTTTGCGATTCGTCATGGCTCCGGCGGTAAAGGCCAATGGCAAGGCGGTAATGGCATTATCAGAGAAATTTGTTTTCTCGCGCCTTTGGCTTTGACGATCTTGAGTCAGCATCGAGCGGTTGCTCCCTACGGTTTGGCAGGGGGAGAAGCCGGAAAAAAAGGCCTGCAATGGGTCGAAAGAAGAGATAAAAATCGCGAGGACTTGTTAGGTATTGCTGCTGTCGAGATCGAAAAAGGAGATATGATCCATTTAGAATCGCCCGGAGGGGGTGGATATGGGCCTTGGGAGTAAATATATTCCACTATTTGGAATGTAATATTTATAAAACACTAGCCTTTGGCGGTATCTGCTAAAGCCACATATTTGTAATGATTCTTATAGGCATTACGCCAGATACAGAAGCTAGGGGTTAGGGTGACTCTCCCGATAGGGATTGAGTCCCCTAATTTTTTTTCGTTTGATGTAGGGGTACAAAATTTTGTGCCCCTACATTTTTTATGTAAAAACCTCATTTGGGGCGTTTGCGAAAGTTTTTATTGTTTTTGCCGCCGAGCGGAACGCTTCTTTTCGACGGAGCCTGCTAAGGCGACGAGAAATCTCCTGTCCAGCAAATTGTAATTACATCTTGAAGCCAAGGAGATTTCTCGTCGTCCCGCTTCTCGGGACTCCATCGAAATGAAATCAAAGGATAGGTGCAAGCATGCACGGCGGGAACATAGATCCCGGCTCTCGCAGCTCGGCCGGGATGACATTTGGGATGAATTACCATAAGAAGATCAGGTCATCCCGGAATCATGCAATGATATCCGGGATCTTAGGGGTATAAGCGTTCCGCGCAGCGGTAAAAAACCCAAAAACCCTCCCAGCATAAAGGCCATAAAAAAAACCGGTCCTTGGCAGGACCGGCATTTACTTTTCGAGGCGGCAAAATGAAACGTAAACTTATTGAAATATACCTTGTATACGCATCATTCTCAGTAGGGTTACAGCATTAAGGCTGAACCTTTGGTTTACTGAGATTGTATTGCAGACCCACGCCCAAACCAACTGTAGTCAAACGTTTGTTGAGGCCTGCTGTACCGGCTCCTTTGGTAGGTTGAAGCCCCATCAAAAGATAGGGTTCAAGCTGTACCGAGAGACGATCCATAATCGGATAGTCTACGCCCAAAGCGGCGTGTACATTGCCTGCGTAGGTATTGAAACCTCGCTCTAATTTTTCTGGACTCAAGGTCTTGTATTGAAGGCTACGCTCCAATGAGAGGTTGACCGGATTATTGGCATTGTAGTGCCAGTAGTTTTCTTGCGAAGAAACCTGAGCCACAACCCCACCTTGTACGTAAAATTTCGCGCCTGTCTTTTCGTTCATCCCTAATTGATAACGCAGCAATAATGGTGCTTCTAACAAAAAGAGCTGACCTTCGAGTACGTTTTCGTAAAAGCCTCTTTCGACATCGAAGAAAGGATAGGTATGACGGAAGCGTTTTTCAGAGTAGTTGACGCCTGAAATCACGCTCAAATGATCGTTGATAAGTAGCTCCACTCGCACGCCATAGGCATAACCCGAAAGGGCTTGATCACCTGTAAGCTCCGCAAAAGTCCGAGCATTAGAGCCATAAAGTCCTAGGCGAAAATCTGGCTTCCAAGTATGGGTTTTATAATCAGACTCGGGCGCTTGGCGAGAAAACATCTCATCCCAATTCCCATCACCAAAAGACACCGGACCAACCCTTCTTATCTCGCTATAATCCATTTGCTGCAGATATTCATCCATGGCTCCGGGATCATTTTCGTGCGGGATTTTATCGTTAGCTAAGGTATTGTGGATAAAGGAGGTCGAGAAATCTGTTGGTTTTTGTCCTAAAGCAGAAGCGAGATTCGCATCATTGCCAACTGGACTAAGCGAGGCAAAGCTAATAATCGCCTCTGAAGTCTCAGTCTGGACGCTGCTGTCGCTTACTTGTATACTATTGTTGTTGGAGGCTATTTCAGCAACAGCCTCTTCTTCAGTTGTAATGCTCACATCAGCGGTCAAAGCCGCATCTTGCAACGCATTGGAGTGAATATCTGGTAAAATAAAGCCAGAGCGCGAGTCAACTACAAAGGTTTCGTCAGTACGTAGCTGCCAAGAATCGCTACCCCCTAGGAGGGTAAACAAAAATAAGAGAACAGCTGCCGCAGCGGCAGAATAGTTGCGCCAATTGGCATACCAGACGATGGCTTGCTCAGCAGGCATTATCTCGGCATCCAACATAGTGGCGAAAGTCCTCCAATCCTTGTGGATGATGGGATATTCGAGACTACCCATTTTTTGGCGGACGACTTCGTCGAACGGTTGTTCGAGCCTATCAGCCATAATCGGCCAATCGCTAGCTACATAAGGCACTTGGTAGGGGACTAAGCGTTCGCGGAAGGCGGTATCTACCGAAAACTCATCCAAACTCGCGGCTAACAAAGACCAATGGGCTTCCTGAAAAGGAATCTGGTGCTCGGCCAGGCCAGTTTTGATAATATGATCGAAATCTTGGTCCAGTACAGACAACATACGATCCCATTGCGGCTGTAGGGCCGTTGGATCTAGTTGCTCTAAACCTTCTCTGATTTGCGTGTCCAATGGATTTTCGTCGAGCTGTGCCTCGAATTGTGCCCAATCGTCGGGCATAAGGGCTAACTCGGCTTGCGCCAATTTACCTGCCACCGCAGCTTCAATTGGCATATCTTCTAGATGCGCATTCATTTGGCCCCAATCGCCATCTTGCGGCTCCAATGAGAGGGCCGCGAGTTGGGTTTGGATCGCCTGGTCGAACGCGCCATCTAATTGCGCCTGCATAGCTTCCCAATCAGCGGGAACGGCAGGGAGAACAAGGGATGCTAGTTTTTCTCGAATCAGGGCATCAAAAGCCAGGTGCAGGCGCTGCAGTAGTTCCTCCCAATTGGCAGGATTTACTGGCACCTCCAGTTCGGCTAATTTTTGCCTAATGATTGATTCAAGATGCTCTTCACGCATAGTTTTCGCCTTCTATTCGACGGACCATACGAGACTGGAGGATCATTTTTTGCAGTTTGGCTCTAGCTTTGGCCAGATTGGACTTTGAGGTCCCCTCACTAATACCCAACAGTTTCCCGATTTCCTTATGTGAATACCCTTCGATTACGTATAGGTTAAATACAGTGCGATAGGCCGGTGATAAGCGTTGTACGAGTCCCAAAATTTCATTGGCACTCATCTCAGCCACTACATCATGTACATCAACTTCATGTACGGCTTGGTTGATCTCAACTAAAGCTGGCCTTTTGGCGGATTTGCGGTAGTGATCAATCGCAGTATTGACCATAATCCGTCTAATCCAAGCACCCAAATTCGTGCCTCGACTAAATTTCTTTAGGTTGCGAAACACCTTGATAAATGCCTCATGCAGAACGTCTCGGGCTTCTTCCCGATCGTTGGTGTAGCGCATGCATACGACCATCATACTACCATAATACTTTTCATATAGTAGTTTCTGGTATTTACGGCCGCCATCTATACAGCCTTGTACGAGTTCATCTTCAGTGATTGCTGACACAATGAATAGAGTTTGGGTATTAGGGAAACGCTATAAAGATAACGCTGGTTGCCTTCCTAAAGTACACAAAAAATAATCTCTAATCATCTACCCCAAGCCGATGCTATTGGTTATCTTTGTCTTAGAATTAGCAAAACCAGTCAGCCATTGGGGAATTAGGCAACTGGTAAAACGGGGAATTTTTCTTAACTTAAATAGTACCAGATATTCAAACACTGCTTTTGTAGAAACCCCACTATATGCTATATCCTGACTCACGAAGATGATACAAGACAAGACGTTGACCCAGACCACTGATCTCAAAAAATCGCTGAAACACTACTTCGGCTACGATCAGTTTAGAGGGAAGCAGGAAGAGGTTATTAAGAGTATCCTAAGCGGTCATAATACATTTGTGATTATGCCTACGGGTGCAGGGAAGTCGCTTTGTTTCCAACTACCCGCCCTCCTGATGGATGGCATGGCTTTGGTGATTTCTCCCCTGATCGCCCTGATGAAAAATCAGGTAGATCAATTACAAGCATTTGGGATAGAAGCGGGCTACATGAATAGCTCCATGAATCGTGGAGATTATGAGGCCGTCAAGCAAAAAGCACTGAAGGGTACCCTCAAGCTACTTTACGTAGCGCCAGAGTCTTTGGTAAAGCAGGAGTTTACCGACTTCTTACAGCAAGCAAAAGTTAGTTTTGTGGCCGTTGATGAGGCACACTGTATCTCAGAGTGGGGCCACGACTTTCGTCCAGAATATCGCCGTATCAAAGAGATGATGGGCAGAGTAGGTAAGGTGCCCGTGATCGCCCTTACCGCCACGGCTACGCCTAAGGTAAGAGCAGACATTGTGCAAAATCTGCAGATCGAGGGAGCCAATATTTACCTTACTAGCTTTAATCGAACCAATCTATACTATGAAATCCGTCCTAAGGTCAATCAATCGCATACCACGACGGAGATCATCAAATATATCAAGCAAAATCCCAACAAATCAGGGATCGTTTACTGTCTCAGCCGGCGTAAAGTAGAGGAAACCGCCGAAATCCTCAATGTCAACGGCATCAAAGCCGTACCTTATCATGCTGGCCTTGATGCGAAAATGCGTTCGCGCCACCAAGATATGTTCCTCAAAGAGGATATCCACGTGGTAGTAGCCACCATTGCCTTTGGGATGGGGATCGACAAGCCAGATGTGCGTTTTGTGATCCACTATGATGTGCCCAAGAGCATTGAGAGTTATTATCAAGAGACCGGCCGGGCCGGACGCGATGGGCTAGAAGGCAATTGCCTACTCTTTTATGATTTTCACGACATCATCAAGTTGGAAAAATTCATGAAGGATAAGCCGGTGAGCGAGCGAGAATCAGGCAAACACCTTCTCTATGAAATGGCTGCTTTTGCAGAATCGGGCACCTGCCGCCGCAAGTTGATGTTGCATTACTTTGGCGAGACCTATGACGAGTCGCGTTGTGAGAAGATGTGTGACAATTGTCGCTATCCCAAAAACACCTTCAATGCGCGCCCAGAGGCGCAGATGGCTTTGGATCTGGTGGTCGCAGTCAATGAGAAATTTGGCGCTAACCACTTGATAAACGTTCTCCGAGGGAGTGATAACCAACAAATCAACATTTACGAGCATCATAAGCTTCCCAGCTTTGGCAAGGGAAGTGAGCGATCTGATAAGGAATGGAAAGCGATCTTCAATCAGTTGATCGTACATGACTATTTGCTCAAAGACATCGATGATTATGGCGTCATTAAGCTCAATCATCGCGGCCAAGAGTTCATGGAAAAGCCGCACGACATCACGCTAACTGAGTTTCAGGACTTTGCCAAGCTCAATCGCAATACAGCTCCAGTCGAAGATTTCAAGACTTACGATACTGAGCTATTTGGCCGCCTCAAAAAGCTGCGCAAAAAGGTCGCCGATGAGCGTAGCATTCCGCCATATGTGGTCTTCCAAGATCCCTCCCTGGAGGATATGGCCAGCAAATACCCCATCTCCATTGATGAATTTCAAAACATCACCGGTGTGGGGCGCGGTAAGGCGAGTAAATTTGCGGCTCCTTTTATCAAACTAATCAAAGAGTACGTCGAAGCCAATAATATAGAACGCCCCACCGATATCGTCGTCAAATCGACGGCCCGTAAGTCGATGAATAAGCTCTTTATTATCCAGCATGTCGACCGTCGTACACCTCTGGACAAAGTTGCCGAAATGAAAGGGCTTGAGTTTTCTGAGCTCTTGACCAATATCGAACAGATTGTGTATTCAGGTACTAAGCTCAACATCGACTACTTTATCGATGATCGCATAGACGAAGATAGCGTGGATGATATCTACGATTACTTTATGAGCGCCGAGACCGATAGCCTCGATGAGGCTGAAAAAGAATTGGGCGGAGAAGCTACACTAGAGGAAATCCAGATGGTCCGCATCAAGTTTATCTCCGAAGTGGCGAATTAAATTAGTGATTGGGTGAAGTTTTGATTTGTTGATTAGCTGAATGTGAAATTCAATTATTCAACAAATCATTCATCAATACTTTTTCAATTGCTTTAGGCCATCTTTTTTTGCTATTTTGTAATCCAATCACCTCAACAGAGGTAATTGAAAAGGCCGTTACTTTTCAGGACGGCTTTATTTTTTGGTCAATTTTGATTCAATAAACATCTCCGCCTTATGGATATAGTTAAAGAACTAGAACAACTAGAAGATAAATTTTATGGTGAGTGGGAAGAAGATAAAGTCCAACTTGTCGCTGCTATGACCGCGCTACACAACGAACTGGTGCAGCGCCCTGATGACTTCAACCGCTTTTTGGTGCAATCGTCAGATCGTTTTGGCGGTGCCTACATTCCTCACCTATTTTGGGAAAAACTGGCCAGCTTTGTCGGCCCGAATCCGGACGACCGTTTCTATATCCAGCAATTACTACGCTCTTTTGTCGCTTCAAACTTTGATGAAGAAGAGCAAAAAGTCATGAAGCCGCTGATCATTACTTACTTGGCCAAAGAAAAACCATTTGAGATCAGCAAAGTATGGGCGCAAATCATCGAGCCCTCGCACCCTTCGGTAAAAGAGTACTTTCAAAAGCTACAAAATTTCACCGAGAAAAATCAGAAGTCCACTGAGATGTACTGCGAAAAATTCATGATGCTAGTAGATTATGCCCCTAACTTCCAGTTATTGGGTCTACCGATCACACAGCTACGCGAACAAGTAAAATAAGCACTAAGCCTACTATGCTTAGTGGGTTTTCGTAACAATATATCCGAGTCTGCTTGCAGGCTCGGTCTTTTTTTGTGCCATTGTTATGATTGGGATCGATTATTCTTTTTTCTCCAAGGGCTTCTCACTATCATGGGGGAGGATTTAAATTGAGAAGGGGATTTTATGTCAGTTTATAGTGCAAACCTGCAAGCGTGGTGGCACACTTTATCTTCCGCTTGGCAAAAAGTTATAATTCAAGCCCTAGACTTGGAGCAGGGCTTTGGGCTCAACGATCTCGAATACATATTTACGATTGAGGAGCTACACTGCGTCGGTCTTGCCGACCTCAGTCCTTTGTACTATTTGCCTCAGCTCCAATGCTTGCATCTAAGCCATTGTCAGGTAGCTGATTACTCGCCTTTACGCGCTTTACCCAACCTACGCGAACTTCATCTTACCTATGGCAACAATCCAGACGTAGGGCTTTTGGTAGGGCTACAGAAGCTAGAGGTATTGGATATTTCTTACCCCTCCGGAGAACTCCTCCACCAAGAAGATTTGATTCATCTCAAGCAGCTCAAAGAAGTTTATCTCAATGCCTGCCGGATGGAAACGCTAAGGCCATTACTCGCTTTGGATCAATTAGAGATTGCCTGTATGTATTTCAACCCTATCAGGGCTCATGAAGTGCAAAATTTTCAAAACATCCGCCGCGATTGCCGCTTAATGTGGTAAGCGACTACTTTAGTAGTTAGACAATAGTATTCAGTATTTAGACATTAGTATTCAGTATCAAAGCCTAAGAAAATTGGCCTATATAATTCAATAGATCCATTTTTCTCCGTTCTGAATACTTTGTACTCAATACTTTCTACTTCATATTGAGAATAAGCGTTCCGCGAAGCGGTAAACCTAAACCCGCTTCTCCTTCAGTAATGACTGATAGGCAAACATCTCGTCTCTAAGTCGAGCCGCCTCCACAAAATTGAGCTCTTTGGCGGCAGTTTCCATCTCCTTGCGGATATTGGCTACTTTGCGCTTGAGCTCGTCCTCGGTCATATATTCGGCAGCAGCTTCGGCGGCGACATTGACCTTCTCTTCAAACTCTTCGATGGTCTTGGCTCGACTGCCAAGGGCATCTTCAAAGATATCTTT
Organism: Bacteroidota bacterium; assembly: GCA_039024315.1. Taxonomy (GTDB): domain Bacteria; phylum Bacteroidota; class Bacteroidia; order J057; family J057; genus JBCAWW01. The sequence goes on from JBCCQN010000038.1 coordinate 22,819, forward strand.
GGTTTCACGACGCACAGAAGTGGGTACAATGCCATGCTCCTTGTTGTAGGCCATCTGCTTTTGGCGGCGATAATCGGTCTCATCCAACAGCTGCTGCATAGAACGGGTAATCTTGTCGGCATAAAGAATTACCCGCCCCTCTAAATGTCGAGCGGCCCGACCCGCAGTCTGAATCAACGATTGGGACGAACGCAAAAAGCCTTCCTTGTCCGCATCCAAAATCGCTACCAACGAAACCTCTGGTAAGTCCAAGCCCTCCCGTAAGAGGTTGACCCCTACAAGCACATCAAAGACCCCATTACGTAGGTCGCGAATGATGTCCACCCGATCCAAGGAATCCACATCAGAGTGGATATAACGCGATTTGATTTCGAGATCGATCAGGTATTTGGTCAGCTCCTCTGCCATACGCTTAGTCAGCGTAGTTACCAAAACCCGATTGCCTTTCTTGACTTCGTTGTCAACTTCGTCGAGCAGATCATCTACCTGGTTGATACAAGGTCGGATCTCGCAGGGCGGATCGAGTAGGCCCGTCGGACGCACAATCTGCTCTACGACTACCCCACCGCTTTCTTGCAGCTCATAGTCAGAGGGCGTGGCGCTCATGTAGATAATCTGATTGACCAAAGAGTTAAATTCTTCAAACTTTTGGGGACGGTTGTCTAAAGCAGAAGGCAATCTAAAGCCGTGCTCTACTAGGGTCAACTTACGCGAGCGGTCCCCTCCATACATCCCTCGTACCTGTGGAATGGTCACGTGGCTCTCGTCGATCACCAGCAAAAAGTCATCTGGGAAATAGTCCAACAAACAGTAAGGACGACTGCCGGGATCCCGACGAGAGAGGTAGCGAGAATAGTTTTCGATACCTGAGCAATACCCCAACTCACGCATCATTTCAAGGTCAAATTCGGTGCGTTCTTTGAGGCGGTTGGCTTCGAGATAGAGGCCTTGAGCTTCAAAAAAGTCGACTTGTTTGACGAGGTCATGTTGGATTTCCTCAATGGCGACATTGAGGTTTTCCCTGCGGGTAACGAACAGATTGGCGGGATAGAGGGTGTAGTCTCTGAGGTTTTCAGTCTTTTTGCCCGTTTGCAAATCGAAGCGATAAATTTTCTCTAACTCATCCCCAAAGAACATAAAACGCACGCCATAATCGTCGTAGGCTGGATAAACATCAATGGTATCCCCTTTGACGCGGAAGTTACCCGGTTCGAGATTGAGCTGAGTACGGCTGTAAAACAGCTTCACCAGTTTGTCCAAAAACATGTTTTGGCTGATGGTCTGGCCTACGGGCGCGTAATAAACATTGGCTTCAAAGTCTTCGGGTTTACCAATACCATAAATAGAGGAAACCGAGGCCACTACAATCACATCTCGACGATCCATACAGAGAGCCGTCGTGGCGCGCAGCCGCAACTTCTCAATATCTTGATTGATGGCAAGGTCCTTTTCGATATAGGTGTTGGTGGTTGGAATGAAGGCCTCTGGCTGATAATAATCGTAGTAAGAGATAAAGTACTCGACTAGATTATTGGGGAAGAACTCCTTAAACTCACCGTAGAGCTGCGCCGCCAAGGTTTTGTTGTGGCTGATAATGAGCGTAGGGCGATTGAGCTCTGCGATAACATTGGCGGTAGTAAAGGTTTTACCAGAACCGGTCACCCCCAAAAGCACCTGATGCTTTTCATGATTCTTGATCCCATCAATCAATTGACGGATAGCTTCGGGTTGATCTCCTGAAGGCTCAAAAGGGGCTTTCAGATCAAACTTATGTTCAGTTGCTGACATGTATTTTGGAAAAATGGTGCGGACCCGTAGATACGTTTCCTTTGCCTTGAAGTTACGAAAAAAGAGCATGCCGATGGCGATGGTTTGAGAAGCAGCTCGAGCTGTAGCGTATCGCAAGCGACCAACCATTTTTATGCACTTTTACACTATAGAATATGGCAACGCTACTGCTTCCTTTTTCGGTGATTGGTCTCTTGCTTTGTTTTTGGGTCTTGCCCAGAGTAAAAGAAGAAGGGCTCTCTATTTGGTCTTGGCTGATCGGTATGTTTTTGATCTGGCCACTCTTCATTTTGCTTGCGGGCTGGCGACTCGAAGAGCGTAGCTTTCAATCTATTGGGGCCATTGGGATTATTGTTTTAGTTTTTATTCTACTGCTGTATTCAGGTAAGTCTTTTATGGTGATATGAGCTAAGCAGAGCCTACCACTTTTAGCATTTACCTCAAGCTGATCGGAGAGGGGACACCGCGGCGCGGAACGCTTAGTTTATCGTTTAGGTACAGAGTAGTCAGTATCCCGAAAGCTTTCGGGAGTATTCAGTACAGAGAAAAACGATCTCGCTGAATCATAAAACCTCATTTTCCTAGGTCTCAATACTATGGTCTAAGTACTTAATTAACAGGCCAATAAAAAAGAGCGGCTTTAAAGCCACTCTTTAAATACAGCGTAAAAAGTAATCAGTACTAAGCAAATGGACTTTCAGAACCATGTAGACCCTTTTTCCTAGGTCGTCATACTGAATACGATTGTCTAAGTACGTAAGAGTACAGGATTTATAACTTTCACTTATCGCATATAACGCGCCGGACTATTATGTATGTAATCCAGCTCTCCGATACATTGCTGGCAATAGGTATTATTGACCTCCGCATTGTCTAAGGCTTGAAAGCCTAGTCCACATTGGTTTTTGAAGAGGGCGCACCAACTTTCTGGACTCAGAAATTCGGCGGATTTCGCGATCAAAGGTAGGCTACCTTCTCCTTCAGTCAAGAGATCTGGATGCTGGTAAGTGATCATGAGAAAAAATGCATAGAGTTCCTCATTGACAGCTTTTTCGCCTTCGAGATAGGCTTCAATATGTGGGCGGATAATGTCAAGCGCTTCCTTACCGGCTCCGCCTTTAGTAAAAAACTTAGAAAGCCTTAAAGCCTTCGCTTCACTCAATTGCTCCTTAGCGTAGTAAGCATAAATCTGCTTGAGGGAGTAGAGACGATTCTTTTTAAACTCAACCGAACCCATCAAGTAGTTTGCCATTTGAAAATGGTAATTGATCCACATTTTGGGAAAATCACTGCCTCCCAGTTGTGGGCCAAATACCGCCATGGAGTCAATTGCATAGTAAAGCGTATCTGGATTGGGCGCTTGACCACTTTTTTGTAAGGCACCAAACTCATTGATCTGCAAAGCGAGCTGGTTGTAACGCCAGACCTTATCAGTTGGTTCAAGCTTAACGAGGCTATCTACCATTTGCTTGATGTTAAAGACATTGTATAGATCTCCGCCACCGCGTCGGACGATCCCCTGAGCCGCGAAGCGGCGCTGCATCTCCCATTGATTAAACGCCAGCTGGCCATAACCCGTCAGGATAGGAATCTCTTGAGTGTAGAAGCGTTCATCGGGGACCAGCATTTTTTCCAATTCTTGGAACATATGGCTCTGTAAGCTCAAGGCGCGCCGGATATAACTATAGTCAAATCGATCGGTGCGTGAAGAATCGATTAAGGCCAGTTTGATCGCTTCTTGAAATTCAGCGAGTAGATAATCTCGCTGTTCACGACGATTCATTACTACTTTGAATTCAAAAATGATTTCGGCGATTCGTTGCTGAGCCAAGAGCGGTTCAAATTCCTTACGCTTATCTGGATTCATCCGCAGGAATTGATTCCATGCCTTGTTTTTACGTTGGGGGAGACGGCCGGTGTAGTCTTTGAGTTGTTCGTAAAACATATCCCAGCGCGTCTCAGTATAAATCGGCACTGCGGTACCAATTTGCGAAGGCGTATATTCAGTCAACCAACGCTTGAGCCGGCCAGCTCGCTTACCGGCGAGACAGTCATTGTCATCTTCATCGCCTTCTACGGATGAGTAGGCATTGACTTTGACCGAGAGCAAATTGCTGCTGTCACGTATCATCGCCGCCACGGCGGCATCGATTTGGGCTACCGGAATTTCGGCGCTACCCTGCGCAAATTGAATCTGAAAAGTATCGTTTCGAGTCGTTTCAGGGAATGTGATACTATCCTGGTAATATTTTGATAGGAGTGATAGGGGCTCTATATCGGAGTAGCGTTCCCCGCAGGGGCCTCCCCCATGACGAATTTTACAGATACGGTTTTTGTAGAGATAAAGGAGATTGACCTCATATGGTTCCGTGTTGTCATCACCATAGAGGGGGTTAGGGCCAAGCGAAAATCGCAGCAAAGGAGGCTTCCATTGTTCCCGTTCTAGGGCTTGTTTTTTGTTGATCGCTTTGATGGAGCCATTGGCCATTTGATCTTTGAGCCATTTGAGTTGCTTGGCTTTATCCTCTTCAAATTTGGCTTTATCATCCTCAAAAGCGGAGAGCAAATCCTTGCGATAAAGGGGCTTACAAATGGGCCCCTTGAAGCGGAGGCGACGGGTCCTTTCGGCATAGGGATGAAGAGGTAAGCGTTCTGGGAAGCAGGCATAAGGCTCAGCAGACACCAACTCTACCGTAATGCCACTTTTACGTTTTTCTAGCAATTCTACCAACCAATCATAGGCATTGGTGTACAGGGTAATCTCCGATCCAACTTCAATCTGTAAGGTCTTATCAGCCGGCAGACTGATGGTACATTGGCGTGAATACTCTTTGACGAGCTTTTCGGACGGGACTTTGACCCGATAAGTACGGTAGCCCTGCGGACGGCAGGTCCAAAACAACATACTGCAGAGTAAGAGTAAAAAGATTCCAACCCCCTTTTGCAGGAGGCCACTAGGGCTAGTGCGATTTAACATGGATAGAGCGTTAAGGGTAAATAAGGTGAATATATTTTGGGTTAATAAATAATCTGACCTGACGTACAATATAAAAAATGCGTGTAACAGCAGCAATCACTTATTGGCCTATATCCGAATTTTTCATAGATTGAATTAAGGCGCACTATTGCCAACCTACTTAATCGCTACTATGGGAGACTTAAACGTAACTGCCGTTCGCAGCCGCGAAGAGCAACAGCAATTTGTTCGTTATCTGATCAAGGACATTCAAGCCATGGAGCGCATGCTCAAAGAGGACTGGTTTGAAAAAGATCCTATCCGCATCGGCGCAGAACAGGAAATGTGTCTGGTCGATAAACATATGAAGCCGCTACACCTCAACCTTGAAGCACTTGAGAGCATCGGCAGCGACGATTTTACTTCTGAATTGGCCAACTTCAACCTAGAAGCAAACCTCAAACCCCTCAATTTTAGTGGCAAATCGCTTTCGGAGATGCACAATAATCTCCGCCAAGCGCTCAATCATGCGAGCGATAAGGTCAAAGATCTAGGCGCCAAAATTTTGCTATCTGGTATCTTGCCGACTATCCGCAAAGCCGACGTTGAGATTGCCAATATCACCCCCTTGGACCGTTACCGCGCCTTGATGGACGGCCTCAAAAATCTGCGCGGCGAAGCCTTCGAACTTCGCATCAGTGGTATTGACGAGCTCAACTTACAGCAAGATACCGCTATGCTGGAAGCCTGCAATACCAGTTTTCAGGTACATTTGCAGGTAAATCCCGACAATTTTGTTCAAAAATATAATTATGCCCAAGCTTTGGCAGGTCCTGTGATGGCCGTCGCGGTTAATTCACCTCTTTTGTTTGGGCGCCGCCTTTGGCGCGAAACGCGGATCGCGCTCTTCCAACAGTCGATCGATATCCGCACTTTTACCGACCACTTCCGAGAGCGCAGCCCTCGGGTAACTTTTGGCAGTGATTGGCTCAAAGATTCCATATTAGAGATCTACAAAGAAGATATTTCTCGCTTTCAGGTGTTGTTGACAACTCAGGTCGATGAAGATGTTTTCGCTATGATGGAGGAAGGCAAAACGCCTAAACTACGCGCGCTCAACATCCATAACTCTACCGTTTATCGCTGGAATCGTCCTTGCTACGGCATTTCGCCCAACGGTCAACCCCATCTCAGAATCGAAAATCGCATTCTTCCCGCTGGCCCCTCTGTACCCGATGCGATGGCAAACGCCGCCTTTTGGCTAGGCTTGATGAACGGCATGGATGACGAATGTCACGACATCACCAAAGAATTAGATTTTACCGACGCAAAAGCCAACTTTTTTGCAGCCGCTCGCTTTGGCATGGATACTCAGCTGACTTGGCGCAATAATCGTAAAATTTCACCCGCCCAGTTGATCCTCGAAGAACTGCTACCTATCGCCGAAAGCGGCCTCAAAAAAGCCAATATCGATCAGGCTGATAGCGATTACTATCTTGACATCATTCGCCAGCGCGCCAAAACGGGTAAAACGGGCTCCTGTTGGATCTTGGATTCTTATCGTAACCTCAAAAATTCCGGCCTAGGGCGAGACGAGGTCATTTCCTCCGTAACAGGGGCTATCTACGAACAACAAATTGAAGGCAAACCCGTCCACGAATGGGAGCTAGCCCACGCCCAACATATCGACTACAAGCCGACCGTCATGTTGGTCGAAGAGTTTATGCAGACGGATCTGATTACGGTACAGGAAGATGACGTAGTAGACCTAGCAGCAAGTATGATGGACTGGCGGCGCTTGCGCCATATCGCGGTCGAAAATCAAAGTGGTCAGCTAGTAGGCTTGATTACGGCACGAGTCTTATTGCGCTACTTCGCGCAACGCAACATTTCCGAAGACAAATCAGAGCATCTCACCATCAAGGACATCATGCGGGTCGATCCCCAAACCATTAGTCCAGAAGACACCATCTTCAAGGCCATGGAAATCATGGATGCCAAGGGATTGGGCTGCCTTCCTGTAGTCAAAAATGGTAAATTAGCCGGTATGATTACGGAATTGGAGTTTTTGGCTATCACCCGTAACCTCATGGAACGTCTTCGCAATAGCTAATAGATGAATATCGGCTTTGACGCCAAGCGCGCTTTTCAAAATTTTACCGGACTCGGCAATTACTCCCGTACGCTTTTGGCAGAGCTGCAGACGAAGTATCCGCAGCATCAGTATCATCTGTATAGTCCTAAAATCAGGCGTAATGCTCGGACAGAGCCATTGTTTGCAGACGGACATTTTCATCATCACAGCAGCCAAACCCTGCTCAAAGCCTGGTGGCGGAGTAGGGGAGTGCTCAAGGATCTCAAGCGCGATCAGATTGACATCTTTCATGGCCTGAGTCACGAACTACCCTTTGGCATCCACAAAAGTGAGGTCAAATCAGTCGTTACCATTCATGATTTGATCTTTTATCCGCATCCTGAGCAATATGGGGCTTGGGATCGCAAAGTCTATCATTACAAATTTCGTTATGCTTGTCAGCGGGCGGATCATATCATCGCTATCAGTGAGAGTACGAAGGCAGATATTTTGCGCTATTATGGGGTCGCAGAGACTAAGGTTACGGTGATCCGGCAAGCCTGTAATCCAATCTTTTATGAGGAGGTATCCTTCGGAGAACGCTCAGCCGTAGCCTCCCGCTGGCAATTGCCCCAAAAGTACTTTTTGTACGTAGGCTCGGTCATCGAGCGTAAAAATATGCGCCTCATTTTGCAGGCCCTGCCTCAATTGGTTGAGGATGATCCTGATTTTAGATTGGTAGTTATCGGAGGAGGCGGAAGTTACTATCGGCAGATGCAAAGCATGGCTGTTGCACTTGGGCTCCAAGCGCATATTCAATGGCTGACAGATATCCCCTTTGCTGATTTTCCGGCAATCTATCAAAATGCTAGGGCCATGGTCTATCCTTCTTATTATGAAGGCTTTGGCTTACCGGTGCTAGAGGCCTTGGCCTCTGGTTTACCCGCTATTACCAGCAATCGTTCTTCACTGCCTGAGGCAGGCGGGCCTGCCAGTATTTACATCGATCCCGATAGCGTGGACGAATTAGTGGCTGCTTTGCGTAAACTCAATCAAGACTCCTTTGATAAAGCAGAGATGATCCGCCTTGGGCGTGAATATGCTGAGACCTTCCGTCAAGGCAAGCAGGTCCAAGAGTTGATGGGGATTTATGAAAAATTGATGTAGCGCATGCATGCCGCACCCGAGCTAAGCGTTCCGCGAAGCGGTAATCTCCCTACTGAATCACGATCTTCTTGAGGCGAGACTGCACTTGATCGTCCCACTGAATGTAGTAAATGCCGGGGCTCCAATCGTGATTACTGATCTTGAGTTGACGCCAATCTGGACCAGTGATCAGACTCTTTTGAAATACTGTCTGTCCAGCCAAATTGATGACTTCGAGCGCGGCTTTTCCGCTATTGTCAGTACGATAGCGTAGGTCAAGGGGGCGATTACCATTTTGGGAGAGCTCTAGTCTCAGCCCATCATTTTCCTGCACCAATGATCTGATGTCGCTATAAGAGGACTGGCCTTGGACATTTTCCCAGCGGAGGCGATAAATCGCACTGCCACTTTGTAATTGAGAGAAATCTTGATCGTGATACTCGTATTCCTGCATTCCTTTAGAGGGACCTCTAGCCACAAGCCTTCCTATGTTTTCGTAATTTATTCCGTCCTCTGACCGCAAAACGTAATAATGTCCAGATTCCTCTTCTTGCGTAGTCACCCAAGATAGTTTCACCTCCTTTTCTAAGGCTTGGGCCTGGAAACGCGCCCAGTGAATTTGAGATATACGGGTGCTCTGATTGGCCGAAAAATGGAGAGAATTGTACACCCCACCACCGATAAAATCGCGGAAATCAGCCTTTTGGATAGGGCTCCCCATTAATGCAATCCCTTCTGGTAAAGTAGTTGTGTCAAGTTGGATCAGGTATTGAGCGGAGTGAAAGTCCTGCCAGTAATACTTGCCTTGGGAGTCGGTAAACAATGTTTGCAGCAACCAGTCTTGCGGGTCGAGGCGCTCATTTTGATTTTGGTCTAAATAGAGATGCAATTTGATATTGGGATACGCAAGCTCTGTTTGATCCTGTCGCCCATTGGCATTACGATCAAAGAAAACCTGCCCTTCGATCTGGTGGGGAGCCGCCAACAAGCAGGCGCATTGCTTCATCTGCAAGCGATTGGCAAAAGGCTTGAGGATATTGCTCTGCATATTTTGGGGATTGAACTCTACGATTAAATTGCTCAACTCAGGCAGATTATCTTGTCCAGTGATCAATAGTAGCTTGCCCGAGGCTTGAGCACTTAAGTTCAATACTTCTTTGATGGGGCGGCCATGTACCCATAATTCCCCCAGTGATTTGATACTCGCATCAAGGGTATTGATACACCATAGCTCTGGTTTGCCTTGGGGAGATTTGATAAGGGCGTATAACTTTTGACTAATATCGACATAAGCCAATTGGACAATTTCTTGGTCTTGGAGTTCGGTATAGGCGACTAATGAGATCGGATGCTCGATCCATTGCTCTTGCTCCGGATCCGCCAAAAGCACAAACCCTTTTTGGTCGATCGCCCAAAGATTTTTGGAGCTAGGCTGGGCACTCAAAGCCACTAAATCCGTTTTGTGTTTGAGTCGTAGTTTTTGAAAGCCCCCTTGGGGAACGCTTATCCGTCCAATCTGACCTTTGAATAAGCCATACACTTGTGATTGAGACCAGCTAAGCTGTTCTGCTTCTATACTAGGGCGTTCCGCGGGCGGAAAAGCATGATACATACCCGAATACCAATTGAGAGACGCCATGCGGCCATCCTTTGTCAGGGCCAAACAAGTAGGCGGTGTTCCCGGATAGGCGAGGCTGACATCCTGATGATCTTTGAAAGCGAGCGAGAAACTACGATCAGCCCCATGGGCGGAAGAGTAAGATGGATCGACGCTCAACAAATAGGCGTGATCAGGTATCTGATATTGCACGACTAATTGAGGAGCGTGATCGGCGCTAGAATAAGCTTCTTTAAAACCTTCATTGCCTTCGACGATGATCGAAATGCTCTGGGAGCCTGCTTGGAGCAAGCTGCTGACAATCTTGCTTAAGTCCGGACTCTGATAGAGATGATCTTTTTTCCAACTACCACATTCCCACAATACACTTTGACGGGTATAGGTTTCCGCATCAGTCTCTTTTTGAGGGCTTTTTTCTCCAAACAACCAAAAAATCGGTCTCTCATGATTGTGGGTCGCAGCGCGAAAGCGCAAAAAAGCATGTTGGATTTTGGCGTCGCTGGGCAATTCAATTTTGTCAAAAGTCAAACTGGTCAAGTTACTGACGCCACCATCCCCCCCGAGACTGATATAAGATTGCCCCACTTTGATGCTCCCACTGACGGTATTGACTTGTTTTTCATGTTTGGGATCACGTACTCTGGCGATGAGGGTTCTACCGTGGGCAATATTGAAGGAGTAATTGCCTTGGGCATCGGTTAGACAAGTAGCCAGTTGGAGATCTTGCTCATCCAAATATTGATTGTCGTTGATGTCGGTATAAAGATTGAGCTTGACAAAGGGAAGGCTTTGTTCGTTTTCTCCCCGTAGCTGATTGCCGTCGGCATCCATATAGAGGGTTCCTTCAATTTGATGCTGCGCATTTTTATAGATCAAATCTTTTTTCTGGAAAAGATAAAAGCCCATACTACACATTATCAGCCCATAAATCGCTCCTTTGAAATAGCGATTTTGGGTAGCAGCACGGAATTTATTTCGGTGCTTGGATTGCCTGATTTGCAATCCTGGCTGTGAGGCATCAGAATTAGAGGACTGAAATGGTAAAAGCTGCTTCATAGAGGCACAAGGTGGGGCAAAAGCAATTTATATTCCAGTCGTTTAAAATTACATTATTACATAATACTCGATTTTGGGATTAGTGTGTAAGCTTTGTTGGGGAGAAGGCAAAAAAAATCCGGCTAGTAGGACTAGCCGGAAATCAATTTCTAGTTAATGGAATTAGTTGCCGCCATCGGTAGCGTCTTCAACGGCTTCCTTTACTTCGTCGGCTGCTTCACCAGCAGCTTCCATTGCATTGTCTGCCGCTTCACCCACTGCTTCGCCTGCATTTTCCATGGCTTCGCCAGCTTTTTCAGCGGCATTTTCCATAGCATCTCCTGCTTTTTCAGCAGCACCTTCCATTGCGTCGCCAGCCTTTTCGGCGGCGTTCTCTACTTTGTCCATTGCCTTCTCAGCTGCGGTTTTTTCCTCGCAACCTACGACAACGAATGCTAGGACGAGTACCATCCCAAGCATGTGTAACCAGTTTGTTTTCATTTGATTAGGTATTAATTCTTTACAAAACTAAATATTATAATTTGATAATCGCAAATATTCGACTCAAAAAATAATAGATACATCGGCAACAAAATTGCCGAGTAATACGCCTCTGGCACATAAATGATGCCAGAAGATGTCGTTGGGACGGAATTATTTCTTGCGGGTAACTGCGTAGTGCATTAATTCTCGCAGAGAAGTGCGGGCGGGAGTATCCGGAAAGGTACTTAAAATCGCTTCGGCTTCAGCGACATATTCCATCATCACCTCACGGGAGTAGTCAATTCCCCCGTTGTCATAGACAAAATCGATCACCTGACGCACTTTAGCGGGGTTTGTGTTATGATTGCGGATGATATTGATGATTTTGCGACGTTCGTTCCAAGAAGACTTATTGAGCACGTGAATGAGCGGCAGCGTCATCTTCTTTTCTTTGATATCAATAGCGCGAGGCTTACCTACATCTTGGTCACCATAGTCAAAAAGATCATCTTTGATCTGAAAAGCGATCCCAAGTTTCTCACCAAAGAGACGCATTTTCTCAATTTGATCAGGCTCTTTGGTCGCACTAGCGGCCCCCGTCCGGCAACAAGAAGCGAAAAGAGAGGCTGTTTTTTGGCGAATGATCTCTAGATAGACCGGTTCATCTATATTAAGCTTGCGCGTTTTGTCCATTTGCAACAACTCGCCTTCGCTCATTTCTTTGACTGCTTCAGAACTAATCTTAAGCAAAAGATAGTCTTCGTGTTCCAAGGCCATCAATAGCCCTCGAGAAAGCAAAAAGTCTCCAACTAAGACCGAGATCTTATTTTTCCATAAAGCGTTGAGGGAGAAAAAACCACGCCTTTTTTCAGAATCATCCACGACATCGTCGTGGATCAAAGTCGCAGTATGCAATAGTTCAACTAGGGCAGCCCCACGATAGGTAGAAGGATTGATACCGCCACAGATGTGGGCACTAAATAAAACCAACATCGGCCGCATCTGCTTGCCCTTGCGTTTGATCAGATAACGTGTGATCCGATCAATCAAGGCAACCTCACTTTTCATGGCCGAACGAAAATAGCGGTCAAAGTGAACCAACTCTTTGGCGATGGGAGCTTGAATATTTTTGAGTGTCTCACTCATATTTGATGCGTTCGAACAAATCCGAAGATCTGGGGCAAAACATTCCCCCAAAAGTACAGTTTTCTTTTTTAGAATGTCTTATACGTAAGGAATCTAGTGAACTGACATCTAATCAGAAAAATTATGTACCTTACTTAGGCGTCATAAAGTGAGCCTAGCTTCAGATTATCATTGTAGGGAAAGTCTCCTTAAAATTGTCATCTATACAGCATATTTTGGACATTCTCCGTCCTAACTTAAACCATATTAAGACCAGACGATTCCTATATGAAACAACTGTACGTTGCAAGCTTTTGTTAACATTTTAACGCAATAATCTGCTTTTAGCATGAAGAGCCGCCTTCTTGCCCTTCTGGGTCTGTTCGCACTGCTTTTAGTCTGGCAAAACAGCCGAGCAACCCACATTGTCGGGGCTGAACTCTTTTATGAGTGTTTGGACCCTACTAACTCTACTTATGAGTTGACCCTAAAATTGTATCGAGACTGCCAAAATGGACAGGCTCCTTACGATCCGACTATTACCTTGTTTATTTTCAATGGGCAGACTGGCTCTATATTTCAGACTATCAGCGTCCCCATACCACCTCAGACACCGCAAATTCAGGCCAATTTCTCCAACTGTTTTATTTCTCCCCCACAACTCTGTGTAGAAGAAGGGATTTACAGTACCGTCATTACGCTGCCTCCTTCCACCCAAGGCTATAACATTGCTTGGGCCCGTTGCTGCCGTAATCAGGCCATCGATAACCTCAGTTCTCCTCTCAATGAAGGGGTAACGTTCTTGGCACAAGTACCTCCCTCCAACTTGGCTACTTGTAACTCCATGCCGACCTTCACACAAGTACCGCCTATCTTTTTGTGCTCCAATGAACTGTTTGCTTTCGATCACTCAGCTATTGATCCTGACGGAGACTCTTTATCATACGCCTTGACCGACCCTTATACCGGTACAAACTTTTCTGGCCTTGGTGCTGGTAATCCAAACTTCGGTGGCAATCAGCCTATCGTAGATCCTACGACCAATCCCATGGGGCCACCGCCTTATAATAATGTTATTTTCTTGCCGGGCTTTAACTTCTTAGATCCTTTTGGTTCCGGCAACTTTACCATAGATGCGCAAACGGGATTCATCACCGTTACCCCCAACCAGACCGGTATCTTCGTTTTCTCGATCTCGGTATTTGAATGGCGCAACGGCCAACTTCTCAGTGAGAACCGACGTGATTTCCAGATTCACGTGCTCAACTGTTTGCCGCAAGGAGCCCCTCCGACCATCACCCATGATCTAACTGGGCTCAACTTCAGCGGTGATACAATCTTTGTGGACGGAGGTGTACCTTTTTGCTATGATGTGACGATTCAAGATCCCGTCCCAAGCGATCAGGTCAATGGCTTTACCGTCAGTGCCGCTTTTGGTAATGGTTTCTTTTTCCCACCACCAGCCACCCTTACTGGTAGTGGTACCAACCCCTTTATCGGTCAGGTCTGTTGGACGCCTTCTTGTAATTATGATGGACAGACCATCCCGCTGGTGATAGGGGCCAATGATCCCGAAGATTGCGATAATGCCAATGTAGTATTTGATACCGTCTGGGTAGTGATTACGGTTCCACCGAACGCTCCCCCCACTATCACTACCGATTTGACAGGCCTTACGACCAATGGTGATACTATTTTCATTCCTGCCACCAACAATTTCTGTTTCGACTTCACCGTAACAGATCCCAATAATGGCGACATTCTGGAGGCCTTCCCAATTAGCGCGATCTTTAGCGACCCTAATGGGCCTAGCTTCAATATCACCAGCAATAACCCGCTTACGGGACAAGTCTGCTGGGAACCAGATTGTAACCTAGAAGGCCAAGTCATCCCTCTTAGCATTGGGGCCAAAGATAGCTCCATCTGTAATTTTGGGCTTCCTACTCAGACCACGGTTTACATCAAAGTAGAAGTGCCCCCCAATACCCCACCGGGAATCACCACAGATCTTAGCGGTAATGTCTTTAGCAATGACACTATCTTTGTCAATGCCTTAGAAAATCTCTGCTTCGATTTTACTGCCTTTGACCCAGATCTTGGTGATCAACTGAGCTTCATAGGCGTGAGTCCTATATTCAATGGTCCCAATCCTCCAATCGTCAATACTACTGGCAACAATCCGCTCAGCGGTACCATCTGTTGGATTCCGGATTGTAGCTACGAAAATACCGTTGTAGAGCTCATTTTTGGGGCCGAAGACGAAGGCGTTTGCTCTAATATTGGGCAGATATTTGATACGGTTTATATCAGTGTTGCGGTTCCACCGAACGATGGTCCCGGGATCACCTACGATCTCACGGGTAATGTCTTCAGCAATGATACCATCTTCGTCATCGCCAATGAGAACCTTTGTTTCGATTTCACGGCCAATGACCCCAATGCAGGCGATATCCTCAGTGCAATCGCCATTTCGCCCATCTTCAACCAAGCCAATGGCCCTTCTTTCAACTTTACGCCTGGCAATCCCCTCACAGGTCAAATCTGTTGGACGCCAGACTGTAATTTTGTGGGACAAACTGTGCTGCTAGAATTTGGCGTAGTAGATGATGCAGATTGCTCCAGCCAATTGGGCGCTTCCGATTCTGTTTACATCAACATTGTTACACCTCCCAATGATCCGCCGACTTCGGTTCATATCTTCAATGGTTTGAACACTGATGGCGATACCATCTTTGTTGATGCACAGCAGGCCTTCTGCTATGATGTCGTCTTTTCTGATATCAACCTTGGCAACAACCTTACCGGCAGCACCGTAAGCCCAGTCTTCTCCGGAAGCAATCCTGCCACCTTCACTGTAATTGGTAATAACCCGCTCACGGCGACCATCTGTTGGGAGCCAGAATGTGCCAATGAAGGTCAGGTAATCGAGTTTATAGTACGTGCTGAAGACGACGGTGAGTGTAATAATATCCTCGAAGTTTTTGACACAGTATATGTCAAAGTAAGTGATCCGGTTACGGCTGCGCCGAACGTTGGTAGCGATCTTACTGGACTCAATACCGTAGGCAATACCATCTTTATTGAGATAGGCGACCAAGTCTGCTACGACTTCTACATCGCCGATAATACGCCCGGCAATGGGGTCGAATATGATTGGGACTTCCAAACCATTGGCGGTACCAGCTTGAACTTAGGCTCTCTCACCGTAACCCAGCAAAACGACTCCATATTGGGAACCTTCTGCTTCCTTTCGGATTGCTCCAATGGGGGTAGTACCTATCAAGTGATCATAACGGGTACCGACAAAGCGACCTGTCCGCCCTTTGATATATCCAGAGATACCGTCAATATCAAGGTCAACACCAGCTTCCAGTCTTATGCGGGTGTGGACACCTCCTTCTGTGAAGGGAGCGGCGGCGTCCAACTGAGCGTTACTCCGATAGGAGGCACCCCCGGATACTTCTACTCTTGGGGCTGTAACGATCCCGGTAACTGTGGTCTAAGTAGTCCATACGTTAGCAATCCGATCGTCAATCCTACGGATACCACCACTTACTTTGTCCAAATCACCGATATCAACGGCTGTACCTCTGAGTTTGATGACGTACAAGTCAATGTATTGCGTCAGCCGATCGTCGATGCCGGTCCTGACGAGACGATTTGTGAGGGTGGCGTGGGTATAGGTCTTGAAGCGGTCATTCTCAACCCGCAAGAGGCTCCCGGGCCTTACAACTTTGAATGGATACCGCCTACGGGGCTCAACAATGCCTTTATTTCGAGTCCTTTTGCCACTCCTGATACTACCACTATCTATACCGTGGTGGTGGAGTCTGCCAATGGTTGCTCGAGTTTCAATACCACGCTGGATACTCTCAGTACCATCACCGTTACGGTCAATGAGCGACCGGTGGTAGAAGCAGGTCCAGACCGAGAGATATGCTTAGGGGATACAGCTACGCTGAACGGTTTTGCTAATCAGGCAGGCCCTAACTATACCTATGCTTGGACACCCGCAGCAGGGATTGCGGATTCGAGCTTTGCGGTCTCTAAGGTTAGTCCACCATTCACTACGACTTATTTCTTTGTCGCCTGGTCGAACGGTTGTCCAAGTATCGCAGACTCTACAACCGTCAAAGTGCGTACCTTACCGACGGCTGATCCGGGTACGGTACAAGAGATTTGCTATACCGATAGTGTACAACTCAACGGTACCGCTAGTGGAGATTCCACCGCATTATTTTATACCTATCAATGGTCGCCCGCTGCGGGTCTCAATGATCCAACCAGCGCTATGCCTTGGGCCAATCCATTGAGTTCAACTACTTATACTCTGGTTGCCACCTCTGACTTTGGTTGTGAGAGCCCACCCATCACTGTAGATGTCAATGTCTTACCACAACCGAAAGTCAGCGCTGGGCCAGATGTAACCATCTGTCGGGGCGACACCATCCAACTAAATGGTCAGCATTCTTTAGGCGGAGGAACCTTCTCCCCTGTCTTCTATGAATGGTCGCCTGCTACGGGTCTTTCGGGCTTGTTTATCCCTGATCCAGAGGCCAATCCACAGGAAACCATCCTTTATACCCTCAAAGTTTCTGCGGGAGATTGCTCCGCGACTGATGATATTTTGGTAACAGTTAGCAACCCAGTACAAGCGTTCGGCGAAGCCGATACCAACCGCATCTGTGCTGGAGACTCTGTCCAACTTACGGGTAGTGGTGGCTTGGGTAGCTCTAGCTATGTATGGTCGCCTAATCGAGGGCTCAGTAATCCGCTGCTTGCCAGTCCAATGGCAGCTCCTGATGAAACCACTACTTATGTATTGACCGTTTCAGAAGGTGCTTGTGATGCGGAAGCTGTGGTAGAAGTGATCGTCAACCCTCTGCCTGATGCGGATTATTTGCTTTCACTAGACAATGGTTGTGCGCCGCTGGCAGTAAGCTTTTTGGAAAACTCGCAGGCAGGTGTCAACTACATTTGGGACTTTGGTGATGGCTCTCCGATTTCGAATGAAGCCAATCCAGACCATCTCTATACCGAGCCGGGAACCTATACCGTGAGCTTTACGGCGATCGGTGAAGGAGGCTGTCAACAGACAACGGCTGATGAGCAGATTGTGGTTTCTACGCCGGGTATTGCTGATTTTGAAGCAGATCTTATCCTGCCGGATTCCTTACCACTGCCAAATGCCACCGTTGCTTTCACCAATCTTTCGAGCAATGCCAGCTCTTATTATTGGGACTTTGGCGACGGGAATGTATCGACCGAGTTCAATCCTACGCATATCTATAAAAATCCAGGCGACTTTGTCGTAAACCTTGTGATTACTGACGCTGGAGGCTGTGTAGATAGTGTCCAGTTGGGTCCACTTGTGATTTACGAGCCAGGTTTGTTAATTCCCAACCTCTTTACTCCGAACGAGGATGGTATTAATGACCAGTTCAGGGTAACCTATGATGGCAGAGAGGCCTTTTTGATGCAGATTTTTGATCGCTGGGGTCGTCCAGTGCACGAAGGTCGCCAACTCAGTTGGAACGGTATTAATCTACAAGGCAAGCCATCGGTAGAAGGAGTTTACTTTTACGTCATTCAGATTGGCGAAAAAGTATTTAGAGGTGATGTAACTTTGTTGCGTTGATATGCAGATTACTGACGAATTATTAGATAAGATTTGTAAGCTGGCCAAATTGGAGGTTCCAGCCGACAAGCGCGAAGCGATGAAGAGCGATTTTCAGAAGCTTTGTGATTTCGTAGACCGCTTACAAGAGGTGGACACAGAAGATGTGGAGCCACTAATACATATGACTGAAGAGGTCAATCGTTTGCGTGAGGACGTACCTGTTCCGCCTATGGATAGGGAGTCTGCTTTGCAGAACGCTCCGTCGCGTAATGAGGCTTTTTTCAGGGTACCAAAAGTAGTTAGCAAATAAAAGCTGTAACTTTTGCATTAACTTGCGTTAGCGTTATGACGCTAAGCTGCACATAAGGCTGACAGGGTTTGTGGACCCTTTCAGCCTTAGCAAATTCAAGCCAAAGCATTTCAAATGGATCTCAAGAGACTCCCTTTTGTTCCAATAAATTATTTCTTAAAAGCCTTCTCCAATTTCAACCGTCTGCTATTTGGTATTCTGTTGATGGGGGCCCTCATTGTTGGTGGACTGACATGGTTCAATCATGCCAATCCCACTTTTTGGTCCATGGAGATTTTAGAACTGGCAGATAGTGAAGTCGTGCCAGTAGAGCTACAAACGATCGAGCATCGCTATCGCGAAATTCCGGTTGAGCTCAACGCCTATCGCCAATTAAGTTCTTATGGCGCTGGCGCTTTGGTGCCCGCCCAAACGCCTGTCATGATTTTTTGGGCTTTACAGATCATCGCCTGGTCTATATTCCTAGCAGTAGTAACCCAAATACGTTCCCGCTGGGTTTACGCCTTTTACCTACTTTTTGTCCTATTTCTCACCTTCACGGGAGTAGAGTCCTATATTTGGCCGGCCAGTGGGAATAATGGCGCGGATCCCTTTTTCTTGGTACGCTTGGGACTGCTAGTGGTCTTCTTGGGCACTGCCTATGCCTTCCAGATGTTTATGATCCGTTGGAAGCTGCCTTGGCGAGTGCTGACCTTTTTTGTGCTCAATCTCCTGATGATAGGAGGCGTATACTTGCAGGCTGACTGGGTAGGTCTGCATGAGATGGCCGCCAATGAAGTCCCTTATATGGGGATCTTGACTTTGGTCTTTTTGCTATACATCGCCAAGGAACCCGTCAATCTGATCTTACTTGCTACCACCAATCGCCAAGAGCCGCGCTTTCGACTGGCCTTTCCGCTCATTGTACTCCTACTCTTAGTATGGTTACTCCTGACCTTTGGATGGGTGGACGAGTACTTCCCGCTAGAGATAGCTACTTGGTTTAGACCAGAGGTGAGACCTTATCAGTTAGTAGTAATCGGTGCATTGGTAACAGTCTTTACTTCTCAGCATTTGTATAAACCCGCGCGAGATGTCTTTACCAGCCAATCAGTTTTTACTTTAGTATTGCTGAGTTTGGTAGTGGCAGTATTGAGCTTTATGATGCTCAATTATTCATATACGGATTTGATCTTTAACAAAAACTTCGACCGCTACGCGGCGATGTTTTTTGCGCTCGTGAGCGTGGGCTATATCTTCTATCTTTTTTACAACTTCTTACCGCTGCTGCGGCGCAAAATCAATCTCTACTATCTGTTAGGGGAAGGACCCAAGATTCCTTATTTCCTCATTTTCTTGTTCGGCGTAGCCGGCTTTCTTATCGCAGAAGGCCCAACCGAAGGTTTTCAGTTTCAGCGCATGCTGATTCATAATACCCTCAATCAAAAAGCCGACAACTTACTGCTAAACGATCAAAGACAAGAGGCCATTGAGGCTTATAAACGCGCGCTCCCGAGCGCCAGCCGCAGTCTCAAATCACATTACAATATTGCCAGCCTGCTTCTGGCCAATCCCAAGATGGCGCAAACTTCTCGCTATCACTATCGCCAAGCTACAGAAAGCTATGATTTTCCTTTTGCTCGCATCAATGCTGCAAATCTCTTTATCGTCAAAGGCAAATTAAATGCGGCAGTCAACGAACTAAAGAAAGCGCGTTCGGCCGAAGCCGAAGACTCCTACCTCAACAATAACCTCGGCACGCTCTATCTTAAATTGGGCCTAGCCGACTCTGCCATCCGTAGCTTCCAGCGTTCGCTGCAGGCGGACCCCAATGCGTCCTCCACCTACAGTAATCTGGCCCAAGTCTATCAAAGATTTGACCGCCCAGAAGATGCGGCCGACTTTTATAAGGCTTCTATCGAGCTTGCTGAGCCCTCCAATATCGCCATGACCAATGCCTTACAATATGCATTAGTGAGCGGTGAAGAAATTGAAATAGATCGCGTTCAAGTCCAAGATACAGAAGACTTCTTTTTGCATTACAACTGGGCGCTCCAACACTTTGATAGTGGGGAACTTATCGACCCCATGCTCATCAAAGACATGAGCCGCAAAAATGGTTCACCTGATGCAGCGGTTTTGGATGCTTGGCGCATGTTCCAGGATGATTCGGTTGAATATGCGGTCAGTCGCATGGAAGGTCTCGCCAATGTCTATCCCGCCTATGCCGCCAGAGGCTATATGCTTTTAGGTAGTGGTTTTTTCCAACAAGACGTACCCGAAATGGCGCGTGAATATTTCCAAAGAGCGAGCGATTTGGGGATTCCCAAAGGCAAGCTTTTCGCCGCCAAAATGGAACTAGATCTTGGGATGCGGGATTCGGCTTTTGCCCATTTGAGCAGTGTCCGAGTTGAGGACCTTGATCTTTGGGAAGCAAGTTCACGGGAGTTGTCCATGCTCTATCTCGCCATTGGGCAGCCGCTATTGGCTGAAACTGAATGGCCGAGTGCGGATCTCCAACAAGATGAATGGACCCGCGTAGGGATTTATGCCGATAGCTCCGGTCGCTATTTGCAAGCTTTGGAAGCCTTTAGAATGGTCCAAAATCTAGATTCCAATACCGTCGCGCCCTATCTTGAATTGGGACGTATCGCCAACCGCCATCAAGACCCTTTTGCGATCGAAAACCTAGAATATGGGCTCGAACTAGCCGATAGTGAAAATATAGAGCTCAAATTAGAGCTGGCCAAGGCATACGCTTTGCACGATCGGGTAGGGGAGGCCGAAAAAATCTTCTCGACTCTAAAAGATAGCAGCGCACAAGCCAAAGAAGTACAAATCCTCATCTCTCTGGCCAAGCAAGATACTGCCAATGCAGTAGAGCTGCTTAGCCAACTCAACGAAGCCGATCCCCTAAACCAGTTTGCTATTTTGAAGCTATGTGAGGTTTTTGCTTCGCAAAACGCTTATGAGGCGGCTAATCCGGTTATCACTCGCGCCCTTGAACTCAATACCCAAAATGCAGAGATGTGGTACTATTATGCCCTCGTCTCGCGCAACTTCAGCCTTTGGGAAGATGCAGGTTTTGGGGCCGTCAAAGCGATTGAGTTAAGCCAAAATCCTGTACGAAAAGCAGCAATCGCGCAGGAATTCGCCCGAGAGATTCGTATCATTGCGGAGCAATAAGCTCCGCCTATGTCCCGCTACTTCAACCGAGATCTCAGTTGGCTCTCGTTCAACTATCGTGTGCTCTGGGAAGCCCGCGATCCTTCTTTGCCGCTCTACGAGCGCATCAAGTTTTTGGCTATCTACGCCTCTAACCTAGATGAATTTTTCAAAGTCAGAGTCGCTTCGATTCAGAGTCTCCAACTGATGAAAAAGAAGAAGCGCAAAAAGTTGGGCACTCTGCCGAGCATTTTGTTACAAGACATCAACAAAGAGGTCAATCGTCAATTAGAAGAATTTGGGGAGGTTTTTTCTAAAAGTATTTTACCAGAACTCGCTCAAGAAGGGATTCACCTTTTGCGGGAGATGCCTCAAGCGCCAGAACAGCAGAACTTTGTCAAGACTTATTTTGAGCAAGAAGTGATGCCCATGCTGCATCCAGAGCTCTTGGCCAAGGGCAAGGTCCGGCACTTTTTGCGGGATGATGCGATCTACCTAGCGGTACAACTTAAACGCAAACGTACTGAGCCGGAAGATGCCAAGGCCGCTACCGGAGAAGCCACCATTATGGGCAAAACCCGCTATGCTTTGGTGCAGATCCCTTCCCACTATTTCCCTCGCTTTGTGGAGCTTCCGATGCATGAAGACAAGCATTACTTCATGTTTTTGGATGATGTGGTGCGCTATAATCTGCCTCACCTCTTCCCGGGCTATATGGTGGTCAATAGCTATAGCATCAAACTCAACCGCAATGCAGATCTGCTGATCGAAGATGAATTTAAAGGCGACTTAGTCGATAAAATCCGTAAGAGCTTGGTCCGCCGACATACCGGTTTTCCTTCCCGCTTTTTGTATGACAGCACCATGCCGACCAACCTCCTGCAATACCTTAAAGAGACCTTTGATTTGCGTAAGCGGGAGCTTTTGGCCGGAGGACGTTATCATAGTTTCAAGGACTTTTTTGGTTTTCCAAACCCCTTCGGGGAACGCTTAGCCTGCGCGGCTTTTCCGCCTTTGCCACATACCGGATTAGAGGCCCGAACTTCTCTTTTCTCGGCTATGCGCCAGCAAAATTGGATGCTGCATTTTCCCTATCAGAGCTATGATTATGTCATCCGCTTTCTTAACCAAGCAGCGGTTGACCCAAAAGTAACTCGCATCCAGACTACTCAATACCGTATCGCCTCCAATAGTGCGATCGTCAATGCCCTGATTCGAGCGGCGCTCAACGGTAAAGACGTTTCCGTATTTGTCGAACTTAAGGCTCGCTTCGACGAAGCCTCGAACTTGCGTTCTGCGAAGGAGATGGAAAAAGCGGGAGTCAAAATCACTTACAGCATCCCCGGCCTCAAGGTACACGCCAAGGTGGCGCTAGTTACTAGAGAAGAGGAGGAAGGGGAAAAGCGTTATGCTTTCTTAAGTACGGGTAACTTCAATGAGAAAACGGCTCGTATTTATGCCGATCATGGATATTTCACTGCTGATCAAACGATCACTAACGAACTAATCGAAGTCTTCCACTACCTCAACAATCAAGCATATCAACCACCTGCCTTCAAAAAGCTTTTAGTAGCCCAATTCAATATGCGGGAGCGCTTTGAGTTTCTGATTCGTCGCGAAATTGAGCATGCCAAAGAGGGAGGAAGAGGCTACATGCTACTCAAGATGAACAATCTTGAAGACGAAGCCATGATGGAGCTGCTTTATGAGGCCAGTCAAGCAGGGGTTAAAATCGACCTGATCATCCGAGGGATTTGTCGTCTCAGACCTGCTGTACCGGGCCTAAGCGATAACATAAAGATTACGCGTCTAGTAGATCAATTTTTGGAGCATGCTCGGATCTATACCTTTTACAATAAAGGCGAAAGTGAGATGTTTCTGGGCTCAGCCGATTGGATGACTCGCAACCTCAGCCGGAGAGTAGAAGTAATTTTCCCATTAGAAGACCCATCCCTGCGTAATGAGATCGCGGAGATCCTCGCCATGCAGCTTGCAGATAATAGCAAAGCAGTGCATATCTCCCGCGAAAACAAAAACATCAGAGTGCCACATCAAGAAGGAGATCCTTTCGTCCGTATGCAGACGGATTATTATGCGCTTTTGGAGCAAAGGATGCAGGCCGAAGTGGTGGAATGAATACGAATCTGTGATTTGCGATATGTCGCGACACATCCGCGAAAGCTTTCGGGATTGTGTCGCAAGGGGATATACCAATCCATGATCAAATTGCCTTTTGAGCGCAGTCAAAGCATCTATGTTTGGCTTACTGCTTCGCAGAACGCTTGTCTCTTGGCTGCGGCATGCATGCACGCAGCTACCAAATGCTCTCATTTTCATTTCGATAAAACACATCAAGCTAAAATCAAAGTCGGAAATTTTTACAGCAAATAAGCCTGACAAAATAGCACATCTGAAAGCACAACAGAAATTTTAGCAGCAAGCAGCATGACATCACCCAAAATGTCAGGTCACTTGGCAGTCAAAATCACTGGAAGCATCACAAGTGGCAGAGCCAAATTAAGCTAACGGAAGTTTTTACAGCAAGCGAGAATTAATTGCCTACGAAAACCAGTTATTTTCAGAAATTTTAGCAGCAAATAGGGGTTTTTGGCCCGTTTTAGCCTATTGGCACAAGCTGTGCATAGTGGGTAGTGTAAGTTTGATTGAAAAGAACAAATCATTCGATCGACAAACACGAATTCAAAAACTTAAAAAAAATATATCATGGAAGAATTGATCAAAAAATTTCTCTACACAGGTGTAGGTATCGCTGCTCTCACTGCTGAAAAAATGCAAGAAGCTGTTGACGAACTCGTTGGCAAAGGCAAAGTAAGCGAAGAAGAAGGCAAAAAAATCGTTGACGAATTTGCAGACAAAGCAGAAACTCGTCGTGAGAAGTTCGAGCGTGAGCTCAAAGAAATGGTTGAAAACGTGAAGAAAGGTACCATTTTTCCTCAGTTCATGACCAAAGAAGACTTCGAAACTATCGTTAGCCGTATCGAAGCCATCGAAAAGAAAATCGACGCTGGTACAGAGTCTGACGTTAAAGCTGTGGTAAAAAAGACTACCACTAGAGCTAAAAAAACCACTACCACTACAAAATAGTGGGATTGGGGGAGTTGATGAATTGTTGAATTGTTGAAGGATTGAGTTTTGCATTCGACAAATCAAAAAATCAGCACTTCTCCCTTTAAAAAATAAGTAATAGTAGTACGTTTTCAGTAGTAGTGTGTCAATAACCGGTCTGCCCTCAGGTGGATCGGTTTTTTGTGTAATTTGCCGCCCTAATCAACGCCTAATTATCTACTCTTTATGGCTGCAAAGAAGCACATCCTGATTTCAAATGACGACGGCATCCACGCACCGGGGATCCACAACCTGATTGAAGCGGCAAAAGCCTTCGCTGAAGTTACTGTAGTGGCGCCTTCTGGACCGCAAAGTGGCATGGGCCATGCGATCAGTATCGGCAAACCGCTGCGCCTGATGCAAGAAGATTTAGGCGACGGCCAAATTGGCTATGCTTGTACCGGTAC